>JBBRXM010000042.1:0-42771 GCA_038248405.1 Burkholderiales bacterium
CCGCACCTCGACGCTCATGCCCTTCTGCAGCACGATCACCTGGTTGTTCGGCAGCTTCTTCTGGAAATGGCCGCCGATGACTTCGAGCTGCGCACCGGTGAGGTAGCGGTCGATGGTGATCGCCACCACGTCATGCGGGCTGATGACCGCAGCAGCGGCACCGCCGATAAGATCCTGAATGTTCATGCTGACTTCCTGTTCTGTGTTGGTGCAGCCGCCCGCGCCATGAAGCTACTACCCTTGGAGTCGGCATTTGTTCGTCGGCTGCTGTGCCCGTTACTCGCCACTGGAGCACGCTGGCGTCGCCACCCTTAACCTTGGGCGCCACAACCATCGATCGTTCGCCGTCCAACGCACGCTTGAGGCGGACGAGACAGCACGATAAGATGGCGCAGCTGGTGATGATGAATAGAAAAGCCCAGTTACCCGGGCAAACGAAACGCGATGCTTGTATCCCCCGCTTTGCAGCGGATCGAGATGGATCACCTCTTTCGCTGTTGAGAATCGTGTGCGCTTTCGCCGTTATCGCCCAACGTCGCCGCGGTCAGCGGCAGTATGTAAAAAAGCCCCGCGAGGCTGATCACCAGGCAGGGCACAAGGTGCTGATCGCTCAGCACCGGAGACACGACACGCGTACAACCGTCTCCCAGAACGCAAAAAAGCCCGCGTTGGCGGGCTTGGACACAGTTACTGCGAGAATGACCGAAATATACACGCGCTGTAACACTTGCGTCAACGAATTAATTTATTTACCGCAAGAGACCCCGTGAAGGGTGAAGGCAGGTTCCAGCCGCGCCATGGCACTCTCTTCCAGCTTGCGCAGGTGGTTGCGCATCTTGCACGACGCCCGGTAATAGGTCATGTGGCTGGCGCCGAAACTCGTCGCCAGGTCGCGCGTGCTGATCTCGATTTTCTTGTGATTGGCATACAACATGCCAAGCATGCAGTCGATCGCCAGCGGCTTGATGCGCGGGAACATGGGCGCGAACCAATCGGATAGCCCCTTGATCGCGGCGATCCGCTCGGCGGAGAATGCCCACCGCCTGCCGCCTCGCGAGCGACGCTCGATGTCGTCGATTACCTCGGTCGGGCCCGGCCCATTGTCGACGAGCCGGGAAGCGTGGCCCTTGTCGATCGCCACGCGCGCCCGCTGCAGCTCACTCCCGGCGCCGGCCAGCGCATGATTCGCCTCCGCCAGCGCGGCACGCGCGGCCTGGAACTCTACTGGCTGTCCCGGCCGCGCCGCCTTCGTCAATGCCGTCCATTGCACATCGCAAGCACCGGAGAAGTCTTTGCGCGCCTTCTCGACACGCGCACTCACCTGCTGCACCTTCGCTTCGGCGGCCGCCAGGGCGTCACTCAACAAGTCGCCTGACACAGCATCAACATCCTCGAAGTCGGTCTGTCCATACTTTGCCTGCAGCACCCAGCGCTCAATCTCCGGCAGGTTCGTCGTCACCGCCTGGGTGATCAGGGCGCACTGGGCGCGGATGTCGCCAGGGCTGAGCCCCTCGAAGTTGACCGTACCGCCGCCACCCGCGCCGCGCAGCTGGTCGAGCCACCGCTGATTGCCGCTCCCCAGCTTGATCGACTCCATCACGCGGATCAGCGCCTTGCGCAGGGGCGCATCCTGCGTCGCCTCTTGCGCCATGATCAGGAACGCCACGTGCACTGCCTGCCCTGCGTTTGCGAAAATCGCTTCCTGCTCCATTACTTCTGCCATGCTTCTGCCCCTTTCTGATTGCTCCGCCGATCGCCGCCGCCGGATTGTTTGCCTACCCGTTCATTACCGTTCATCACCACCGTCCGATTGCCCCGCGCATCCTTCAGCACGCGCCAGCCCGGCGGCGCCGGCGTGCCGACGGTGTGGCCGTTCTCGCTGGCGAAGAACACCGGCTCGCCGCGCATGCCCGCCTTGATGACACCGTCGATGTGCTGCGCACCGAACGCTGCCCGCATCTGGTCGATCCACGCTGTAACCACCGGCATCTGTTCCCGCATGCTGCCCTTTGCCATCATCGCCGCCTGTTCTCTTCTATTTCATTTCTTTTCGGCAAACCGTCAACACTGTCAACACACCCTCAACATCAAGTAAGCCTTACTCCTATTGGGTTTGTTGACAGTATTGATAGTGTTGATAGTTAAAAAATAAATCGCTACAGAAATTCAAACCTCCAACACGCTCCACTTACTTGCCGCCTTTTTACGCATGCGCGAGGGCTGAGAAAAAACCGTCCACACTGTCAACACTGTCCACATCGTCAATAACGGCGGGCGTTCTACGTGTTGAGGGTTGCAACTGATGTTGACGGTTACGTGTCAACATCGTCCATCCCGTGCTTGCGATACGTCCTGAACCCGGCCTCGAACACGCCGGCAGTCGATTCAGCCCATTCCCGCAACGTCTTGCCTTCCGGTTTATCACCGACGAGGAAGACGATGCGCTGCTTGACGTCAGACGCAAGCTCGTACTTGATCGGGTGCGACTTCAACGCGCCACCGGCATATCGCTCGACCGCCGGGCTGAACATCGTTTGCGACGTGTACTTCGACTCGCCCGACCTACCGCACCACACCTTGAACACCTCGTATAGCCTGATCGCGCTGCAGGTAACGAACGGGATAGGCAGAAGACCGGCCACCCACTCGCGGTAGAAGCGCTCAGCGGGCATGAGGCTCTTCTCGATCAGCTTGTCCTTCGCCTCGTTGTAGAGCGGCTTCGTGTGTTCGTTGAAGTCGCCCATGTCCAGCTCGTGCACCAGGTAGTGGTAGAACGCCTCGATGCCGCCGGCGCTGATCTCGTTGGCCACGCCGACATAGAACTCGCGGGAAAGCGCCGGCGGCGTCCACACCACCAGGTAGCGCCGGTCCGTCTTGTCGAGAGCGAGCGGCTGCAGCTCGTTCGACAGGAATACGAAGTTCATCTGATTCGCTTCGCTGTGCTCCGGTAACCCCTTCGGATTGACGATCACCGTGTCGCCCGACACCAAGTACTTGAGCTTGCCCTTCATCTGCTTCAGCTCCGAGCGCGTTACCACTTCATCGGCCACCATGAACAGCTTCATCGACGCCCAGTCGTTGAAGTTGGACTCCAGCTGCGCATTGCCGATCACATAGCCATACTCGCCATAGATCGCCTTGACGACCTTCTCGAAGAAGAAGTTTTTGCCCGAGCCCTCGTCGCCGTGCATGATGATCGACGTTTCCATCTTGGCGCCCGGGAAGCGCAGCGGATACGCCAGCCAGCGCAGGATCCACATCTGAAGTTCTTCCTTGCCGTCGCACAGGTGCGCCAGCAGCACCTGTATCTGCGTCGAGTCGCCTTTTTTCGGCCGCATCTTCCAGCCGCTGAACAGGTTCACCGTCGCAGTGGGGCCACTGGTGGCCGGACTCGGAGTCTCGCGCGGGTCGAAAACAATATTTTTCTTAAGCACCCACTTTCGCGCCTCGCCGCCCCAGAACTTCATCACGTCGCTGTTGGCCACGATGGTGCGCATCGACGACAGCTTCATCAGCATGCGCTGCCGGCAGTCCCACACCAGATCCTCTCCGTAGATCAGGATGAAGTTTTCCAGCACATCGGCCACCTGGTCCCAGTGGTCGGCGCCGTAGACCTTTTTCGGCTTCTCTTTCCCGGCCTTGCGCCCCCCCTCCCCCCCGCCCCGGGCGAAAAGCTCCGTGGTTTCGCCAAACGGGATATCGTCCAGGCCAACGCTGTCGTCAAAATCGCTCATGAGGGATTCGACGAACGCATGAGCAGCAGCATTGCCGACGACGGCCTGCAATTTCGGCACACCGGATGCAACATCCCCATCGGGGGTCTTCACCCCCGCAAATTCCTGCTCTTCCCCTCCTCCTCGCGGGTCTTGACCCGCGCTGGAGCTTTCCCCACCGGGGGGTGGGGGGGCCGGGGCGACGATAGAATCGGGAGCGCTGACGCTAGGGGGTGGAGGGGACCCGCCAAGCGGACGCGCCTTGATTGGCGGCGGTATGATCGAACGGGGCGCTTTCCAGCCGTTGTCGATTGCGAGCTTGAATATCGTCGCAGCAGTGATATTCGTCCCGCGCTTGCCGAACGAATCCCAGCGTTTCTTGCACTCATCCGGACCGCCGTAATTGTCCGCCTTCGATGACCAGTAATCCCACAGCCGGAAACCGCCCTCGCCCAGCGCCGTGTACAAGCCCATTCCAACGCGGATCCACGTGTCATGTTCGTCAGCTGGCACCTTCGCCAACGCCGCCTCGAGGCGGGCCCGCTCGTCCGCCTGGCCTTCACCGGGGGGCGGAGGGGGCGTCCGGCCAGTAGTATCAGGTCGCACGCCTTTGACGGTGGTACGCAGCCGATTCAACACCGACTCGCTGATCGGCGCTATTTCAAACGGCGCGCCAGTTCGCCGGCACGCCGTGAAGGTGAAGTATTGACTCGAGCAGAACACCTCCAGGCCGATCTTGTTCGACTTGAAGGTCTGGGTGTGACCGGCGACGATGATGTGCACTCCGGTGCCCGACGGCGAGTACTCGGTGTACGAACTGCAGGCGTCGATGATCCCCATCGCCATCGGCGAGATCTCGCCGGTACCGGGGTCGATGCACTTGTCGATGTCGACGCCGACCAGGCCATCGTCAGGCAGGAAGGCAAAGCCGATGCCCGAGAACGGATCCGGCCGCGTCGCGTTCAGGGTCGCCAACGCGACTTCGAGCGTCACCAGGCACTTGCGGTCCCGTGCATCGCCCTGGACGCCACAGCGCTTTTTCCCATTGGTCCAATACGGCACCTTCAGCGGTTTCGCATCAGGCTTTTTCGGATTCGGCTCGAAACGCCAAACAAGCCACTGCGCCCGATCGCGTAATTCTTTTGGTACTACATCGATATTCAGCATCAACGACGGGCGCCCTCTTGCGTTTCCGGCCGCATCCCGGACACTTTCAGGCTGGTCTTGAATGCGACGCGCTCGGTGCCATGCAGCGACGGAATATCGCGATAGTCGAACGCGCCCTCGCGAGTCGCGCGCACGTTGACCAGGTGTTTGGACGCCAGCGGCCGCATCGGCGCCACGTAGCGCGCCGGCGCCGCCAGCGGTTCGGCGCGCGGCACCACTTCGGCCGCCACGCCCAGCCACTCCAGGCCATCATCGCTGATGAGGAAAACTTCGCTGCGCTGGAATACCATCGACGCGCTGATCAGTGTGTGGACGATCACGTCCCATTGCTCCTCGCGGGCCTTTGCGCCGAGCGACTGCGCCGCGGCGGCCTGCCAGCGGACGCCAAGTGCCTGGCCGTCGAGGGAATGCAGCGCCGACAGCGCTAGGTGCGCGCCGGTGCCGTAACGCAGCAGCCGGGCGCTCATTGCGTAGCCCCGGCCGCTGGGATCGCGGGACCGTAGACCCGCTTGGTCAGCGCCATCAGTTCGGCCAGCACCTTGTGCGTGCGCGCGGCATCGGCATCGAGCTCGGCCTGCTCGCGCTTGTCGATCACGTCGTCCGCTATTGCGGCGTCGAAGTGGCCGGCCAGCGTGCCCAGCTCGACGTACAGCGTGCGCCACTTCTTGGCCAGCTCTTCGTTGGCGAAGTCCAGGTCCGCCGGCAGACGCACGAAGGCGCCACCGCTGGCCGTGGCGATCGCCTCGGCGAACAGCGTGGTACCCGAAAAGCTTTGCATGTTCATGGCCGTTTCGACTAGCAGGCCCTGCCCCTTGCGTTCGTAGATGCGGTTCTCCAGCGCGTCGCGCGTCATCGCCAGAGCGCCGCACATGGCGCCCCAGCCGCCCGACATCGCCTTGATCATCGCCAGGTAGGCTTCTCTCGTGTCCACAACGTCCCCTTTTGTTGGTGGTTTATACATTGATTTTTTACAACTAAAGTGCAGGCTTCTTGGCGAACATCGCCAAGAAGGGAAATGAGCTTGTTACTGCGCGGGAAAACGTTCGGGGTACAGAATTTCCATTTCTGAAATGCTCTCTCCGAAGTGCTTCGCTAGCCGCTCAGCCAACTCTGTCGAAGACTTCTGCTTGCCATTTTCGACGCGGGAAAGGTTGCCGGGATCCGTACCAACCGCCCGACATACCTCGACGATGGTTTGGCCTGCGCGCTCACGTGCGCGGCGAAGCGGAGATGTCATGGATTGTTCCGTGGAATGTTTGCGTAACACGCATATTACAACCGAGTTTGAATTTGCGCAACACGCTTTGCGTAATCCGCATATAAACGAGATCATGAGAGCATGACCATCGGAGCAACTATCCGTCAGCTGCGAAAAGATCGCGGCCTGACACTGAACCAGCTGGCCGCCCTCATTGAAAGCGATGTAGGGAACCTGTCGCGCCTCGAGCGAGACGTGCAGGGCTACAGCGACGCCACCCTAAAAAAAATAGCGGCCGCACTGGAGGTACCTGTGGCGGCGTTTTTCTACGATGATCCGGATCAGATAAACAATGCATACGGGCTGCCTCCAGGGACCCTTATGCCGGTTCGAGTTATTGACGAGGACGACGTCGAGTTTGTTCGCATCCCCCTTGTGAAATTGCGCATCACGGCCGGCATAACTGGCTTCCAGAGCGACCCTGACACAACTGATGCCAGCACGCTTAGCCTGCATGCTCGCTGGATCGAACGGAATAAGCTCAATGCGGCCAAGCTGGTCGCCATTCGCGTGCGAGGTGAAAGTATGGAACCCTCAATATACGCAGGAGACACCGTCGTAATTAACACCGCTGACGTTCGCCCCGTTGACGGTGCGGTATTTGCAGTCAACTATGAAGGTGAGTCGGTAATTAAGCGATTCTCGCGCGACGCGGGCGAATGGTGGCTTACATCCGACAATCCCGACCAGCGCCGCCACCACAGAAAATTGTGCCGCGGTGATGCCTGCCTAATTATCGGTCGTGTTGTCCGAAAAGAGAGCGACAGAATTTAGACCCCCTGTATGGGAACAGCGATGAAACACGCATTTACGACTGCACTTATCCTTCTTAGCAACGTAGCCATCCAGGCGAAAGAGCCTCCGCGTCACGATGGTCCACTCGAAGTCCCTTTCGATGTAAATCGAACCGTTTTGCCCAAGGATTTTGAGGGCAACCAATGCCGGCAGCTTGCGTTAAAGCTCGGAAAATATAATGCTGTGAAAAGCGAATTTGAGACTACAGAGCAGTTTCAATCGCGTCTTGACACCATGAAGACGGCCAACCTAACAAAAGCGATTCGGATGGACTCCTATGTCGGGTTCACGACCGATATCGGCGCGAGCAAGGTGTCGTATGATGCTGATGCTGGCACGCTGAAGATCGAATACGCATCCCCTTCTATTTCAAATTCGGAAGACCGGGACACTACTGCGGGGTTCATCGCCGACTTGAGGAAGGTTTCTGAAAGGACCTATAGAGCCTCAAATGCTTTCGGTAGCGCAGTTACCGTCACACAGAGGGTCTACGATGCATGCGTGGTGGGCTTCGTCAATTTTGTTCGCCGGGATGCATACGGCGCCGGAAAGACCATCGTTCGCGAAATGAGTTCGGATGAGGCACGTACGGCGAAGAACAACCTGGCTGCTCTTTATATCGGCCAACTGGCAGAGCCCTACTCCAGCAAGTACGCCCATTACTCAGCACCGTCAGTGAATGTGCCGTTCGAGGGCGCGGCTACCGGTCGAATGGTTCTAATGACCGTGGATCAGACTTGGATTTACAACAAAAAAACCGGGGTCGTTTACGAAAAATTTTAGTGCCCCAATACTGAAAGGTGCAGTAGCAACGGTACTCGGCACCAAGCTGGGGGTTGTAATTGTAGAAAAAATCCCGCACGAAGCCGCCGCTCACGCTCTTCTGCACCGCCTTGCTTCCTTTTTTCCGACCTCTCCCGTTATGCTCGTCGCCATAGAGGACAATGGCTTTAGCGCTTTCGCGAGTTTTCAGACTCACCAGTTTCTTGCCGCACTACAACTTCAAAATCTAACTTTCGTCGAACTCGACTTGAGAAATCTGCCGCCCGCTACCCTTCCGTTCTAAGAAGTCACCCGTCAAAAATTTTGCACGTCTGCAAATTTGCGCTTGACGCATATTTTGCATATGCGTAATATGCAAATCTTCTGACTGGCGGATACGATCGATGTCCGCGTCAAAACGCACGGGGTCGCCATGGAACGCTTTAGAGTAACAGTCAAGACCAGCACACAACGGACGACCTACACAGCGATCGCCCGCACCAGCTTCGACGCATTTGCCGACGCTGCCGACGCCCAGGGCGACACGCCATGCGCGATCACTGTCATGCCTGCAGGTGCGCAATGACCGCGGCCGATTTCCGGAATGCTATCAAGGTCTCGGTCGCATACGCGATGGAGCAAGAGCCAAACGACCTAGACTCCCGCGCCCGCTGCTTCATGGCGTTCTTAGCAGGCACGATTAGCAACGGCGAGGAGAAGCTTGCCGATGCAATGCGGACTATGTACGCCCCTAGCGAAAAAGCCGCGACCACGCCGGCGGCGGACAGCTGATGCCGTCCACCGCCACCCCCACCCGCGCGGCGCCGATCGGCCGCGGCCACCTGCACAACGCGCTCGAGGAAGCCCGCGATCGCGCCCACCTGCAGGACCTGTGCCGCGCCGTCAGCTGCAGCGCCGCCGACGTCTCGTCCGACGACATCCACATCGACATGCTGCGCGTGCTCGATCTGATGCGCCAGCGCGGCTACCTGGTCAGCGAGCCGCGTCGGCCGACCACGCAGCGCCGCCACGGCCGCATCACCTGGCTGGTCGACGTCACCCTGCCGGCCGGCGCCGCCAGCTTCGTCTGGGCCTTCGAGACGCCCGACACCTCGTGACCTGTCGCCCGCCGCGCCGCCACCGATAAACTTTCGAGGAAAAATATGAACACTACCAATCAAAACACCGTTACCACCGCTCAGCCACTTTTTTGCAAGGACTGCCGCCACCTCCGCCCGACATCGCGGGAATCGCGACCCGCTTGCAGAGCAGAAGGCGCACGCCTGGTACATCTGGTGCTCGGGTATCTCAGCCCGGATTGCTTGGACGCTCGGCAGCAGGGACGACCCTGCGGACCTGGCGGCCTGCTTTTCGAACGGAGCCTGCCACAAGTAGACGAGGCAGGCCAGGCACGCCAGCCCTATGAGGCCATGTCGATCGCAAGGGATCCTGCGCTGGACGCATGGGCAGCTAAAAAAATGTTTACCGAACAGGCACCCTCGTCGTTGTCGGCTTCGCGAGCATCTGCGCCCCTTCCGCCAGGTCCAGAAGCAGGAGCCTAGCGTCGGGGCTGATCTGCGGATTAGCTGCGAAAGATTCAATTCTCTCGGCTACGCGCCCAGCATCGGCGCCGGCACCGGCTACCAGGCCGGCCAGCAACCCGCGCAGGACCTCTTGAACAACATTCAACACTTCATCCGTCGGTTCCATTTTCATCCTAAAAATTGAGTTGGGGTTGCCATTCTGCCACGCAAGCGCGGCGGCCCTGCCAAAACCCTTTACGGAGTACCACATGAACACTATCGCAGAACAATCGCCGCCCGCCGGCACCGTCATCGTCGGCCACCTCGCCGGCAAGCCGTCCTTCGGCGATATCCCCCTCGCCTGCATCCGCGCCTCGAAGACCAACCCGCGCAAGATCTTCGACGACGGCCACCTGCAGGACTTGGCCAAGAGCGTCAAGGCCCAGGGCATTGCGCAGCCGATCCTGGTGCGCCCCATCGAAACCATCGGCGAGGTGACCTACTTCGAAATCGTCGCCGGCGAGCGCCGCTTCCGCGCATCGGGGATCGCAGGCATGCTCACCGTGCCGGCCATCGTGCGCGAGCTGTCGGACCAGGAGGCGTACGAGATCCAGGTGCTGGAGAACCTGCAGCGCGTCGACCTGCATCCGCTCGAAGAAGCGGAAGGATTCGAAGTGATGATGAAGACGTACAAGGTCACCGCCGACCAGTTGGCCGAGAAGGTCGGCAAGAGCAAGGCGTACATCTACGCCAGCCTCAAGCTGTGCGAGCTCGAGGCGCCGGCACGCAAGGCGTTTTACGACGGCTCGCTGACCAAGTCGACCGCGCTGCTGGTCGCGCGCATCCCGGTCAAGGCGTTGCAGCTGAAGTGCGTCAAGGATGTCACCGAGGGCTACCAGCCGATGTCGACCCGTCACGCGGCCGAACACATCGAGCGCACCTACATGCTGCACCTGAAGAAGGCGACCTTCAAGCCCTCGGACGCAGACCTTGTTCCGGCAGCCGGGTCCTGCACCGCCTGCCCGAAGCGAACCGGCAATCAGCCGGAAGTTTTTACGGACGTCAATGCAGACGTCTGCACTGATCCGGGATGCTTCAAGACGAAGGGCGAAGCCCACGTCATCCGCATCAAGCAACTGGCCACCGCTAACGGGCAGACCGTGTTCAGCGGCGCCGATGCGAAGAAGATCATGCCAAGCAGCTACGGCGAGATGAAGGGCTACGTCGACTTGGATAAGCCTAACTATCAAGACGCTAAGAGCCGCACCTGGCGCCAGATCCTCGGCAAGGACGTCCCCGCAGTTTCGCTGCTGGAAAGTCCACACGATGAGACGATCCGCCAGATCGTCAAGGTCGTCGACGTGGCGCCGCTTTTAAAGGCGAAGGGTATCAGCACAACTGCGAAGACGAGTGCGGAGGAAGACGCTGCCCGTGACCGCGAAAAGGCCCAGGAAGCGGACGCGAAGATCGAACGCGAATACCGCAGGCAGTTGTTCCTCGAGGTCCACCACTCGGCGTTGATGATGAACCTGGTCGACGTGGACCTGCGCCTGATTGCCTTCCAGTTGTTCGATCGCCTGCCGAGCAACGTCACGTCCACCAACCTTGTGATGGAACTGCACGGATGGACCTCCGACACGCTGGGCTACCCGGACCGCCATGGGAAGCTGCGCGCTGCGATCGAGGCGTTCACGCCGGCGCAACTGAACCAGTTCATCCGCGACTGCGTGCTGGCGCACGAGCTCGACGTCAACACATACACGTCGACCAGCAAGGACGAACCGGCGAAGCTGTTGGCGTATGCGACGCGCACCAAGGTCGACGCGAAGAAGATCCGCGGCGCGCTGGTCGACGCCGCCAAGGCGAAGGCGGATGCGAAGAAGAAGGCGGCCGACAAGAAGCAGGCGAAGACGGCGCCGGCAGTTACGCCGCCACCGCCGGCAAAGTCGCCGGTCGCAAAGAAGGTAGCAGCCAAGACGACAACAAAAACGAAACCCGCGCCGGCGACCGCGAATACGCCAGATGCCAAGCCCCCGACCGAGATCGTGCCCGAAGCGGCCTGGCCATTCCCGAGCGCCCCTAACAACGCTAACGGCAGCCCAGCCGCAGTACCTGCAGCTGAGAAAAAATCGTTGGCGCCGGCATGGCCATTCCCAACTACCAGCCGCACCGCCCTGCCGCCGGCAGCGCCATCCGCTTCGACGATCGCAACCCCAACCACCCAGGAGACAAAATGAATAAGTTCGTATCTCGCTTCAACAGCTTTGTCCGCGATATCGGCGCGATCCTTTTCACGCCGCCGGCACGGCGCCCCTCGCCCCACTGCACGAATATCAACATGTTGCTCATGCACCTGTGCGACTTCGATGCCGACCGATTCAGCTATATCCTGCAATGGCTGGCATTCCCGCTGAAAAACCCGGGCGCCAAGATGTGCTACGGCCTGATCATCAACGGCGACCAGGATACCGGTAAGAACCTTTTCTTTCAGCACGTGGCCGCTGCGCTGCATTCGGGTGAGGCGCGCATCGTTCACGCCGACACCCTGCACAGCCATCGCTTCACGAGCTGGATCGGTGCGCCGCTCGTCGTCGTCGACGGGAACGTCACGCAGCGCGGCGTGGCGCGCGTTAAGGAGCTGATGACAGCGGGAACCGTCAACGTCCACCGCAGCGGCAGCCTGGCGTGCACCGTGCCCAACCGGATGAATTTCGTTTTCCTTTCCGGCGACATCAACCCGTTGCGACTCGACGTGGCCGAACGGCGCTTCCTGGTGATCGACGCGCCACCGGCGCGCGAGCGGGCCTTCTACCAGGCTGTCGAGTACGAGATCAAAAGCGGCGGTGTCGATGCGTTCCGAGAGTACCTGATGCACGGCATCGACCTCGCCGGCTTCAATGAAAGCACGATGCCGCCAGGGATGAACCGGTCCGGTAGCAACCGCGGCCGCGTGTCGGCGCGACAGCCCGATCCGGAGGCGGCGTAGACCGGGGCCCAGTGGAACGTGATTCGCTGCGTGCCGTGATCGCAAACGACGACTACGCAGCGACGTTCCAGAGCCTCGGCCAATACCGCACCGCACTCTTGAAGTACCTGGACAATTGCGCCGCGGCCGACGCCGCAGCGCGCCACATCGAACAACGAAGGGATATCACCGTATGAACTACATCACCCGCTCGCCGACGCGCTGCGCCAGCTGCTGGAGCCCGCAGGGCCGGCCGCACCAGCCGTCCTGCCTGTTCGCCAGCTATACCGCGCGGCCTGCCGCTCACTCACAGGAGGGATAATGGACAAATTCAAAGCACTGCGGATGATGATCTCTGCAATTCGGCCCGAACTTCGCCCGACGACGATGTGCGCATCGGCAGCGCAAGCCGATGCGCTGATCGCTGAAATCGACCGCTTGGCCTCCGTCATCGCGAGCATGCAGGCGGCCAGAGGCGGCGAGATCATGGCGGAGGCGAAGGAGATCGCCGCGCGCGGTACGTTCCCGGCCGGCGCCGCGCGGCATGGCACAGCACAGGTACGCTCGTCGATCGAAACGGCGCTGCAGGAATCGCGCCGGACGGCAGTTTGCACCTGCCCAAGCGGCGATGGCTCCCTGCGTTGGCCGTGCCCAATTCACTCGCACCAACCGGCTGCACCTGGGGAGGTAGTCGTCGCCTTACTGCGCGATGCCTTCGATACCCTGGAAAGCATGACCGACAGCGACATCGACTTCGAGGATGACGAAGAGGAGCGCGAGGGCGCGCCGACTCAATATGCTGCCCGCAAGATCTGGGCAGCGATCACCGCTATTGTCGCCACCCCTATTCCAGACCAGCAGAGTAAGCAGAGCGCCGCCGCGCGCGACGTGCTTGCCGAGCGTCAGCGTCAGATCAGCGCCGAGGGCTGGACACCACAGCACGATGACGGCTACAGCGGCGGGGAGATGGCGCAAGCAGCTGCCGTGTATGCGATCTTCGGCGGACACGAGGGCCGGGTTGGCCGGAACAGCGTCTTGCCAGGCATCGCACAGCAACTTTGGCCGTGGGACTGGGACTGGTTCAAGCCGCAGGGCCAGCGACGCGACCTGGTGCGTGCTGCAGCGCTGGTGCTCGCGGAAATCGAGCGCCTGGACCGCGCCGCCGTCAGGGCCGAATTCAGCCTGCAGGCAAAAGCTGGCGACGCTACTGAGGTCGAGGATGACGCCGCGGCGATCGCTGCAGCGGCAAACACAAAGCCTGATCTGAGCGGAGATGGCGCCGGATGAAACTTTACCTTGACCTAGCGGGTGTCGCTGACGCCGTCTCCTTGGCCGAAGCAACTATCCAGCGCGAGGTGCGCGAGGGAAAATTCCCGGCGCCGCGGCAGCTGTCCGGCCGCCGCGTCGGCTGGTTGGTGCGCGAGGTCGAGGAGTGGGCGGAGAATCGCCCAGTCTCCGCCTTGCCGCCACCACCCAACACAGGCAAGCGCAAGCCAAAAGCGGCGTCACTGGCCAGCTAGCTCCTCGAGGTGTTCGCCAAGGCGAGCTAGCCAGACCCGTCGCTCTTTATCGTAGGTATGACGGTTGTACACCCCAGTTATTCCACTTTTCATGTGACCCAGAATCGCTTCACCCACTTCGTCCGGACAACCCAACGCCGCCAGCAGCGTGCGCGAACTGCGCCGCAGGTCATGCGGGGCCCAGTCCTCCATCGGCAAGCGTGAGCGTGTCAGCTCCGGTCGGCTGGTGCACGACATCCGACGTGTCCACACCGCGACGCCAATTACTTTCTGCTCGACATACCCCATCGCCCCGGACGACGGAAACAGATAGCTCCCCGCCTCCGTCTCCAGTCGGCGCCGCACGATCGCCGCGGCGCGCCCGACCAGCGGCACTCGAAAATCGGTCGCATCTTCGTGCCGGGCATTCTTGGTCTTCGCTTTCGGCACCGTCCACCACATGCCGTCAGCCTCCTGACTGATCTCGCGCCGCTCCATCGTCAGGATCTCGCCGCCGCGCGCGCAGGTCCACAGATACAAGGTCAGCGCATCCTCGACAAGCCGCGTGAAGTTCGGCAGCCAGCGAATCAGCACGCCGATCTCGCCGGCGGCCAGCACCCGCTTGCCGGTACCGATCGATTCGCCGCCGACCTTGCGCCCCTTGCTACGCAGGCGGCCACGCATGATCAGGCGCCACCAGTTCGGCACACTCTCCGGAAGCCGCCCCGAGTCGAGGCCATAGTCCCAGGCGGCGCCCAGCTCCGATCGCAGCCGGGCCGCCTGGACTGGAATGTGCAGGTACGACTCGAGCAGGTTGAACGCCGCCGACCTGGTCACCTGGTCCGGCGTCAGGTCGCCAAACTCGCCCAGCATCGTGGCAAATATGCGGCGCACTTCATTGGCGCCTTTTTCCTTGCGATGCCCATCGATCCGGCCGGCCTGGTAATACTCGCAAAGCCGGCGCACCGTCAGCCGATCGGGACTTGTGGCGGCGCGCTGCACGGCGGCCGCCGCGCGCGTTTCTGCCAATACTTTTTTCTTTTCGGCCGACGGGTCGATGCCGCCGGCGCGCGCGGTTCGCAGGCGCTCCCATTCCACTACCGCGGCCGATATCGACAGCGCCGGCCACTCGCCGATTTTCACCTGGCGCATCTTCCCGTCGACCGGGCTTTTGTAGCGGTAGACCCACTTGCGGGACGCCGCGGTCGCTTCGAGCCGCAGCCCAGGGCACTCGGTAATGGTAAAGTGTTGACCTGCTGTCAGCAGCTTGGCCGCGCGCGCATCGAACTGCATCTTGATCCCCTGGTGGTGGCGTAACGTCCGGCGTAACTTTTGAGCGCCGATTTCGACCGAGGTCAGATTCTAGCGTAACTTTTGAAACGACCGCTCAAAAAGCTACGCCAAACCGCCAAGTGCAGTGCAATGTTGTGATGCGCAGAGACAAGAGCGCAAAAGCTAACGATGGGTGAAAAAGCCCGGAAGATCAAATACTTAGATATGAATATGCAGTTAAATCAAGAGCTTGCCGATACCACGAAAAGCAAGCACACGCCAATGATGCAGCAGTACCTGCGCCTGAAGGCCGACTACCCCACCATGCTGCTGTTCTACCGCATGGGCGACTTCTACGAGCTGTTCCACGACGACGCCGAAAAGGCCGCCCGCATCCTCGGCATCACGCTGACCGCGCGCGGCGCCTCCAACGGCAACCCGATCAGGATGTGCGGCATCCCCTTCCATTCGCTCGACCCCTACCTGGCCAAGCTGGTCAAGCTGGGCGAATCGTGCGCCATCTGCGAGCAGATCGGCGACCCCGCCACCAGCAAGGGCCCGGTCGAGCGCAAGGTCATGCGCGTGGTCACCCCCGGCACCCTCACCGACGCCGACCTGCTGCCCGAAAAAGCGGAGCGCCCACTGCTGGCGCTGTGCATGATCAGCCAGCGCAAGGTCGTCACCACCGGCCTGGCGTGGCTCTCGCTCGCTTCGGGCGCGCTCAAACTGATGGAGTTTTCCGGCGACAGCCGTACCGTCGGCGTGCGCCTGCAGCAGGAGCTCGAGCGCATCGCGCCGGCCGAGATCCTGCGCGGCGACGGCGCCGACCTGTTTGTCGACAACGAGATGGCGCACACCCAGCGCGTGCCGGACTGGCACTTCGACGTCGTCGGCGGCCACAAGGCGCTGCTCGACCAGCTGGCCGTGGCCACCCTGACCGGCTTCGGCGCCGATGGCCTGGGTGCCGCCTTCGGCGCCGCCGGCGCGCTGCTGCGCTACGCCCAGGCGACCCAGGGCCGCGGCCTGCAGCACGTGCGCAGCCTGTCGACCGAAACCGAAAACGAGTTCATCGGCCTGGACGCGGCCACCCGCCGCAACCTCGAGCTGACCGAGACGATCCGCGGCCAGGAGTCGCCGACCCTGTTCTCGCTGCTGGACCACTGCCGCACGGCGATGGGCTCGCGCCTGCTGCGCCACTGGCTGCACCATGCGCGCCGCGACCAGGGCGTGGCGCGTGCGCGCCATGCGGCGATCGGCGCGCTGGCCGGCAGCGACACCAGCGGGGCGCTGGCCGCCACGCTCGGCCAGGTGCCCGACATCGAACGCATCACCACCCGCATCGCGCTGCTGTCGGCGCGCCCGCGCGACCTGGCCTGCCTGCGCGACGGCTTGAAACAATTGCCGGCATTGCGCCGCAGCGTGCAGCAGAGCTTCATCGCGGGCGAGGCGAGCCTGCTCTCGGCGGTGCACAACGCCCTCGCCACGCCGGAACAATGCCTGGACCTGCTGCAGCGCGCAGTGGCCGAAGAGCCGGCGGCAATGGTGCGCGACGGCGGCGTGTTCGCGCGCGGCTTCGACGCCGAACTGGACGAACTGCGCGGCCTGTCCGAGAACGCCGGCCAGTTCCTGGTCGACCTCGAAACGCGCGAGCGCGCCCGCACCGGCATCGCCAACCTGCGCGTCGAGTACAACAAGGTGCACGGCTTCTACATCGAAGTCACCCACGGCCAGACCGACAAGGTGCCGGACGACTACCGCCGCCGCCAGACGCTGAAAAACGCCGAGCGCTACATCACGCCGGAACTGAAGGTGTTCGAAGACAAGGCGCTGTCGGCGCAGGACAAGGCGCTGGTGCGCGAGAAGCTGCTCTACGACGTGCTGCTGGCCGACCTGGCGCCGCACATCGCCACGCTGCAGACGATCTCGCAGGGCCTGGCGCAGCTCGACACCCTCACCGCCCTGGCCACCCACGCGCTGCAGCACAACTGGTCGGCGCCGCAGCTGGTGGCCGAACCGTGCCTGGACATCCGCGAAGGGCGCCACCCGGTGGTGGAAAACCAGATCGAACGCTTCATCGCCAACGACTGCTGCTTTTCCGACGAGCGCCGGCTGCTGCTGATCACGGGCCCGAACATGGGCGGCAAGTCGACCTTCATGCGCCAGGTCGCGCTGATCACGCTGCTGGCCTACATCGGCAGCTACGTGCCGGCGGCAAGCGCCAAGATCGGGCCGATCGACCGCATCTTCACCCGCATCGGCGCCACCGACGACCTGGCCGGCGGACGCTCGACCTTCATGGTGGAGATGACCGAGTCGGCCGCCATCCTCAACGGCGCCACCGAGCAGTCGCTGGTGCTGATGGACGAAGTCGGGCGCGGTACCTCGACCTTCGACGGCCTGGCGCTGGCGTGGGCGATCGCGCGCCACCTGATCGACGCCTCGCGCAGCTTCACGCTGTTCGCCACCCACTACTTCGAACTGACGCAGCTGCCCGAGAGCCATCCGAGCGCGGCCAACGTGCACCTGTCGGCGGTCGAGCACAAGGACAGCATCGTGTTCCTGCACGCGGTGCAGGCAGGTCCGGCCTCGCAAAGCTACGGCCTGCAGGTGGCGCAGCTGGCCGGCGTGCCGCAAACGGTGATCAAGGCGGCGCGCAAGCACCTGGCGCGGCTCGAATCGCAGGCGCTCGACACCACGCCGCAGCTGGACCTGTTCGCGCTGCCGTGCGTGGAGCCGGAGCCTGACGGCGCGCCGCCGGCGGCGAGCGAACTGCTGGCGGCGCTGGCGGCGATCGATCCGGACGCGCTCACCCCGCGCGAAGCGCTCGAGCAGCTTTACCAGTTGAAGCGCCTGTCCGCGTGATGGCCCGCCCGATACGCCTGGCGGCGCTGGCGCTGGCGGCACTGACGGCGCACGGCGCCCTGGCCGCGCCGAAGAAGGATCCGGACCAGCACCAGTTCGGGGTGATCGGCCACAGCTTCCACAACGGCGGCGGCGAAGGCCGGCTCAAGCAGGCGATCAGCGACGAAAGCGAAGCGGCGCTGGCGTTCGTCGTCGTCACCGGCATCAAGGGCGCGGGCGAGTCGTGCAGCGACAAGCTGTACGAGAAGCGGCGCGAGATGTTCGACGACGCCAGGCGGCCGATGATCGTGGCGCCGGCCGCCAGCGACTGGAGCGAATGCAAGAACACGGCCGGGCGTTCGGTCGCGATCGAGCGGCTGAACCGCCTGCGCGAAGTGTTTTTCAGCGAGCCCACGTCGCTCGGGGTGCGCAAGCTGCCGCTGACGCGATTGTCGGCCAGCGCCAAGTTCCGCAGCTACGCCGAGAATGCGCACTGGGAAGTGGGCGACGTGCTCTATGCGACTGTCAACCTGCCGGCCAACAACAACCATTACCGGCCGGAGGCGGGCCGCAACAGCGAGTACGAGGACCGGCTGGTGGCCAACCGCTTCTGGCTCAACCGCCTGTTCGCCATGGCACGGCGCGAGAAGCGCGATGCGATCGTGCTGTTTTCGGAAGGCGACGTCAAGGCGCTGGAGCAGCCGCGCGGCTTGCGCGCCCTGCTGGGGCGGACGACGTCGCGGCAGGACGGCTTCGACGAGCCGCGCCGCCAGATCGCCACGCTGGCGCAGAAGTTTCCCGGCAAGGTGCTGCTGATCGATACGGCGGCCAACAGCGACGTCAAGCCGGCCATCGAATGGCGCGGCAACCTGGGCCATCTGAGCCTGGGATCGGGGGCGGTGGAGGTGAAGGTGACGCCAGGAGCGGCGTCGCCGTTTTCGCTGAAGAACGCAGACGAAAAGTAGTAAGTACTGCGCGTGGGTGGTGTGGGGTTCCGCCTTCTGGTGAGTGCACGCAGCTACACCAGGGTCTGACCCCGCGGGGTCAGACCCAAGGTCAGACCCAAGGTCAGACCCAAGGTCAGACCCAAGGTCAGACCCTGAACATCAATGCACCGGGTGCGTGCGGAACTCGTCGCCGGCATCGCTTTCGTCGTCGTCACCGTGATGGTGGCCATGGGCGCCGTGCACGTGCTCGTGCGTGATTTCTTCTTCGGTGGCGGGACGCACGTCGATCACCGACAGCTCGAAACGCAAGGCCATGCCGGCCAGCGGGTGATTGCCATCGAGGACGACCTTGTCATCGGCGATGTCGGTCACCGTGAAAATCATGGCGTCGTCGCCGCTGTCGGTCGAATCGGGCATGCCTTCGAACTGCATGCCTACTTCCAGCGGCTCGGGCAGGCGGTTGCGCGGCTCGACCTTCACCAGCGCCGGGTCGTAGTCGCCGAAGGCGTCGTCCGGCTCGATCTGGATGGTCGAGGCGTAGCCCGGTTCCTTGCCATCGAGCTCTTCTTCAATCTTCGGCAGCGTGTTCTCGTAACCGCCGTGCAGGTAGACCATGGGCTGACTGCCATCTTCGATCAGGTTGTTCTGCGCATCGGACAGCTTGTAGTTGACCGTGACTACTGTGTTCTTGGCAATCTTCATAGTGCTTCCCTTTCAATGTTTTAGCATGCCGATTATACCTCCGGCCAAGCCTGGGTCCTATACAACCATGGTTATAATGACGCATGAAAAAAATACCGCTCCTCGGCGACATCACGCCGGCCCAGTTTCTACGCGATTACTGGCACAAGAAACCATTACTGATCCGCCAGGCCATTCCCAACTTCAAGCCGGTGCTGCCGTTCGACGCGCTGGCCAACATGGCGACCGAGAACTTCATCGAGTCGCGCCTGATCACCCACTTCGACGGCGAGTGGAACATGCAGCACGGCCCGCTGACCGACCTGCCCGCGCGCGCGCGCGCCGGCTGGACCATGCTGGTGCAGGGCGCCAACCTGTACGACGCGCGCGCCGACGCGCTGCTGCGCCAGTTCCGCTTCATCCCGGATGCCCGCCTCGATGACCTGATGATCAGTTACGCCACCGACGGCGGCGGCGTCGGTCCCCATTTCGATTCCTACGACGTGTTCCTGCTGCAGGCGCAGGGCACGCGCCGCTGGCGCATCGGCGCCCAGAAAGACCTCACGCTGGTCGACGGCATGCCCTTGAAAATCCTGAAGAACTTCAAGCCGCAGCAGGAGTTCGTGCTGGAGCCGGGCGACATGCTGTACCTGCCGCCCCATTACGCGCACGACGGCGTGGCCGAGGGCGAATGCATGACCTATTCGATCGGCTTTCGCTCGCCGTCCTACCAGGAACTGGGCGAAGCGTTCCTGCAGTTCATGGCCGATTCGATCGACCTGCCGGGCCGCTACGCCGACCCGGAACTGGAAACGTCGAACAAGCCGGCCGAGATCCCGCGCCACATGCTGTCGACCATTACCGACGAACTGAACAAGGTGCGCTTCACCGAGGAAGACGTCACCATCTTCCTCGGCGAACACCTGTCCGAGCCGAAGCACAATGTGTTCTTCACCGGCCCGGCCAAGCCGCTGACGATGGGCCGCTTCGCGCAGGCGCTGGCCAGGCGCGGCGTGGTGCTGTCGCTGAAGACGCAGATGCTGTACCGCGGCAAGCACGTCTTCATCAACGGCGAATCGTTCGCCGTCGGCCGCGCCGACAAGGCCGTGCTCGACACGCTGGCGAACGCGCGCGCGCTCACCGGCGACGAGCTGGCCGGAGCGTCCGACGACGTCATCGAAGCGCTGTACACCTGGTACCAGGACGGCTGGATCGAACTGGCCTGAAAGGATCGCTGACATGGACCAGGGCGCGGCCCACCGCTTCACGACCCACCTCGAGTTCGGCGCCCGCTTTCGCGAGTGCATCGCGCGCTCGCAGGCGACGCTGCAGCTGTTCGACCCGGATTTCAGGGTGTTTCCGCTCGGCCTGTCCGACGTCGATGCGGCGCTGCGCCATTTCCTCACTGGCGGCGGCGTCATCGAGCTGGCGATGCACCGCAGCGAGCATATCGCGCTGACGTACCCGCGCTTCGTGCGCCTGCTGCGCGACTTCAACCACCAGATCGCGTGCCGCGCGACCGGCAGCGCGCTGCGCCACCTGACCGACTCGTTTTGCGTCGGCGACGGCGTCCACATCGTGCGCCGCTTCCACAGCGACCACATGCGCGGCGAGGCGGCGTTCGACAACCCGGCAGCCACCGAGGTCAGCCTTGAACGGTTCAGCGGCATCTGGATGGCGTCGCGCCCCTGCCTGCACCCGACCACCACCGGGCTGTGAAAAACATGCCGATAACCAAATTTCGTTTGGAAGAAGTATAGAAAACTTGCAAATTATCTAGTTATAAACAAATTGTTACAATTAGAACGTTTGCGCTTCCCGAAAAACTTCCATAAAAGCATCTTTCGCCTATTGCGAAGCCATAAATTTAGCTATAATATCGGGTTAGGAAGTTTCCGTTGTCTGTCAAGCACCATTACAGGTATGAAAGCTAACGAGAATTCCCTAAAGAGCGATAATTACCGGTAATTATTCATCGCAATACCATTGTTCTACTTTTGAATTATTTAAGGAAAACCCATGAAAAAATCCCTGCTGATCATCTCCCTGATGGCTGTTGCTTTGGCTGCTTGCAGCAAAAAAGAAGAGACCCCAGTCGTTGCTCCAGCTCCAGTAGTTGAAGTTGCTCCAGCTGCTCCTGCCGCTCCTGCTGCTCCTGCTGACACCGCTGCTGCCAACGCTTCGGTCGCTGCTTCGGCTGCTGCTGACGCTGCTGCTGCTGCGTCGACCGCTGTGTCGGCTGCCGCTTCGGCTGCTTCGGCTGCATCGGCTGCTGCATCGGCTGCAAACAAGTAATTCGTTTGTTGGAAAAGCCGGCCTTCGGGCCGGCTTTTTTACGCCTGGTGAAAAGTAATGCATGCTCAGACGACGGGCGCATGCACGAAAAAAAACCGGCACCAGGCCGGTTTTTTTAGGTTCAAACACCGCGATTACTTCAGCTCGTCGCCCAGCAGCTTGAGGATCTTGGCGCTGGTGCCGGTCGCCTCAGGCTTGCCGTCGTTGGCCTGCACCGTGACCAGGCTGGTATTGCCGCTCGCCTCGGCCTTGACCAGGACGCGGTAACGCTGCGCTTCCTTCTCCTTGTCGGCGGCCGCGCCGAAGGTAAACAGCTTCTTCAGGAAACCGGTCGAGCCGGTTGCGTCCGGATCGACGTAGCGCACGAAGTACACGCCGTTGACGCGGTCGCGGTCTTCGACGGTGAAGCCGACGCGGTCGAGCGCCAGGCCGACGCGGCGCCAGGCGCGGTCGAAGCCTTCGTCGACCTGCACGCCGGTGCCGACCAGCTTGGCATGGACCGGCTGCGCCGGCGCATTGGCGACGATCGTCTCGGTGGCCTTGACGTCGGGCGCACCGGTCAGGCGCGCCACCAGCTTGGCCAGCATCTGCGATTCCAGGCCCGGATCGTTCGGGCGCACCGTCCACGCGGTGATTTCCTTCTGCGGGCCGGTCAGCACTTCCTCGGCGCCGCGGTGGCTGATGTAGATCTCGGTGCCGCCGTCAGGGGCGCGCTCGAGGCGGGTGCGGAACTTGTCACGCTCGCCCGTCGAGTAGGCGCCGTCGACAATACGGCCCAGCGTGCGGCGGATGATGTCCTGCGGGATCTTCGAGCGGTTTTCCGCCCAGTCCGTTTCCATCACGCCGGTGGCGGCCGATTCGGTGGCGATGGTGAAGCCGGCGTCATGCCAGAACTGCTTGAGCTGCGGCCAGACCTGCTCGGGGGTCTGCTTGACCACCAGCCACTTCTGGTTGCCGTTGCGCTCGACCCGGACCGCGGCATTGCCGGTCGCGCCGATCGCATCGCCGCTGGCGACGACGGCTGCGCCGACGCCGGCCGCGCCTGCCTGCTGCTGGTAGCCCGACGCCGTGGCGATCCCGCGGCCGTCCGGCACCGCGTAGCGGTTGTCTTTCTGCAGCTGCGTCAGGTCCGGCGGCACGTCCAGCGGCGCGGCCTTCTTGGCGGCGCGGTAGTCGAGCTTGTCGGACTCCATCACCGAACTGAGCATACCGCAGCCGCTGAGGCTGACCATGAGCGCGGAAAGGACGACGCCGCGGGCGGCAGGGGTAAGTGTCTTGCGATTAGTCATGTCGTAATGGGGTAGAGCTGCGGGCAGCTGGTGTCGAAAATATTCCCGAACCTTGCGGTTCAGGGCTGTGGAAGGACGCCGGCTTCGCGCATGGCGGCGCGGACGGTGTCGTGGAATTCGCTTGCTAACGGCACCAGCGGCAGGCGCAAGCCGGCCGGCATCAGGCCCATCTCGGCCATCGCCCATTTCACCGGCACCGGATTGGGCTCGACGAACAGCTTGGCGTGCAGCGGAATGACCTTGTTGTTGATCTCGATCGCCTTGGCCACTTCGCCGGCCATCGCCGCCGCGCACAGCTCGTGCATCGCGCGCGGCGCCACGTTGGCGGTGACGGAAATGTTGCCGGCGCCGCCCAGCAGCATCAGCGCGATGGCGGTCGGATCGTCGCCCGAATAGACGGCAAACGACTTCGGCGCCAGCCGCAGCAGCTCGGCGCCGCGGCCGATGTTGCCGGTGGCGTCCTTCAGGCCGACGATATTCGGAATCGCGGCCAGCCGCAGCACCGTGTCGTTGGACATGTCGGCCACCGTGCGGCCCGGCACGTTGTACAGGATCACCGGCAGGTCGACCGCTTCGGCGATCGCCTTGAAGTGGCGGTACATGCCTTCCTGGGTCGGACGGTTGTAGTACGGCACCACCTGCAAGGTGGCGTCGGCGCCCACTTCCCTCGCATGGCGGGTCAGCTTGATGGCTTCCTCGGTCGAGTTGCCGCCGGTGCCGGCGATGATCGGGATGCGGCCGCGGGTGTGCTCGACGGCCAGCTTGACCAGCTCGCAGTGCTCTTCGACGCTGACGGTGGCCGACTCGCCCGTGGTGCCGACGATGACGATGCCGTCGGTGCCTTCGGCGATGTGCCAGTCGATCAGCTTGCGCAGGCCTGGATAGTCGAGACTGCCGTCCGCGTGCATCGGTGTGACGATTGCTACTATGCTGCCCTTGATCATAATTTTGCGGCTGTGATAGTCAATAAAAACCTGATTGTAGCGGATAGGCCGGCCGAATGGTTCATTCTCGGCCAGAAACGCCATTCATAAAGGCTCCAGAACGGCGTTGCGGGCCGCAAATCCGGGGCCGCCGGCGCACAGGCGCTGCAGCATCGCCGGTTTCGGCACGGCGCAATAACCCTCCTCGAAAGCGATCACGGACAGGCCGTTGTCGCCGGCGAACTGCAGCAGTTCGCCGCGCGCCAGCAGGAAGGCCGGGTTGGACGGCTTGCCGAAGGCTTCGTTGCCGACGGCGAAAGTTTCGTACAGCAGTACCCCGTCCGGGCGCAGGCTGGCGGCCAGCTGCGCCATCAGCGGGCGGTGCAGGTAGTTGGCGACGACGATGCCGGCGAAGCGCCCCGGGGCGAAAGGCCAGGCAGCGCCCGGCGCCTCCAGGTCGTATTGCATGGTGGCGATGCCGGGGCCGGCGGCCAGCGCCAGCGCCTCGGCATCGCGGTCGAGCGCGGTGACCGGGTGGCCGCGCGCGGCCAGGTGGCGCGCGTGGCGGCCGCTGCCGCAGGCAAGGTCGAGCACTTCGCCGGCCGGAATCAGGCGGGCGAAGCGTTCGATCCATGCCGACGGGTAATCGATGGCGTGGCCCATCAGGCGTAACCCAGTCCCATTGCCTCGCGCACGTCGCGCATGGTTTCCTGCGCCAGCTTGCGGGCGCTGTCGCAGCCGTCGGCGACGATCGCGCGCACCAGCGCCGGGTCGTCGAGGTATTGCTGGGCGCGCTCGTGCATCGGTTCCTGCTCGCGCACGATGGCGTCGATCACCGGCTGCTTGCATTCCAGGCAGCCGATGCCGGCCGTGGTACAGCCCTTGACCACCCAGTCGCGCGTGGCCTGGTCGGAATAGACTTCGTGCAGCTGCCAGACGGGGCACCTGGCCGGCGTGCCGGGGTCGGTGCGGCGCACCCGCGCCGGGTCGGTCGGCATGGTGCGGACCTTTTTGGTGAGCGAGTCCTTGTCTTCGCGCAGCGCGATCGAATTGCCGTAGCTCTTGGACATCTTGCGCCCGTCCAGCCCGGGCAGGCGCGAGGCGGCCGTCAGCTTCGCCTGCGGCTCGACCAGGATCAGCTTGCGGCTGCCCTCGAGGTAGCCGAACAGGCGCTCGCGGTCGATGTTCGACAGGCTCTGGGCGTCGTCGAGCATGGCGCGCGCCTGGTCCAGCGCGGCATCCCTGCCCTCCTGCTGGTATTCGGTGCGCAGTTCCTGGTACAGCTTGGCGCGCTTGCTGCCGAGCTTGCGCACCGCTTCCATCGCCTTTTCCTCGAAGCCTTTTTCCTTGCCGTACAGGTGGTTGAAGCGGCGCGCGATCTCGCGCATCATTTCGATGTGCGGCACCTGGTCTTCGCCGACCGGCACCTGGCTGGCGCGGTAGATCAGCACGTCGGCCGCCTGCAGCAGCGGGTAGCCGAGAAAGCCGTAGGTGGCCAGGTCGCGGCTGGCGAGGTTCTCGATCTGGTCCTTGTAGGTCGGCACCCGCTCGAGCCAGCCGAGCGGCGTGGCCATCGACAGCAGCAGGTGCAGCTCGGCATGCTCCGGCACCTTCGACTGGATGAACAGGGTTGCCTGCGACGGATCGATGCCGGCCGCCAGCCAGTCGACCAGCATTTCCCAGACGCTCTTTTCGATGATGGTGGGATCGTCGTAGTGCGTCGTCAGGGCGTGCCAGTCGGCCACGAAGAACAGGCACGGCTGCTGCGCCTGCATCCTGACCCAGTTCTTCAGGGCGCCGTGGTAGTGGCCGAGGTGCATGGAGCCCGTCGGGCGCATGCCGGAAACGACGCGATCGGGATACATGGCTGGTCAGTTCAGCAAAAAGGTCAGGGGAGTGGCGAGAATGCGCAACAGGTATTGCGTCAGCGCGGTCATCGGCGTGAACCAGTAGTTCAGGATATTAAAGAATAGCAGGCCAAGCACGATGAAAAAGCCGTACGGCTCGATCTTGGCGAATTTATAGGCGAGGCGGTTCGGCAGGATGCTGGTCAGGATGCGGCCGCCGTCGAGCGGCGGGATCGGCACCAGGTTGAACACGAACATCAGCACGTTGACGAAGATGCCGGCCTGGGCCACCTTGTGCAGATAGGGCTCGGTGACGTGGGTGGCGGCGAGCACGATGGCAAACACCAGCCAGCCGAAGGCCATGACGAAATTGGCGGCCGGCCCCGCCAGCGCTACCCAGGCCATCTGCTTTTTCGGATTGCGCAGGCGGTTGAAATCGATCGGCACCGGCTTGGCGTAGCCGAACACGAAGGGCGTGAAGGCGAACATCAGCGCCGGCAGCAAGATGGTGCCGAAGGGATCGATATGGCGCAGCGGATTCATGCTCATGCGGCCGGCGGCAAACGCGGTGGTGTCGCCGAAATACTTGGCGGCGTAGGCGTGCGCGGCTTCGTGCAGGGTGATGGCAAAGATGACCGGCAGTGCGTAGACGGCGATCGCCTGGATGATTTGGTTCATGGATGCGATTCTATCAGAGCAGGGTCGGCGGCCGACCCGGCGGGTGGTGGTGAATGGAGGAGAACGTCAGGGAAGGAACACTCAAAGGCCGAAGGCGGCCGGGTCGCCGCGCCCCTGCCGCACCAGCAGGGGTTCACTGCTGGTCAGGTCGATGACGGTGGTCGGCTCCATCGAGCAGGCGCCGCCGTCGATGATCAGGTCGATCTGCCTGGCCAGGCGCTCGCGGATCTCCTCGGGGTCGTTGAGCAGTTCGTTGTCCGGGGTGATCAGGGTGGTGCCGATCAGCGGCTGGCCCAGTTCGGCCAGCAGCGCCAGCGCAATGGCGTTTTGCGGCACCCGCAGGCCGATCGTCTTGCGCGACGGATGCGACAGCCGGCGCGGTACTTCGCGGGTCGCCTCCAGGATCACCGTGTACGGGCCCGGCGTGGCCGCCTTGAGCAGGCGGAACTGGCTGTTGTCGACCCGCGCGTACTGGGCGATTTCGGACAGGTCGCGGCACAGCAGGGTCAGATGATGTTTGTCGTCGATGCCGCGGATGCGGCGCAGTCTTTCGACCGCGGCCTTGTCGTCGAGATGGCATACCAGCGCATAGCAGGAGTCGGTCGGCAGCGCGACGATGCCGCCGCTGCCGACGATCTGGGCGGCCTGCTTGATCAGGCGCGCCTGCGGATTCTCTGGATGGATCTGGAAAAACTGGCTCATCGTTGTCCTGTTGTGTTAGCGCGGCAGGTTCTGCAGCGCCGCGATGCGCTGTTCCATCGGCGGGTGGGTGGCGAACAGCGCGCCCCAGCCGGTGTTGCCGCCGCTGATGCCGAACGCGGCCATGCTTTGCGGCAGTTCGCCCGGGGCGATGCCGGCCAGCCGCGCCAGCGCGTGCTGCATCGGCACCGAACTGCCCAGCAGCGTGGCCGAGCCGGCGTCGGCGCGGAATTCGCGCTGGCGCGAGAACCAGGCGACAATCATCGAGGCGACCAGGCCGAACACGATTTCGCAGACGAACACGGTGACCATGTAGCCGATGCCGGGGCCGCGGTCGCTGTTGCCGCGCAGCAAGACCTTGTCGACGAAGAAGCCGACCACGCGCGCCATGAACACGACGAAGGTGTTGACCACGCCCTGGATCAAGGTCAGGGTGATCATGTCGCCATTGGCAACGTGGGCGATCTCGTGGCCGAGCACCGCTTCGACTTCGTCGCGGTTCATGTTGGCCAAGAGGCCGGTGGAGACGGCCACCAGCGCCGAATTCTTGAAAGCGCCCGTGGCGAACGCGTTCGGTTCGCCGTCGTAGACCGCCACTTCCGGCATGCCGATGCCGGCGCGCTCGGCCAGCTGGCGCACCGTGTTGACGAGCCACAGTTCGGACGAACCGGACGGCTGGTCGATGACGCGCGCGCCGGTCGACCACTTGGCCATCGGCTTGCTGATCAGCAGCGAAATGATCGAGCCGGTAAAGCCGACGACGACGGAAAACACCAGCAGCGCGCCGACGTCGATGCCGGCGCCGCTGACCGCCCTGCCCACGCCCAGCACGTTGAGCACGAGCGACAGCACCAGCACGACCGCAAGGTTCGTAGCGAGGAACAGGAAGATGCGTTTCATTGTTTGTCAGCTCCGATAAACGTCGTTCGCGCGCGGAAGCGAACCCATGGCGCGCGCGGGTTGTGATGCCACACAGTCAAGATGCGGCTGTCACCAAGGAAATTCAAGAGCCGCGTTCAGAACCAGTCGTGCCACACCGGCTTGAGCCCGGCGGGCAGTGGCGGCAGCAGGGCGAAATCGGCGCGCGATTCGCCCGGCGCGTGGAAATCGGTGCCGCGCGAGGCCAGAAAGCCGTAGCGCCTGGCCAGTTCGGCGTATACCGGATACTGGTCCGGGGTATGGCTGCCGGTGACCACTTCGATGGCGGTGCCGCCCAGTTGCTTGAACTCGTCGAGCATGGCCCCTTCGGCGACCGGGCTGAACTTGTAGCGCCCCGGATGGGCGACGACGGCGATGCCGCCGGCGGCGTTGATCCAGCCGACCGCCTGTTCCAGCGTTGCCCAGCGATGCGGCACGTAGCCAGGCTTGCCCTCTGTCAGGTATTTACGGAACACTTCCGGGACGTTGGCGCACACGCCCGTCTCGACCAGGTAGCGGGCGAAATGGGTGCGCGACATCAGGTCGGGGTTGGCGACGTACTTGAGGGCGCCCTCGTAGGCGCCGGGGATGCCGGCCCGCGCCAGCTGCGCGGCCATTTCGCGCCCGCGCGCGTCGCGCCCGGCGCGGGTCTCGGCCAGGCCCTGCAGCAGCACCGGGTGGGTTTCGTCGATCTGCACGCCGACGATGTGGACGGTCTGGCCGGCCCAGGTGATCGAGATTTCGACGCCGGGGATGAACTGCATGCCGATGGCGCCGGCTGCGGCGCGCGCGGCGGCGATGCCGCCCACTTCGTCGTGGTCGGTCAGGCCCCACACGTGCACGCCGGCCTTGTGCGCGTACTGCGCCACGGCGGCCGGCGACAGGACGCCGTCGGAGACGTTCGAGTGGCAGTGCAAATCAACGTTTAGCATAAAAGTACGGCTTGCAGACAGGCGCGAGTGGCTAAAGGTGCATTGTACGCTGACTGCTGCCAGGCATACTTCGACGCGTTCAGTGTGGCCGGCGCCAACGAATCCGGGGTCTGACCCCAGAGGAAAACCCGGGTCAGACCCCTTCTGCTGCAGTCAGAAACTCGTCGATCATGGCCGCCAGCTGCTCGGGCTGGTCGTGGTGCAGCATGTGGCCGGCGTCGGCCATCATCCTGGCCCGCACGTCCTTCAGGTGCGACAGGCGGCGGTCAACCTCGACGCGCGCCTGTTCTTTCGGCCCCATCCACTGCCACATATTGGTGTCTTCCGCCTCCACCCACAGCACCGGCGCCGTGATCGCGCTCCAGCACGCCATTACTTCCTCGACCCGGTACAGGATCGGGCTCGGCTTCTTGTGGGCGGGGTCGCCCAGGATCTCCCACTCGCCGGCATCGTTCTGCGCCGACCAGTGCGGCGCCAGGAAAGCCGCGCGCGCGTCCGACAGGCGCGGATTGGTCTTCTGCAGGCGCGCCGCCACTGCCGCCACGCTCGGATAGGTGCGCAGCGCCGCCGGCTCGCGCAACGCGTCCAGCCACTTGGCGTAGTGGCGCGGCGCCTGCTCGGCGCGCGTGGCCGGCATGCCGAAGCCTTCCAGATTCACCAGCCGGCGCACGCGCTCGGGCCGCACGCCGGCGTAGATGCCGACGACGTTGCCGCCCATGCTGTGGCCGAGCAGGTTGACCGCCACGCCGGGCGAATAATGGTCGAGCATCACGTCGAGGTCGGCCAGGTAGTCGGGAAACCAGTAGGTGTCGGCGTGGGCGCGCTCGGTCTGGCCGAAACCGCGCCAGTCGGGGGCGATCACGTGCCAGTCGCCGCCCAGGCTGTCGGCGACGAACTGGAACGACGCGCCGACGTCCATCCAGCCGTGCACCATGAAGATGATCGGCGCCCCTTCTCGCCCCCAGTGGCGGACGTGGGTGCGCAGGCCGCGCACGGCGATGAATTCGGAACGGGATGGTTTCATGGCTCGGCAATATAAAAGAACGATCGTTCGAATTATACGCGGCTGTTGATTTCTTGCCCGGCGGCCCCATTTGCTGTCGTTGGGCCGGACGGCGACCGACGGCGTAAAATAACCCCATCCCAACAAACTCTGACCGCACACCATGGCTATCTACCAACTCGGCGACGACGCACCCCAGATCGATCCTTCGGCGTGGGTGGCCGACACTGCCAACCTGATCGGCAAGGTTGCCGTCGGCCCCAACGCGACCGTCTGGTACGGCGTGACGATTCGCGGCGACAACGAACTGATCTCCATCGGCGCCGACAGCAATGTGCAGGAAGGCACCGTGATGCATACCGACATGGGCTATCCGCTCGACATCGGCGTCGGCGTCTCGATCGGCCACCAGGCCATGCTGCACGGCTGCACCATCGGCGACGGTGCGCTGATCGGCATCCAGGCGGTGGTGATGAACGGCGCCGTGATCGGCAAGGGCTGCCTGGTGGGCGCCGGCGCCCTCGTCACGGAAGGCAAGCAATTCCCCGACAACACCCTGATCCTGGGCAGCCCGGCCAAGGCGGTACGCACGCTGGCCGCTGAAGACATCGAGCGCCTGCGCGCCATTGCCGACGGCTACGTCGCGCGCGGCAAGCGTTATCAGGCGGAACTGAAGAAAATCGGATAGACAATGACCCAAGATACCAAAGACACCCTGCAAAAATTCATCTTCGACAACGCTGCCGTCAAGGGCGAGTTCGTCGAAATCTCCGACACCTGGCGCGAAGTGCAGCAGCGCCACGACTATCCCGCCCCGGTCAAGACGGTGCTGGGCGAAATGCTGGCCGCCGCCGCCCTGCTGTCGGCCAACCTCAAGTTCAACGGCGCCATCATCATGCAGATCCACGGCGACGGCCCGGTGCGCCTGCTCGTCGTCGAGTGCGACTCGGACCTGCGCCTGCGCGCCACCGCCAAGCTGGGCGAAGGCGTCACCGTGGCCGACGACGCCAGCCTGACCGAGCTGCTCAACGTCAGCGGCAAGGGCCGCTTCGTCATCACGCTCGACCCGCTCGAGAAGATGCCGGGCCAGCAGCCGTACCAGGGCATCGTCCCGTTAGATGGCGACGACATGGCCACCGTCATCGAAAACTACATGCTGCGCTCCGAGCAGCTCGACACGCGCCTGTGGCTGGCTGCCAACGACACCGTCTCGCGCGGGCTGCTGCTGCAAAAGCTGCCGCGCCACAGCGGCAAGGAAGACCAGGTCGAGCAGGCCAGCGAAGCGGACGACCTCGAAACGTGGAACCGCGCCGTCATGCTCGCCTCCACGCTCAAGCAGGAAGAACTGCTGTCGACCGACATCCAGACCCTGATGAACCGGCTGTTCTGGGAAGAGACGATCCGCGTGTTCGAGCCGGCCCATCCGCAGTTCCACTGCAGCTGCACCCGCGAAAAAGTCGGCAACATGCTCAAGATGCTGGGCCAGGAAGAGGTCGAGGATGCCCTTGCCGAGCTCGGCCATCTCGGCATCAACTGCGATTTCTGCGGCAAGCACTACGAGTTCGACAAGGTCGACTGCGCGCAGCTGTTCGTTGGCGACACGCCGGTGGAGATCCTGATCCCCGCCAGCGAAGTCAAGCACTGAACATGCGCGAGGCTGCCCGTTCGGCGTTCCCGCACTTCCTGGCCATCCCGACGCGCTGGATGGACAACGACAGCTACGGCCACGTCAACAACGTCCAGTACTACAGCTACTTCGACACCGCCGTCAACGAGTTCCTGATCGGGAATGGCTTGCTCGACATCCACGCCGACCAGGTGGTCGGCATGGTGGTCGACAGCGGCTGCTCGTACTTCAGTTCGGTGTCGTTCCCGGATACCGTCCATGTCGGCCTGCGGGTGGCCAGGCTGGGCAACTCGAGCGTGCGCTACGAGCTGGCGATTTTCCGCAACGACGCGCCGGCGCCGTCGGCTGCCGGCCATTTCGTGCACGTGTTTGTGGATCGCGCCAGCAGCCGGCCGGTGCCGATCCCGCCGGCGGTGCGGGCGGTGCTGGCGACGATTGCGGTCGATACGCCGGCGACCTAGCCCCTGGCGAACGCTCGGATTGCACCGAGCTTTTCTTTTGCAAGTCCGGCGAGCTCGTCCTCCGCGACGCGCTTCTCGCGCACCAGCATGCCGAATACGACAATAAGCTGGGAGTAACGATAGTCATATCTGGCGTCGAGGGTCCGTTGTCGCTCGACGAGATATTCCTGGATCGCCCACAGATCGCCGAAGTCCTTTGCGTCAGCGGCTTTTTGCCTGAACTCCGCCAACAAAGCAGTGCGCTCGCGTTCAATAGCCGTATCGAACGCGCGGCGTGCGATCTTCTTTTCCTTTTCACTCCACTTGTCGGTACTCACAGGTACACCTCTCGTTTACGGCAGTTCGTATTCGAACTCGTAGAAATGCTTGCGCTCCACCATTTTCAAGCTCAGCTTACCGGTGATGCCGGCCAGTTCGCCGGTGCCCGAATCGGCGACCACGCTGATCGACAACTGCTGCTCGCCGCCGCGCATGTTGCCGACGTGCTGGATGACAAAGCTGCCCTGCTTGCCCTGCAGCGAGCCGGTGATGCGTTCGATGGCGACGTACGCCGCCGAGCCTGGCGTATCGGTGACCGCCGTCAACATCTCGCCCTTGCCGCTTGCGGCCAGTTCGCCTGCGTACTGTTTGTCGAGCACCATCCTGCCGACCGCCGTGCAACCTTCGTGCTGCGGCGGCGCCGCCGGTGTCATGGTGATCTCGAACGATCCGCTTGCATGTTGTTTCACGTGAGGCGCTCCTGGTCGGGTTGGCGCCGCCTGGGCGGCGACGCTGGATTGAAGGCAGAAAAATATTGCGGCTACACTGCCAGCAAAATGGAATAAAGTCATCTTTTTCTTTCTTTATGGATGGGCTCGAGCACATCCAGATTACTGCCGCGCATGGAGAAGATATTGCATAAACCCGACAACGGCACGCCAAAAGGTCTGGTCGATCCGCTCGGCGCCGCGCGCCGGATCCGGCTGGCGACCTACCCTGCCTGCGCGCCGTTGCAGGCGTTTGTCGACTATTTCTGGGTGGTCGAGTGGGACATGGGCGAGCGGCCGGCTGAGGTGCAGCGGGTGTTGCCCTATCCGAACGCGCACCTGGTGTTCGACTGCGGCCAGACTGCCGTGCACGGCGTCGTGCGCGGCGCGTTCGTGCGCACGGTCGAGGGCGCCGGGCGGGTACTCGGCGTGCGCTTCAAGCCGGGCGGGCTGCGCCCCTTCATCGACCGCCCGTTGTCGAGGCTGGCCGACCGGACGATGGCGGTGGACGATGTGCTGAAGGTATCCGGCGCCGACGCCGAGCAGCGCGTGCTGCGCCAGGCCAGCGACGCGTCGATGGTGGCCGCGGCGCAGGCGATGCTGGAGGCGGTGCTGCCGGCGCCGGCGCCGCGCGCACGCGTGGCCGCGCAGGCGGTCGAGGCGGCCGCCGCCGCGCAGGGTCCCACCAGCGTCGGCGCCTTGTGCGCGCAGGTGGGCATCGAGGAACGGGCGCTGCAGCGATTGTTCAGCAACTACGTCGGCGTATCGCCGAAGTGGGTGATCCAGCGTTTCCGGCTGCAGGAAGCGGCCTGGCGCCTGGCGCAACGCGCGCCGGTGGACCTGGCCGCGCTGGCAGGCGAGCTTGGCTTTTTCGACCAGGCCCATTTCACGCGCAACTTCACGCGGCTGGTCGGCCAGTCGCCGCTCGACTACTGGAAATCACAACAATTGCAATGTTGAATTATTTATGAATTAGAATGATGTTTTTAACCAGGGCAAAGGATATATGCACACTCCCGGTTTTAAACTGCTCGGTGCCACCTTGCTGGCCGCCATTTCCCTCACCGCCCACGCGGCTGTTTCAAAGGTCGACGTCGGCACCCCGCTGCCGCACTTCGCACTCATCAAGGAAGGCGCCCACCGCTACCTGCGCTTCATGAAAGCGGGCGAGGCGAGCACGCCGATCGACATCTGGACGCGCGAAGTGCACTTCGAACAGCAAGGATCGCAACAGCTGATGCAGGTAAGGCAGCGCTGGGATGGCGTCAATCCGCCGTCGACGCGGCTGTTCGATTCGTGGTTCGAGGCCGGCAGCTTCCGCCCGCGCACGCACGAGCGCGTCAGCGAGCGCGAAGGCAAGCGCGTCGTCGAAGGGTTCGCCTTCGCGCCCGACAGAATCACCGGCATCAAGGACCTCGCCGACAACACGCAGAAAGACCTGTCGGTCGATTCGCCCGAGCCGACCTACAACTTCGAAACCGACATCGAGACCCTGCAGGCGCTGCCGCTGGCGGCCGGCTACGAAGCCAGCATCAATTTCTACCACCCGGGCGGGCGCACGCCGCCGCAGCGCTACCTCTTCAAGGTGGCGGGCTCGGCGGCGATTGCCGGGCCGGCCGGGCCGGTCGATTGCTGGGTGGTGACGACCGACTACAACCGGCCAGGGTCGGTGTCGACGTTCTGGTTCGCCAAGGGTACGCAGCTGATGGTGCGCCAGGAGAGCCCGCTGGGCGACGGCCGGGTGATGGTGAAGACCCTGATCGAGTAGTGTCAGGCTCAATATCGCTCGACTAGCGTACGGCGCTTACTGCGCCGTACCAGTTCGATGTAATGCCGGGTCCACCGGGTCGCGTTCGGGCGACAGGCTTGACTTCGCGTGCTCGACAGCAGTCGCAGCGGGGGCGACCGTCAGCGTCAAGCCAAGGGCGCCTAAGATGGCGAGGGTTGCTTGCAGCGTTAGGTTGCCGCCGTCACTCAAGCATTGCTGAAGTTGTTCGCCGGATAGTCCACTGCGCTGCGCCAAGGCTTCCACGCCTTCGGCGCGCGCAACGTCATTCAGTGCGACAGCGATGTACGACGAATTTCCCGTCTCGAAGGCATCGGCCAGGAATACCTCGATTTCCTCGGAACTAGCAAGGAACTCGGCGGGGTCGAACGGCGTAAACTCTTCAGCCATGGCTCCTCCTCCATTCGCGGGCGATCATGCCACGATCGTAGATTAGACACTACGACGCGCATTGATGGAAGTGGACGTGCGGCTGCTCTGCGGCTAGTGGACCGTCGGCTTTTTTGGGGCGGTACTTGGCGGCACCGCCGGCATCGCCGTTTTAGATTCAACCGGCTTATCGTTGACGCCCAGCACCTGCACGAAAATCTCGTTGGATTTGATCATGCCCAGCTCGTAGCGGGCGCGCTCCTCGACCGCGCCGGTGCCCTCCTTGAGGTCGCGCACTTCGGAGTCGAGCTTGGCGTTGCGCGCCTTCAGTTCGTCGGTCCTGCGATGGCTGGCGGCGACCTGGGTTTCCAGGTCGGACACGCGCAGCCAGCCGCCCTTCTTGCCCAACCACAAGGGATACTGGATCAGCAGCAGCAGCGCTGCGAGGACAAGCGTAATGAGGCGCATATGTTGAAACCGGCCAGCAAAGCCGGCCGGTCAGTCACTTGATTACTTCAGATTATAGAACGCGTCGCGGCCCGGGTAGCTGGCGATGTCGCCCAGGTCTTCCTCGATGCGCAGCAACTGGTTGTATTTGGCCATCCGGTCCGAGCGCGACAGCGAGCCGGTCTTGATCTGCAAGGCGTTCATGCCGACCGCGATGTCGGCGATGGTCGAGTCTTCCGTTTCGCCGGAGCGATGCGAGATGACCGCGGTGTAGCCGGCGCGCTTGGCCATTTCGATGGCGGCGAAGGTTTCGGTCAGGGTGCCGATCTGGTTGATCTTGATGAGGATCGAATTGGCGATGCCCTTCTGGATGCCTTCTTTCAGGATCTTGGTGTTGGTGACGAACAGGTCGTCGCCGACCAGCTGCACCTTCTTGCCCAGCGCGGCAGTCAGGATCGCCCAGCCTTCCCAGTCGCCTTCGGCCATCGCATCCTCGATCGAGATGATCGGGTACTTGTCGACCCAGGTGGCGAGCATGTTGGTGAAGTCGGTGGCCGACAGCTGCAGCCCCTCGCCTTGCAGCACGTACTTGCCGTCCTTGTAGAACTCGCTGGCGGCGCAATCCAGGCCCAGCGCGATCTGGGTGCCCGGCTCGTAGCCGGCCTCTTCGATGGCCAGCATGATCAGCTTGATCGCTTCTTCATGGTTGGCCACCGACGGCGCGAAACCGCCTTCGTCGCCGACCGAGGTGGCCAGGCCGCGCGCGTGCAGGATTTTCTTGAGCGTGTGGAACACTTCGGCGCCGTAGCGGATCGCTTCCTTGAACGAAGGCGCGCCGACCGGGATGATCATGAATTCCTGGATGTCCAGGTTATTGTCGGCGTGGGCGCCGCCGTTGATGACGTTCATCATCGGCACCGGCATCTGCATGGCGCCCGAGCCGCCGAAATAGCGGTACAGCGGCAGGCCGGCTTCTTCGGCGGCGGCCTTGGCCACTGCCATCGACACCGCCAGCATGGCGTTGGCGCCCAGGCGGCTCTTGTTTTCGGTGCCGTCGAGGTCGATCAGGGTGCGGTCGAGGAAAGCCTGCTCATTGGCATCGAGGCCCATGATGGCTTCGGAGATTTCGGTGTTGATGTTCTCGCAGGCCTGCAGCACGCCCTTGCCGAAATAGCGCTTCGGGTCGCCGTCGCGCAGCTCGATCGCTTCGCGCGAGCCGGTCGAGGCGCCGGACGGCACCGCCGCGCGGCCCATCACTCCGGATTCGAGCAGCACATCGCATTCGACGGTTGGATTGCCGCGCGAATCGATAATTTCACGGCCGATAATGTCAACGATAGCACTCATGTTTTTAGTCTCCGAAGGTAAGAAAATGGTCAGCATGCACGCCAAAACGCTGGTGTCAGGTCTGACATTAAGACATTCAGGCGCGAATGTCTTAATGTCAGACCTGACACCAGCTTTGGCGCATCAGGCGAAGCTGGTTTCGAGGAAGCCGGCTTTTTTGACGATGCGGTCGATATCGACCAGCGTCGACAGCAGCTCTTTCATGCGGCCAAGCGGCATCGCGTTGGGGCCGTCCGACATCGCTTCGGCCGGGTTCGGATGCGTCTCCATGAACAGGCCGGCGATGCCGGCAGCGACAGCAGCGCGCGCCAGCACGGGGATGTGCTCGCGCTGGCCGCCCGACGACGTGCCCTGGCCGCCAGGCAGCTGCACCGAGTGGGTGCCGTCAAACACTACCGGGCAGTTCGATTCGCGCATGATGGCCAGCGAACGCATGTCCGATACCAGGTTGTTGTAGCCGAAGGAAACGCCACGCTCGCACGCCATGAAATTGTCTTCGTTCAGGCCTTTCTGGCGGGCAGCCGCACGCGCCTTGTCGATCACGTTCTTCATGTCGTGCGGCGCGAGGAACTGGCCCTTCTTGATGTTGACCGGCAGGCCGGTCTGCGCGCAGGCGACGATGAAATCGGTCTGGCGGCACAAAAAGGCCGGCGTCTGGATCACGTCGACCACGGCGCATACTTCCGGCAGCTCGTCGATCGTGTGCACGTCCGTCAGCACCGGCACGCCCAGCTCGCGCTTGACGTCGGCGAGGATCTCGAGGCCCTTCTCGCGGCCGGGACCGCGGAAGGTGCTGCCCGACGAGCGGTTGGCCTTGTCGAACGAGGACTTGTAGATGAAGGGGATGCCCAGCGCGCTGGTCAGTTCCTTCAGCGCGCCGGCGGTATCCATCGCCATCTGGCGCGATTCGATCACGCAGGTGCCGGCAATCAGGAAAATCGGCTGGTCGAGGCCGACGTCGAATCCGCAAAGTTTCATGCTGCGTCTCCTAGCAAGACTGGCTCGGCGCTTGCCGCCTTGTGCGCGAGCGCTGCCTTGATGAACGAAATGAACAGCGGGTGGCCGGTGCGCGGCGTCGACTTGAACTCCGGGTGGTACTGCACGCCCATGTACCACTGGTGCGCGTTGGGGCCGGTGCGCGGCAGTTCCATGATTTCGCACAGGTCTTCGGTCGGCGTGCGTGCGGACACGATCAGGCCGGCCGCTTCGACGCGCGCCAGGTAGTGGTTGTTCGCTTCGTAGCGGTGGCGGTGGCGCTCGGTGACGACGCTGCCGTAGATCTCGGCCGCCAGCGTGCCGGGATTGACCGCGCAGGTCTGCGCGCCCAGGCGCATGGTGCCGCCCAGGTCCGAACGCTCGTCGCGCTTCTCGACCTTGCCGTCGTGGTTCTGCCACTCGTTGATGAGGGCCACGACCGGCTGGTCGGTGTCCGGATCGAACTCGGTGGAGTTGGCGTTTTCCATGCCGGCCATGTGGCGCGCGTATTCGATCAGCGCGACCTGCATGCCGAGGCAAATGCCGAGGTAAGGAATGTTGTGTTCGCGCGCATAGCGGGCGGCCATGATCTTGCCTTCGACGCCGCGCTTGCCGAAGCCGCCCGGCACCAGGATCGCATCGTACTTGGCCAGGTGGGCGCTGCCCTTGGTCTCGATGTCTTCCGAATCGAGGTATTCGATGTTGACGCGGCTTTCGGTGTGGATGCCGGCGTGACGCAGCGCTTCGGTCAGCGACTTGTAGGACTCGGTCAGATCGACGTACTTGCCGACCATGCCGATGGTGACGTCGGTCTTCGGGTGCTCCAGCGCGTGAATCAGGCGGGTCCACATCGACAGGTCGGCCGGCGGCGCTTCCATGCCGAGCGCCTCGAGGATGATGGCGTCGAGGCCCTGGTCGTGCAGCACCTGCGGCACCTTGTAGATGGTGTCGACGTCCCATACCGAGATGACGGCCTGCTCTTCGACGTTGGAAAACAGCGAGATCTTGGCGCGCTCGTCGGCGGGAATCGGGCGGTCGGCGCGGCACAGCAAGGCGTTCGGCGAGATGCCGATCTCGCGCAGCTTCTGCACGCTGTGCTGGGTCGGCTTGGTTTTCAGTTCGCCCGCCGAGGCGATGTACGGCACCAGCGTCAGGTGCACGAAGGCGGACGACTTGCGGCCGGCGCGCAGCGACAGCTGGCGCACAGCTTCGAGGAACGGCAGCGATTCGATGTCGCCGACGGTGCCGCCGATTTCGACCAGCGCGATGTCGGCGCCTTCGGCGCCGCGGTAGATGTAGTCCTGGATCTCGTTGGTGATGTGCGGGATGACCTGGACCGTCTTGCCCAGGTATTCGCCGCGGCGCTCCTTGCGGATCACCGATTCGTAGATCTGGCCGGTGGTGAAGTTGTTCACCTTTTTCATGCGGGTGCTGATGAAGCGCTCGTAGTGGCCGAGGTCGAGGTCGGTTTCGGCGCCGTCGTCAGTAACGAATACTTCCCCGTGCTGCAAGGGGCTCATCGTGCCCGGATCGACGTTGATGTACGGATCGAGCTTGAGCATGGTGACTTTGAGGCCACGCGATTCAAGGATCGCGGCGAGAGAGGCGGCGGCAATCCCTTTTCCAAGGGAAGACACGACGCCACCGGTGACGAAGACAAATTTGGTCATTGCAGGAGGTGCCGAACGGCACGTGCGGGAAATTGAAATTATACCTTAAACCAGCCACAACTTCCCGAGAACAAGGCAAAAAGGCAGCAGCCGGCCGGGCTGAGGACATATGGAAGACGGCGCCCGGGCCGGTGATGAGACCAATCAGACAACAATAATATATTCACCACGAAGCGCCAGACATCGATAGAATGCGTTGACCTTTTTGACAACCACGGCGCCGCCCATGCACGAGCCTTCCGACATCGTCGACCCTCCCCTCCCCGTGTGCGCGCCGAAGGCCAGCGACAGCGTCGCCAGCCCGGAAGTGCACGCCTTCGCCTTCACCGGCAGCGGCCAGGAGTATTTCCGCATCTGGATCGTCAACCTGCTGCTGACGGTGGCGTCGCTGGGCATCTACTCGGCCTGGGCCAAGGTGCGCCGACTGCAATACTTCGACCGCAATACCCGGCTGGCCGGCGCCGTGTTCGACTTTCGCGGCGACCCCAGGGCGATCTTCAGGGGCCGCCTGCTGGCAGTGGTGCTGCTGGCCGCCTACCATTATGCGTTCGGCTTTTCGCTGGCCATCGGCCTGGCCATCGTCGCCGCGCTGCTGCTGCTGCTGCCGTTTTTCCTGCGCAGCGCACTGCGCTTCCGGCTGCACAACAGCCAGTATCGCGGGCTGCATTTCGACTTTTCCGGCAGCGTCGGCGGCGCCTACGCCGCCTACCTGCCGCCGCTGCTGATGTTCCTGCTGCCCGGCGCGCTGGTCGCCATCGACCCCACCGGCAAGTCGGCGGCGTTTGCCTTCCTGCTCTACCTGGCCTGGCCGCTGATGCACGGGTCGATGAAGCGCTACCAGCACCGCCACCTGCAATTCGGCGCCGCCGCTGCCTCCTACGACGTGCCGGCGCGCCGTTTCATCAAGCCCTACCTGGTGGCCTTGCTGGTGGCGCTGGGCGGCCTGCTGGTCGTGGCCATCGTGTTCGGTATCGGCGCCTACCTGCTGACGCCCGCGCCCGGCGCGCCGCGCGGCCAGTCCGCCCTCGCCGTGACGTTCGGCCTGATCCTGTGGACCGTGCTGGTGGTGTACACCATCTACCTGCTGGCCACGCCCTACGTGCAGGTGCGCATCGCCAACCTGGCGTGGTCGAACACCGCCTTTCCGGGCGTGACGATACGCTGCGCGATGCCGGCCTGGGCCTTCATCCGCCTGCAGACGGTCAATGCGCTGCTCACCATCGTCACGCTGGGGCTGTTCCGCCCGTTTGCGGTGGTGCGGGTGCACCGCTTCCGGCTGGCCGGCATGACCCTGCACAGCACGGGCAGCTTCGAGCAGGCCGTCGCCGGCGCCAAACGCAGCCGCGGCGGCGCCGCCGGCGACGGCGTCGCCGATTTCCTCGGCATGGACATTTCCTGGTGACGCCGATGAATTTTGCTAACTACGCTGCCAACTACTTCGATGGACAGACCGCCCGCCTGCACCCGGTGCAACTGACGACGGCAGGCGGCGGCCTGGCAGTTGCCGGCGAGACCATCGCCAGGCACTATGCGCGCGCGGCGGTGACGGTGGGCGAACCGTTCGCGCAGGCGCCGCTGGTACTGTATTTTGCCGACGGTGCCCGCTGCGAAATCGGCGACGCCGGCGCCGGCCGTGCGCTGGCTGAAACGCTCGGCTACCGCAAAGGCGCCGTCGAGCGCTGGCAGGAACGCTGGTACGCCGCGCTGGCGGCGCTGGTGCTGCTGGTGGCCGTCGGCGTGGCGATCTACACCTGGGGTTTGCCGGCCGCCGCCGAACGGGTCGCCGCCGCCATTCCGCCGGCGCTCGACCAGCGCCTCGGCGCCACCGCCCTCACCGGGCTCGAGAGCCGGCTGCTCGGTCCCAGTCGCCTCAGCGAAGAGCGCGTGGCGCAGGTAGAGGCGGCCTTGCGCGCGATCGCGCCGGCCAGCCCGCGCGTGCCGCTGCGGCTGCTGGTGCGCAGTGCGCCGCGGCTGGGCGCCAACGCGCTGGCGCTGCCGGACGGCACCATCGTCGTCACCGACGCCATGATCCTGCAGATCCTCGGCAAGGCCGACGACTTCGACGAGCGCCAGCAGGCGCAGCTGGCGGGCGTGCTGGCCCACGAAATCGGCCACATCCAGGGCCGCCACAGCGTACGCGCGATGGCCCGCTCGTCGCTGGCGACGGCTGCTTCGGCGGCGCTGTTCGGCGACTTCAGCGCTGTCGCGGCCGGCTTGCCGGCGGTGCTGATGAACATGCGCTACTCGCGCCAGATGGAAAGCGACGCCGACGGCTACGCGATCTCCCTGCTGACCGAAAACGGCATCCCGACGGCGCCGGTGGCGGACCTGTTCGACGCAATGGAAAGGGAACACCAGGACAACCCGGCGCACCGCCTGCCGCGCTGGCTGGCCGCGGGCGTGTCCTACATGGACAGCCACCCGGCCAGCGGCGAGCGGGCCGAACGGCTGCGCAGGGCGGCGCGGCCTTGAGTGTGCGCGAGCGAACAGACCCAGCCGCAACAATCGGCGAAGCTTGTCTTTTTAAAGCGGAGGTCACCATGTCTTATCTGAAACGCGACACCTTTGGGATGTATTCCGACAAAAATCACAAGGGCCCAGGCCCGGAGCTGATGGGCGCCGACACCCTGATCGGCGACCACGTCCACAACCTGAAGAACGAACACCTTGGCGAGATCAAGGAAATCATGCTTGACATGCGCAGCGGCAAGATTGCTTATGCAGTCATGTCGAGCGGCGGCCTGCTCGGCATCGGCGAAAAACTGTTCGCGGTGCCTTGGCAGGCGCTCACGCTCGACACCGCCAACCATCGCATGACGATGAACATGGACAAAGAAAAAGTTGAGTCCGCGCCTGGCTTCGATACCGACAACTGGCCGAACATGGCCGACCAGGCCTGGGCCAGCCAGATTCACGGTTACTACGGCACCAGCGCCAACTAATCGTCGTCGATCGTAACAAAGGGGCGGGTTGGCCGGCAGCTCGCTGTCGGCCAAACCGCCCTTTTCGTTATTTGCCTGGACAGAAAATATTTTCGCCAGGCATTTAATGGCGCGTCCCGGACGGTCGTCTTGTACTTGGGAGAGCAGCGAAGGCGTTGCTTTCCATGAATTGACCATCTAGGAGCTACCCATGTTAAGCCTGCACACCAACGCCTCAGCCCTCTCGGCGCAAAACTCGCTCGGCAACACGCAGAAAGCGCTGTCGACCTCGATGACGCGCCTGTCGACCGGCTTTCGCATCAACTCGGCCGCCGACGACGCCGCCGGCCTGCAGATCGCCACGCGCCTGAAAGCGCAGACCAGCGGCATGGCCGTGGCCATGCGCAACACCCAG
>JBBRXM010000043.1:0-41470 GCA_038248405.1 Burkholderiales bacterium
GAGCTCGTGTCCGAATGTCGGCACTGACCCCAGGGGCTGCACAAGGGAGATAAGGCCGAGCTCGTGTCCGAATGTCGGCACTGACCCCAGGGGCTGCACAAGGGAGATAAGGCCGAGCTCGTGTCCGAATGTCGGCACTGACCCCAGGGGCTGCACGGGACACAGCCCCATCCTTACAAGGGAGATAAGGCCGAGCTCGTGTCCGAATGTCGGCACTGACCCCAGGGGCTGCACGTGATGCGCTGGGTGCTGGGTGCTGGGAGTGTCGGCCCCTTAGCGCTGGGTCACCCATACCGGCGCCGACCACAGCATGTTGCCGTCTTCCTGGGTCACGCGGGCATAGTAGAAATGTTCGCCCGGCGCCGGCGTGAAGGTGGCGATCGCCGCGTGCGACAGCTCGGTCACCGTGCCGTTGCGGCCGGGCACCCCTTCGAACATCACCACCGACGACACCGCCTTGCCGGCCGCGCTGGCGAAGTGCGCCACCAGCGCCAGACTGCCGCTGTTGACGAAACGCTCGCCCATCATGCGGCCGTTGGCGGTGAGTACCAGCTGCGAGCCCTTGTCCATCGTCGCGAACACCCGGCGCGCCTTCAATGCCTCCAGAAAGCTTCCCTGCGTGAGCGCCACGCCGGCGGGAATGACGACGCCGGTGCGGTTGGTGTAGGAGGCGCCCCAGTTGGCGCAGTGGTTGTCCTGGTTCGAGCTGAAGGCGACATGGTAGCCGGCCTCGAGCGCGCGGTTACAGGCGAATTCATAGTTGCTGCGGCGCGCCTCCGTCTCGCTGGTATTGGTAGAGAACGCGTTGGTGTTGACCACTTCGCACAGTGCCATGGCCTGGTCGCCGTCCTCGCTGTAGCCAAGTGGCACGCCCTTGACGAGGAACTGGCCGCTCCTGGCCGGGTGATTGAACTGGCCGACCCAGCCGCGCTGGCGCATCAGCGCGTACAGCGCCGCATAATCGTTCTTCGGGGTCAGGGTATCGGCCAGCAGCTTGCCGTCGGCATTGCGCTCCCAACCGAGCAGTTCGCGCGAGTTGAAGATGTTCATGTGGCCGCCGTTGTCGATGACGCCCCACTCCAGCCCGTACACCCCGAGAAAACCCGGATGGGCGGCATTGAAGGCGGCCGCCGCCGTCAGACCGGAGCCGTACAGCTGGCGGGCGGCGCCCGGGTCGGCCGCCGGATCGGTGCCGGCGGAGCCGTCGTACATGTGGTTGTGCTCGGACGTGACGAGAATGTCGAGGCCGCGCCCGCGCGCATAGGCGTAGGCGTCGGCAGGGCCCGGCAAGGCGCTTTGCGGCTGCTGTGCGCCGTGGCACTCGGCGAGGTCGCCGCCGCCGTCGCTGTGGCCGGTCTGGCTGTGCAGGTTGCCCAGGTAGACGTTGTACGGCAGCGAGCCGGTCGCCGGCGCCATGCCGCCGGGCCCGCCGTGGCCGGGCAGTGGGCGGAACGCCGGCATCGGCGGCGCGGCCGGGCGGCCAACGGCGATCTCCCAGTCCTGCTCGACGATCTGGTCGTCGGCTACCGGGCCGGTGGCCGACTCGGCGCGCACCCACGCCCGCAGCCGTACGTGGTAGATCCCGGCCGGCGCGGCGCCGGCGCCGTCCTGCCCGTTCCAGCGGACGTCGACGCTGACCGGCTCGCGGTACAGCGAGTGCGCGCCCGACCACTGGTCGACCACGCGGCCGTTCGGCGCCGTCAGTTCCAGCCGCCAGCCAACCAGCTGCGGCGCGTCGACCAGCGGAAAGTCGAAGGCCAGCGTGAAGGTGCGGCCGTCGCCGGCGGCGGCGTCGCCCCGGTAAGGCGCGTGCAGCGTGGCGTCGAATTCACGATGCTCCGCTTCGGCGGCGGCGCCACCAGCCAGCAAGGCCATGCAGAGGGAAACTGCCAGTAACCGCAAAGGGCGTGCCATCTTGTCCTCACTTGCCGTTGTCGATCGATATTGCAATGATCGCAACTGGCCAAATGGGCAAGTTGATGCACTGAAGACAAGCGGGCAGTTCTGTTAATGCCTGATTGACATTAATTAACTGCCTGCAAGGATGGGTTTCCTATTGTCACTTATTTGCTAAAAATGAGCGTCGGCGCGCAGCATCGGCGTGCTGGCGCGCTGGCCGCGGCCGCCGGTGGTGGCGTAGGTATTGCCGAACTTGTTGTTCCAGTACTGGTACTCCAGGCCGACGCGGAACTTGTCCTTGGGAGCGCCCATCAGCGCGCCGATGTCGTACATCAGCATCAGGTCGATGTTGGTCTCGGCGCCGGTGGCGTTGCCGACCTCGTCCCTGCCCTTGGCGGCGATGAAGTTGGCGTAGCCTTCGAACTTGAAGCCCTGGCCGACCGGGATGCCCCAGGCGGCGTTCAGCATCGGATGCAGGTCGTAGGTGTAGCGCCCGCGCACCTCGGTGATCGGCGGAAAGGCGCCGCTCGGCGCATTGCTTTCGTGGATCAGCAGCACGCTGGTGGTGAGAAAGCCCGGCACCTTCCACATCAGGGTGGGACCGGCCACCAGCATGCGCTTGCGCGAGTTGTAGCCGACGTCGTTCTTGGTGTTCCAGTCGAAGCCGACGGTGGCGCCCACGCCCGACACCGGGCCGTAGCCCATGTCGACGCCGCGCAGCTTGCCGATGTCGAGCGTGTGGCGATAGACGACGTAGGCTTCCTGCGCGCCGGCGCTCTGGTTCAGCGAACCGGGGTCGTTCGAGTCCGACTGCAGCAGGTCGACATTGAAGTAGTTGCTGCCGTACTTATAGCCGCTGGCGTGGGTCAGCGCGAAGATGTTCTTGCGGATGTCCTGCGGGTTGAACGGTTCGGCGAACGCATTGCCGACCCGCCAGCTGATCGAGGTGTCGCTCCACTCCGCCGCCGTGACGGTGGAGGAAGCGAGCAGCGCGGCAACGGCGGCGAACGCAGCGATGGATGACTTATCAAGCATGGTATTCCTTTGACGCCCGATTCGCTCAGGCGTTCAGTTAGTTTTAATGGCCGGCCCGCGCCACCCGCAGTTGCACCGGGTGCTCGCCGCCGTCGTCGACCAGCTTGATGATGTTGCCCTCCACTGCCTGGCCGTCGACGGTCAGCGACGCCGATTCCCCCGCCGCGACGGTGATCGCGTAGCTGGCCGTGCGGTAGCGGTAGCGCAGCTTGAAGCTGTCCCAGTCGTCCGGCAGGTGCGGCGCGATCGTCAGTTCGTCGCCGGCCAGGCCCAGGCCCAGCAGCGATTCGACGATCAGGCGGTACATCCAGCCCGACGAGCCGGTGTACCAGCTCCAGCCGCCGCGGCCGATGTGCGGCGACACCGCATACACGTCGGCGGCCACCACGTACGGTTCCACCTTGTAAAGCGCGGCGTCGGCGGGATTGCTGGAGTGGCCGACCGGATTGATCATCCGCAGCAGCTCCCATGCCTTGGCGCCTTCGCCCATGCGGGCGAACGCCATCGCGGTCCAGATCGCGGCGTGCGTGTACTGGCCGCCGTTCTCGCGCACCCCCGGCACGTAGCCGCGGATGTAGCCGGGATTGAGCACGCCCTTGTCGAACGGCGGGTCGAGCAGCTGCACCAGGCCGAAGTCGCGCCGCACCAGGCGTTCGTCGACCGCGGCCATGGCGCTGGCGGCGCGCGCCGGATCGGCGGCCCCCGACAGCACGCCCCAGCTTTGCGAGATCGAATCGATCTGGCATTCGTCGTTGGTGGACGAGCCGAGCGGGGTGCCGTCGTCGAAATAGGCGCGCCGGTACCAGCGGCCGTCCCACGCGTGCGCTTCGACATTGCGCGCCAGTTCGCGCGCCTCGTTGCGGCAGGTGTCGGCGAAGGCCGGATCGTTGTGCAGCAGCGCCACCTCGATGAACTTGGTCAGTACGTCGTACAGGAACCACGCCAGCCACACGCTCTCGCCCTTGCCTTCGTTGCCGACGCGGTCCATGCCGTCGTTCCAGTCGCAGGTGCCGATCAGCGGCAGGCCATGCTCGCCGAAGCGCAGGCCGCGCCGGATCGCCCGCACGCAGTGTTCGTACAGGTCCGCGCTCTGGTGCGAGTGGCCCGGCATGTCGTAGTACGACTCTTCTTCTTGCGCCAGCATGCGCCCTTCGAGGAACGGCGCCGGCTCCGACAGCACGCCGGTGTCGCCGGTGGCGATCACGTAGCGGTGCGCCGCCAGCGGCAGCCACAGGTAGTCGTCCGAGCAGTGCGTGCGCACGCCGCGGTCCGACGGCGGATGCCACCAGTGCTGGACGTCGCCTTCGACGAACTGGTGCGCCGCGCATAGCAGCAGGTGCTCGCGCAGGATCTGCGGCTGCGTGTGGATCATCGCCATCGCATCCTGCAGCTGGTCGCGGAAGCCGAACGCGCCGCCCGACTGGTAGAAGCCGCTGCGCGCCCACATGCGGCAGGCGATGGTCTGGTACATCAGCCAGCCGTTGGCGATGACGTCGAGCATCGGCTCGGGCGTCTCGATCTGCACCGCGCCGAGCGTGCTGTCCCAGTGGTCGCGCACCATGTCGAGCGCGGCGGCAGCCGCTTCGCTGCCGTTGTAGCGCTGCACCATGCCGGCGGCGTCGGCATTGCGGCGTCCGCCCACGCCCAGCATGAACACCAGCTCGCGTTCCTGGCCGGGCTGCAGTTCGATCGCCACCTGGATCGCGGCGCACGGATCGAGGCCGGCGCCGACCTTGCCGGACAGGCGCGTGCGCGCCATCGCCGCCGGGTTGCCCAGGTTGCGGTTGCGGCCGACGAATTCGTTGCGGTCGGCCGTCATCGTCTTGTTCTGCGCTTCGACCTGGAAGAACCCCACCCGGCCGGTGAATTCGGTGTTGTAGGCGTTGCGGGCAAACAGCGCGCCCGACACCGCGTCGAACTCGGTCACCACGTGCATGGCCGACTTGGAGCGCAGGTCGCCCAGCACCCATTCGACGTAGCCGGTCACCGACAGCTTGCGCGGCACCGTGCTGTCGTTGCGCAGCTTGACGATCGAGTACTTGATCGGCGCATCCAGCGCGACGAAGGTAGTCAGTTCGCTGTGGATGCCCTCCTCGTCGTGCTCGAAGACGCTGTAGCCGAAGCCGTGGCGGGTAAGGTATTGGCCGGTCGAAGCCACCGGCAGCGCGGTCGGCGACCAGAAGGTGCCGGTGCTTTCGTCGCGGATGTAGAACACTTCGCCGCCGCCGTCGGCCACCGGATCGTTGTCCCAGGGCGTCAGGCGGAATTCGTGGGCGTTCTCGCTCCAGGTATAGGCCTGGCCGCATTCCGACACCACCGAACCGAAGCTCGGGTTGGCCAGCACGTTGACCCACGGCGCCGGCGTGCGCTGGGCGCCGCTGGTGCGGATCACGTATTCGCGGCCGTCGGCCGAAAAGCCGCCGGTGCCGTTGTCGAGGATCAGGCCGGCCGGCGCCGCCGGCGGGACCGCACGCAGTTCGTACGGTTCGGTGCGCGCTTCGAACACCGCCAGCGGCAGTTTCGGCACCACCGGCGCGGCGCGCTTGATCTGGTCGGCCAGGCTGCCCTTGGCGTCCGACAGGATGGCGCGCGCCACCGACTGCATCAGCACCCGGTCTTCCGGCGAAATCTGGTCGAGCAGGCGCACGAAGATGCCGCCCGGGCGGTCGATCGCCTGGGCGTCGATGCCGGAGGCGATCAGCCCCATGATCTGGTCGTGCAGCGCCTGGCGGTAGCCGGACGTGTCCTCGTACCAGATGACCAGGTCGACCACCAGCCCCTTCAGGCGCCAGTAGGCGTGCGCCTGCACCATCTGGCGCGCGAGGTCGATGTTGTCGGGGTCCTTGATCTGCATCAGCACGATCGGCAGGTCGCCCGAGATGGCGTACGCCCACAGGCCGGACTGGCCGCGGTGGTTGCGGATCAGGGTGGTGGCGTCGGCGCGCAGCGCCGCGTTCGGGTAGATGATCGAGCTGGCCAGGCGGCTGTAGAGCTGCGCGTCCGATTCGGTCGCGTTCAGCTGGCGCAGCACCACCTGGCTGTGGGTCCACGCCAGTTCGAACACGCGGTCGGCCAGATGGCGGTCCTGGTACTTGTCGATCAGGTGCAGCGCCGCCTCGCGCGTCTCGGTCATGCCGGTGACGACGTCGAGCACCGCCACCTGGTCCGGTTCGAGCGTGAGCTTGTAGCGGATCGCCACCACCGGGTCGAGCACCGAGCCTTCGGCCCCGCCGAGCGCCTGCGGCTCGAGCAACGCGCGCGGCGCCACGGTGCTGTGGGTGCGGCCGATGAAATCGGCGCGGCTGGTCTCGAAGCTGGCGTCGAGCAGCACGCCGTCGTGCACCGTCATCAGGTTCAGCAGCCACGGCGAATGCTCGTCCTTGGTGCGCGGACGGCGGGTGCACAGGATGGCGTTCTCGTTGCGCAGGATTTCGGTCTGCACGAACAGCTTGGAGAACGCCGGGTGCGCCGCGTCGGCCGCGGCCGGCGCCATCACCACTTCGGCGTAGCTGGTAAATTCGATGGTGCGCCGTACCGACGACTTGTTGGTGATGCGGGTGCGCCGCATCTCGATGTCGTCTTCGGGCGAGACCACGATCTCGGTGTAGAGGTCGAGGCCGCGGTCGTGGCGGCGGAATTCGGCGCGCCCTTCGGAGAAGATCACTTCGTACTTTTTCGGCTCGACCAGCGTCGGCTGGTACGTGGTGGACCAGAACTGGCCGCTGTCGACGTCGCGCACGTAGCAGAAGTTGCCCCAGTTGTCGGCGGTGGCGTCTTCGCGCCAGCGCGTCACGGCCAGGTCGCGCCAGCGGCTGTAGCTGCCGCCGGCGGCGGTGATCATCACGTGGTAGCGGCCGTTCGAGAGCAGCTGCACTTCCGGCTGCGCGGTCGAGGGCGAACTGATGATCCGCATCGGCATCGACACTTCCGACACCGGCGCGCGCATCGCCGCCAGGTCGGCCGTCTGCGCGTGGAAGGCGGACACTTTCGGCACCCGCTCCTGCAGCACCAGCATGGTGGCCTGGAACAGCGGGTCGGACTCGAAGCGGCGCTGCATCGGCCGGTCGTGCAGCAGGTAGGACAGCGACAGGAAGCCCATGCCCTGGTGGTGCGCCATGAACGAGCGCACCACGGCGAACTCCTGCCCGCGCGGCAGGCGCGCGGTGGTGTAGTCGATCGCTTCGTAGAAGCCGTACTTGCCCATGAAGCCAAGGCCGGCCATGCGCTCGAGGTTCTCGCAGGCCGCCTCGGCATCGACCATCAGGCCGAGCATGGTGGCGTACGGCGCGATGACGAGGTCGTCGGCCAGGCCGCGCTTGAGGCCCGTGCCCGGCACGCCGAACGCGCGGTACTGGTAATTGAGGTTGGCGTCGACGGTGTTGTAGCCGGACTCGGAGATCCCCCACGGCACCCCGCGCTGGCGCGAGTAGTCGATCTGCGCCTTGATGATGGCCTGGTAGGTCTGGTCGAGCAGCGTGTTCCGGTAGGTCGGCATGACCAGCAGCGGCATCAGGTACTCGAACATCGAGCCGCTCCACGACAGCAGCAGCTGTTCGCCGCCGACGATGCACAGCTGGCGGCCGAGCGCGAACCAGTGCTCCTGCGGGAACTGGCCCTGGGCGATGCCGACGAAACTGGCGAGCCGCACTTCCGATGCCAGCAGGTCGTAATAGCTGGCGTCGAGGCGGCGCTCGGAGACGTTGTAGCCGATCGCCAGCAGGTTGGTGGTGCTGTTGTAGAGGAAGCTGAAGTCCATGTCGGCGAACTGGCGCGCCTGGTTGGCCAGGTCGGCGATCTGCACCAGCCGGCGCTGCGCGGCGGCGCTGCCTTCTGCCACCAGTTGGGTCAGCGCGTGCTGGCGCGCGCGCTCGACCGGGGCGAGGTCGCTGCCCGCGCTGCCGGTCACGCCAAAGGCGGCCAGTTCGCGCAGGGTCGGAATGCGCGTCAGGCTCGAGTCGACCACGTATTCCTGCGCCGCCTTCATCCACGGCGCCAGTTCCAGCAGTTCGCCATGGGCGCTGCGGCACTGCTCGGCGAGCTTTTCGGCCCACGCCTGCAGGCGCGGTTCGCCCGCCGGCGCCATCGCCTCGAGCAGCGCGTCGGCCGCTTTCGACAGCTGCGCCAGCGCGTCCGCCAGGCCCGGCAGGGTGCGCGCTTCGCGCATCCGTTCGGCCAGCAGGCCGCGCATGGCGACCAGCCCGTCGATCACTTCGGGATTGGCGCCGGCGGCGTATTCGCCGACCACTTCGAGGGTGATCGAAATGCCGTACAGCGTCTGCGCGCTGGCGATCGGCTCGTCGGCCAGGGCCGACAGGCCGGGCGCCAGCGTGAGCAGGTGGCCGGCCAGGTTGCCGCTGTCGACCGACGACACGTACATCGGCTGCAGGGGCGCCAGCGTCTGGGTGTCGTACCAGTTGTAGAAGTGGCCGTGGTGGCGCTCCATCCGCGCCATCGTGGCGAAGGTGGCGCCGGTGCGCGCCAGCACCTGGTCGAGCGTGACGAAGCCGAAGTCGCGCGCGGTCAGGTTGGCCAGCAGCGACATGCCCATGTTGGTCGGCGAGGTGCGGTGCGCGATCACCCAGGCCGGGTGCTCCTGCATGTTATCGGGCGGCAGCCAGTTGTCCTCGGCGCCGACGAAGTCCTCGAAGAAGCTCCAGATCTTGCGCGCCAGCGTGTGCAGAAACAGCGTCTGCTCGGGGGACAGTTCGGCCGCTTCGCGCTCGGTCGGCAGGCTGATCCACCAGGCGACGACGGGCGCCATGAACCACAGCAGCAGCAGCGGCGCGGCGGCGAACAATGCGCCCGGATTGAAGAACGACAGCAGCAGCGCGGCGCCGACCGCCAGCGCCGGCGAAAACCACATGCGCTTCCAGTTCGTCTCCATGTCGGTCGACGAGCGCGCCAGGTTCGACGGCCGCCATTCGAGCAGGTGGCGGTGGCTGGCCAGCATGCGCCAGCCGGTGCGCACGATGGCGTCCAGGCTGAACCACGCCTCGTACGGCAGGAAAACGGTCTGCAGCACGGCGTGGGCGAACATGATGCGCAGGCTCGACAGGCCGGCCGCCATGTGCTGGCCCCAGCGCATGTCGTGCGGCTTCTCGATCAGGCCGAACAGGGCGTTGACGAACGTGGGCAGGAAGATCACCGACAGGATCGTGGCGCTCCAGAACCACGGCGACGGCAGCAGCGCCCAGCACAGCAGGAACAGCGCGGTCAGCGCCGGCGCCACCAGCGAGCGGCGCAGGTTGTCGAACAGCTTCCAGCGCGACAGCGCCGACAGCGCATTGGGCTGGCGCTTGCCGCCCAGTGCAGGCACGCGCGGCAGCAGGAAGCCGGCCAGCTGCCAGTCGCCGCGGATCCAGCGGTGGCGGCGGCTGACGTCGTCGCTGTAGCGCGGCGGGTACGATTCGTAGAGCTGGGCGTCCGACAGCAGGCCGGCGCGCAGGTAGCACCCTTCCAGCAGGTCGTGGCTGAGGATCTGGTTGTCGGGCAGGCGGTTGGCCAGCAGGCGCTCGAAGGTGTCGACTTCGTAGATGCCCTTGCCGATGAAGGAGCCTTCGTAGAAGACGTCCTGGTAGACGTCGGAGACGGTGCGGGTGTAGGGGTCGATGCCGGCTTCGCCGCCGCACAGGCGCTCGTAGCGCGAGGCGTTTTCGGCCGGCAGCGCGGCTGTCACGCGCGGCTGCAGGATGCCGTAGCCTTCGACCACGCGGCGGCCGCTGGCGTCGAGCTTGGGCTGGTTCAGCGGGTGCGCCATGGTGGCGACGAATTCGCGCGCCGAGTCGCGCGGCAGCTGGGTGTCGGTGTCGAGCGTGATGACGTAGCGGATGCTGGCCAGGCCAGTGATGTCGCCGGCCACTTCGGAAAACTTGTCGCGCGCGCCGCCGCGCAGGAAGGCGTTGAGGTCGGCCAGCTTGCCGCGCTTGCGTTCGTGGCCGATCCAGGCCTGCTCGCCTTCGCTCCAGACGCGCGGGCGGTGCAGCAGCAGGAAGGGCTCCGGTTGCAGGTCGATGCCAGCCACGCCGCCCGGCACTGGCACGCCGACCGGGCCGGGGCCATCGGCGGTGTGATACTTGGCGTTGAGCTGGTCGATGGCGGTGCGCGCCAGCGCCACCAGTTCGGCGTCGTCGGGCATCGCCTGCGCCGGGGCGTCGGCGAAATCGGTCAGCAGGCAGAAACGCAGCGCCGGATCGCGGTTGGCCAGGTAGCGCACTTCGAGCGCCTCGCACAGCGCGGCGACGTTGTCGGGACTGTAGAGCAGCGTGGGCACCACCACCAGCGTGCGGGCGTCGTCCGGGATGCCGTCCTTGAAATCCATGCGCGGCAGCGGGTGCGGCTGCGTCAGCTGGGTCGCCATGAAGTTCACCAGCGCCAGCGCCAGCTGGGAGGAGCCGATCACCACCAGCACCGCCAGCAGCACCAGCAGCGGCCCTTCGAGGCCGCCCTGCCAGGCGTGCAGCGTGATGCTGGCGGTAAACAGCGCGGTAAACACGACGATGGCGCCGAGGTAGGCCGACAGTGGCGCCGCGCGGCCGACCTTGCTGAGCACTTCGCCGCCCGGATAGCGCACCGCCAGCTTCTTCTCCAGTACGGCCAGACCGGCGCCGACCAGGTAGTAACCGATGTGGCGGGTGCGCATGTCGAGCCCGCCCTCGGCCGGCGCGCGGTTTTCCTGCGCCAGCGCGAGCGCCTGTTCGGCCACTTCCACTTCCGCATAGCGCGAACGCTTGGACAGCTGCTCGACGATGTGGCGGTAGTTGTCGCGCGTGGCGAAGTCCATCTTGCCGTAGGTGTCGGCCGGGTCGCAGCGCAAGGTCTGCTCGACGGCGCTCATGGTCTCGACGAATTCGCGCCAGTCCATGGTGCCGAGGAAGCGCAGGCTGCCGATGCTGTTGCTGATGGTGACCTGGTCGGCCGCCTGCTGCTGGATCTCGGCCTGGATCTGCTGCTCGATGGTCAGACCGGTGTCGGCCAGGCGCGTGGTGACCCACTGCAGCGCCAGCGTCAGCGCCGAGCTCTGGCCCTGCAGCCGGCGCGCCAGTTCGGCGACGAAGCCGGACGTCATCGGCTGGCCGGAGCGCGCCATGTCGGCCACCAGCAAGATCAGGTCGCTCGGGTTTTTCTCGGCCGTCTCGCTCATCTGGTCGGCCCAGTTGTTGGCGCGGTCGCGCTGGGTGCGGTTGTCGTAGACGCGCGCGGCGACCCGCCGCAGGTTCTCGATCAGCGCGATGCGCAGCATGATCGGGATCGCCCACAGTTCGCCCAGCTTGAGCGGGGCGATGTCCTGGTAGGCGTCGACGAAGCGCGACAGGCTCTCCGGGTCGACCCGGCCGTCGCCGTGGGAGATGATTTCGAGGGCGATCTGGTAGACGCGCGGATTGCCGTCGGCTTCCTCGTTGGCCAGCCGCGGCAATTCCTTGCTGTAGTCCTTCGGCAGGTGGCGGCGCGCGGTGCGGATCTGTTCTTCAATCAGGTAGAAATTGTCGAGCAGCCATTCGGAGGCCGGCGTGATCTGGCGTCCGGCCTTGATGGCGGCGGTCAGTTCGCCGCAGGTGCCGGCGATGACTTCGGCATTTTCGGTCAGCCGCGCCAGCAGCCGGTCGGGGCCGCCGCGCTTGCTCAGCTCGTGGCGCGCCGCCAGGTGCTTGCCATGGGCGGCCATCTGCGCCGCGCTGAACAGTTCCGAGCGCAGCGGCAGCTCGTCTTCGGCGTTGCGGCTACCGTCGCCGTTGGTACGGATGGCGTTCTGCCATGAGTAAAGCGTTTCCGACAGGATGATTTTTTCTTGATTCAACGGTGACCTCGCATAGGCGTGAGCTGCCAAACCGCCCGGAAGGGACGGGTTGCGACCGGGTCGGTTCAAGGCGGGAAAGCATGAGCGAACGGCTGTTCATATAGTACACCGGGGCGCGTTTGACGACTGTACGCCAACGCACATTACTGCCGTTCCGCACTATGACGGCGATGACGGATCAGGCCGCCAGCGCGAGCCCGCCGGCGAGGTGCCAGGCATTGCGGTAGCCCAGGCGCTGGAGGTAATGCACCGCCTCCAGGCTGCGCTTGCCGCTGCGGCAGAAAAACACCAGCGGCGGCTGCGCGCCGGCCAGCCAGCCGGGCGCCTCCTGCGGCAGGCGCGACAGCGGCACGTTTTCGGCGCCGCGGCCGCACCAGCCGGGCGCGGCGCCGGCGGCATGCTCGTAGCCTTCGCGCACGTCGACCAGGCGCGCGTCCGGATGGGCCAGCAGGAACGCTTCGAGCGTGGCCGGCGCCAGCGCGGCACTGGCAACGCCGCACGGCGCGCCGCCGCCGAGGTCGGCCGGCGCGTGCTCGCCGCACGCGTGCCACGCCTGGCCGCAGCGGGCGATGCGTTCGCAGGCGGCGTCGATGAAGTCCTGCCCGGTCATCGGCCCGAACGACATGCGCACGGCAGCGGCGCAGCGCCACGCCGGCAGACCCATCGCCTCCAGCACGAAGCTGGGCGCGGCGCTGGCGGCCGAACATGCCGAGCCGGCGGAAACGCGCACGCTGGCGGCGTCGAACAGGTCGAGCAGCTCCTTGCCGGCCATGCCGGGCACCGAGAAATTGAGCGTGGTGGGCAGGGAGCGGTCAAACGGCATGTTGAACACCACCGCCGGGAAGGCCAGCCGCAGCGACTGCGCCAGCTGCTCGCGAAAGCGCGCCAGCTCGGCGGTGGAGCCGAAGGCGCCGTCTTCCAGCGCCTCCAGCACGGCGCCGAGGGCGGCGATGCCGGCCATGTTCTCAGTGCCGGAGCGCTGGCCGCCCTCCTGGCCGCCGCCCGCCATCAGCGCCGTGCAGGGAGCGCCGGCGCGCACGTACAGCATGCCGATGCCTTTCGGGGCGTACAGCTTGTGGCCGGAAAACGGCGCGTAATCGATGCGGGTGGCCGCCAGGTCCAGCTGCAGCTTGCCGAGCGCCTGCACGCTGTCGACCATCCACAGCGCGGCGCTGGCGCACTCGGCCAGCACCGCTTCGATGCCGGCCAGGTCGGACACCACGCCGGTTTCGTTGTTGGCGGCCATGGTGCACACCAGCGCCGCGCGCGGCGCCAGGTCGCGCAAACGGTCGAGCCGGTGCAGGCCGGCGCCGTCGACCGGCAGCACCTGCAGCGCAAGGCCGGTGCCGAGCACGCGGTTCCAGTGCGCCAGGCATTCCGGCACCGCCTTGTGCTCGGTGGCGCCGTAGAGCAGCAGCTCGCCGGCCTCTTCGCCGCGCAGCTGGCGCGCGCGCACCGCGCACAGCGCCGACAGCACCGCGGTCTGGATGCCTTCGGTGGCGCCGCTGGTAAACATTAGCCGGCCGTCGCCCACGCCGAGCAGGCGGCGCGCGCGGCTGCGCACGCCGTCGAGCAGCGCCTTCGCCTTCAGGCCGGCGCCGTGGCTGCTGCCCGGGTTGCCGAAGCGGCCGGCCATGGCGTCGGCGGCGGCGGCGACGGCCGCCGGCAAGGTTGCCGAAGTGGCATTGGCGTCGAGGTAGATTTCGCTGTTCATCATTGAAGGCATCAAAACAAAGGATCCGGATATGGTACGGCGTTGCCAAATAGAATCCATGCTATATTTTCTCGTCTTTTTGGTTACCGAAGCATATTCATTCTTCCGACGCGAGTAACAATGACGAATGCACTAGATAAATTCGATTGCGCCATCCTGGCCGCCCTGCAGACCGACGCCACGCTGTCGATCGCGGGCCTGAGCGAGCGGGTGGGCCTGACCAGCACGCCCTGCTGGAAGCGGCTCAAGCGGCTGGAGGAGGAAGGCTATATCGAGAGCCGCGTGAGCCTCATCAACCGCAACAAGGTGGGGCTGCCGGTGACGGTGTTCGTCAGCGTGCGCACGTCCGAGCACGACGAAAAATGGCTGGCGCGCTTCGCCGCCGCCGTCGTCGCCCTGCCCGAGGTGCTCGAGTTCCACCGCATGAGCGGCGACGTCGACTACCTGCTCAAGGTGGTCACCACCGACATCGGCGGCTACGACCGCTTTTACAAGAAGCTGATCACGACGGCGCACCTGACGGGCGTGTCGTCGGCGTTTTCGATGGAGCAGATCAAATACTCGACGGTGCTGCCGCTCGAGCTGATCACGCGCGAACTGCCGGCCTGACAACACAAGGAGAGACTGCATGAACCATAAGAAAATCATCCTGCTGGCGCTGGCGCCGCTGCTGTGCGCGCCGGCGATCGCCGACGACCTGGTGGTGAAGATCGGCGTTTCCGGTCCGCTGTCGGGACCGAACGCGTTCGCCGGCAAGGACAATGAAAACGGCGTGCGGCTGGCAATCGAAGAGCTCAACGCCAGAAAGCGTCCGGTCATCGGCGGCAAGACGATCCGCTTCGAGCTGGTGTCGGAAGACGACCAGGGCGACCCCAAGGCCGGCGTGGTGGTGGCGCAGAAGTTCGCCGACGCCGGCGTGCGCTTCGTGCTTGGCCCTTACAACTCCGGCGTGGCGATTCCGGCGGCGCGGGTCTACAACGACGCCGGCATCGTGATGTCGACCGTCGGCACCAATCCGAAGATCACGCAGGGCGGCTACCGCAGCGTGTTTCGCATCGTCGCCAGCGACAGCCAGGTGGCGGCATCGGTGGCCTCGTATGCGGCCAGGCAGCTGAAGGTGAAGAAGGTCGGCGTGATCGACGACCGCACCGCCTTCGGCCAGGGCCTCGCCGCCGAATTCGAGCGCCAGGCGAAGGCCTCGGGCGTGACGATCGCCGCCCACGAATTCACCACCGACAAGGCCAGCGATTTCTCCGCCATCCTGACGGCGTTAAAAGCAAAGAAGGTCGACGCGATCTTCTTCGGCGGCTACGCGCCGCAGGCGGCGCCGATGGCGCGCCAGATGAAGGCGCTGGGGATCAACGCGCGCCTGTTGGGCGGCGACACGCTGTGCAGCCCGGAGATGGGCAAGCTGGGCGGCGACGCGGTGGGCGCCAACGTGCTGTGCGCGCAAGCCGGCGCCATGCTCGACAAGCAGGCGGCGGGGCCGGCCTTCCAGGCGAAGTACCAGGCGCGCTTCAAGCAGAAACCCGACGTCTACGCCGCGCCTTTCTACGACCAGACCATGTTCATCGCCGAAGCGATCCGTGGCGCCAGTTCGCTTGACCCGTCGGTGGTGGCGGTGGCCATGCACGGCATGACCCACAAGGGCGTGGCCGGCACCTACGCCTACGACCGCGAAGGCAACCTGAAAACCTCGGCGGTGACGATCTACACCTTCAAGAACGGCGAGCCGGTACCCCTGGCGAGTTATTAACACACCCCACAAGGCACGACAACGATGAAACAGATCTTCCCGCTTGGCGCGATCGGCGCCGCCATCCTGATCGCCTGGGCGCCCGCCGGCGCGGCCGCAGTCAAGGCGAGCGCCGCGCATGCGGCGCAGGCGGACCATGCCGTCGCCGGCAAAAAGCTCGACCTGCTGGCCGACCAGTACTACGACGCGGTGGCCCGGTTCGAGCCGGTCAGCGCGACCGAAAACGGCGACGGCCGCTTCGACGACAAGATCGGCATGGCGATCGCCCCGGCGGCGCGCGCGCGCCAGTACGCGCTGTACCACGCCTTCCAGCAGCGGCTGCGAGCGATCCCGCGCGCTGCACTGGGCGCCAAAGGCCAGGTCAATTACGACATCCTCGACTACGAGCTGGCCTCGCAGATCAGCCTCGAAAAATTCCCCGACCACCTGCTGCCGATCAACCAGATGGACAGCATGCCGGTCACGCTGGCCAACTACGCCGGCGGCCAGGCCGGCCAGTCGCTGACCACCGTGAAGGGCTACAAGGCTTATCTCAATCGCCTGAACCAGCTGCCGGCGTGGGTCGACCAGGCGATCGCCAACATGCGCGAAGGCGTCAAGCAGGGGATTACCGAGCCGAAGGCGGCGATGGTGTCCGCGCTGCCCCAGTTCAAGAAGCTGGTCAGCGCGACGCCGGAAGCGAGCATCTTCTACACCCCGATCAAGAACCTGCCGGCCGGTTTCTCCGCCGCCGACAAGAAGGCGCTCACCGCCGCCTACCGCGCCACCATCGACACGAAGCTGGCGCCGGCGCTGGCGCGGCTGGCTACCTACCTCGAGAACGAGTACGTGCCGGCGGCGCGCACCAGCACCGGCTGGAGCGCACTGCCGGGCGGGATGGACTGGTACCTGGCGCGCGTCGCCGCGCAGACGACGACCACGATGACGCCGGAAGAAATCCACGCCGTCGGCCTGCAGGAAGTGGCGCGCATCCAGCGCGAGTTCGCGATGGTGGGCCCGAAGATGGGCTACACGGGGCCTGCCAGCGGCCTGCCGAACTGGGTCTCGGCGCAGGACAAGTTCCGTCCCTTCACCACCGAGAAGCAGGTGATCGACGTCTACCGCGACCTCGACGCCAAGTTGCGCACCAAGCTGCCGGCGCTGTTTACGCTGACGCCGAAGGCGCCGCTCGATCTGCGGCTCGAGCCGGAGCTGAGCCGCGAGACCGCGTCGGACCACTACACGGCGCCGGCGGCGGACGGCTCGCGCCCGGGCGTGTTCTGGTCGGTGGTGAACGATCCGAAGCAGTACGGCAGCACCGGCATGGTGACGCTGTTTTTGCATGAAGGCCAGCCGGGCCACCACTTCCACATCGCGCTGCTGCAGGAACTGAACCTGCCTAACTACCGCAAGTTCGGCGGCAACAACGCCTTCACCGAAGGCTGGGCGCTGTACGCGGAGACGCTCGGCAAGGAGATGGGGCTGTTCGACAAGCCGGAGGATTACTTCGGCCACCTGAACGACGAAATGCTGCGCGCGGTGCGGCTGGTGGTCGATACCGGCATGCACGCCAAGGGCTGGACGCGCGAGCAGTCGATCCAGTACATGAAGGACACGCTGGGCTACACCGACGTGGCCAAGAGCGAGACGGAGCGCTATATGGTGTGGCCGGGACAGGCGCTGGGCTACAAGATCGGCGCGCTGAAGATCGCGCAGCTGCGTGCGCGGGCGGCGGCGGCGCTGGGGCCGAAGTTCAGCCTGCCGGCGTTCCACCAGGTGGTGCTGGGCGACGGCACGCTGCCGCTGTCGCTGCTGGAGGCGAAGGTGGACCGCTGGATCGCGGCGACTAAATAATTAGCAAAAAGCTGGTGTCAGGTCTGACATTCGGACATTTGAAAAACCAAATGTCCGAATGTCAGACCTGACACCGGGTCGTGACACCGGGTCGTTTCCATACTGCGCCACTGAACAGGCGAAACTTGGATCCCCGCGTTCGCGAGGAGTCATTTCCGCCAATGGCGGGAATGACGGTTTTGAGGTTACCTAAGCCAGCATGAAAACGGGATAGCGGCTCCACTCCGGCTCGCGGTAGCGCCGGCAGTTGGCGAAGATGAAGTCGAGCACCGCGTTCTGGTCCGACACCAGCGCCGCATTGGCGCCCTTCCACGCGTCGAACTTGACCTTCAGCTCCGGCTCGTCGCGCAGCAGCTCCAGCGCGTGGTCTTCGAACACGTAATCCGAATAGGCTTCCTTCTTCTCCAGCACGCTGTTGAAGAAGCCCCAGCGGAAGAAGCTGTCGTGCCCCTGCGGCTCGAGCATCTCGACCGCATACCGGGCCTGGTCCTGGTCCAGCGCCACCACGTAGTCGCCGGCGCGCAGCGCCATCCGCCCGCTGCGCCGCTCCAGCACCACCTCGTCATGGAACATGTGTCCCTCGTAGGCATTGGCGCGCGAGGCCACCGACCTGACCTGGTAGTACTCGACGTCCATCGCCTCGTCGGCCGCCAGCCGCGTCATCGTCACGCCGTTCCACTGCAGCCGTTCGATCGCTTCGCGCCACGCCTGCGGAATCACGTACGCGCGCGGCGCCTTCACCACCACGTCGGCCGGGAAACGGTTGTAGTAAGCGATGTCGCGCTCCCACGGTTCGCTGCGGTCGTACGCCAATCGCGTGTAGTCGCCCAGCAGGCTAGGCGAATACTTCGCCGCATAGCCCTTGAAGCGGAACGACGACGGCTTCGATTCGTCCATCGACCAGTGCACCGGCCACTCGCGGCGCGTCTTGCCCTCGTCCTTGGCTGCCTGCCGCAGCGCCTGGATCCGCGCGCCGTTTGCGACCGTAAACGCGAGTGCGGTGTCGACCAGCGCGCGCATCGATTCGTAGCGGTCGGCGAAGGGTTTGAGCATGTGCGTCTCGGGCATGAAGCCAATCGTGTGATGCAGCGCCGCGTAGCCGGTCGAAAAGCGCGGCGTCTCGAGGAACTCGGCGATGCCGTGGTCCGGGCAATCCTTGATCGGGTTGACGTACGGGCAGGTCGGCCAGCCGCGCCGCGCCATGTCGGCAAACATCGCCGGCAGCATGGTGTCGGTCAGGTAGGCGCCGAGCGCGCCACCGAGCTTGTCGGCCTGCGTGTGAATCAACGTCATCGTATAGGTGTAGTCGGCGCCGTTCGAGGTATGGGTGTCGACCATCACGTCCGGATCCCAGGCGGTGAACAGCTCGTTGAACACGCGCGCGGTCAGGGTGTCGCACTTGACGAAGTCGCGGTTCAGGTCCAGGTGGCGGCTGTTGCCGCGAAAGCCGAACTGCTCGGGGCCGTCCTGGTTGACGCGCGAGGTGTCGGCGCGATTGAGGCAGCCGTCGACGTTATAGACGGGGACGAACAGGAACACGGTGTTCCCGAGCGCGGCCAGGCTCGCCGGGTCGACGCAAAAGTCGCGCACCAGCGCCATGCAGCCGTCGACGCCTTCCGGCTCGCCCGGGTGGATGCCGTTATTGTTGAAAAAGACCGGGCGGCCGTCGCCCTTGATGCGCGCGCGGTCGAACACGCCGTCCGCGCTGACCACGCCCGCGTGGATCGGCACGCCGGCGTCGGAGGTGCCGATGACGCCGAAACTGAGCACCGCCGGGAAGCGCTGCGCCAGCATCTCGTACCAGGCGATGCACTCGCCCCAGGTGGTGGTCTGGTTCTTGTTGCCCTTTTCGTAGGGCGTCAGTAATTCGTTCTGCATGGCGATGTCTTTGAGGTGGGATTTCGCTACGATACAGCAGTTGGCAGCGCGATGGCGATCACGGTTCCGCTGTCCGCGCCGGAGGTGAAGCCGATGGTGCCTTTCATCGCATGTACGCGCTCGCGCATGCCGATGATGCCGATGCCTTCCGAGGCGTGGCCGACGTCGAAGCCGGCGCCGTTGTCGGCCACTTCGATGTGCAGCGTGGCGTCGGCCAGCGTCAGCGCCACCTGTGCGTGCGTCGCGCCGGCGTGCTTGATCACGTTCGACAGCGCTTCCTGGATGATGCGGTAGGCCGAGATGGCCAGCGCGTTTTCCAGCTGCGAGAAGTCGCCCTCGGAGTGGAATTCGAAGCGGCAGCCGGATTCGCTGTCGTAGTGGCGCATCATCTCCTCGACCGCGCCGTGCAGGCCGAGCATGTCGAGCACTTCCGGGCGCAGGCGCCGCACCAGCCGCCGGCCGCTGGCGTACAGGTCGAGCGTCAGCTTGGTGATGGCCTGCGACTTCTGCCGGATCTGTTCGACGGCCGGGCTGTCGCCGGCCTGGTCGGCCAGCCGCAGGATGCTCTGCGACTCCAGCCGCGCGGCGATCAGCGAGGCGTTCAGTTCGTCGTGGATTTCGATGGCGATGCTCTTGCGCTCGTCCTCGACGATCGAGTTCACCTTGTGAATGAGCTTGCGCTTGTCGGCGTCGGCCTTGAGCGCTTCGTTGCGCGAGGCGACCAGGTCGCGGGTGCGCTCGGCTACCTTGTTTTCCAGGTGCTGCTTGGACTGGTCGAGCGCGGCCGACATCTCGGCGATCGACGCCTGCAGCTCGCCCACTTCGCCGCCGGTGGTCACCGCCAGCGGCAAGCGGAAATCGCCGCCGCGGATCTGGCGCAGCGCGCCGATCGAGGAACGCAGCGGCACCGTCAGGCTGCGCGCCAGCACCCACGCCAGGAAGCCGCTGGCCGCCAGCGCCAGCGCCGCCATCGCCAGTTCGACCTGGAAGCGGCGCGCCTGCTTGGCCAGCATGTTGGTCGGCGACATCGTCACCCGTACCGATCCAACCACCTCGGCTAACTGGGTTGGCGGCTTGGTGTCGCTCGGCCCCGACACGTGCGGCGAGCCGTTGTCGGAGAACAGGTTCACCCAGATCACCTGCTTCTTGATCGGCGCTTCGTAGTAATGGGACTCGGCGTCCTTGGCCTGCGATGCGACGCTGATGGCGATTTTGCCGGCGGCGTCCACCACGTCGATGCGGAAGATACTCTTGTCCGACTGGACCAGGCCATTGATGGTCAGGCGCAGGTCGGACAGGTTGCCGGAGATGACGTTGTATTCGCTCGTTTCGGCCAGGGCGCGCGCCAGAATGCGGCCGCGCTCGGCCAGTTCCTCGGCCACCTGCGCGCGGTGCGAATACCACGAGTACCACACGAACGACGAAAACAGGAAAGCGACCGGCAGCATGGTGATGAAGATCATGCGGGTGCCGATGCTCCAGCTTTGCCAGAAGCGCGCCGTCATCGCGGCGCGGCAGGCGGCAGGCGGGCGAACCTCTTGGCGGCGTCGCCGGCTTCGATATCGAGCGAACGTGCCACGCCCTCGTTGACGATGGTGCGGAAGTAATGCGGAAACTGCGGCGGCGCCAGTTCGCCGGTGGCCACAAACGCCGCCGCCAGCTCCACCACCTGGGTGTTGATGTCCTCGATGTCCGAGTAGGTCGATGCCAGCGCGCCGGCCTTGACCATGTCGGCCGAGAAGCCGATCACGCCCTGCTTGTGGCGGTAGGTCGACAGCAGGATGTTGCGCAGGCTGTCGGTGTTGTAGACGCCGCTGTCGGGCATCGCCAGCAACACCTCGTGCGGCGCGATGCGGTTCAGGACCCGGTTGATGTCGTCGCCCGGCGCCAGCTCCTCGATCGTGACGGCGCCAGCAAGCACCGGCCGCAGGTGCGCGGTGTCGGCGCCGATGATGGCCACCGCATGGATCGGCCGCCGGTACAACAGCGCGGCCAGGTGCAGCTGGTCGGCCGGCGCCGGCTCGGCGTACACCGCCGTCATCGCCGCGGCGCGCGCCGGCGCGGCCACCGCCGTCACCGCGCGCCACACCTGGCTGGACGTGAACGCGGAGATCACCACGCAGTCGTCCTTGCGGGCGGCGACGTCGCGCAGCGCCGCCGGGCCGATGGCGATGTATACCATGCGGCGGCGCTGCGCCAGCTCGGTGCGGAACATGGCCGCCAGCGGCACCAGTCGCTTGGACAGGTCGTCGGCGATGCGGCGCGATTGCGCGCTGTCGTCGCCGGTGACGATGTGGAAGCGGAAGCCGGCCACCTGCCCGGCGCCGGCCAGCGGCGCCAGCATCACCAGCATCAGCGCCGCGACGCAGCGCCTTGCGCCGGCACGCACTAAGGCTCGATCAGGCCGTGCTTGACGGCCAGCTTGGTGATGTAGGCCTGGCGGTGCACGCCCAGCTTCTCCTTGACCGACTGGCTGATGTTGCTGATGGTCTTGGTCGACAGGTTCAGCTTCTCGGCGATTTCGGCGTTGGTCAGGCCCTCTGCCATCAGCTTGAAAATCTCCAGCCCGCGCGCATCGAGCTGCGACTGCGGCGAGACGTCGCCGCGCACCGACAGGTTGGCAAGCCGCTCGGCGATCTGCGGCAGGAAGTACAGCTTGCCCTCGTTCGCCTGGCGCACCGCGCTGGCCAGGTCGGCCGGGTCGCAGTCCTTGGTGACGAAGGCGCGCGCGCCGAGGCGGTAGGTCTCCTTGATCAGGCTGTCCTGGTCGAACTGGCTCAGAAAAACGATGTTCGCCGCCGGGTAGGCGCCGAGCAGCGCGCGCGCGGCGTCCAGGCCCGTCAGCTCGGTGCCGAAGCGGATATCGAGCACCAGCACGTCCGGCTTCAGCTCGGCGTACATCGCCGCCGCCTCGTCGGGCGTCTTCGCCTGGCCCACCACGTCCATGCCGAAGCCCTCCAGCGACAGCGCGAAGCCGGTCATGACGATCGGGTGGTCATCGGCCAGCATCACGCGGATCGGTTTGTTCTCAGCTTGCACTTGCTCTCCTATCACGTCGTTACCAGCGAATGGCACAAATGGCTGCCATGCCGGCGAAGTAGTTGCCTGCCGATGAGATTATTTCATACATCCGTGCCGTGCGAGCGCCGAATGGGACCCGTTTTCTACGGTGCACTTTGTGCCATGGCAGCGATACCTCATCAAAATTACCACTAAAGAGCTTTTCAATTGCTAGGCAATAGCATATATTTGTTCTATTACTTAGTTTTTGAACGTGCTTTCCATGGGTAAATCTGCCGCAGCGGCGCTGCTGGCAACTACAACAAGGAGCTCGACATGTATTTCTCACAGCTGGACGACGGCAAGGGCAGCAAGGTCACCAAGATGGCGGCGGTGGCGCTTTTTCACGTGGCGGTGGCGACGCTGCTAATAAATAGCATGAACGTACGGACGATATCGACGCCACACGTGCCGGAGGAAGTGGTGCTGCTGCACACGCCGGAGGTGCCGCCGCCGCCGCCGCCGGACACGCCGCAGCCGATGCCGCAACTGGCGCCGCCGCAGATCGTCGTGCCGCCGCCGGAAATCGTGGCGGCGCAGACGCCGCCGCCGGACGCGGCGACCGCCACCGTCAGCGCGGATCCACCGGCGCCGCAGCAGCCGGCGACGCCCGCCCAGCCGCCAGCCGTGCAGGCGCAGGCGCCGGCGTCGTCCCGTTCCACCCAGGTTCGCACCGCGGTCCTGGCCGACGCCAACGGCTGCGCCAAGCCGGACTACCCGGCCCGGGCGGCGCGCGACGGCGTCTCCGGCACGGTGACGCTGGCGCTGCTGGTCGGCACGGACGGCCGCGTCGCCAGCTCGCGCGTCGAACATTCGAGCGGCTCGCGCGATCTCGACAAGGCCGCCATCGCCGCGCTCAGCATGTGCAAGTTCAAGCCCGCCAGCAATGGCGGCGTGCTGGAGCAGGCGTGGGCGCAGATCGCCTATGTCTGGACGCTGGAGCAGTGAGCGCCAGTCATTAATACCTGTTGGGCTTTACCCCGCCCCGCCAGCGCCGGGCGGGGTTTTTTCGCCAAAGGAGACGACTGCCTTCATGACACCCATCACCGCATCACCATAAAGAACTGACACACCAAGAGACAAGAACATGAAAACAATAAAGAGAAACCTGGCGGTGGTTGGCGCCCTAGCGATCGCCCTGGCGCTGGCGCAATCCGTCTGGCAACAGCACAACCCGCGGCCGAAGGTCTCGCTGGGCGCAGCGATGCGCGCGCAAGTGATCGATACGCTGGTGACGCGAATGAACGAGTACTACGTCTTCCCGGAGAAGGCCAGGCGGATCGACGCGCTACTGCGCCAGCGCCAGCGCGCCGGCGCTTACGATGCCGTCACAAGCGGCGCGCAGCTGGCCAAAATGCTCAGCGCCGACATGGCGTCGGTGGCGCACGACCTGCACCTGACCGTCGCCTTCAGTACGGAAGTATTGCCGCCCGCCGCGCAACCGCCGGCATTCATGCGCGGGATCGACGCGATCAGCCGCAAGTTCGCGCCGTCCGGCGTCGACAAGGCCGAGATCATGGCCTCCAACATTGGCTACCTGAAAATGGCGGGCTTCGCCGACCCCGACCTGTCCGCGTCGAAGTACGGCGCCACGATGGACAAGCTGGCCGGCACGGACGCCATGGTCATCGACTTGCGCGGCAACCGCGGCGGCTCGCCCGACGCGGTGGGACTGCTGATCAGCTATTTCGTCGAGCAGCGCACGCGCCTGAATGACCAGTACGTGCGCGAGACCGGCGTCACGGAGCAGATGTGGACCCGCGGCACGCTCGAGGGCAAGCGCTACGGCGCGCGCAAGAACGTGGCGATCCTGATCGACGGGCGTACATGCTCCGCGGGCGAGGACTTCGCCTACACCATGCAGGGGCTCGGGCGGGCCACTCTGGTAGGCGCGCGTAGCTGCGGCGCCGCGCATCCCACCCGGCCGTTTCGCCTGACCGACCATTTTCGCGCCGCTATCCCGATTGCGCGCAGCATCAGCCCCATCACGGGCACCAACTGGGAAGGCGTCGGCGTGATACCGGACATCGCCTCCGCCCCGGCCGGCGCGCTGGCGGCGGCGACGGCTCACCTGCTGCGCCAGCAGCCACGATAACCGAGGAAACCAATGCTGAACAATCCAGGCCTGCCGCGCACTCCGGCCGCGGCGGGCATCGTCGCGGCGGCCCTCGTGTGCGCCGCCTTCGCGTGGGCGTTGCGAAGCCCGGCGCCGACGCCAGCGCCCGACCCCGCCTCCAGCATCTCGGCGGCGCGCGCGATGGCCGATGTGCGCTTCCTCGCGTCGCAGCCGCGGCCGATCGCCAGTCCCGCCAACGCCGATGCGCGCCAGTACATCATCGACCAGTTGCATGCCATCGGACTCGCTCCGGTCGTGCAGACCGCCACCGCGCAAGGCAGCTGGATCGACCGCAAGCGCAACGCGCGCGTGGCGCTCGGCATCGTCCACAACATCGTGCTGCTGGTGCCCGGCAGCGCGCCCGATCATGCGCGCCGCCCGGCGCTGCTGATGGCGACAACGTACGACACCGCCGAGCGCAGCGTCGGCGCCGCATCGTCGGCGGCGCCGGCGGCCGCCATGCTGGAAACGCTGCGCGTGCTGCAGGCCGGCGCGCCGCGCGCGAACGACCTGCTGGTGCTGTTCGCCGATGGCGAGCAGGTGGGAGGCCTGGGAGCGCGCGCCTTCGCCGGTCAGCACCCGCTGGCCAAGCGCGCCGGCGTGGTGCTGCGCTTCGACGGCGGCGGCAGCCGCGGTTCGCCCGTGCTGATCGGCGCCAGCGGCGACAACCGGGCGGCAATCGCCGGCTGGGCGCGCGCGGCGCCGGAAGCGCACGGCTCGTCCTTCATGCAGGCGGTGTACCAGTTCTTGCCGGGCCTGCCAGCGATGGGCGCGCTCGACCAGGTTGGCACGGCGCGCCTGCAGTTCGCCAACGTCGAGGGCAGCAATGGCCTGGGCCTGCGCTCGCGCGATACCGCCGGCCGCCTCGATCCCGCCAGCTTGCAAGCGACCGGCGAGACCATGCTCGCGCTGGCCCGCCACTTCGGCGATGCGCCGCCTGGCGTGGCGCCGGCCGGCCAAGCGGTGTACTTCAAGGTGCCCGGCTTCGGCGTCGCCCACTACCCAGCTCACGCCGCGTCGATGCTGGCGCGCCTGGCCGGCCTGATGCTCATCATCGTCTGCTGGATGGCGATCCACCGCGGCGACACCGGGCCGGCCGACATCGTCCACGGCGCGCTCGGCTTCGTCTTCATCGCCGCCCTGATCCTGCCGGCGGCAGGTTTGACCTGGGACAGCTTCCCGTCGCTGCACAAGGCCTACAACTACAGCGCCCACGGCGCCGGCACGCACGACCGCTGGTTTCTCGGCGCCTACACCGCGCTGGCGGCGGCGCTGTTCATCGTCCTCCAGCGCGGCCTGCGGCGCGCCGTCGGCCGCGCCGGCGCGGCGCTCGGCCCGCTGCTGCTGCTCGCGCTGATGCTGCCGCTGATTACCTGGAAGCTGCCCGGCGCCAGCTACGCGCTGGCCTGGCCGCTGATCGGCACGCTGCTGGCCTACGGCGCCCTGTACGCACCCTTCGCCAACCGCCTGCGCGGCTACCAGCGCGCGCTGATCGTGCTGGCCGGCGCGCTGCCGGCGCTGCTGCTGCTCCCGCCGCTGGTGCTGGACGTGTTCACCGCGGCCTCGCCCGAGAACATGAAGCTGCCGCTGGCGGTGCTGCTGGTTTTGCTCGGCACGTGCGTGCTGCTGCTGACGGCGCAGCGCCGCTTCGTCGTGCGCGCGCTGCTGGCCGCGGGCGCCGCCTGCCTGGCAATGGCGGCATCGGCCGCGCCCTACGGCGGCGAGCCGATCCCCGAACCCAACCGCATGGTCTACCTGAATGACGCCTACAACTGGAAGTCGTACTGGATGCTGCCCGACGTGCCGCTCGACGCCTGGTCCAAGCGATTCTTCCCCGACGCTGTGGGCGCCCAGGTGCAGGTGGACGCCTTCGGCCACAACAGCCCGAAGATGTGGCTGGCGCGGGCGCCGCGCACCGCGCTCGCCTACCCCGACGTCGTCGTGCTCAAGGACGACAGGCTCGATAAAGGCCGTGTCATCGAATTCACGCTGCGCGCCAATGCACAGGCGCCGGCGTCCGACGTCACGCTCAAGGGTTCCGGCACCGAGCGCACCAGCGTCAACGGCCGCGCGCTGACGTCCCAGCACACCAACAACTGGACGCTGAGCGTGTACGGCATGGGCGGCCAGCTGCTGCACTTGCGCATGGAGCTCAATTCGAACGACTTCTCGAGCATCTTCATCAACGAGCGCATTCCCGGCCTGCCGCCGAACGACGCCGGCGCCCGCCCGGCCGGCATGCTGCCCTTGATGACGCCGATGACGGAAGCGACGATCCTCTCCGATACGCTCTGGTTCCGGTAGGGAATGTACAATGTTTGCTCGCCCGGCAGCACGCCGCGCGCAGACAGCCACCCCCAACTTTTTCGAACCAGGAACCCATGCACAAGATGCTTTCCGCCGCAACTGCAAGCGCACTGGCCACCAGCCTCGCGCTCGCTTTCCCTGCGGTCGCCGCGCCAGCGGCCGCCACCGTTCACGAAGCACCTCTGCGCGCCCACCTGTCTTTCCTTTCCAGCGACATGCTCGAAGGCCGCGGCACCGGCCAGCGCGGCGGCGACCTGGCGGTGGCATACCTGGAAGCGCAGGCGATGGCGGCGGGCCTCAAGCCCGCCAACGGCGCCAGCTACCGCCAGGGCGTCAAGATCGCCGGCGTCAAGTCGGCGCCGCAGGACAGCAGCGTGGTGCTGGAGGCCGGCGGCAAGGCGCAGGCGCTGGCGTTCGGCAAGGACTGGGTATGGGCGCCGGGCGATGCCAGGGGCACGCATGCGATGGACGCCGAACTGCTGTTCGTCGGCTACGGCATCACCGCGCCCGAGCAAGGCGGCTGGAACGACTACAAGGGCGTCGACGCCAACGGCAAGATCCTCGTCATGATGGTCAACGACCCGATGCCTACTTCCGCCGAGCCGGACCGCTTCGCCGGCAAGGGCCTGACCTACTACGGCCGCTGGACCTACAAGTTCGAGGAAGCGGCCCGCCAGGGCGCCGCCGGCGTGATCCTGATCCATACCGACGCATCGGCTTCGTACGGCTGGAGCGTGGTGCAAAACAGCTGGATGGCCGAGCGCTTCCAGCTCGCCGGCGGCAAGAGCGGAACCGGCATGGAAGGCTGGATGACCGAGGCGACCGCGCGCAGCCTGTTCAAGGCCGCCGGCCAGGACCTCGACGCGCTGCGCGCCGCCGCCGAACGAAGCGACTTCAAGCCGGTGCCGCTGGCCGCCAGGGTCAAGGGCGAAACGCGCGCCGAGATCCGCTTCGTCGACCAGTTCAACGTCGCCGGTATCGTGCCCGGCACCGATCCGAAGCTGAAAGACGAAGTGGTGATCTACAGCGCCCACTGGGACCACCTGGGCAAGCAGGGCAGCACCGGCGACACCATCTACAACGGCGCGGTCGACAACGCCTCCGGCTCGGCGGGCCTGCTGGCGATGGCGCAGGGAGCGGCCAGGGCGCCGGCCAGGCGCAGCCAGATGTTCCTGTGGGTGGCGGCCGAGGAGCAGGGCCTGCTCGGCAGCGCCGCCTACGCGGCCAGCCCCTTGTGGCCGGCGGCGAAAACGGCGGCCAACCTGAACCTCGACAGCCTCAACTTCGTCGGCGCCACCCGCGACGTCGGCACCAAGGGCAGCGAGCGCACCGAGCTTGGCGCCATGGCCGAAACCGTCGCCCGCTCGATGGGGCTGAAAGTGGCCACGCCGGAACCGGACCTGGCCGGCGGCTACTTCCGCAGCGACCACTTCAGCTTCGCCAAGGCCGGCATCCCGGCGTTCTCGGTGGAGAGCGGCCGCGACTACACCAAGGATCCGGCAGCGGCCAAGGCCAAGGCGCGCGCCTACGGCCAGCGCTACCACCAGGTATCGGACGAATACGATGCCAGCTGGGACTTGTCCGGCATGGTGCAGCAGGCGCAGTTCACGCTGAACCTGGGTCGCGCGGTGGCCAATGCACCGAAGATGCCGGCGTGGAAGGCTGGCGATGCGTTCGGGAAGATCAGAGCAGGCGCGCAATAACGCCGTCGCAGGTCCGCATACTAAATGGGGTCCCCGCGTGCGCGAGGCGACGTGCTTTGGCCGCTAGCCTCAAGACCGTCGTCCTCGCGCACGCGGGGACCCCATTCCTCTTAGCACTGTGGCGCCCACGATACCGTGCGCCACCGCATCAAGCTTCCGTCCTCCCTCTCGCACGCCCCCACCGCAATGACTCGCGCAAACATGCACAGAAATAGTGCGGCGCGCCGCTTGAATCCCTTCGCCCAGTGAGTAAATTGAAGACTCGACCCAGGCAAAACGCGGCATGACAGCTGGCCGCTCAAGGCCTGGTTAACAAGAAGTCTTCCGCCCTGTCCTGTGACGAAAGGATGCGCGATGGCCCCCTCCTTCCCCGCCGTGGTGCTGGCGCAATCCTGTAACGACCTGCCCGGACGACTGACCATCACCGCTAGTTTCGCAGGGAGGGAGCGACGATGTTTCGCTGGATAATAGGCTCGAGCCTCAAGTTCCGATTCCTGGTGGTGGCCGCGGCAGTGGCCCTGCTGGCATTCGGGACGCAGCAGCTGCACCGCATGCCGATCGACGTCTTCCCCGAGTTCGCGCCGCCGAAGGTGGAGATCCAGACCGAAGGCCCCGGCATGACCTCCACCGAAGTGGAGGAACTGATCACCATCCCGATGGAAGACCAGCTGCGCGGCCTGCCAGGCGTGGAGTACGTGCGTTCGTCGTCGGTGGTGGGCCTGTCGCAGGTGGTGCTGCTTTTTAAAATGGGTACCGACCTGATGGAAGCACGGCAGCGCGTGCAGGAGCGCGTCAAGCTCGCCATCGCCGAACTGCCGCAGTCGTCCGGCATGCCGGTCATGCTGCAGCCGCTGTCCTCGACCAGCCGCGTCATGAAGATCGGCCTGACGTCGAAGACCCACAACCTGATGGACCTGTCGATGATCGCCTACTGGACCATCAAGTTCCGGCTCATGTCGGTGCCTGGCGTGGCCAATGTGCCGATCTGGGGCGACCGCATCAAGTCGCTGCAGGTGCAGGCGGACCCCACCCTGATGCGTGCGCAGAACGTCACCCTCGACGAAGTGATGGAGACGACGTCGAACGCGCTCGACATGGGCCTGCTGCGCTACAGCGCCGCCGGCAAGACGCGCATCGACGGCCTGCTCGATACGCCCAACCAGCGCCTCGCCATCCACAACGAGTCGCCGGTGTTCACGGTCGATCACCTGGCCCAGGTGCCGATCGCGCTCAAGACGCGCCGCGCCGAGCCGCCGCGCCTGGGCGACGTCGCCACCGTGGCCTGGGACACCTGGCCGATGGTCGGCGACGCCGTCATCAACGACGGCCCCGGCCTGATGATGATCGTCGAGAAGCTGCCGTGGGCGAACACGCTCGACGTCACCCGCGGCGTCGAGGAAGCGCTGGCGGCCCTCAAACCCGGCCTGCCGGGCGTCGAGATCGACTCGACCATCTTCCGTCCCGCCACCTTCATCGAGCTGTCGATGGAAAACCTCACGCGCACGCTGATCATCGGCTCGGTGCTGGTGGTGATGGTGCTCGGCGCTTTTCTGTTCGAGTGGCGCGTGGCGCTGATCAGCATCATCGCCATCCCGCTGTCGCTCACCGCCGCCGGCCTGGTGCTGTACTACTACGGCGCGACCATCAACACGATGGTGCTGGCCGGCTTCATCGTCGCTCTCGGCTCGGTGGTGGACGACGCCATCATCGACGTCGAGAACATCGTGCGGCGCCTGCGCCAGCACCGCGCCGCCGGCAGCGACAAGTCCACCGCGCGCATCATCCTCGACGCCTCGCTCGAGGTGCGCCCGGCGATCTGGCACGCCACCGTCATCATCGCGCTGGCGGTGATGCCGGTGTTCTTCATGGGCGGCCTGGCCGGTTCCTTCTTCGAGCCGCTCGCCCTCGCCTTCATCCTCGCCATGCTGGCCTCGATGGTGGTGGCGCTGACGGTGACGCCCGCGCTGTGCCTGATCCTGCTCGACAAGACCGGCGGCGGCGCGCGCCAGTCGCCGCTGGTGCCCTGGCTCAAGCGCCGCTACGGCCGCATCCTCGAGCGCGTGATCGAGGCGCCGCGCGCCAGCTTCGCCGTCGCCCTGCTGGTGGTGGTGGCCGGCTTCGTCGCGCTGCCGCGGCTGGGCGCGGGCCTGCTGCCCGCCTTCAAGGAGCGCAACTTCCTGATGCACTGGGTGCCGCCGGAAGGGACCTCGCATCCGGAGACCTTCCGCATCACCCAGCGTGTCAGCCGCGAGCTGCGCGCCGTGCCCGGCGTGCACAACTTCGGCGCCCACATCGGCCGCGCCATCGGCGGCGACGAACCGTACGGCATCAACTTCACCGAGAACTGGATCAGCGTCGATCCGGCCGTCGACTACGACAAGACGCGCGCCAGCGTGGAGGCGGCGGTGGCCGGCTATCCGGGCCTGCAGCGCGACGTCCAGACCTACCTGCGCGAACGCATCAAGGAAGTGCTGACCGGCGCCGGCGAATCGATCGTGGTGCGCATCTTCGGCCCCGAGTTGCCGGTGCTGCGCCACCAGGCCGAGGAAGTGGAAAAGGCGATGAAGGGCGTGCCCGGCCTGATCGACCTGCACGTCGAGCAGCAGGTGGAAGTGCCGCAGGTGCGGGTGCGCGTCAACCTCGAGTCGGCCGGGCGCTACGGCCTGTCGCCGGGCGAAGTGCGGCGCGTCGTCAACGTGCTGATGACCGGGGTGGAAGTGACCGACATCCACCGCGCCGGCAAGGTGTACGACATCTTCGTGTGGTCGCCGCCGGCGATGCGCGGCAGCGTCGAGAGCATCCGCGAGTTCCTCATCGACACCCCGTACGGCGGGCGCGTGCGCCTGGCCGAGGTGGCCGACGTCGAACTGGTGCCGACGCCGAACAAGATCCGCCGCGAGAACAACTCGCGCCGCATCGACGTTCACGCCAACGTCAAGGGACGCGACCTCGGCTCGGTGGCCGACGAGGTGGCGCAGCGGCTGGAAAAGGTGCAGTACCCGATCGGCTACTACCCGCAGATGCTGGGCGAGTACAAGGAGCGCCAGGCCGCCCAGCACGCGCTGCTGCGCTACGCGGTCGCCTTCGCGCTGGCCATCTTCGTCATCCTGCACGTCTCGCTGCGCGACTGGAAGCTGGCCGCCATGATCTACCTGGCGCTGCCGGCCGCGCTGGTGGGCGGGGTGCTGGCGGCCTACATGGGCGACCGCATCATTTCGCTCGGCACGCTGGTGGGCATGCTGACGGTGCTCGGCATCGCCGCCCGCAACGGCATCCTGCTGATCCAGCACTACCGCTACATCGAACAGGTCGAGGGCGAGCCGTTCGGCCTGGACCTGGTGCTGCGCGGCGCCAGCGAGCGGCTCTCGCCGATCCTGATGACGACCGCGTGCACCGGCCTGGCGCTGCTGCCGGTGATCGCCACCGGCAGCATTCCCGGCCACGAGATCGAGCATCCGATGGCGGTGGTGATCCTCGGCGGGCTGGTGACGTCGACGCTGCTGACGCTGTTCATGGTGCCGGTGCTGTACCTGAAGTTCGGCGCCGGCCAGGCGCGCGCCGGCGGACCGGCCGCGGCGGCGCCGGCTTGACGATCGACCAACGAGGCTGGAGGACACCATGATTCGCTTGCACGCCGCGCTGTTCGCCTGCTGGCTGCTGCCCGCCCTCGGCGCGCCGGCGCAGGAAACGCCCGACGGCCGCCCGGCCGCGGCGGCGCCGACGCCGCAAAGCGAGGCCGAGCGCAAGGCGCGCAGCAGCGTGCGCGACGCCCAGGCCGACAGCCACACGCCGGTGCCGGCGCAGGGCGCCGAGCCGCAGCACTTCCGCGGCCAGGTGGTGCGCGTCGACAACCCGTCGTTCGTGCTGCGCACCCGCGACGGCAAGACGGTGCGCATCGCCGTCACCGACGCCACCACCACCATCAGCCTGTCGAAGGGCAGCTTTTCGAACGTCGACTTCGGCACCTACGTCGGCGCGGTCGCCGTCAAGCTCGACGAATACAGCCCGATCGTGCGCGACTCGGCGGTGTGGCTGCACAAGGGCTGCGAGCTGCGCATCATCGACGAGGAACTGCGCGGCATCGCGCTCGGCCACCGCAAGTGGGACCTGACGCGCGACAGCATCATTTCGCAAGGCTGGGTCGACGACATCGAGACGCGCGTGCTGTCGATCAAGTGGGGGCCGACCGATTACGACGAGACCGACGTCGAAGTGCCGCGCGACGCGCCGGTGCTGCGCATGTCGCTCGGCGACAAAAGCATGATCGCGGCCGGCGTGCACGTCATGGTCGGCGCCAACAAGCTCGCCGACGGCAAGTACGAGGCCGCCTTCGTTTTCGTCGGCAAGGACGGCATCGTGCCGCCGCTCTGACGGCGCGGCGCATCAATCAGAACAGGAGGCACCGGAAATGAAACCCGCATCGATAAGCGCCGCCGTGGCGCTGGCCGCGGCCGCGCTGGCGCCGGCGGCCGGATGGAGCGCACCGGAAGCGGCGCCGGCCGCCGCCACGCCCGGCGTCAGGTTCGAGGCCGTCGAAGGCAGCAGCGTCAAGCGCGTGATCCTGTCGGCCCGCGCGGCGCAGCGGCTCGGCATCGAAACGGCCGCCGTCGGCGAGGAGGCGGTGGTGCGCAAACAGATGGTGGGCGGCCTGATCATCCCGCCGATGGACCAGCTGCCGCAGTCGAAACCGGCCGGCAGCGAGTTCGGCGGCTTCGCGCGGCCGGCGTCGGCGGCGGCGGCGCCAGCACCGGCCGCAGTGCCGGCGGCACCCCAGCGGCCGGCCACCGCCACGCCCGCCGTCACCCCCGCCGCCGCCACGCCGGTTCCCGCCGGCGGCCCGGTGTGGGTGCTGGTGACGCTCTCGCCCGGCGAATGGGAGCGCCTGGCCAAGGACAAGCCGGCGCGGCTGCAGCAGCTGGCCACGCGCGAGCCGATGCGCCACGAAGTGCTGGCGCAGCCGTCCGGCCTGCCGCCGCAGGAAGACACCAAGCGCTCGATGCTGTCGGTGTACTACAAGATCCCGGGCCTCGACCATGGGCTGGCGGTCAACAACCGCGTGCGCGTCGAGCTGCCGCTGGCCGGCAGCGACGACAAGCAGAAGGTGGTGCCCTACAGCGCTGTGTACTACGACGCCAAGGGCGCCGCCTGGGTCTACGTCAACACCAAACCGCTGACGTACGAGCGGCGCCGCGTCGGCGTCGAGCGCGTGGTGGGCAACCAGGCCGTCCTGTCGGACGGGCCGGCGCCCGGCACGCCGGTCGTCAGCGTCGGCGCCGCGCTGCTGTACGGCGCCGAGATCTTCAAGAAATAGGAGGCTGCCATGTTTCGCTGGATCATAGGTGCAAGCCTGCAGTTCCGCTTCCTGGTGCTGGCCGCGGCAGCCGCGCTGGTGCTGTTCGGCAGCGCCCAGGTGGCGCGCATGCCGGTCGACGTCTTCCCCGAATTTGCGCCGCCGGTGGTGGAAGTGCAGACCGAGGCGGCCGGCCTGTCCGCCGACGAAGTCGAGAGCCTGATCACCCTCAACCTGGAGGAGCTGCTCTCCGGCGTGCCGTGGCTCGAATCGATCCGCTCGCAGTCGGTGACGGGGCTGTCGTCGATCGTGCTGACCTTCAAGCGCGGCACCGACATCATGAAGGCGCGCCAGATGATGCAGGAGCGCCTGACGCTGGCCTACACGCTGCCGAACGTGGCGCAGCCGCCGGTGATTTTGCAGCCGCTGTCGGCCACCGCCCGCTTCATGATGATCGGCATCTCGTCGGACAAGGTCGAGCCGACCGAGCTGTCGCTGCTGGCGCGCTGGACCGTCAAGCCGCGCCTGCTGGGCGTGCCCGGGGTGGCCAACGTCGCCATCTGGGGCCAGCGCCTGCAGCAGATGCACGTGCACGTCGATCCGCAGCGCCTGCGCGAAGCGCGCGTGACGCAGGACGACGTCATCGCCGCCGCCGGCGACGCGCTGTGGGTGTCGCCGTTGACGTTCCTGAAAGGCTCGGCGCCGGGCACGGGCGGCTGGATCGACAACTACAACCAGCGCCTGACGGTGCAGCACACGATGCCGATCGCCACCCCCGAGGACATGGCCAAGGTGGCGCTGGCGCCGGCCTATCTTCTGCTCTCGGGCAAGACGATGGCGCTCGGCGACCTGACCGAGGAAACCTTCGCCTACCCGCCGCTGATCGGCGACGCCGTCGTCAAGAACGGCAACGGCCTGATGCTCGTCATCGAGAAGTTTCCCGGCGCGAACACGCTGGAAGTGACGCGCGGCGTCGACCAGGCCCTGGCTGAGCTCAAGCGCGGCCTGCCCGGCGTCGACATCGACGCCAACGTGTTCCGGCTCGCCTCCTACGTCGACGACTCGATCGGCAACCTGTCCGGCGCCATCATCGCCGGCGCCGTGCTGGTGGCGCTGGTGATGGGCGCGTTCGTGGCCGGCTGGCGCAGCGCGCTGGTGAGCGTGGTGGCGATGGCGCTGACGCTGTCGGCGGCGCTGCTGGCGCTGTACCTGCTGGGGGCGACCATCAACACGATGGTGCTGGCCGGGCTGGTGGTGGCGGCCGGGGTGGTCATCGACGACGCCGTGGTCGACGTCGGCGCCATGCGCGAGCGGCTGCGCGCGCGCGCCGAGGGCGACTCGATCCTGCGCATCGTCCAGCAAAGCACGCTCGCCTCGCGCCGCGACGCCCTCTACGCCACCCTGATCGTGCTGCTGGCGGTCACGCCCATCTTCTTCATGGGCGGCGTCGCCGGCGCCTTCTTCGAGCCGCTGGCGCTGTCGTACGTGCTGGCGGTGCTGGCGTCGATGGTGGTGGCGCTGACGGTCACGCCGGTGCTCGGCCTGTTGCTGCTGCGCGGCGCGCCGGCGCCGCAGCGCGAGTCGGCGCTGGCGCGGCGCATCGGCGAGCGCTACGACGCGCTGCTGCGCCGCGCCGTCGGCGTGCCGCAGAAGGTGCTGCTGGGGGCGCTGGCGGTGCTGGCGGTGGCCGCCGTGGCCTGGCCGCTGCTGGGGCAGTCGCTGCTGCCGCCGCTCAAGGAGCGCGAGCTGCTGGTGAACTGGTCGACGCTGCCGGGCACCTCGCATCCGGAGACGCGGCGCATCACCAGCCGGGTGAGCGACGAACTGCGCCACCTGCCTGGGGTGCGCTCGGTCGGCGCCCACGTCGGCCGCGCCGTCACCGGCGACCAGGTGGTGGGCATCAACTCGAGCCAGATCTGGGTCAGCATCGACCCGGAGGCGAACTACAAGAAAACGGTGGCGGCGATCCGCGAGACCATCGACGGCTACCCTGGCGTCGAGCGCAGCGTGCAGACCTACCTGCGCGACCAGGTCGGCGAAGTGCTGACCGGCGAGAGCCGCGCCATCGTCGTGCGCATCTACGGCCAGCAGCGCGACGTCCTGCGCGCCAAGGCGGCCGAGGTGCGCCAGGCGTTATCCGGTATTCGCGGCATCGTCGACCTGCACGCCGAAGGCCAGGCCGAGGAGCCGCAGGTGCAGGTCAAGGTCAACCTCGACGCCGCCGGACGCGCCAACGTCAAGCCGGGCGACGTGCGGCGCGCCTCGTCGACCATCTTTTCCGGGCTGGTGGTGGGCTACCTGTTCAAGGAGCAGAAGATCTTCGAGGTGGTGGTGTGGGGGGCGCCGGAAGCGCGCGCCAGCCTGACCAACCTGGGCGACCTGTGGGTCGACAAGTCCGACCGCACCCAGGCGCGCCTGGGCGACGTCGCCGAAGTGAGCATCGTGGCCACGCCGACCGTGATCCGCCACGAGCGCATCGCCCCGTATGTGGACGTGGTGGCCAACGTGACGGGCCGCTCGCAGGGCGCGGTGGTGGAGGAAGTGGAGGACAAACTCGAACAGATCGCCTTCCCGCTCGAGTACCACCCCGAGATCCTCGGCGAATATGCCGAGCGCCAGCAGGCCGAACGGCGCATGCTGGGCGCCGCGCTGGCGGCGGTGGCCGGCATCTTCCTGCTGCTGCAGGCCTGCTTTCACAGCTGGCGGCTGGCGCTGATCGGCTTCATGGCACTGCCGGCGGCGATCGCCGGCGGCATCCTCGGCGCGCTCGTCAGCGGCGGCGTCATCTCGCTCGGCTCGATCGTCGGCCTGCTCGCCGTGCTGGGCATCTCGGCGCGCAACGTCATCGAGCTGATCAACCACTACCGGCGCCTCGAGCTGGACGGCGTGCCGTTCGGGCCGGAGCTGGTGCTGCGCGCCACCCGCGAGCGGCTGGCGCCGACCTTGGCCAGCGCCGCCGCCATCGTCGCCGCGCTGCTGCCGATCGTCGTCCTCGGCTGGCGCCCTGGGCTCGAGATCATCCAGCCGACCGCCTGAGTCATCATCGGCGGGCTGGTGGCGGCGACGCTGGTGACGCTGTTCGTCATCCCGGCGCTGTACCTGGTGGCCGGCGCCGGCAGCGTGCGGCGCGGCCTCGACCTGGACGACGCGCCGCCGGTGCCGGAGGGCGCATGAGAGGCCTGCGCTGGCGCGCGCTGGCGGTGGCGGCGGCACTGCCGCTGGCGGCGGCGCAGGAAGCGCCGCCCGGGCCGCCTTCGTTCGGCGCCACCCAGTCGTTCGGTCAGCGCCCGGCCGCCGCCGCCGCGCCGCCGGACGGCCAGATGAGCAGCTTCCAGCTGCCCAAGGCGGCCGAGCACATCGGCCGCCCGCCGCGGCCGGTGACGCAGTTTTTGACCTACCAGTATTCGTTCGGCAGCGAGTCCGACATCAGCTACCGGCGCGACCGCGACCTCGACCGCCGGCTGCGCGACAACTCCCTGATCCCGGCGCCGCAGATCAACGGCTACGTGCTGTATCGCCCTTTCGACGAACTGGAGATGATGCTCGAGCTGGTGCTCGAGCGTGAATTCGCCGCACGCCAGGTCGATCCCGTCACGCTGCCCGACGGCGAGCAGCAGAAGGCCGAGCGGCGCCACGCCTCGCTGCAGGTGGACCAGCTGTGGGTGCGCTACAAGCCGCGCGGCTGGCTCGAGCTGACCCTCGGGCGCCGCAACTTCGAGGACGACCGCCACTGGCTGTACGACACCTCGCTCGACGTCGCCGTCGTCAAGGTGCGCCACGCCGACGTCAATGCCGAGTTCAGTTTCGGCCGCAAGGACGCGGTCAACCTCGACCCGCTCAAGCCGGCGCCCGAGACGCGCATCGACAACACCATGGCCTACGTCGAGTACCGCGGCATCGAAGACATCAAGCTGGCCGGCTACGCCATCAAGCGCGACGACCGCAGCGGGCAAGAAGGCAAGCCCCGGCTGATGGGCCTGCGCGCCTACGGCATGCCGAGCGACCGCTTCAACTTCTGGACCGAACTGGCGTGGCTGCGCGGCGAGGACGAGGCCAAGCGCCGCTTTTCCGGCCACGCGGTCGACGCCGGCGCCACCTGGCGCTTCCCGGACCTGCCGCTGGCGCCGGGCATCACGCTCGGCTACGCCAGCGGCAGCGGCGACGGCAACCGCTTCGACAACAAGAACACCGAGTTCCGCCAGTCGGGCCTTGAGTCGAACGAACTCAAACTGGCTGGCGTATCGAAGTTCAAGTATTACGGCGAGGCGCTCGACCCGGAGCTGTCGAACCTCGAGATCGTCACCGCCGGGCTGGGTTTCCGGCTGGCGCCGACCGTTCACGTCGACCTGGTGTATCACAAGTACCGCACCAACCAATATACCGACGAGATACGCAACTGGGCGCTGACGGCGAAGATGAACCAGGACCCGGGGCGAGCGCCCAGCAACGACGTCGGCAGCGCCTTCGACGTCGTGGTCGGCTTTCGCAACCTGTTCGGCGTGCGCCGCCTGGGGCTCGATTTGCGCGCCGGCTGGTTCTTTCCCGGCAAGGCCTTCCGCAACGACGACACCCACAACCCGGCCAATCCCGCCTACCGCGATGCCGACAAGGGCATCAGCGTGCTGGCCAAATTCTGGTACTAAATGGAGGCAGTCATGATGACGCGAACAGTTGGAACACTCCTCGCCACGGCGGCGGTCCTGTCGGCGCCGGCGGCGCAGGCGCAAAAAGTGACGACGGGCGGCTGGCAGAGCGAGTTCGGCATCCAGTCGTGCAAGCTGGAGGCGACCGGCCGCAACCCGTATTTCGTCCTCGAGCCCGGCTATCAGCTGCAACTCGACGGCAAGGACACCAGGCTGCAGATGACAGTGCTCGATGAAACCAAGACCATCGACGGCGTCCTCACCCGCGTCGTCGAGGAGCGCGAATGGAAGGACGGCAAGCTGTACGAAGTGGCGCGCAATTATTTCGCCATCTGCCCGCAGACGAAGGACGTGTTCTATTTCGGCGAGGACGTCGACTTCTACGAGAACGGCAAGGTCGTCAAGCACGACGGCTCATGGCTGGCCGGCGGCGGCAACCGGGCGGGGCTGTACATGGCCGGTTCGCCCAAGCTGGGCATGAAGTATTACCAGGAGCAGGCGCCGAAGGTGGCGATGGACCGCGCCGAAATCGTCAGCGTGAGCGACACCTGCAAGACGCCGGCGGGGACGTTCGCGAACTGCCTGAAGATCAAGGAAGGCTCGGCGATCGAACCGGGGGTAACGGAATACAAATACTTCGCGCCGTCGGTCGGGCTGGTCGGGGACGAGGACTTGCGGCTGACCAGGCATGGCCACATCCGGGAACCGCGGGCCGCGCGCTGACCGGCCGCCACACAACGGGGCGTGGAGAGGACCCGGCCTCAGCATGGCCCCTCCCCCCGTGCGCGCGAACGACTGCTGTGGGCAGGTTACGGGATCGGGCCGCAGACCAGGCGCGCGCCTCCGCCGCCCAGCATCGCCGGATGATCGGAGTGATTGTCGCCACCGACGTGGACCATCAGCGAGCGGCCCTTGAGGTCGGCCAGTTTCAGGCGCGGCGCCAGCACCGGGTTGCTGGCGTTGCCGGCGGCATCGACCGCCAGTGCAGGCAAGTCGCCGAGGTGACCCTCGCCCCACGGCAGCCCGTGCTGCTTGCTGCCGGCCGGATCGTAATGGCCGCCGGCGGCCAGTCCGGCGACAGCCTTGCCATCCTTGACGCCGGCCGCGCAACTGCCGTTCTCGTGGACGTGAAAGCCGTGCAGTCCCGGCGGCAAGCCATTCAGCGCCGGCGTGAAAACCAGCCCGTAGCGGCTCTCGCTGACGACGACGGTGCCGGCGGCGGCGCCCTCGCCGGAATCGGTGAGCATCTTCATCGGCACGCGAATGTCCGCCGCCGTCGCCCAGCCAGCGGCGCAGGCAAGCGCCACCGCCGCTGCATACACAGGTAATTTCATGTTCGTCCTTTCGAAGTCGCGCCGCTGTCGGGATGGCAGCGATGCCAGTTTGCTCAGCTCATAAAACGTTGTCAATACGCACGATCGAATAGTGGTCGGCGCATACGTCTCATGCAGGTGCGTCCTCGTCGCGGCGCGCGCCGGCCAGCTGCGTGCGCCGGAATTCGCCTTGCCGCTCGATCATCCAGCCCGGATATTCGGACGGCAAGCGGCTGCAACCGTCGATCTGGGCGAGTTCGGCCGCGCTGAGGCTCACCTGCGTGGCGGCGATATTGTCGGCCAGCTGCTCCGGCCGCTTGGCGCCGACGATCACGCTCGTCACCTGCGGCTGGTGCAGCAGCCAGGCCAGCGCGATCTGTGCCACCGACACGCCGCGCGCCTGCGCCATCGGCCGCATGACGTCAATGCAGTCCCAGGCGCGGTCCTTGTCGACCGGCGGAAAGTCGAACGCCGTGCGCCGGCTACCCTCCTGCGCCTGCTGGTCACGCGCGTACTTGCCGCTCAACAGGCCGCCGGCGAGCGGACTCCATACCATCAGGCCGAGGCCTTCGCTGCGCAGCATCGGGATCAGCTCGCGTTCGAGGTCGCGCCCGGCAACGCTGTAGTAGGCCTGCAGCGTGTCGAAGCGCGCCAGGCCCAGGCGCTCGGAGATGCCCAGTGCCCTGGCAATCTGCCACGCGGCCCAGTTGGATACGCCGATATGGCGCACATGGCCGTGCCGCACCATCTGGTCGAGCGCGCGCAAGGTCTCGTCGATGGGGGTGGCCGGATCGAAGCCGTGTAGCTGGTACAGGTCGATATGGTCCAGCTGCAAGCGCTTCAGGCTGGCCTTGACGCCGTCCAGGATATGGCTGCGCGACGAGCCGCGCGCATTGGGGCCCTTGCCGGTCTCGCCGAATACCTTGGTGGCAACGAGCACCTCGTCGCGCGGAATCTTCAGGTTTTTCAGTGCCTGGCCGGTGATCTGCTCGGACACGCCGTCCGCATAAACGTCGGCGGTATCGATGAAATTGATGCCGGCATCGATCGACTGGGCGATCAGGCGTTCGGCGTCACCCTGCTGCAGATCGCCGATCTTGCCCCACATGCCTTCCGAACCGCCGAAGGTCATGGTGCCGAGGCACAGTTCCGAAACGAACAATCCGGTTTTGCCGAGCGAGTGGTAGCGCATGTCGTGGGTCTCCAATGACGGGTGGGGCCGGACAAGGACATCCGGCGATCCCATCAGGATACTGCCCGTGTCGCGAATGTGCGGACCGCAACGGACAGTCGTGCGGAGCAAGATCTGGAGTGTACCAGCACGCTATCCAGCTGGCTTCTTCAGCCCCCGCGCATGGCCCGGAGTGAACTCGGCCGTCGTCAGAAAACCGTCCTTGTTCGTATCCATTGCCGCAAACATATCCGCCGCTCCTTTCGCATGCTCATCCGCCGTCAGCACGCCGTCGCCATCGGCATCGAATGCCTTGAGCCGGTCGACGGCGAGCATGCCCGACCTCCTCGCGCGCGCTCCGCCGGCGCCCCGGTGCGCCGCTGTCATCTCGGTCGCGGTGACCTTGCCATCATGGTTGCTGTCCATCTGCTCGAACATCGCCTTGGCGTGCGCGGCATATTCTTCAGCAGATACTTTGCCGTCCTTGTTGGAGTCCATCAACGCGCCCCCCCTGCCCTGCGCGGCGGCCGTGGAGGCGGCCAGCGCCAGGGTGGCCGCGAAAATTGTGTGTGCGATCCTGTTCATCATGTTCTCCATGGCTTAGCCGCTGACAACGCTGAGAATATTGCCGTCGGGGTCCTTGAACCAGGCGACTTTCATGTCCCCGCCCACGTACAGGTCGCCCTGCAGCGTCAGGCCCGGCAGGTCGTAGCGTTCGAACGTGACGCCTTTGGACTTGAGCGCCGCGACGACAGCGTCGATTTGCTCACCGACATTCCAGACGACAGAGGTCGCCTTGTTGGTGCCGGCAAACTGGGAATGGTAGACATTGAGTGCTGACTTGCCGCTGCGGTAGGTGATGACCTCGTCGCCCTCGCTGGACAGCCGCGCCAGGCCGAGCGTTTCCTCGTAAAACCTGGCGGCTACCTTCAGATCCTTTACCGCGATCATTGCGATC
>JBBRXM010000044.1:0-41419 GCA_038248405.1 Burkholderiales bacterium
CCGGGGCGGGCGATCCGGGCGGGCGTGCCCCTGATCGACCGGGCGCAGCCCGCGGACGTGGGCCGATCCCGGCCGCGGGCGCGCCCCGTCTGCGCGGGCGCGCTGCCGGTGTTCGCGCCACGGCCGCCGCACATCGCCGCGCGCAAGGCCGGCGCCGGTCTCGCACCTGCGCCGGCCGCGGCGCTGCCGCTGCGCTTCTTCAACGGCAACGGCGGCTTTTCCGCCGACGGCAAGCAATACGTGGTGCGCATGGCCTGGGACGGCGCCGCCCATGTGCGCCCTCCCCTGCCATGGACCAACGTCATCGCCAACGAGAAGGTCGGCGTGCTGGTCAGCGAGACGGGCGCCGGCTACACCTGGAGCCGCAACAGCCGCGAACATCGTCTCACGCCATGGTCCAACGACCCGGTGCGCGATCCGCACGGCGAGGCATTTTACGTGCGCGACGAGGACGATGGCCAGTTCTGGTCGCCGATGCCAGGCCCGGCTCCGGCGCAGGCCGACTACGAAGCGGTGCACGGCTTCGGCTACACCACCTTCCGCCACGCCAGCCATGAGCTCGAGCAGGAAAGCACGGTGTTCGTAGCCCGCCACGATCCGGTCAAGATCGTGCGCATCGCCCTGCGCAACCTGTCGGCGCGCAGCCGCACGCTGTCGCTGTTCTCGTTCCAGCAGCTGGTGCTCGGCAGTACGCCGGCCGAAAGCGGCGGCCATGTCGTCACCGCCATCGAGGACGGCGCCCTGCTCGCCACCAACCGCATGGCCGGCGTCTTCGCCGACGGCGTCACCGTGGCCGCGGCAATCTGCCCGGATGCGCAGCAGTGGCACAGCGCCGACCGCGCCGGTTTCATCGGCACACCCGGCAGCCTGGCGCAGCCGGCCGCGCTGCAGCGGCCCATCCTCGACGGGCGCAGCGGCGCCGGCCTCGATCCCTGCGCCGCGTTCCAGCTGCAGGTGACGATTGCACCGGGCGAGAGTGTCGAATGCGCCTTCGTGCTGGGCGAAACCACCGGCCGCGCCGACGCGCTGGCCATGGTGCAGCGCTACCGTGCGCCGGGCGCGGTGGCCGCCGCGCTGGCGGAGGTGCAGCAGTTCTGGCGCGCCACCGTCGGCGCCATCGAAGTGACGACGCCGGCGCCGGCCATCGACCTGATGCTCAACGGCTGGCTGGCGTACCAGAACCTGAGCTGCCGCATCTGGGGACGCTCGGCCTTCTACCAGTCCGGCGGTGCGATCGGCTACCGCGACCAGCTGCAGGACGCCAGCGCGATGATCTACACCCAGCCGGGCATGACGCGGCGCCAGATCTGCCTGCACGCGGCGCACCAGTTCGTCGAAGGCGACGTGCTGCACTGGTGGCATCCGGCGCCACTGGAAAAGGGCCTGCGCACGCGCTTTTCGGACGACCTGCTGTGGCTTCCGTACGTCGCCGCGTTCTACATCAAGACCACCGGCGACTGGAGCGTGCTCGATGAAGTCGAAGGCTTCCTCACCGCGCCGCTGCTGGAAGACGGCGAGGACGAGGTGTTCCTGCAGCCGCAGCCCTCCGGCGAGAGTGCCGATGTGTACGAACACTGCTGCCGCGCGCTGGACCGCTCGTTGACCCGCGGCGCGCATGGCCTGCCGCTGATGGGCACCGGCGACTGGAACGACGGCATGAACCGGGTCGGCCGCGAAGGCCGCGGCGAAAGCGTGTGGATGGGCTTTTTCCTGTTCCGCATCATCACCGACTTCCTGCCGATCTGCGAACGGCGCGGCGACCATGCCCGCACCGCCAGCTACGCCGCCTACCGCACCCACCTGTCGGCCGTGCTCAACGACGCCGGCTGGGACGGCGAGTGGTACCGCCGCGCGTATTACGACAACGGCGCGGTGATGGGTTCGAAGGACAGCGACGAGTGCCAGATCGATGCGCTGGCGCAGGCCTGGTCGGTGATCTCCGGTGCCGCGCCGGCCGAGCGCGCCCAGCTGGCGCTGGACGCAATGGAACGGCGCCTGGTGTCCGACCGCGACGGCCTGATTCGCCTGCTGGCGCCGCCGTTCGTCGACACGCCGCAGGACCCCGGCTACATCAAGGGCTACGTCGCCGGCGTGCGCGAAAACGGCGGCCAGTACACGCACGCGGCGTGCTGGGCGATCCGCGCGGTGGCCGAAGCCGGCCGCGGCGAACGGGCGGCGCAGCTGCTCGAGATGCTCAGCCCCGTCAGCCACGCACTCACGCCCGAGGCGGTGGCGACATACCAGGTGGAGCCGTACGTGATCGCGGCCGACATCTACGGCGCCGATCCGCACGTGGGGCGCGGCGGCTGGACCTGGTACACCGGCTCGGCCGGCTGGATGTACCGGGTGGCGCTCGAATCGGTGCTGGGCTTCACGCTCGACGGCGGCACCAGCATCCGCCTGAAGCCCGTCGTGCCGAAAGGCTGGCCGTCGTTCTCGATCCGCTACCGGCTGCCCGACGGCGCGACCGTGTACGACATCACGGTGCGCCATGCGGCCGGCACGGCATCGGCTACACTGGACGGCAAGGCGCTGGCGGTGGCCGACGGCGCCGCGCTGATACCGCTGCATGCCGACGGCGCCGCGCACCAGGTCGAGATGACACTGCCGGCCAACTGAACCGCTAACACCTCACCCTAGGCACACATGGCACAACTGAGACTGGAAGGCATCCGCAAATCGTACGGCGACGTCGCCATCCTGCACGGGATCGACCTGACCATCGGCGACGGCGAATTCGTCGTCTTCGTCGGCCCTTCCGGCTGCGGCAAGTCGACCATGCTGCGCTCGATCTGCGGGCTGGAGGACATCGACAGCGGCGACATCTTCATCGACGACGTGCGCGTCAACGACGTGGCGCCGGCACAGCGCGGCCTGGCGATGGTGTTCCAGAGCTACGCGCTGTATCCGCACATGACGGTGTACGACAACATGGCCTTCGCGCTCAAGCTGGCCGGCCAGGACAAGGCGCAGATCGACAAGGCGGTGCAGAACGCGGCGCAGACGCTGCAGATCGTGCCGCTGCTGCGGCGCCGCCCGCGCGAACTGTCGGGCGGCCAGCGCCAGCGGGTGGCGATCGGGCGCGCGATCGTGCGCCAGCCGAAGGTGTTCCTGTTCGACGAGCCGCTGTCGAACCTCGACGCGTCGCTGCGGGTGCAGATGCGCATCGAGCTGTCCAAGCTGCACCGGGCGCTGGCGACCACGATGATCTACGTCACCCACGACCAGGTCGAGGCAATGACGCTGGCCGACCGCATCGTGCTGCTCAACGCAGGGCGCATCGAGCAGGTCGGCGCCCCGCTCGACCTGTACCACCGGCCCGACAACCTGTTCGTGGCGGGATTCCTCGGCGCGCCGCCGATGAATTTCCTGGCCGGCCAGGTCAGCGCAGGACCGCAAGGCGCGCGCATCACGCTCGCCGGCGGCGGGGGGCAGGTCGAGGCGCCGGCCGCCGCCACCCTGGCCGCGGGCGCGCAAGTCACCGTCGGCATCCGGCCCGAACACGTGTGCCTCGAGGCCGAGGGCGGCATCGCGGCCACCGTTTTCGCCGTCGAGCGCCTGGGCGAAGGCGCCTATCTGTATGCGCGCGTCGAGCACAGCGGCGAGCAGTTCGTCGCCCGCGCCGACCCGGACCGCGCGTGGCAGATCGGCGAGCAGCTCTCGTTCGGCGCGCCGGCGGCACGCGTGCACGTGTTCGACCAGTCCGGCCGGCGCTGCGGTTCGCCCGTCAGCGCGCAAACGGGTTGAACCAGTCGCGTTCCTGGTCCAGCGTCGACTTGTAGTGTTTTGCCGCGTCCACCGCTTCGGCGTGCACTTCCGCGCGCGTGCGCTCGCGCGGGCCGCCGGCGGCCTGCTGCCCGCCTGCGGACGAGCCGCTCGACGTGATCCCGGCCTGGGGCACGATATCGAGATCGTTGGGCTGCTGGTAGCCGCGGTAGCCGGCGCAGCCGCTGAGCAGGGTGAATGCCGCGACCATGGTCCATCTGATGTTCACGATCGTCTCCCGAACGCTAAGCCGTGCCGGCTTGCAGCACGGCGGCGCCAGCCGTCCCGCTGCCGGCAGCGCTGGCAACCGGCGAGCTGTCGTCAGGCAGCTGCGGCGGCCGGATCGGGGCATTGCTTGCGCAGGCGCTTAATAAGAACGACGCCGCCGCCAGAATTGCCAGTTTGCGTTTCATGATTGCCTCCCGTTGGTCAAATGCTAAAACCAGCATAGGCAGCATGGATTGCCGATGCAACCACAGCAGGGGAAAATTCTGCGACCTATTCTTCCGGCAGCGGCGGGTAGGTGATGCGGGTGTCGTCGACCACGGCAAATGGCGTGAGCGTGTGCGGCTTGCGCGTGGCCCCGCTGATGATGTGTTCGACCGCCACCCCGCGCACGACGAGCGCGTCGGCCACCAGCGAGCGGTGACAGCGCCACGGCACCGTCTCGGCGCACATCAGCACGCAGTTGGTGCGCTGCGCCAGGCCGGCCACCACGTCCAGGTTTTCCAGAAACGCGTCGGTCTGCATGTAGTCGGCGTAGCCACGAAACGAGGCATTGCGCCAGGCGCCGTTGGGCGAATCGGCGCGCGCGTGGCGCAGGCCGCCGAGGCCGGCAAGGTGGCGGTAGCCGATGCCGGCCTGTTCCAGCAAAGCGGGCAGCGTGTCGCGGTTAAATTGCGGATTGTGGCGCGACCTGGGCAAGCTGCGGATGTCGAGCAGGCACTGCACGCCGTTGGCCCGCAGCAGGTCGATGAATTGCTCGATCGGACGGTTCGAGTGGCCGATCGTACAGACGATATGTTGACTCAAATTATCTCCCTGCGGCATGGCGGCAGCGTCAATCTTACCAATTCGCCGCCCCTGCGGCTTTTTCGCACGGGACCGGCCAAACACGGCAACTAAGCTCCGCCGCGCAGGTCTTAATGTAGGGGTGCCGGGTGCACCGGGGAGCGCCAATGAGCGGGCATGATCGAATCAGGGAATCACTGAACGCAGGTGAACAGTATGCGGGCCTCATCATCGGCAAGGAAGGCGCGCCGGATCACCACGTGGTGCTGCTGCCGGGCGACGCGCAGGACGTTACCTGGGCAGCGGCGCGCGAATGGGCCGCCTTCAGCGGTGGCGAACTGCCGACCCGGCGCGAACTGTCGCTGCTGTTCGCCAATCTGAAGGAACATTTTCACCGCGTCTGGTACTGGTCGTCCGAGGCGTCGGAAGCACGCTCGCAACTGGTCTGGGGCCAGAACTTCACCAGCGGCATCCAGACCATGTACGGCCGTCCCTTCCACGGCCGGGCGCGGGCGATCAGGCGTGTCGTCGCCGATCAGGCCGGCTAGCGCGCCGCTGCGGCAGCAGACGACGTTGTTGCTGCGCGTCTATGTGCCCTAACGAACAGTCTGGTTGTTGGAATTCCGATATTGTTCATTTGTCTGACCCGACAACTTGTCATCCACAGCTGTAGAGGAACAAAAATGAACATACTAATCAGCCTCATCGTCTATCTCGTCATCTTCGGCCTCATCTGGTGGCTGGTCAGCCTGCTGCCTTTGCCGGCGCCGGTTGCGCAGATCGTCCGCGTACTCTTCATCATCCTGCTGATCCTGATCGTGCTGTCCGTCTTCGGCATCATCCCAGGCGGCTACCTGCCGAAACTGAACCTGTAGTCGCGGTTTCATCGCGGCAGCACACGAACCCGGCCATGCGCCGGGTTTTTTTTGGCCTCGACTAACCAGGCGAGCGTCCTATAATGGAAGAACTACCCTTGTGTCTTGCGCGACCATGCAGCCATCCGTCCACTCGTTTTTCGACGCTGCTACCGGCACCGCCACGCACGTCGTCAGCGCGGGTGCAGGCACGCCCTGCGCCATCATCGATTCCGTGCTCGACTTCGATCCGAAGTCGGGCCGCACGTCCACCCGCAGCGCCGACGCGGTGATCGCGTTCGTGCGCGAACAAGGCCTGCAGATGCGCTGGCTGCTGGAGACGCATGCCCACGCGGATCACCTGTCGGCGGCGCCCTACCTGGCCGAGCAGCTCGACGGGCGCATCGCGATCGGCGCCTCGATCCGCGCGGTGCAGCATGCCTTCGCGCCGATCTTCAACTCCCGGGGGCCGCAGGACGGTTCGCAATTCGACCACCTGTTCGCTCCCGACGAGGTCTTCATGATCGGGCAGATGGAGGCGCACGCCATCCACGTGCCCGGCCACACGCCGGCGGACGTCGCCTTCCACGTGGGCGACGCCATGTTCGTCGGCGATACGCTGTTCATGCCCGACCTGGGCACGGCGCGCTGCGATTTTCCGGGCGGGTCGGCGAGCCAGATGTACCACTCGGTGCGCCGCATCCTGTCGGTGCCGCCGGCGACGCGGCTGTTCCTGTGCCACGACTATCCGCCGGCCGGGCGCGTAGCGCGCTGGGAAACCACGGTCGCCGAGCAGCGCGCGCACAACATCCACCTGCACGACGGCATCACCGAAGCACAGTTCGTCGACATGCGCACGCGGCGCGACGCCACGCTGGAAATGCCGACCCTGATCCTGGCGGCGATCCAGGTCAACATCAACGGCGGGCGCCTGCCCGAACCCGAAGAAAACGGCATCCGTTACCTCAAGCTGCCGATCGACGCCCTGTGATCAGCGCGCCGGCACGTTGGCGCGGCCGACCGGCTGCTCCATGTTGGCCAGGTACCAGGCGGTCAGCGTCATCACGGCGACGTGGCGGCGCAGGTCTTCCGGCTTGACCTTGTCGAAGGTATCGGCCGCGGTGTGGTGGTAGTTGAAGTAGGTCGAGTCGTCGATCAGCGGCGCAAAGCTCGGCACGCCGGCCGCTTCCAGCCCGTGCAGGTCGCCCGTTCCCAGCGCGTCGGCGCGCTGCAGGGCGCCGGCGCCCATCGGCACCAGCGCCGCCTTGAGGGCGGCGAAATGCTTCATGGCGTCGGTGCCGACGCTGGTGCGCATGCCGAACACGCGGCCAGAGCCCTCGTCGTTCTCGATCGCGGCCACGTGCTTGCCGGTCAGCGCGGTGTTGGCCGCGAGGTAGCCGGCGGCGCCGCGGCCGCCGTTTTCCTCGTTCGCCCAGGCGATCACGCGGATCGTGCGGCGCGGCCGGAAGTCGAGCTTTTTCAGCGTATCGATCACCGCCATCGCGCTCACCACGCCGGTGGCGTCGTCGTTGGCGCCGGTGGCCAGGTCCCAGGAGTCGAGGTGGCCGGAGACGATGACGATTTCGTCGGGCTGGTCGGTGCCGGGGAAGTCCGCAATGACGTTGAAGCTGTCGGCGTCCGGCAGCGTCTGCGGCGTGAGCGTCAGGTGCATGCTGAGCGGGCCGCGCGCGGCCAGGCGTGTCATCAGCATGGCGTCTTCGGCCGACACGGCCGCCGCCGGAATGCGCGCGCCGTCCTGCAGGCCGCTCTGGCCGGTGTGCGGCAGGCGGAAGTCGGCGCCGCCGACCGAGCGCACCAGCACCGCCGCCGCGCCCATCTGCGCGGCCAGGCGGGTGCCCATGCCGCGGTACTGCACTGCCTGGCCGTAGGCGGTGCCGGCCTGGCCGCGTTCGGCCATCTGCTGGTCGAAAGCGACGTCGAACAGCACGATGCGGCCCTTCACCTCGGCCGCGCGCGCCTTGAGTTCATCGAAGTCGCGTACCACCACCACCTGCGCCGTCATGCCGGTGGCAGGGGTGGCGCCGGATCCGCCCAGCGCGGCCAGCACCACCTTCTGCGACAGGCCGGCCGGGCGGCCCGCGTACTCGACCAGCGCACCGGTCTCGGCGCCGCGTACCCAATGCGGCACCTTCACCGGCTGCAGCGTCACCACGGCGCCCAGCTTGCGCATGGCGTCGGCCACCTGCGTCACCGCCGCGGCCGCGCCGGCGGAACCGGACAGGCGCGGGCCGATCAGGTCGGTCATGTCGGCCAGGCGCTCGTAGGCCCAGTCGCTCTTGAGGGCGGCGCCGCGGATCTGCGCCAGCGCCGCCGGATCGTTACCGGGAGTGGCGGCGTAGGCGCCGGCGGCCAGCATGGCGGCGGCGAGGATGGTCAGGGAACAGGTGAGGTGCAGGGGGCGTTTCATGCAGCGAAATCCTTGAATCGGTTCAGAGGATTCAAACAATATCGCATTTGCACCGGCTCTGCAGGTGTTTATGCCGCTGTGTTTACGGCGCCGCGCGCACCAGCCGCACGCGCGTGATCTCCGACGGCGCGCCGAAGCGCTTCGGCGGCCCCCAGTAACCGGTGCCGCGACTGGTGTAGACCCACAGCGAGCGCAGGCGATTGAGGCCCGCCGTATAAGGCTGCTGCAGCGGCACGAACAGGTTCCACGGGAAGAACTGGCCGCCGTGCGTGTGGCCCGACAGCTGCAGGTCGAAGCCGGCATCGGCCGCCACTTCGGCGCTGCGCGGCTGGTGCGCCAGCAGCACCCTGGCCCTGACGTGGGCCGGGGCGCCGGCGGCGGCCGCGTGCGGGTCGCTGCGGTGCGACTCGTCGAAATGGTGCGCCATGAAGTCCGGCACGCCGGCGATCATCAGCGAGCCGCCCTCGCGTTCGAGCACCACGTGCTCGTTGATCAGCACTTTCAGGCCGAGCCGGCGCAGCTCCACGATCCATTCGCCGGCGCCGGAATAGTATTCGTGGTTGCCGGTGACGAAAAAGGCGCCGTCGGGCGCCGACAGCCGGCTCAAAGGCTCGGTATGCAAGCCAAGGCGCCTGACGCTGCCGTCGACCAGGTCGCCGGTGACGGCGATGGCGTCGGGCTGCAGCGAATTGACCCTGGCGACGATGGCGTCGAGGTAGCCGCGCTTGATGGTGGGGCCGACGTGGATATCGGAAATCTGGACGATGGAATAGCCTTCGAAGGCGGCAGGCAGGCCGGCGATCGGCACCTCGACGTCGACCACCCGCGCGAGCCGGCGGGCGTTGATGAAGCCGACCGCCGTGACAAGCAGGGCAAGCAGCGGCACGCCGTAAGCACTGGCATGGTCGACCGCCATGCCGCCGGCGCCAACCAGCTTGACGACCAGCAGGACGACGTCGCGCAGCATCGTGAGCACCAGCAGCGAGGAGAACAAACCCATCGACAGCAGTCCGGCCCAGGTCAGCTGCTCGCTCCAGCGCGTGCGCTTCAGGCTCGAGGAAAAGAGGCCGGCAAGGACCAGCAGCGCCGACGCGGCAAGCAGCACAATGCCCGCCGCCACACCCTCCGGCGCAAGCGCCATGGCCAGCAGCAGGCGCAGGCCGATGTAGAGGTGCAGCAGTGCGAGCAGGGTCGCGACAGTAAACAGGGCGCGACGGGGCATGACAGGTCCGGTGGTGAATGGATAACCGTCATCAGATGGGGCGCGCCGGCCGATCTTCAAGCGTAAACACATCCCATGTTACAGGGCAGGTACGAGATGTAAGAGTATGTATTAGGGATGGCGCGCGTTGCTGGACTATATATAGTGAACACATGCCCAGCACGTTACGCGATCATCCTGATCCGGCTCGAGGCAAGAGGAAAAGCCATGTTGAACAAAAAATGCTTAGGTGCGGTGATTGTGGCCGCGATGGCCGTCTCATCGACGGCAATGGCTGGCGACCGCGGTACCAATACTGCTGTCGGCGCCGTCCTCGGTGCTGCGATCGGCCACAACAGCGGCGGGCGTGACGGCGCCATCGTCGGCGGCGTGCTCGGTGCCGCCCTGGGCAATGCGATCAGTACCGACGACCGTTCGTACAACAACGGTTACTACGACAACCGCAACGGCTATTACGACAACCGCAACAGCTACTACGACAACCGCAGCGGCTACGTCGATACCCGCGCCAGCTACTACGACAACCGCGGCAGCTACTACGCGCCGGCGCCTGTCTACGTGGAACCGGCCCCCGTGTATTACGCTCCGGCGCCGCGCTACTACAGCCAGCCGTCGACAGTCGTGTATTTCAGTTCGGGCCGCGGCGGCTACCGCGATGGATACCGTGGCCACGGCCATCGCGGCCATGACGGCTACGGCCGCCGCTGATTTCCCGGCTGACGCCGAATCCTGAAAAAACGCCGACCGGGCAACCGGCCGGCTTTTTTTTCGCCCGTTTTCCGTGTCCCCCTGCTAGAGCTGCGTGACGGCGCCTGCCGTCACAATCAATGGGGGAAGCATGCTGGAAGCCGGGGCGGTCGTCACACTCGAACAGGGCAGCTATCGGCTGCGCGAGGCGCTGGCCGGTTCGGCCTACGGCGTCGTCTGGCGTGCCGACACCCTGCCCGCCGGGCGCCAGGTGGCCCTCAAACTGATCAACCAGGAACAGATGGCGCGCGCCCATCCCGAACAGCGCGAGCGCTGGATCGCCAGCGCCCACAAGGAAATCGCCTTTCTCGGTTCGCTCGAACCATGGGACGAACGCCACATCGTGCGCCTGCTCGACAGCGGCGTGCACCAGGGCCTGCCGGTGATGGCGCTGGAACTGCTCGACGGCGACCTCGCCAGGCTGGTTGCCGGCGAGCGCGACGCCGGCCGCGGCATCGCCTTCGCGCAGGCGCTCGACTGGCTGGCGCAGGTGAACCAGGCGCTCGCCAAGGTCCACCAATACGGCTGGCGCTACCTCGACCTGAAGCCGTCGAACGTCCTGTTCGACGCGCGCCGCGGCAGCGTCAAACTGGCCGATTTCGGCACCAACCGTCCGCTCGGCGAGCGCGATGGGCACGGCTATGCCGGCACCGCCAACTGGCAGGCGCCGGAGCAGTTCTTTCCTGCCGCGGGCGACGTGTACCAGACCGGCGCGCGCAGCGACTATTTCGCCCTCGGCGCCATGTTCTACTATCTTGTCACGGGCGGGCTGCCGCTGCGCTTCTGCAGCGACTGCGGCCAGGCGTACCGCGAGCACCAGGCCGGCGGCGCCGCGCTGTTGCGCAAGCGCCATGGCGGCGCCATACCTTCGACGCTGGGACAGGACGAAGCGGCGCTGTTCGCGCAGCGCATCGACGCCGGCGGCCCGCAGGCGCTGACGCTGCTGCGCAGCCTCCTCTGCGCCGACCCGGCCGGCCGCCCGCCGCATGCGATCGCCATCAGCCGCATGATCGACCAGGCGCGCCGCGCCGCGCAGCCGGCATGGAGCTGCGCGTGAACCGGCGCTTCGGCGTACAGACGATCAGCGGCGCCGCGCTGGCGGCCGCCCTGCTCGCGCTGTTATGCGCACTGCAGGTACTGGCGTTGTGGCGCTCGCCGGCGGCATGGTCGCCGGCGGTCATTTCGGTGACGCTGAAACCGGGCGAATCGATCACGCTGGGACAAGCCGAACTGGCGGCGCCGCAGGCTGGCGCCAGCCACCTCGGCCTGCGGCGCGACCGGGCCGGCCGCTGGTTCGCCCGCAACGCCAGCGGCACGAGGCAACTGGTGCTGCAGCGCGGCGGCGCCGACCGGCGCACCGGCAGCATCGCGCTGCGCCCGGGTCACCAGTTCAGGCTGGGCGCCACGCTGTTCGACGTCACGGCGGCGGACGGGCATTCCGTATCGTTTTCCGCGGGCGCGGGCCACTGGAGCTACGACGGCGCCACCCTGTTGCGCGAGGGTCGCACGCAGCCGGCCTGCCCCGACGCCCGCGCCGCCGCGCGCCTGGCGGCGTACTGGAACCGGCTGATGCCGCACGCCCTCACGCTCGCTCGCCCGCTCGCCTTCGGCGGCAATCTCTATTGCGGCAACCGGCTCGGGCTGGAATACGTCGACTACGGCAGCGCGGCCGTCGCCCGAGTAAAGGGCCAGCTTCTGCTCGCCGGTGCCGACGGCGAACGCGCGCCGCTGATGGTGTCGACCGCCGCCGGCCAGTTCGACCTGGCGCAGAACGAAGAAGCGCTCGATGGCGTGACCTCGCTGGTCGCCGGCCGCACCCGGCTTGCGACACGCACCGACGGCGACATCATGCAGCTGCGGCCGCTCAGCCACGTGGCGCTGTACGGCGAGGCGCGCGGCGTGCTGCCGGCGCAGGTGCAATGGGAGTGGCGCCAGCGGCGGGCATGGGCGCTGCCGGCGGGGCCGGCGTGGTGGATTGCGCTCGCCTTGTGCTGCGCCATCGGGGCGGCAGGCGCGCTGGCGTGGCAGCGCGGGGGCTGGCCGTTCGTCCGCGGCGCCAGCGCCGCCACGCGCGCCGCCAGCTTCGGCACGGCGCTGCTGGCCGTTGCCGGCCTGGCGGCGCTGATCCTGCAGCGCAGCGCCACGCCGCCCGGGATCGGCTGGTCGATCCTGCTCGGCTGCGCCGCGCTGTGGTGCTGCCTGTTGCTGCCGGGCCGGATCACCCTGGTGGCGGCGGCCGGCACCTTGCTGCTGGCGGCGGGCCTGCTGGCGCAGCTCGAACTGGGGCTGGGCGCGATGGAATCGTCCTGGCTGCGCCACTTCCAGAAGACAAGTGCGGTGCTGGCGATCGGGATGGGCTTCGGCGCGCACCTGCGGCTGCGGCTGCGCGGGCGCGGCGCCATGTTGCCGCAGACCCGACTCGAATGGATGCTCGCGCTGCTGGCCGGCGCCGCCCTCGCCGCCCTGCTGCTGCAAGTCCTGCTGGGCGACGAAACCGGCGTGTTCGACCTGCAGCCGGTGGAATTCGCCAAGCTCGCCCTCACTGCCCTCACCGCGCACTGCATCGCCGTCGGACTTGGCCGGGACGCCGCCATGCCGGAACACACGCGGCCCGCCGTGCGCTGGTTCCGGCTGGCCGCGCCGGCGCTGCTGTTCGTCGCGCTGCTCGGGCTGGCCCTGGTGCAGGTGGACGACTACTCGCCGCTGATCCTGCTGCTGGTGTGGAGCATGGCGATGGCGTTCGCCTATTCGGTTGCCGCCGGCAGGCACGGCGCCACCGCGGCCATCGTGGCGACAGGCTGCCTGGCGGCGGCCGCGGTGGCGTACATGCGCAATGCCGGCGCGGGCGAGGTGGCGCAGTGGAGCTTTTACGCGGACCGCTTCCTGGTCTGGCTCGACCCGGCCAGCCATCCCCACACCGGGCAGCAGCTGCTGTTGGGGGCGCAGGCCATCGCCGAAGGAGCGTGGTGGGGATCGGACCACCTGCTGGGCGTATCCACGCTGGGCCAGGGCGCCGGCAGTGCGCTGCACATCCCGGCGGTGCAGGACGACTTCGCGCCATCGTTTTTCGTCAACCGCCACGGCCTGCTTGGGGCGCTGATGCTGTGGGCGCTGCAGGCGCTGTTCCTGGTCGGCGTGCTGCAGACGGCGGCGCGTTCCTACGCTGCCAGCCGCGCGGCGCGCAACTTCCGCCAGGCCTGGATGGGGCGGTTCCGCTGCTTCGCCCTGTGCGGCGGCGCCGCCTTCGTGCTCGGCCACCTGCTGCTGTCGTGGGGCACCAACCTGGCGATCTTCCCGATCATGGGCCAGCCCATGAGCTTCCTGTCCGCCGGCGGCAGCCACCTGCTGTTTTTCATCTGCCCCCTGCTAGCGTTCTGTGCGATCAGTGCGCAATCATTAGAGGAGATTCAATCATGCCGGTCTATGTCCAACACGAAGTGCTAGGCAAGGTGCCCGATGTTTTCAACGCGGAGGCGCTGTGGCAGGCGCCGGGCCTGGCGCTGTTCTCGCGCAAACCGCTGCTGCGCGACCTGCTCGAACGCTCGCCGCGCGAGCATCGCGGCCGCGCCGCCACCCGCTGCTTCTCGCACGTGACATTGATGCTGCCGCAGGACGACGTCGACGACGACCGCCACCTCACGCGCGGTGCTCGCGTGCGCGACCTGGCGCAGTCGCTGGCGGCGCTGCACCAGAAGGATTTCGGCGACCTGCTCGGCGGCGACCAGGTGCGCTACGACGTGGTCGGCGCCGATGCGCTGGAAGCCGGCCAGGTCGAAGTCAAGTTCGGCCACGCCGTCTACCTGCCGGCGCCGGAAGAGAAGGTGCTCTACACCGTCACCACCTCGCGCGACAGCGCCATCTGGAAGAACGTCTGCGCCATCTACCCGAACCAGCGCCTGGCGCTGATCGGCCACGACGAGGAGTCGGCAAGCCACGCGGTGCCGGCCTGGCCGTTCGGCGGCGACGGCGCCATCCTGCTGATCAACGACGGCCCGGATGCGCCGATCGAGGTGCAGGTGCGGCCGAAAGGCGCATTCGACTGCAGCTTCGACCCGATCAACGGCTACTACACGATCGAGTCCAGGGATGGCGGCGCGGCGACACGGCTGCTGATGAAGATCACGCGGGCGGCCAGCTCGCCCGCGCGGCCGGTGGAGGCGGCGCCGATCCAGATCAAGCCGGCATCCGTGTGGAAGACCCGGTCCCCCGCGCCGCAGGAAGATCAGACGGCGGTGCCGGTCAGCCACCGGCCGGCCATGGCGGCGAGCGAGGACGCCACCTATGCGCCCATCGCCCAGCAGCGCGTGAGCCTCGTCGCGCTGGCGATGCCGCGGCTGTCGCGCTACCGGGAAACGGGCGCGCTGGCGCTCGAGATCGGCCTGGACCGTTCGCTGGGCCTGGCGGCCGGTGCGCAGGACGCGGTCATCAGCTTTGCCGTCGATGCCGGCGACGAACTGCACGCAATCACCAGCGCCGGGCGCGAGCGGATCAGCGCGCCGGCCTCCTTCATGCCGGTCGACGCCGGCGCGGTCAAGCTGGCGGCGGTGGCGCCGGACATGGCGGACCGCTATTGCGCGATGCTTTGCCTGCCGGTGCCGGTGAGCGTGCCGGTGGCCAGCGGCGCACGCTTCGTGTTCGGCCGCAGCGCGCCGATGCTGGCGGCGCTGCGAGTGCTCGACTCGGCCCGCTTCCTGCGCCGCGCCGACGGCTTCGACACCGCCAGCGCCGACCGCATCGGCCTGTCGCGCAACGCGTTCAGCTTCGAGCTGGCGGGCGGCGCCTACCAGATCGGGCGCCTCTCCGCCACGCAGGCGCTGTATCACCTCGACGAGCAGATGGGCTTTGTCGCCAGCATCGGCGAGGCCGCGGCGGACAAGCCCTACCTGCTGCCCCCGGGGCATCACCTGGTGGCCGGCCACTACGTGCTGCGCTTCGACGCGTAACGGAGAGCGGCAATGGCGATCATGATCGGGGCTTTTGCGATCGGCCTGGCGCTGACGCTGGTGCTGGCGGCGTTCCTGACGCCGGCAGGCTGGTGGAAGCGGCCAAACCTGCGCGCGCTGGCGGTGCTGGTCGCCGGCACCTGGGGCATCGGCAGCGTGCTGCTGGCGTTCGCGCCCAAGCCGGCGATGGCGACGACTGCCGTCACCGAGGGCATCGCCGCCATCGGCCCGGCGGCGGCGGCGGGCCGCAGCTATCGCGTGTTCGAGGCGCTCAACCTGCGCTCGGCAAGCGGCATCGGCGCGCCGCGCGTGGCGGTGGTGCCGGTGGGCGCCACGGTGACGGCGACCGGCGCGCGCGATGGCGACTGGTGGGCGGTGCGCGCCGAGGTCGGCGGCGAGGAGGTCGCGGGATGGGTCAGCAGCCTGTGGCTGCGGCGCGCGGATGAGGCGCGCGCCGGAGGAGCGCCGAAGTAAAGATGAGGCCGAGTGCGAATGTCAGACCTGACACCAGAACGTCGTTTTGCGGACGGCAGCCGTTCGCGTATCAGCCGCGCGGCGCGTCTTCCAATTTCATGGGATTGAAATAGAGCCCCTTGACGCATTGCGTCGGCGCCGTCCGCACAAACCCCATCGCCTCGTACACGGGCACGGCGAAGTTGGATGCATTGACGGTGAACGCGCCACTGCCGCCGCGCTCCACTGCGCCTGACCGGGCCACTTCCCACAACCTGCGTGCCACGCCCTGTCCCTGCCACTGCGCGCCGACGAACATGTGGAACACGTGCGTGCAATCGCGCACCGAGATGAAGCCGGCGATCTCGCCGTCCGCTTCCGCCACGTGGTAGACATGGCCGAGCGCGATGTAGCGGTGGATCGCCTCTTCATCGTTTTCGCGCAGGAAGGTCGCCGCGCCCTCGGGCGTCGACTCATGCACGATGAACTTGCGCGCCAGCTGGTTCAGCAGGCGCGCCACCGCCGGCACATCGCCCTCCTCGATCGGCCTGATCCGCATGTTTGTCAATCATCATGTTGGTAATACCATCAAAATACCATAACCAGAGGGAGAATGCCGAGGGGAATGTTGACTGACGGCACTATAGGGCCGTAGACTGGTTTCACCATGTCCAAGTCCATCCCGCTGCCGGCGCAGCCCTTGCGCCAGAAGGTGCCATTGTCGAAGCCGCTTCGGCATGGGCGCTATCGGCGCCTGTGGACAGCCAACCTGATCTCCAACCTCGGCACCTGGACCCAGACCTTCGCTTCGGCCTGGCTGATCGCGTCGCTGTCGCATTCGGCCTCCACCACCACGCTGGTCCAGACCGCCACCTACGTGCCGATTTTCCTGTTCGCGCTGTTTGCCGGCGTCGTCGCCGATGCGGTCAACCGGCCCAAGTTCCTGTTCTTCTGCAACCTGTTCATGGCGCTGTGCTCGTGCACGCTGGCCGGCCTCGTCATCAGCGGCCATGCGTCGGCGGCGCCGGTGCTGGCCATAACGTTTTGCCTCGGCGCCGGCTCGGCCTTCATGTGGCCCGCCTGGCAGGCGTCGATGTCGGGCCTGGTGGAGCCGGACGAGGTCGAGGCCGCCGCGACCCTCAACAACCTCAGCTACAACGTCGCCGCCATCATCGGGCCGGCGCTGGGGGGCCTGCTGTTCAACTGGATCGGCGCCGGCGCCCTGTTCCTCGTCAACGCCGTCTCCTTCGTCGCCCTGCTGAGCGTGTACTGGGCCTGGTGGCAGGAACGCCTGCCCAGCACGGTCGCCAACACCAGCTTCAGGGACAGCATGAAGGCCGGCCTCGCCTGCGCCTTCGGCTGCAGCCGCTACCGCCATATCCTGGTCAACGTCTGCACCGTGTTTTTCGCCACCATTGCGTTCGCCGGCCTGTTACCGGTGTTCGTGCGCGACGTGCTGCGGATGAATTCGAGCGTGTTCGGCACACTGATGGGCTGCCTGGGCGCCGGCGCGGTGATCGCCGCCTTCATCCTGCCGAGCCTGCGCACCCGCTTCAACAAGACGCGCCTCTTGGCCGGCGCCCTGCTGGTCTACGGCGCCATGCTGATCGCCATGTCGTTCGCGCGCTCGCTGATGGTGCTGGTACCGCTGATCATGTGCGGCGGCATGGCCTGGTCGGCGACGGTGTCGACCCTGAACGCGGCGGCGCAGTTGTCGTTTCCTTCCCACATACGGGCGCGCACGCTGTCGATCTACCTGTTCGTGATGGCGGGCGGCTACACCGCCGGCAGCCTGGTGTGGGGCCGCGTGGCCGACCATTTCGGCGTCCAGGTGGCACTCGCCGCCGCCGGATCTTGCGTGATTGTTAACGCCATCGCGCTGATGACGGGCAAGCGGGAAAAGCCGCTCTAATCGTCGCTTCAACCTCCATCCTTCCGCGGTAAGCTATCGGAATTGTTATTCTGACTGTTTGCTTGCCCAATGACTTTTGCGCCTGACCGCCAGCAGTTCGGCCCCTTCCTCGATATCGCGGCGAGCACCAGCGCGGGCGCAGATCCGGCCGTGCAGGCAGAGAACCAGGACAATTTCCTGCTGATCGACGCCGACGGGCTGGCGCTGTTCCTGCGCGACCAGCAGCAACAGCGCTTGCAACTGTCCGGCTGGCGCCGCGGCCACGTGCGGCTCGCGGTGCTGGACGGCATGGGCGGGCACGGCCACGGGCGCGAAGCCGCCGAGGCGGTCGTCGCCGGACTGCTCGCCATCCCGCCCTGCACATCGATTGCGGAACTTTCGGCTCATCTGGATGCCTTACATACAAGGCTGCAGCACGATTTCGCCAACAACGACGATTCCACCAAGCGCCCCGGCACCACGCTGACGATGCTGGAAATTGCGCCCGGCGGGGCGCCGCTGCTGTACCACGTGGGCGATTCGCGCCTGTACGAAGTGACGCCGGAGCGGGTCTATCCGCTGACGGTGGACCACGTGCCGGCGACGGCGTTTGCGATGGCGGGTGTGCTGGACGAACAGGAATGGTGGCAGCAGGTGCACGGCGAGCATCGTTCGCAGATCGCGCAGGCTTTCATCCTTGGCAATGCTTTTGCCGATCCGTCGCGCCTGAGCGACCCGCTGTTCGAACTGTCGGCCCAGACCCTGCCGCCGTTCCTGCGCCACCTTCCCGACCGCCGCCCGATCGCGCTGCGGCCCGATGCGGTGTACGTGCTGGCGACCGACGGCTTCTGGGCCTGCGCGCAGCCGCACCTGTGGATCAGCCGCTGGCCGGCGCTGCTGGCCGGCGGCGCCGACGCGCGCGCGATGGCCGACTTGCTGTTCGACGAGATGACGATGCGGCCGCCGCCAGCGCTGCACCTGGATAACCTGACGGCGATCGTGCTGCGCCCGCTGGCCGGCGCGGACCCGACGGACGAAACGTATGCGTAAGAGCACTAAAAGATTCCTAGCGGCAAAAAAAATGTTACACTCTGCAGCAATTGCTTCGCCGTAATTATGAACATGTTGTGTAAGCTTTCGAAAAATCCCGTCTCACAACGATTGCTATGAAAAAATGTAGTAATCCCGACCATCCGCACTGCACCTTGTGGGTGATGGAAGGAGCCACGACTTGCGCCAGTGGACATGCGCAGCGAGCGCCGCAGCCGACAAGTTTCGACTTGATCAGCGCGCGGCGCAGCAGCCGTCCCGCTTCCAGCGGGCGGGCGCCGGTGCACGCGCCCGCCACGCTGCCGACCGAGCACGTATCGCCGGCGCCGGCGCCGCCGCGCCCCCATCTGCACGTCAGCGGCTTCGACCCGCGCGCGGCCGGCGGGCGCCAGGCCATCAAGGTCGAACTGCGCGGCATGGCGGCCGGCGCGTCGCCGCTGGTGACGATGCAGCTGCGTTCGGCGCTGATCGCCCAGGGCGGTTCGCGCCACTCCTTCGTGCGCACGCTGCGCGGCGACTGGCGGCCCGTCTTCATCGAATTTTCCTCGCGCGAAAAAGAGCACGGGCAGTACCAGATCGACGTCGAGCTCAACAGCATGACGGAAGGCCGCGCCGGCAGCCGCTGGGCCTGCACGATGGTGATCCTGGTGCCGCGCGCCGACGCCACCCTCACCGAAATCCACCAGACTTTCCTGTCGACCCATAAAAACGTGCGGGTGATGGCGGACGACGCCTCGATCGCCAAGGTCAATGCCCGTACCGGCGGCGGCCGCCTCGACATCGACGTTACCGCGCGCAACGCCTCGATCACGCACCTGAACCTCGACGCCGGCGCCGGCAAGGTCGACATGGGCTTTTCGACCATCGCCTGGGACGAGGACCTGATCGAGATCGACGTGCCGGCCGAGGCCCAGCCGCACCCGTATCCGAGCAGCAGCGCCTGCCTGGTCAATGCGGCGCCGGAAGCGGGGGCGCAGCGCCAGGTGCGGCTGTTCGCGCTGGGCGAATGCGTGCTCGGCCGCTGGGAGCAATACGATCCCGAGGCGGACGTGCTGCTGACCCACTTCGGCGACGACGGCCAGGACCGCAGCGGCCTCACGCGCCGCCTGTCCGGGCGCCACGCCGTCATCCGCCGCGGCAGCCACGGCTTCGAGATCGAGGACGTGTCGCGCTACGGCATGCTGCTCGATGGCGTATGGCCGGGCAAGAACAAGCCGGTGCCGCTGCGGCTGGGCATGCGCATCGAGCTGTCGGCCAGCATCAAGGGAATTGTCGTGCTGGCGGTGACGGCGCTGATGCCGCACGGCGTGATCCTGCACCGCATCGACCAGGGCGAATTTGCCGAGTGTTTCTACTTCCTCGCACCGGGGCGCCACCCGGGTTTTCCGATCGCTGCCTTTCCGCGCGAACCGCGCGCAGCAGTGATGCCGCTGCTGTTCCACCAGCACGGCGGCTTCTGGCACCTCGACCCGGTCACCGGCATGGAGACCGCGCTCAGCCCCGCCAGCGCGCTCGATCGCCTCTGCCAGTTCCCGCGCCACACCCGCTTCGCCAGCGATCCGTATCCGGAAAGCTGGATCATCCGCAGCAGGTCGGGGCAGCTGCAGAATGCGCTGGCGCAGGACATGCACACGGCCTGAGCCGGTACTGGCCCGCCGCCGCGGCCGTCATTGCGTATTGCACGCATGACACATACAATCGGTACTCGCCCCTTGTCCGAGGAACATCATGCCATCGACCGCCACCACCGTCGGCGCCTATATCGCCGAACAGCCGGAAGAGCGGCGCGCCGCGCTCGAAGCGCTGCGCAAGGTCATCCTCGACAACCTCGACGGCGACTACAGCGAAGGCATGGGCTACGGCATGATCTGCTATGCCGTGCCGCACAGCGTCTTTCCGCCCGGTTACCATTGCAACCCGAAACTGCCGCTGCCCTTCGCTGCCATTGCGTCGCAGAAGAATTACCTGTCACTGCACCTGATGGGGCTGTACGTCAGCTGCATCGGCGACCAGGAAAGCGCCGAAGTACAGTGGTTCCGCGATGCGTGGGCCGCATCGGGCAAGAAAAAACTCGACATGGGCAAGGCATGCGTGCGCATCAAGAAGCTCGACGACGCCGCCCTCGACGTCATCGGCGAATCGATACGGCGCATTCCGGCCCGGCTCTACATCGAGCGCTACCAGCAGGTTCTCGCGGCCGCCAAGGGCAACCGCAAGAAGGTCACCAGTGGGGCCGGAGGATGAGGAAAATCAGCCCGGCGCCGGCCAACAGCGCCGCTTCGAGCGAGAACACGATCAGGGGAATGCGGATACCTTCAGGGATTTTCATGGCGCTTCCTTTCGGGCGTTGCCAATCTAAAATGCGCGGCGCGGATGCGTGTCAGCGCAGCGGCCTTGGCAGCGGAATCCATTCGGTCTCGCCGGGCACCGGGGCGTAGCGCTGCTGTTCCCAGTCCTGCGCCGCCTGTGCCAGACGCTCCTTGCTCGACGACACAAAGTTCCAGAAGATAAAGCGATGACCGTCGAGCGGCGCGCCGCCAATCAAGACCAATTGTACTCCCGCCGCGGTCCGTATGCACGCGCCGGTGCCCGGTTCCAGGTAGGCCATCGTGCCGGGCGCGAGCGCTTCGCCGTCGATCGACAACTCGCCGCTGACGGGGTAGATGGCGGCCTCTTCCGGCAAGTCATCGAGGACCAGTTCGGCGCCGGCGTCGAGGGCAATGTCGAGGTAGAGCGTCTCGCCGTAGGTGGCCACCGGCGACGTCAGGCCGAAGGCGCTGCCGATCAGCACGCGTGCGGCGCCGCCGGCAAACGCCGCCACCGGAATCGCGTCGGCCGGCGTGTGGAAAAAGGCCGGCGCCACTTCCTCGTGTTCGCGCGGCAGCGCCGCCCACAGCTGCAGGCCGTGGGTGCGGCGCGGCTTGCCGACCAGGTCGGCCGGTACGCGCTCGGAATGGACGATGCCGCTGCCGGCGGTCATCCAGTTGATCGCGCCCGGTTCGATGCGCTGCACGGAGCCGAGGCTGTCGCGGTGGACGATGGCGCCTTCGTACAGGTAGGTCACGGTGGCCAGGCCAATGTGCGGATGGGGACGGACGTCGTGGTTGGCGTGCGGCGGCGCGTCGACCGGGCCGAAGTGATCGAAGAAGAGGAAGGGGCCGACCGCCTGTTTGGCCGCGGCCGGCAGCACCCGACGCACGGTGAAGCCGCCGCCGAGGTCCTTGTCGTGTGCGTTGAAGAAGTTCGAAATGGCCATGGTGTCCTCTGATCCGGGTTAGCTCAAATTTACACCAATGGCCGCAGCACGTCGCCCCGCATATGGTGACTCACACCAGGTTGCGCGCCACGCGAAAGCCCACGATATCGTTGCCCAGCGCCGCCGAAAAACCGTTGCGCAGTGCCGAGCGCAGGTAGCGCGGGTTGTACAGCCACGAACCGCCGCGCAGGATGCGGCGCGCCTGGTCGCCGCCCTCTTCCCACGCCGCGCCGGTGGCGGGGGCGCCGTCGTAATTGTCGTGCACCACGTCCTGCACCCACTCCCATACATTGCCGTGCATGTCGTACAGCCCCCACGGGTTGGCCGGAAATTCGCCGACCCGGCTGGTGCCCTGCCGGTAGAGCCCTTTCGGACTGTCGTTGTAGCTGTAGTTGCCGTCATAATTGGCCAGGTCGGTGCTGATGGTGTCGCCGAAGTAGAACGCCGTCTTGGTGCCGGCGCGGCAGGCGTACTCCCATTCCGCTTCGCTGGGCAGGCGGTATACCTGGCCCGTCATGCTTGATAACCAGCCCAGGTACTGCTGCGCGTCGTGCCAGCTCACGCCCACCACCGGATGGTCGGCCCCCTGCGCAAAGCCTGGCGCGGCCCAGTTGAAGTCGCCCTGCGGCTGCCAGCCGGTGGCCCGCACGAACTCGCGCCACTGCCCTACCGTTACCGGATAGCGGCCCATCGCGATCGGCTGCTCGATGCCGACCCAGTGCTGCGGCGTCTCGCGGTCCAGCCAGGGCTTGAGCGAGCCGGCTTCCATTGCCTTCTTGCGCTCGTGTTCGGGCGAGCCCATTTGAAAGCGCCCGGTGGGGATGAGCACCAGGTCGGGAGCGCTGCCGGCGCCGCCCAGGAAGCGGTCGCGCAGCACGCCCTCGGCGTCGGCCACCGGGCTGTTCGCGCTCGGCAGCAGCGCCGCCAGTTCGGCCTCGGTGCGCGCGGCGATGGCGGCGCGCGCACGCTGCTGCTCGGCGCGATACGCGGCGGCAGCCTTCGCCTGCAACACCTGGCGCTGCTGCTCTTCTTTCGCCAGGCGGGCCTGCTCGGCGTCCGCCGTGCGGCGCGCCAGCAGCTGCTGGCGCAGCACCTCCTTGCGTTCGCGCTTGGCCGCATCGGCCTCGGCACGCTCGGCCTTTTCCTTCTCGCGGCGCTCGCGGTCGCGGACCAGCTGCGCGGCGGCCGCCGCTTCCGCGTTTGCCTTGCGCTGCGCCGCCAGCTGCTTCTGGCGCGCCTCGTCCTGCGCGCGCTCCTGTGCCTGGCGCGCCGCCAGTTCCTGCGGCGTCGGGCCGACCGCATGCTCGAGCATGTGGAGCAGTTCGCCCACCGTCGCGGGACGCCGCGCCGGATCGAGCGCGAAGCCCTGCTGCAGCAGCTCCCACTGGCCGCTGGTAAGCGCCGCAGGCTGCGACGGATGGTGGGCGGCGGTGCGCACGCCGTCGAAGGGCATGCGCCCTTCCACCATCTGGTAGATCATCACCGCCACCGCGTACACGTCGAGCGCGCGCGCCGGCTCGCCCTGGTGGGCGCCCGCTTCCGGCGCCCGGTAGCCGGCGGTGCCGGAACTGGCCGGCGCTTCCAGCCCGATGCTACTGGCGCTCGAGCGCGCGCGCGCGGCGATGCCGAAATCGAGCAGCTTGACTTCGCCCTTGCTGGTGACGAACACGTTGGCCGGCTTGATGTCGCGGTGCACCAGCTTGTGCTTGTCCCATGCGTACTGCAGGGCGTCGGCGATGGGCGCGAGCAGCTGCACCGCGCGCGCGAGCGTCAACGGACCATCGCGCGCGAGCAGGTTGTCGAGGTCCTCGCCTTCGAGGCATTCCATGATGATGAAGTAGCTCGACGTGGCCGGATCCTGCGCCCATTCGTAGACCCGCACGATGTGCTCGTGCGCGAGGCGGCGCGCCTGGGTCGCTTCCTCCACCAGCAAGCGCGCATGGGTCGGACTCATGGTCAGCTGCGGCGGCAGGATCTTCAGCGCCACGCAGCCGCTGTGACCGAGTTCGGCGTGGGTGGCCAGGTCCATCGCCTGCCACACCTGGCCCATGCCGCCCTGCGCGATCAGCCGTTCGAGCTTGTAGCGGCGGTTCTGCGGGCCGATCTCCTGGCCGACCATCAGGCCGATCTCGGTGCCATGCCGGACATACGCCGGCGCAGGTGTGGCGGCGCCCCCCGGCGGCGCGTACTCGGCGTCGAGGATGGCGTTCTTGCGGCTCTCGAACTCCTGCTCGCTTAACAGGCCGTCTTCGTGCAGGGCGCGCAGTTCGCGGATCTTGTCTCGTGCGGTCGGCATCGTTCCTGTCAGGCCTGGACGGCGGCGCCGCAGCGGGCGCAAAAACGGTCACCCGGCTGTACCGCGTGGCCGTTGACGCAGTGCGGCGCAGGCGCCGCGCGCACCGCCTGCGCCACGCCGATGCTAAGCTGGTACTGCGACCCCAGCGCCGCCTTGTTGACGTCGTTCTGGAGGTTCAGCAGGTCGAGCTGGTGGCGACGGTCCTTGTCGACTTCGGCGTCGCGCCGCATGCGCTCCTGCCCGCTGCTTTCCTGCGCCATGCGCGCCGCCTCGTGCGCGGTGACGTTGTTGGTGGCGCCGACCACGCCGGCCAGCGCCGCCAGCTGCTGCGGGCTCATGCCGGCATGTACCTGCGTTTTCATGTAGTCGGCCAGTGCCGCCGCGTTGGGCGCCGCCGCCAGCGCTACCTTGGCGGTGTCGCTCATGGCACCGATGGTTTCGACGCGCGCAATCTCGATGCGCGCCATGTCGGCCGCGTGCGCCAGGTGCGCGAACCTGTCCTCGCGCTCGTGCTCGAGGCGCCGCAGCTCCTGCTGCCACTCGGCCTCCTGCGCCTGCCTTGCCAACGCATGCCGCGCTTGCTCCGCGTCCAGCGCCAGTTGCTGTGCCTGCCGCGAGGCGATGCCGTCGGCCTCGATCGTGCGCAGCAGCTTTTCGTACTGAGCGATCGCGTCGGCAGTGGCGCCCTCCCTGCGCATCGTTTCGAGCTTCTGGCTGGTTTCCTCGGCCAGCAGCGAGCCGCCGCGCAGCAGTTCGCGCTGGCGTTCGAGCGCCACCTGGTCTTCCCATTCCTGCATCCGCCCGGCTTCGCGCTTGTGGGCGGCGTTGACCAGCGCGAGCGCCTGCCAGCGGTTGGTATGCTCCTCCGCTTCGATGTCGAGCTGGCGCCTGGCGACAAGCTCGCGGCCATCGTGCAGCCGTGCCAGCTCGGCGCGCTTGCGGGCCTCGTCCTCGATCAGCATCGCCTGGGCGACCTTGTTCTCGATCTGCTGCAGCAGCAACCGGTGCGAAAAGCGCTGTTGCGCCAGCTGGCGCGCTTCGAGCGCCTGCTGCTGCGAGATTTCGAGCTCGGTGCGCATGCGGATTTGCGCGATATGGCGCAAGTGCGCCCACTCGGCCGATTCGTCGCCGCGCGCCGCATCCTTTTTCGCCAGTTCGTGTTCCAGTTCGGCCAGCACGTCGCCGGCACCCCGCTCCAGCGCCTCCTTGCGGTTTTTGGCGTCGGCGATGCGGCCGTACAGGTCGATCTCGCGCGCGCGGATCGCCTGCACCCGCTCCGAGTTCTGCAGCGACAGCTCGGCGCGTTCGATCGTTTCGTCCTGCTTCAGTTCGGCGCGGCGGTAGCGCAGGCGGCTTTCCTGCTCCTCGCGGCGCAGCGCCTGCCACTGGGCGTCGTCGTAGAGCTGGTCGAGCTGCCTGGCGTGTTCGAGTTCGACATGGCGGTCGTCCGCCACCAGCCACAGCGTACCGATGCGTTCGCGGTTGGCGTCGAATTTATCGTGGCGCAGCGCCAGCGTGTCGACGTGGTCGACCGCCAGGCCATATTGGGCAAGCCGCATCCGCAGCGCGCCCTGCAGCCGTTCGTCGAGCTGGGCCCGCAGTTCCGGGTTGCGCGCCATGTCGCGCAAGGACTGGCCGGCGACGAATTCGGCGGCCAGCTGACGCACCGATGGCGCCAGCAGCTCGCGCAGGTGTTCGGTGGTGACGGTGCCCGGCAGTGTCATGAAATGGCGCGCGAAGGCAGGCACCTGTTCGATCTTGACGCTGACGGTAACGGTGGCCGCGATCTTCAGGTGTTCGGCCGTTTGCAGGTCGTCGAACTCGAACGCAACCGGCAGCGCCGCGCCGCGGGTGATCAGGATTTCGGCGTGCTGGTTGCGCAGCAGGTGGTTGAGGCGTGCGAAAAACCCTTCGATTTCGTACTCGCCCTGCGGCACCTCGGTCGCCTGGTCGCCCTGCAGGATATAGGCGCGCGTGGTGGCCGGCACGCGCAGCGTCTTGACGAACAGGCCCGAAAGCTGGCGCACGCCGAAGAACACCGCCAGTTCGTTGGGAGCCGGGATCCAGCGGTTCTCGCGCAGCACGGGTTCGTTGCGCGGGGCGCCGAGCGTGAGGCCGCACTGGGCGCAGTATCCCGAATCGTCGGCATTCTTGTGCTCGCAGCGCGGACATGTGACGCCGCCAAATCCAAACATCTGGAACATATTCCAACTCCTGGTTAATTCATTTACTGGGTTTGCGTCCCGGCTTGTTCGATTCTAGCAGGGGCAGGCGCATTACACGGTTCAGATGATGCCGATGCGATCGACGCAGGCGACGCTGGCGCCCTTGTCGCGCACCGCCTGCACGAACTGCGGCGGCAGCTCGCTTTGCCACGCCGCCGGCAGCAGGATGCGGTCGCCCGCGACGGCTTCGCGCAGCATCAGCGCGCACTTGGGCGCACAGCCGTCGACCGCTTCCACCCTGCCGGCGTGCCAGGTTCGCGAGCCGCCGGTGGCAATCACGCGCCCGCGCGGCAGGAACTCGCGGCCGCGCGCGATGCGGTCGGCCATGACGAGCGCCAGTTCGAACGAGCTGCCGGAAAAGCGCGGCTGTCCGAAGCGCACCACGCTGCGCCAGCGTCCGAGCCCGCGTGCGTCGAAGTGGCGCGCGCCCGCCAGTGCCTGGCGCACCGCAAGCTGCTGCGTCAGGTCGAGGTCCGGCACGGCGATCGCGTCTTCTTCGTCGCCGCTGTCGCGCGCCAGCGGATAAACGCTGACCTCGACCCAGCACAGGCTGTCGTTGATGCCGCCGCTGTGCAGCGGGAACCAGGCGCGCGCCGACGATACCGCCGACGCCGGGTCGGGCTGGCCGGTCAGCATGCCGAGGTGCGCAAGGCCTTCCGGCCCGCCCAGCAAGGCATGCGCCGGCGCCGCCGCGGTGTCGTGGCCGGCGATGCGGCCGAGCTGCCAGGCGTCGGACCAGCCATTGGCCAGCACCGGGCCGGCCGGCTGGAACACGCCGCGCACCATGCGGTCGGCCAGCACCACCGCCAGTTCCCAGTCGCGTTCCTGGGCCGGCGGCGTGCGGTCGACGCTGACCACCACCTGGTCGCGGCTGTCGAAACGGCGCTCGGTGTGGCGCGCCAGGCGCAGCACCTGCAGCATGCGCCCGGCCACGGCAGGGGCGCCGGCGCAGACGCATTTGATGTCGGCGCGGTTGGCGCGGGGGCGCCGCGTGGCCGTCACGGTGATGAACGAGCCGTCCGCCAGCAGGCTGCGGCAGGTCGCGTTGTCGGGAAGCTGGTTCATGCTGGCTCGCTTTCGGCCCGCGCCAGGCGGCGCCGGGCGGTGTCGCATTCGAGATTGGCGACGATCCGCGCGGCGTCGTCGAACAAGGATTCCAGGTCCGCGTCCCGTGCTGCCTGCAGGCGCGCAAGCAGCGCCCAGGCCTCGTCGAGCGCCTCCACTGCCCTGCGGCTGTGGTCGATCCGGCGCGCCTGCTCCACCGCGTCAAGCGGCACGCCGGGGGCCGCCAGTTCCAGCGCCGGCATGGTCGCCACCGACAGGCTGACCAGGTCGAGCCGCTGCAGCAGTTCCTGATGGCGGCGGAACAGCTGCTGGCCCGGCGGCAGCACGGCCAGGCGCAAGGCGCACATCACGCACGGCAGTTCGAGGAACAGGCGGCGCAGCGCACGCGCGTCGGACAAGGGCTCGAGGGGCGGCGCGGACACGGGGGCATTCTCGGTCGACGGTTCCTGCGCCGCGGCGCGCGCCATCAGGATCTGCGCGAAGTCGACCGAATCGCCAAGGTCCACCGGCAGGCATTCCTCCACCGTGACGCCGAAGCGCATGTAGAGCAGCTGGTTGAAGCCGGCGCGAAAGAGGTTCCATTCGGCCAGCGAGGTGCACGGAGGCAGCTCGAGATTGCCGAGCGCCAGTTCGCGCTGCAGCGCCGCTTCGATTGCATTGCCGAGATCGAGCGCTGCCAGCGTCCCTTGCGCCTCGCTGGCGAGGAACAGGTCGAAGCGCTGCTGCGCGACGCGCGGATCGGGCGAATCGATGGCAAACGAAACACGCAGGCCGATTTCCGGCGCCGCGGCGAACGGCAGCAGGTCGGCCGCGTAGGGGCCGGGATGGAAGGCGAAGGCGCTTTCGCCGGCGGCCAGCACCAGGCGGCTGCCTTCGATGGCGCGGCGAGTGCGCCCGCCACGGTCGACTATCACCGCGCCGCAGCAGGCCGGCACGGCGCAGCCGGCCTGCAGCGGCATCACCACGAGGGCCGCACCCAGCGCAGAGGTGTCGACCGGCGCGGCGCGCTCGGCCCATTTGAAGATGCCCATCATCGTCGGTCCGGTTTCATCGGCTCGACGGCGAAGCGCGCACCGGCCTGCTGGAAGTGCGGCGCCGGCGGCGTGTCGAACGGCCAGGCGTTCTCGCATTCGCCGTCGGCATCGAGGCGGCCCTGCAGGATGATGGCACCGCCGCCGTCGAGCACCCGCAGCATCGGCTGCTCGCGCATCAGTTGCGGCGCGAACGGTGCGTCGGCGGCCAGCTTCAGGATTACCTGCCAGTTGCCGTCCTGCGGCAGGAAATGCAGGGCCCAGTGGCCGTCGTCGGTGGCCAGCTCCTGCAGAACCCCGCCGGCGGCGGCGCGCAGCATGCCGGCGCTGCCGCACCATGCATGCGCGGCGCGGTCGATCGACAGCTGGCGCAGGCGGCGCATGGTCAGCGGCGACTGTTCCAGCGCGGCGCGCTCGTTGGCGGTGAGCGGGCGGCTGCCGTCGAGGGCGGCGCTCAGCACGTCGTCGGCCAGCATCAGGCGGTCTCCCTCGACACGGCTTGCCAGCAGCAGTTGCGCGCGCAGCTTGCGTTCGAGGACATCGGTATTGTTCACATCGTTCTCCTTGGCGGCAGCGCCGCCGCCAGCAGGTTGGCAATGGCCGCGTCGCGCCGCTTGCGCAGGGTCGGCAGCGATATCTCGTCGAGCGCAGCCAGCTGCTGCATGGTGGGCAGCTCGCCGGTCGCAGCATCGAGCCATTCGGCCGGATAGCTGTCGTCCTGCGAGCCCAGCATCTTCAGGTACACGGCGAGGCGCACCGGCAGCGAATCGGCTGCCATCATGCGCCCGCTCCAGCTGCCCGTCTCCTCGGCCGCCCTCGCCAACTGCATGAAGCGGGGGGACAGTGAAACACCGGCGGCGATCAGGCCGATGCGCTCGTCGTCGGCCGGTTCCGGTTCGCGCACCTCGTCATACTCCGGCGCCCCGGCCGGCAGGATGCGGTCAGTCTCGGTGCTGGCCGCCTGTTCGGACTCGTCGAACAGGCGCGCCAGGTCGTCCAGCCAGGCGGAGGCATCGGCGGCATCCTGCTGCCAGTCGCCGTCGCGATTGGCCGACAGTTGCTCGTACTCGCCGATCTCGTGCAGCATCGCGCCGATCTTCGCGGGGCTGTTCTTCAGGCTGGCGAAACGCTTGGAGCGCGTATGCAGCGGGCCGGCAGCGCCGGTGAAGCGTTCGCGCGAAGCGCTCCAGTTCATGATCCAGTCGGCCTTGCACTGCGAGATGGACTTCATCTGCCGCACTTCGATCGGCGCGGCCGCCGCATCCACCGGCCTGCCGAGGATGGCGCCGACCTGTTCGGCATGCTGCCGCCAGAGTTCGAAAACGCGGGCGATGTCGCCATACGCCGTATCGAGCATGCGGTAGCCATAGATACGGTTCGGGCTGCAGGGACGGCCGCACGCGGCCTGGTAGTTGTCCGCATCGACCTTGTCGCGCAGGAGTGCATACATGTCGTTGATTTTCTTGCGCAGGATCGCCTCGCCGCCCGCCTGCTCCCAGAAGGCGCCGATCCTGGCGTATTCGCCGGCGACGGCGGCGGCGAAAGCGGTCCAGTCGGCGGGCCTGGCCTGCAGCTCGAACAGCAGTCCGAATGCCAGTTCGAGCACGCTCTCACCGTAGCTGTTGCCGGGCGCGGTGGCGCGCGACGAGCGGCGCTGCGCCCGCAGGGCCGCGGCGGCGAGGTCGATGTAGTCGTCCAGCGCCTCGCCGGCGCCGTCCGGATCGAGCAGGCGCGCCGGCATCGGATGGGCGAGCGCCGGCAGGGAGCAAAGTCCCAGCAGCTTGCGCACTTGTTCCCAACCGTGCTCTTGATACCGGGTTCCCGGCAGGCGCATACCTTTCCTCGTCTCGTGATGGCTGGCCCGCCGCAATGGCAGGCACAGTAAATCATGCCATACAACCGGTCCGGGCAAGGCCCGTTTCAGGCCCCTATTTACCCCTCTTTTCCTGATCCGGCGCAAGCGCCGACGCCAGTACGGCGGCGACGATGGGAGCGGCGTGCTCGCCGCCGGTGGTTTCCGAATGGCTGACAAAAGCCGCCACCGCCAGCCGGTGCGCCTGTCCGGGCAGGCTGCCCGGCTCCAGCCAGCCGGTGAACCAGACCGTGGCCGAATCGCCGCCGCCCTGGGGTCCGGTGGGCGAGGTGCCGGTCTTGCCGGACAGGCCGCGCCGCAGTGCATCGTAACGGGCGCCACGGAAGGCGCCGGCGGCGGTGCCGACATCGACGACGCCCTTCATGCCGGCGCGGATGCGGTCGAGGCGCACGCCGAGGGAAGCGGTGGACGGCGCCGACGCCTCCCGGCCGTCGAGCGACAGCAGCAGGCGCGGGGCAATCACCCGTCCCTGCCCGATGGCGCCCGCGGCCAGCGCCATCTGCAAGGGCGTGACCTGCATGCGCAGGCCGATCGACATCTGGCGCAGCTCGTGGCGGGAGTGGATCGGGTCGATCTGCGAGGCGCTGGCCTGCAGCGCATCCCATCGACCCCAGGCATAGTCGGGCGGCAGCAGGCCGCCGTCGAGGCGCAGCGCCTGGCCGAAGCCGAGCCGGTGCGCCATGCCGACGATCGGGCGCACGCCGTCAAGGGCGCCCATTTCGAGCGGCTGCAGGTCCGGCGCGCCGCCGTCGGCACGGCCGAACAGGCTGCGGTCGCTCAGTTCGCCCGACCAGGCAAACCAGGTATTGAGGCTGTAGGTCAGCGCCTGCGCCAGTCCCAGCCTGCCGTTCTCGGCGCGCCGGTCGAGCTGCTGGTCCTTGTAGTTGGTGATGTGAGCGAGACGGGTCGCCGCCGGATAGGTGGGCGAATCGGTGCGGAACGCGAATCCCTTTTCGCGCGCCATGCGGTTAATCGCCGGCAGCGGCATCCCCGCCAGCAGCGCTTCTACCTGCGGGTCGCGTTGCGCCGCCTGCTCCAGCCCCAGGGCGCTGATCACCTTGAAGGTGGATCCGGGACTGGAGTGGGCGCCGCCGTCGTGCTGGAACGCCGGCAGCCGCAGCGGGCTGCGGGCCGGATCGGTGCGATCGAAGTTGCGCACCTCATTCCAGTTGGCGGCATTGACCCTCGCCCCGCCTGCACCGGCAGCGGCGAGCACGTCGCCGTTTTCGGTGTCGACGATGACGATGCCGGCGCGGCGCCCGGCCGGCGGCTGCCCGCCGCCACGGCAAGCCTTGCCGTCCCAATGGCCGCGGCGCATGCCGATGCAATCGAGCGCGCCCTGGCTGGCGGCCTGCAGTGCCAGGTCCACAGTCAGCCTGGCCGCGTGCGGCGAGCCGTCCGGCGACGGCAGGCGAGCGAGCATGCCGGCGACGCTGCCGGCGTGGTCGGCGCGGATACCGAGCAGCGGCGCCAGGCCGGCATCGAGCGCCGCCGCGGTAGGGGCGCCGCCTTGCCACAGGGGCGTGCCGTGCCGATCCACCAGCGCCACTTCGGCGACGGCGGCCGGGCGCGCCGCAGCGACGGGCGCCAGCGGCTGCCAGTCCAGCCGGCCGGCGGCCACGCGCAGGTGGCGGTACTGCTGGTCGCCGCGCATGGCGAGCGCCGACATGTCGAGCGCGGCGGCGTCGAACGACACGCTGCGCGCGCCGGGCAGCAGTTCGAACACCAGCACCTGGGCGGCGTCGCGCGCCGGGCATGCGCGGCCGCTGCAGGCGTCCTGCGCGGCGCCGCGCAGACGCGCGCCCTGCACAGCGCCCGCATGCCCGACCAGCATCAGCTTGAGCGTTTCGCCGCCGCGTGCCGGCTGCGCCAAAGCGAGCGACAGCCGCACCGGCGCAGCGGGCGCAGCGGCCGGCCACGCGGCCACTCGCGACCACGGCGACCAGCCCTCGCCGACGCCGGCAAACAGGCGCGCGGCAGAGGCCGGCATCGATGCCGTTGCCGGCGCCGGCGCCGAACCGACACTGGCCTGCCAGGCGCCGTGCACGGGATCCGAAGATGCCGGGCGCCAGGCCAGCAGGCGCCGTTCGCTATTAAATATCCGCACCTGTTCGCGCACGTAGTCGCCGTCGGCCATGCGGTACAGGCGCCTGAGGAGCTTGATGTCGCCGGCGTCAAGCGCCACCTTGTCCCAGCTGGCCAGCTTGGCGGCGCGCTCCGGCAGCGGCGACGCCCGCCATGCGGCCAGGTCCGGCGGCGCCAGCTCGGCCAGGCCACCGGCGCCAAGGCGCAGCATGCCGCGCTCGATGAGCTGCCGGAACAGCGCCTGGTCTTCTAGCCCGCGGCCCGGTTCGGAAGGGACCTGGTAGCTGCCCGCTCCCAGCCACGCATCGACGGGCGCGCCGTTGGCGGGATAGGCGGCCACCAGCGCCCGCGCCTTCGTGGCGCCGGGCGTGGCGCGCACCACCTGCACCAGCAGTTCGCCGGCCTCGGGGCAGGCCGCGCTGGCGCGGCGCTGGATATGCATGGCGCTATCGGTGCCCCACACCAGCCAGCCGTCGCGGCGCAGCGCAACCTGGCCGTGCGTGCCCTGCTCTACCTTGCCGACAGCGGCGTCGCCGATCCAGCTGGCGGGCACGCGACTGTCCCAGCGCAGCTGCAGCGGCTCGGCGCCGGCGCTGGCGAAATTGGCGACGGCATTGCCGCTGACCTGAACCTGAGGCGTGTCGCCGGCCCCGCTCAGCGCGACATTGCGCAGCGCGAGCGGACCGGCGCCAGCGAGCCAGCGGGCGACGTCGTCGAAGCGGTAGCCGATCCGCACCGGCAGCAGGCGGCCATGACCGGTGCCGGCCATCTGGCTGCACAGGTCGATGCGCAGCGGCGGCGCGCTGCGCATGCCGGCGGCGACCAGCAGAGCGCCGCCGCGATGCGAGGCGAGCGTGATGCCGCCTTGCGCCGGCACGCTGAAAGCGGCGCCGGGCAGCGCTGCCTGGAATGCGGCGGCCGGGAGCGGCAGCCCGCTGCCGGCGGTTGCGGAGGCGAGCGCCAGGCTGCGCGCGTGGGTGGCGATGAGGACGGCGCCGCCGAGCGCGGCAACGGCGCCGGCCGCCGCGATCGCGCGCACGGCCGCCGGGCTGCGCCGGCTCGGCTGAGCCTTTGGCAGCGGGGGCGCGCCGGCGCGCCCGCCGGCGTGCAGGTTGCGCGCGCGCCGCCACGCTGTGCGGCGCGCGGCGGCTGAGTTCAAGAAGCTGCGGATCAGGCCTGGCATTGGTTCCCCGTCTGTAAGGCGCCGCCCGCCCCTGCGCGCGGCACCTGCAGAGCGTTAGCAGGGGGGGCCGGAAAAAGGCCCTGAAACAGCAGCGCCCGCTGCGTCGGCCGGTCGCCGTTTTTTGCAGGCCGCGCCGCCAAATCGGCCACTCGTCGCATTCGCATGGCACCGCGGCGGGCCAATGGCTACAGTGACTCCATCGAAACGCCACTGCTGAAAGGAACTACCATGAACATCCTGAAGAACTTCGAAGCCGTCTTCATCGTGGCCCTTGGTACTGCCATCGCAGCCGCCGGTGTTGGGCAGGATGAATCGAACGTATCGGCGCGGGCGGCGAGCATCGCAACGCCGACGAAGGTGGCAGTTGTGACGGTGTCGGCCAAGCGCATGAGCGCACTGGAGAAACAGCGCTCGCTGGAAGACGAGCGCCGCGTGGCCAAACAGGGCGCCGCCGCCGGCAGCCGCATCTGAGCCGAAGCGCGGCAAGCTGTTTCAGTTGTAAGCACATGATTCATTCCTCCGGAACGACGGTTCAGCTTGATATATTGAATCGTACGCTTTGAAACGGAGAGAAAAATGAAACGCACACTGACCCTCGCAACAATGATCACGCTCGGCGCCGCAGCATGGATGCCGCTGCCGTCGATGGCGCAGACCGGCTTCAACCTGGTCATCAATTCGGCCCCGCCGCCGCCCCGTTTCGAAACCGTACCGTCGCCGCGCCGCGGCTACGTGTGGGCGCCGGGATTCTGGAACTGGGAAGGCAACCGCCACGTCTGGATCGGCGGCCACTGGGAAGCGGAGCGTAACGGCTACCGCTACCAGTCCGGCGAATGGATGCGCGACGGCGGCGGTTACCGCCTGCGCGCCGGCGGCTGGCAGCCGGTTGCACAGGTTCGCTACGACGACATCCGCATGGCGCCGCCGGCGCCGCGCTACGAGCGCATCCCGCGCACGCGTGACGGCTACGTCTGGCAGCCCGGCTACTGGAACTGGCGCGGCAACGGCTACGAGTGGGTCTCGGGCATCTGGATCGCCGAGCGTCCCGGCTATGTGTATTCGCAGCCGGCCTGGGTGCAGCGTGATGGCCGCTGGTTCATGGAACCGTCGCGCTGGAGCGCCCGTGGCCGCGATCGCGACCGCGACGGCATCCCGGACCGCTTCGAGCATGGCCGCGACCGTGACCGCGACGGCATTCCTGACCGCTTCGAGCATGGCCGCGACCGCGACCGCGACGGCATTCCTGACCGCCTCGAGGGTCGCGGCGACCAGGATCGCGACGGCGTGCCGAACCGGCGCGATGGCGACCGCGATGGCGACGGCGTGCCCAATGACCGCGACGCGCGGCCGGATAATCCGCGCCGTTACTAACCCTGTAGTGTGACATCGACGACCCGGCCATGCAGATGGCCGGGTCGTCGTCGTTTGGGCGTTCGTTCTCGCTGCGCGGAAAATGGCATGGCTCCCCGCCTTGGGAGACGATGGCTCTACGGCTTGAGATAGCGGTCGAGGAAGGCGAGCATCCTGGCGCTCGCTTCGGCCTGGTTCCTCTTCTTGCTGAAGCCGTGGCCTTCGTCGGCAAACACCAGATACTCGACCGGCACGTTGTTGTTCCTGACGGCGGCGACGATTTCGTCGCTCTCCGGCTTGATCACGCGCGGGTCGTTGGCGCCCTGGATCACCATCAGCGGGCGGCGGATTTCCTTCGCATGGAACAGCGGCGAGGCCGCCACCAGCATCGCGCGGTCGGTGACCGGGTCGCCGATTTCGTCGTACAGCGCCTGGCGCTGGTTCTCCCACCAGGGCGGGATGCTTTCGAGCGTGCGGATCCAGTTGCTGACACCGAAAACATCGATGCCCACCTTGAACGCCTCCGGCCGGAACGCCATTGCGGCCAGCGTCATGTAGCCGCCGTAGCTGCCGCCGGCGATGCCGATGCGCTGCGGGTCGATGTGGCCCAGGCTGGCGAGGAAGGTCTTCGCTTCGATGCAGTCCCACAGCGGCTCGCGGCCGTGCTTGCGATCGTCGGCGGTGAAAAAGGTCTTGCCGTAGCCCGAGCTGCCGCGGTTGTTGATGCCGAGGACGGCGTAGCCGTGGTTGACCAGATACTGGATCTGCGCGCTGTAGCCGCGCATGGTCTGGCCGCCCGGGCCGCCGTGCACCCACACCAGCGCCGGCACCTTGTTCGACGGCGAGGCATTTTTCGGCCGGTAGTAGATCGACGGGATGACGGTGCCGTCGAACGAGGCGAAGCGCACCACCTCGGCGTCGACCAGGTCGGCCGCGTCGATGTCGCGGCCCAGGCTATCGGTCAGCTGCCTGGTCTGGCGCGTGTGAAAGTCGTGCACGTACAGGTTGCTGGGCGAACGGTCGCTGTTGAGGTAATAGGCCATCAGCCGGCCGCTCGGCGAAAACGTCGCCTGGCGCATTTCTCCGCCGGCGACGGCAGGCAGCGCCACCGGCTTCTCGCCGGGCCCTTCGACGATGCGCAGGACGATGCTGCCGTCCTGGTTGACGACGCTGGTGCGATAGCGGCCGTCGCGGGAAAACGAGGTATCGAGCACTTCCCAGTCCGCCTTCTCGTGTTCGGCGGTAGCGCCGGTGGCGAGGTTGTAGGTGCGGATGGCGGCGAACTCCCCGCCTGCGTTGGTAGTAAAGAACAGGCGCCTGGACGCGGGATCGAAGGTAGCGGCGCTGAACGAGGCCGGCGCCGCGTGCGGGGTGATGAGCCGGGACTGGTGCGACGCCAGCTCGTAGAGGTAGATGTCGCTGTCGGACGTGGTGGTGTTCTTCTGCAGCGCCAGCCAGCGCTCGTCGCCGCTGATGGCCGTCACGTTCATGCCGGTGTCGTTCCGGTAGAGCAGCGTGCGTGCGTAGGTGAGCGCGTCGATGCGATACAGGTCGAAATAGCGCGCATCGCGCTCGTTGGTGCGCACGTAAAAGGCCGTGCCGTCCGGGCGCCAGCCGGCGAAGGCAGCCTTGAGCTTGTCGCCGGGGGTGAGGTCCTTTTCGGTTCCGTCCAGCTCGCGCACGAACAGGTGGTTGTTCTCGTTGCCGCCGCTGTCGCGCGTGAACAGGATGCGATCGTCGTTGTAGAAGAAGCCGACGGCGTAAGTGCTGTCGGTGGCCGATTGCGTGATCGCCACCGCTTTGCCGCCCGCTGCTGGGATCACATACGCGTTGTAGACGCCGCTCTCGTTGCTGGAAAATAGGATCTGCGTCTCATCCTTGCTGAACGAGGCGCCGCTGAGCGAGGTGGTGGCCATGAACTGCTCGATGGTGTAGCGCCGCGGCGCAGGCTCCTGCGCGCGGGCGCCGAACGCCGGCAGCAGGAGCAGGACGATTGCGAACACACATGACAGGCTACCGGCAGATCTCATCAATCCTCCAGGTCGGCCCTGTTCGATCGGGCTGAAACGAGTTTTCCAAACTTATCCAACCCTGTCAAGCGGCGGCAAACCGGTTATGCTGCCGAAATGATCGATTTCGCACGCCTGTCCACTGCCGCCTTCAAGTCGGAGCTGAGCGCCAGCCGCCTGCTGTCGCGGCGCAGCGGCTGCTCGGCCGAGGAGGCGCTGCGCGCAACCCTGCAGGCATCCGCCGGCGCCGCCCCGCTTGCCGAACTGCTGGCGGCGCGCGAGGCGGCGCGGGCGGCGGCGACCGCGCGCGCGGAGGTACGCGCATCCCTGCGCGCGGCGGCGCTGGCGAAGCGCCAGGCCCGCCACGACGGCAAGCCGAGCGCATGGCGCGCATGGTTCGACGGCTCGGCCCATCCCAATCCGGGCGAGTGCGGCATCGGCGCGCTGCTGGCGGGCCCAGACGGAGAACGGATCGAAATCTCGCGCCCCGCCGGCTACGGCAACAGCAGCGAAGCCGAATACAATGCACTGGTCGCGCTGCTGGAGGCGGCCGTCTTCCGCGGCGCCCATGGCCTGACGATTTACGGCGACAGCAAGGTCGTCATCGACGACGTCAACGGCCACGACGCCGCCGCCGCGGTCTCGCTGCGCGCGTATCGCCAGGCAGCGCTGGCGCTGATCGCACAACTGCGCGGCGTCACGCTGCGCTGGATCCCGCGCCACAAGAACAGTGAGGCCGATGCCTTGTCCCAGCGCGCCGGCCGCGCACCCACCACAACCACGGCTGTCCCCATCGATGAATCCTGAACCGGACCGCTGGCAGCCAAGGCTGGCCGCGCTCGCCCTCGCCGACGCCGGCAGCGACGGCGCCCACGACATCAACCACCTGCACCGCGTGTGGCGCAACGCGCAGGCGTTGCTGGCGGTCCATCCGGCGGCCGACGAACTGGTGGTGATGGCCGGCTGCTACCTGCACGACCTGGTCAACCTGCCGAAGAATCATCCCGAGCGCGCCACGGCCTCGCGCCAGTCGGCAGCGCTGGCGGCGACGCTGCTGGCAGCCGAAGGTTTTCCGGCCGACCGGCTGGCGGCGGTAGCGCACGCCATCGAGGCGCACAGTTTTTCGGCAGCGATTGCGGCGGAAACGATCGAGGCGAAAAACGTTCAGGACGCCGACCGGCTCGACGCGCTCGGCGCGGTCGGCCTGGCGCGGCTGTTCTACATCGCCGGACAGATGGGCAGCGCGCTGGCGCATCCGGACGATCCGCTGGCCGAACACCGGCCACGCGACGACCGTGCCTACGCACTCGACCACATCGAGGTCAAGCTGGCCGCCCTGCCCGGCATGATGCAGACGGCTGCCGGCCGCGCGCTGGGTGAGGAACGGCTGGCACAGCTGCTGGCGTTTCGCGCCGACTTTGCGCGCGAATGGTCCTGAGCCGTGTCGACGAGATGGCGTCTGCGCGTTCGCGCACTTGCCATTAAAGGCCGCACTGACGCGCCTTGGCATGCTGGTCAAAAATCGAGACTACTGACGCGGGGCCGGATAAGGCGGCAGCCGGATAATGACCGGCGGCGGTGTCGAAGTTTGTTCAATTCTCCTGCAAGCGACACGCGTGGGAAAAGTATGACAGCGCTCAGCACCCGTTTATAATTAACAATCGTCCAAGTAAGAGGCTCAACGTGTCAGACCGCATTAAAGTATTGCCGCAGTATTTGCTGCCGAAGCAGGCCCTGACCACTTTCGCCGGCCGCATCGCCGGCGCCAAGGGCGGCACCTGGACGACCACGCTGATCCGCTGGTTCGTCGAGAAGTACAACGTCAACATGGATGAGGCGGTCAACCCGGACATCGCCAGCTACGCCAGCTTCAACGAATTTTTCACGCGCCCGCTCAAGCCCGGTGCGCGGCCGCTGGCGCAAGCGGACTTCGTCTGCCCGGTCGACGGCGCCATCAGCCAGTTCGGCCAGATCGACGACCACCAGATCTTCCAGGCCAAGGGACACAAGTTCACCACCGCCGAACTGGTGGGCGGCGACACCGCGCTGGCCGGGCACTTCCAGCACGGCAGCTTCGCCAACCTGTACCTCAGTCCCAAGGATTATCATCGCCTGCACATGCCGTGCGACGGCCGCCTCACGCGCATGATCTACGTGCCGGGCGCGCTGTTCTCGGTGAACCCGACCACCGCGCGCGGCATACCGGGCCTGTTCGCCCGCAACGAGCGCGTGGTGTGCGTGTTCGAATCGGCCGAGCATGGGCCGTTCGTGATGACGCTGGTGGGCGCGACCATCGTCGGCAGCATGGAGACCGTGTGGCACGGCGTGGTGAACCCGCAGCGCCTCGGCAAGGTGAGCGAATGGGATTACACGGGCAAGGACATCGTGCTGAAAAAAGGCGAGGAGATGGGGAGGTTCCTGCTGGGGTCGACCATCGTCATGCTGTTCAGGCAGGGCACCATCGAATTCAACAAGGAGTGGGCGCCGGAACGCGGCATCCGCCTCGGCGAGGCGATGGGCAACCGGCCCCGTTAACGTCGTCCTCGCGCGCGCGGGGACCCCATTTCTTTGGTCCGCCTCGGACGGCGTTCTTTTGTATGGGCCAACACGGCCCTGCGGAATTGGATCCCCGCGTTCGCGAGGATGACGGTCTTACCGGTAGCGGTACTTGTGGCGACTACCCCGCGCGCTTCTTCGCGTCTTCGCAGCACAGCACTTCCATCATGTCGAGGAAGGCGCGCGTCTTGGCCGGCATCAGGCGCCGGCCGGGGAAGACCGCCCATCCCGTCACCGTCGGCAGGTCCCATTGCGGCAGCACGCGCACCAGCTCCCCGCGCTCCACGAACGGCATCGCGAACAAGTCGGAACTGGCGGCGATGCCGGCACCGGTGCACGCGATGCGCGCCAGCAGGTCGGGCGAATTGGCCGTCATCCGCGCCGGCAGCTCGCGCGACCATTGGGTTTTTCCGCGCGTGAGCAACCACGGCTGGGCGCCGCCGTTGCGGCTCAGGAGGCACAGCAGGTCGTGCCGCAGCAGGTCGTCGGGCGTCTCCGGCAGCCCGCGCGTGGCGATGTAGGATGGCGACGCGTACAGCCCGACCTTCTCGAGCGCCACCCGGCGCGCCGCCAGCGTCGAATCGTCCGGCAGGTCGCCCATGCGGATGGCGACGTCGAAGTTCTCCGCCACCAGGTCGACCCGGCGCGGCGACAGGTCCAGTTCGAGCGTGATGGCCGGATAGCGCGCCATGAATTCGGTCATCACGCGCGTCAGGCCCAGGTTGGCGAAGTCGGACGGCATCGATACGCGCAGCTTGCCGCTCGGCTCCTGCTGGCGGTGGGCCACCAGGGCCCCCGCCGCCTCGACCTCTTCGACCACCTTGCGCGCGTGATCGAGCAGGCTTTCGCCGAATTCGGTCAGCACCAGCCTGCGCGTGGTCCGCTGCAGCAGCCGCTCGCCCAGCTTCGCCTCGAGCAGCGCAATGCGGCGCGAAACGGTCGACTTGGGCAAGTCCACCCGCAGCGCCGCCTTGCTGAAGCTGCCGCTCTCGACAATGCGGGCGAACAGCAGCAGGTCGTTTGGCTCGACATCCATTTGATTATCCCATCACACGAACAATGTTATCCATTTTAACGTCTTCCGGATTGATTTTGGAACTGTTAAAGTGGACTTCATCGAAATATAAACAGTCAACCCAAGGAGCTTCACATGAACATCCTGCAGATTAATTCCAGCGCCCGCAGCACCGGTTCCGAGTCGACCCGCATGAACGACAAGATCGTCGCCGGCCTGGTGGCCGACAATCCGGGCGCCGTCGTCGCCCGCCGCGACCTCGCCTCCGAGCCGCATCCGACCATCGACGAAGCGGCCCTGGGCGCGCTGTTCACGCCAGCCGACCAGCGCAGCGCCGAACAGGCGGCGCGCGTGGCGCTCGACGACGCGCTGATCGCCCAGGTGCAGGCAGCGGACGTGATCGTGATCGGCGCGCCGATGTACAACTTCGGCATCACCGCGCAGCTGAAAAGCTGGTTCGACGCGATCGCCCGCGCCGGCGTGACCTTCCGCTACACCGCGACCGGTCCCGAAGGCCTGTTGAAGGGGAAAAAAGTCTTCGTGACGCTGTCGCGCGGCGGCATCCACCGCAACGGCGCCAGCGACTCGCAGGTGCCGCACCTGACCACCTTCCTCGGCTTCCTCGGCCTGACGGACGTCACGTACGTCTATTCGGAAGGCCACGGCATGGGTCCGGAAGCAGTGGCGAAGGCCAAGGCACAGGCCGACGCCGATATCGAAGCGGCGCTGGCATAAGCGAAGCGCCGGCGCCTCAACCAGGGAGAACATGATGACACAGCAGTTGACGGCAGTACGGGTAGGGACGGCGCGCGGCGTCGAGCGCCTGGTCAATGGCCAGTTCGTGATGGATGGCGCCGGCGTGAAGATCAACCGGGTGCTGACGCAGCCGCTGCAGCGCCGGCTCGATCCCTTCCTGATGCTCGACGCATTCGGCAGCGACAAGCCGGGCGACTACATCGCCGGCTTCCCGGAGCATCCGCACCGCGGCTTCGAGACCATCTCGTACATGATCACGGGGCGCATGCGGCACAAGGACAGCGCCGGCAACGAGGGGCTCATCACCAACGGCGGCGTGCAGTGGATGACGGCCGGCCGCGGCGTGGTGCACTCC
>JBBRXM010000045.1:0-40848 GCA_038248405.1 Burkholderiales bacterium
ACCCCGAATTCCTCGACGAATTCCGCTATGAACTGAAGCACTTCGTCGGCCGGCCGTCGCCGATCTACCACGCCAAGCCCTGGTCCGAGCAGATCGGCGGCGCGCAGATCTACTTCAAGCGCGAAGACCTGAACCACACCGGCGCCCACAAGATCAACAACGTGATCGGCCAGGCGCTGCTCGCCAGGCGCATGGGCAAGCCGCGCATCATCGCCGAAACCGGCGCCGGCCAGCACGGCGTGGCCACCGCCACCATCTGCGCGCGCTTCGGCCTCGAATGCGTGATCTACATGGGCAGCGAAGACGTCCGGCGCCAGGCGCAGAACGTCTACCGCATGAAGCTGCTCGGCGCCACCGTGGTGCCGGTCGAATCGGGCTCGAAGACGCTCAAGGACGCGCTCAACGAAGCGATGCGCGACTGGGTCACCAACATCGAGAACACCTTCTACATCATCGGCACCGTCGCCGGCCCGCATCCCTACCCGATGATGGTGCGCGACTTCCAGTCGGTGATCGGCGAGGAGTGCCTGGTGCAGATGCCCGAGATGACGGGACGCCAGCCCGACTACGTGCTCGCCTGTATTGGCGGCGGTTCCAACGCGATGGGGATTTTCTATCCCTACATCGACCAGAAGGACGTCAAGCTGATCGGCGTCGAAGCGGCCGGCGAGGGGCTCGAATCGGGCAAGCACGCCGCCTCGCTCAGCGCCGGTTTCGCCGGTGTCCTGCACGGCAACCGTACCTACCTGCTGCAGGATGCCAACGGCCAGATCATCGAGACGCATTCGGTCTCGGCCGGCCTCGACTATCCGGGCGTGGGGCCGGAGCACGCCTGGCTCAAGGACCTCGGCCGCGCGCAGTACGTGTCGATCACCGACGACGAAGCCATCGCCGCCTTCCACGACACCTGCCGCATCGAGGGCATCATCCCGGCGCTCGAATCGTCGCACGCGATCGCCTACGCGACCAAGCTGGCCGCCACGCTGCCGAAGGATAAGACCATCCTGGTCAACCTGTCCGGCCGCGGCGACAAGGACATGCACACCGTGGCCGAGCGGATGGGACTCGATTTCAGCTGAAACGCTGTCAATCGCCTGTTCCCCGTTCACTTCTCACGAAAGCATTGCCATGTCCAGAATCGAAGCAGTTTTTACCGCGCTCAAGGCGCACAACAAGACCGGCCTGGTGACCTTCATCACCGCCGGTGATCCGGGTCCCGAGATGACGGTACCGCTGATGCACGCGATGGTCGCCGGTGGCGCCGACGTCCTTGAGCTGGGCGTGCCGTTTTCCGATCCGATGGCCGAAGGGCCGGTCATCCAGCGCGCCTGCGAGCGCGCCCTGAAGTTCGGTATCGGCCTGCCGGACGTGTTCAACTACGTGCGCGAATTTCGCAAGACGAACCAGTCGACGCCGGTGGTGCTGATGGGGTACGCCAACCCGATCGAGCGCATCGGCCCGGACGCCTTCATCGCCGCCTCCAGGGAAGCCGGCGTCGACGGTGCCATCGTCGTCGACTATCCGCCGGAAGAGTGCGAGGAGTTTGCCGCCGCGATGCGCGCGGCCGACCTCGACATGATCTTCCTGCTGGCGCCGACGTCCACGCCCGAGCGCATCGCTCAGGTGGCGCGCGTGGGCAGCGGCTTTAGCTATTATGTGTCGCTCAAGGGCGTGACCGGCGCCGGCACCATCGACACCGACGACGTCGCGCGCCGCGTGGCGGCCATCCGCGAGCACGTCAAGCTGCCGATCGGCGTCGGCTTCGGCATCCGCGACGGCGCCACCGCGAAGGCGGTCGCGCAGGTGGCCGACGCCGTGGTGATCGGCAGCCGCATCATCCAGGAAATCGAAAACACGCCGAAGGAGGGCGCGGTGGCGGCGGTGCAGGCGTTCGTGGCTGGTATCCGTACCGCGCTGGATAAGGGATAAACGGCATCTGAAAAAAGACGCAGTTCTACCCCTTAGCTAAATTGAAATTAAAATTCAATTTGCACGTCAATTTCTCCAACACACGTTTGCGCCGTTGAATGATTGTCTGCGGAATGCCAAGTTCCCGGGCTCGAAGTGACATCCGAAAGTCCGCTGATAGTGATGCACCGCCAGTTTTCGTCTGAACCGGTTACCAAGGTACCCTTGCTGCTAGTCCTTCCGAATTGGTGGAAGAGCGCCTGTGGCTTTCCATTCTTCATTCCGATGGCATGAGGGCAAAATTCCCGACGGTGGCCTTGATAGGTTGCGTAAATGTGTTGTTTGTTAAGAATAGCGTCGCGAATGATATCGTAAGCACCTCTCATTAGGCCCATTGTTCTTGTCAAATTTGAAGCTCGTTTGAAGTGAGTCCGAGGTAGTTTGCGCGAGCAGGTACCAGATTTATGTAGACGAGTCGGGCTCAGAGACTTCAAGCCTCTTGGAACGGCAAAGCCGCCGATTCAGAATGAAGAATCAGTGCGACGGCGCCATCGTCGTCGACCATCCGCCGGAGGCGTGCGAGGAGTGCCGCGGCGATGCGCGCGGCCGACCTCGACATGATCTTTTTGCTGGCGTCGACGCCGGCGCCTATCGCGCAGGTGGCGCGCGTGGGCAGCTGCTTTAGTTACTATGTGTTGCTCAAGGGTGTGACCGGCGCCGGCACGATCGACACCGGACGACGTCGCGCGCCGCGCGGCGGGCATCGGCGAGCACGTCAAGCTGCCGATCGGCGTGGGCGTCGGCATTCGCGACGGCGCCAGCGCCAAGGCGGTCGCGCAGGTAGCCGACGCCGTGGTGATCGGCAGCCGCATCACCCAGGAGTTGGAGAATACGCCGAAGGAGGGTGCGGTGGCCGCGGTGCAGGCGTTCGTAGCCGGTATCCGTACTGCGCTCCGCGAAAAGTAACCGCTGAAGTGGTATGGGTTCCCGCAGAGGCGGGAACCCATGCCGAGCATGCGTTTGCCGGGGAGGTAATACCTCGGGGCAGATCCTTCAGGGCGCGTTTCAGATGATCCAGGCCAAGCACGGCCGATGCGCAAGAGTTGCAGGCGCTCCGAGTTGAAGTACACTAGTTAAGGTCAAACGGAGGCTTCGATGTCCGAGTTATCGATTCAAGAGTTGGTTGAGCTGAGCAAGTCGCTGCAAGGCGAAAACGTGCTGGCCCGCTTGGGTCGAGCGCATCAGATCGTCGACGGCAACATCGCAATGCTTCGGTCCGATACGCAGTCCGAACGCGCACTGCCCGACGCCATGCTGACTGACCTCGAAACGGCGCGCGACGCGGTGTTCAATGCCCATGCCGCGCTGTCGGCAGGTGAAGCGCAGGCCTCATTCATGCTGGAACCGCTCGTCAATGCCATGGCTTCACTGCACAATAACATCAACACATTGTGTTGGCTGATAGGCGAAAGTCAGGCAGATCAGGACGAGACATTGCCCGGCAGTTTCAGCAACGCGGACGATTTATTCGATGCAATGGGTGTTTGATTGCCCGGCGGCGGTCTGCATATTCGAACGATCAGGCGCAATAAGCGCTTTGAGCGGGACTTGAAGGCACTGCCACCGGAAATCCTGGATGCGGCAAAGGAAGCCATTCGCGATCTCTTGAAATTTCCGATCCCAGCGGCGAGACGTTTTCACCGCCTGCAGGGGTACCGGAATCCCAACATCTACACAATCGACGTTCTCTCAAACCATTCCTATAAGATATCGTTTGAACTTGGTAGGCGAGCTTGCAATTCTACGGCGGGTTGCCACACATAAGCGAATTGATAACGCCCCCTGATCGAATTGAACCTCAGATACGCAGGAGCAGAATTATGTGCCGCAACATCAAAACCCTGTTCAACTTCGAGCCACCGGCGACGGGCGACGAAATCCGCGCCGCCTCGCTGCAGTTCGTCCGCAAGCTCTCCGGCTTTAACAGCCCCTCGCAGGCGAACCAGGCCGCCTTCGACAAGGCCGTCGAGGAAGTGGCGAAGGCCGCCACCGCCCTGATCGGCTCGCTCGTCACCAACGCCGGACCGCGCGACCGCGACATCGAGGCGCAGCGCGCCAGGGCGCGCAATGCCGTGCGCTTCCAGCTGCGCCCCTAGACGCACGGCAATCGACCGCCACCCGGCCCGCCATGGTGCTAAGCTGAGCACCATTGCTGCATGTTTTGCAATGCTGTCAGAATGGCAATTTCGGGTCTTAATGTTCGACAAGCCGGGCATGAGCGGCTAAACTACCGCCAACCCAAGAATCGCCGCAGAGGAGAATGTATGAGTTGGTTGGAAAAACTGCTGCCACCCCGGATCCAGCGCTCGGATGCCGCTTCCCGCAAGACCATGCCGGAAGGCTTGTGGGTCAAGTGCCCGTCGTGCGAAGCCGTTCTGTACCGTACCGACCTCGAAACGAACCTGCATGTCTGCCCCAAGTGCAGCCATCACATGCGCATCCGCGCCCGCCAGCGTCTCGACAGCCTGCTCGACGAAGGCGGCCGCTATGAAATCGGCCAGGAAACACTGCCGGTCGACACCCTCAAATTCAAAGACAGCAAGAAGTACCCGGACCGCCTGAAAGCGGCGATGGAAGCGACCGGCGAGACCGATGCGCTGATCGTGCTCGGCGGCGCCATCATGAGCCTGCCGGTCGTGGTGGCGTGCTTCGAGTTCGAATTCATGGGCGGCTCGATGGGCTCGGTCGTCGGCGAGCGCTTCGTGCGCGGCGCCCAGGTCGCGCTGGAACAGAAAGTGCCGTTTGTCTGCATCACCGCCACCGGCGGCGCGCGCATGCAGGAAGGCTTGCTGTCGCTGATGCAGATGGCCAAGACCACCGCCATGCTGACCAAGCTGTCGGAAAAGAAACTGCCGTTCATCAGCGTGCTGACCGACCCGACCATGGGCGGCGTGTCGGCCTCGTTTGCCTTCATGGGCGACGTCGTCATTGCCGAGCCGAAAGCGCTGATCGGTTTTGCCGGCCCCCGCGTGATCGAAAACACGGTGCGCGAAAAGCTGCCGGAAGGCTTCCAGCGTGCCGAGTTCCTGGTCACCAAGGGCGCCGTCGACATGATCGTCGACCGCCGCAAAATGCGCGAGGAAATCGCGCGCCTGCTGGCCTTGCTGCAAGACCAGCCCGTCGAAGTGATCGCGTAATACCAGGCAGTCATTGTTCCAGGCGCGTGTGCAAGCATCCTTGCGCACGCCCGCTCCACCGAAGTCTATTCCCATGCACACGCTCCCCACCACATTGCCCGACTGGCTGGCCCTGCTCGAGTCGCGCCACGCCGAAGTCCAGATCAACATGGGCCTGGCCCGGGTCAGGGCGGTCAAGGAAGCGATGGGGCTGCAGTTCGCCTGCCCGGTCATCATGGTGGCCGGCACCAACGGCAAGGGTTCGACCTGCGCCATGCTCGAGTCGATCCTGCTGCGCGCCGGCTACAAGGTCGGCCTCTACATCAAGCCGCACTTTCTTGACTTCAACGAGCGCGCCCGCATCAACGGCGAACTGGCGTCCGACCAGGCGCTGGTCGACGCCTTCAATGTCGTCGAAGTAAAACGCGGCGACACCGACCTGACGTATTTCGAATTCACCACGCTGGCCATCATGCATCTGCTGGCCGGCGCCGGGCTCGACGTTGTCATCCTGGAAGTAGGCCTTGGCGGGCGGCTCGACGCCGTCAACGTCATCGATGCCGACGTCGCCATCGTCACCAGCGTCGACATCGACCACACCGACTACCTCGGCACCACGCGCGAGGAAATCGGCTTCGAGAAGGCCGGCATCTTCCGTCCAGGCAAGCCTGCGATCTGCAGCGACCCGGTGCCGCCGGCCTCGCTGGTGGCGCACGCCGAAGCAATCGGCGCCGACCTCTGGCTGCTGGGCCGCGACTTCAATTATTCCGGCGACAAGCAGCAGTGGAACTATGGCGGACGCAGCCAGCGGCGCAACTCGCTGGCCTACCCGAGCCTGCGCGGCGCCAACCAGTTGCTCAACGCGTCGGCCGCGCTGGCCGCGCTCGAGGTGCTGCGCCTGGTGCTGCCGGTCGGCGCCCAGGAAGTGCGCACGGGCCTCGTCACGGTGGAGTTGCCGGGGCGCTTCCAGGTGCTGCCGGGCCGCCCGACCGTGGTCCTCGACGTTGCCCACAATCCGCACGCGGCGGCGGCGCTGGCGCAAAACCTGGGCAACATGGGGTTCCACCCGTTCACCTTCGCCGTGTTCGGCGTGATGCAGGACAAGGACATCGCCGGCGTCATCGCGCCGATGGCGCCGCATGTCGACCACTGGTGCATCGCCGCGCTGCCGTCGCCGCGCTCGGCGCACACGGACGAGCTGGCCGCCATCGTTGCCGGCCTGTCGCCTGCCGACGGCAAGCCGGGCGAGCGTTCCATTACCGAGTTCTCCGACCCGGCCTCGGCTTTCGATAATGCAATGAGCCGAGCTGGGGAGAATGATAGAATTGTGGTCTTTGGCTCGTTTTATACGGTAGCTGGCGTCATGGCCGCCCGAAAATCCTCCTCTCACTGAAAATATACCGCATGGGCTTGTTCTCGTTCCTCAATAAAAACAAGCAAGAAGCCGCCGGCGAAGACAGCGGCTATTTCTCCCGCGACGAAGACTCGTCCGCCATCCGTGCCCGTTCCAAGCGCGCCTCCAGTGCAGGCGAACCGGCCGCGCCGCGCCGCGACAGGAAGTCGCGCGCCGCCGACGATCCCGTGCTGCCCGAAAAGAAACGCGCGCGCCGTCGGCTGGTAGGGGCGATCGCGCTGGCGCTGGCCGTCGCCGTCGGCTTGCCGATGGTGCTCGATTCCGAACCCAAGCCGCTGGCCAGCGATATCGCCTTCCAGATCCCTTCGCGCGACAAGGCGCCGCCGTTGCCGGTGCCGGCAGTTCCGGGCGCGGCCGCCGTCGCCGCCTCCGATTCGCTCGACAAGCGCGAGGAAATCATCGAGCCGCCGAAGGCCGACGCGCGCGAGGTCAAGCCGGTCGCCATCGCTGCCGAGCCGAAGGCCGAAGCGAAGCCGGTAGTCAAGGCCGAGCCCAAGCCGCCGGCCGTCAAGACCGAGACCAGGCCTGAACCCAAACCGGAACACAAGAGCGAGGCCAAGCCAGCCGTCGCCAAGGCAGAGCCGAAACCGGTCGAGCCGAAAGCTGTCGAGCCGAAACCGGCCGCCAAGCCGGCCGAGAAAGCGGCCAGGCCGGAAGACAGCGCCCGCGCGCTTGACATCCTCGAAGGCAAGGCGCCGGCTGCGGGCACCGACAAGTTCGTCGTGCAGGTCGCCGCGCTCGGCACGGCCGAAAAAGTGGCCGAACTGCAGGGCAAGCTGAAGGCAGCGGGAATCCGCTCGTTTACCCACAAGGTGTCGACCGCCGGCGGCGAACGCATCCAGGTAAAGGTGGGCCCGTTCAGCCGCGAAGAGGCAGACCGCATGCGCGCCAAACTCGACAAGGCGGGCCTGCCCGGCAGCATCGTCAAGCCCGATGGCAAATAGCAGATCCAGGGTATGCCCGGCGTGACCATTTTCGATTATCTCGTGTTGTTCGTGCTGTTGGCGTCGGTGGTGATCAGCACCATGCGCGGCCTGGTCAAGGAAATCCTTTCGCTGGTGAGCTGGGTGGTGGCCTTCGTCGTCGCCAACCTCTACGGCGCCACGCTGGCGCCGATGTTGCCAAGCGTGGTACCCGGCGAGGCGGTGCGCCTGATGGTGGCCTTCGTGGCCCTGTTCCTCGGTGTCCGCATCCTGATGGGTCTGTTGATGCTGGCGGTCGATGCGGTCATCAAGGCCAGCGGCCTGAACCTGGCTGACCGGGGCCTCGGCGGCTTGTTCGGCTTGGCGCGCGGCATTGTAATTGTGCTGTTCGGCGTCATATTGTGTGGCATGACGTCGATCCCGCAACAGGATTTCTGGAAGCAAGCGCTGTTTTCGCCGATGGCGGAAACCGGAGCGCGCACCGTCAAACCTTTCCTGCCTGCTGCCTTGACGCAGCACGTGCACTTTTGAACCATTTTCAATATCAGGCTGTCCCAGTCTTAGGAGCACACCATGTGTGGCATCGTCGGCGTCGTCTCGCATAATCCCGTCAACCAGGTCCTGTACGACGCTCTGCTGCTGCTGCAGCATCGCGGCCAGGATGCGGCGGGCATTGCAACCAATCACAGCAGCATGTTTTCGATGCACAAGGCCAATGGCCTCGTGCGCGATGTATTCCGCACGCGCAACATGCGTTCGCTGCAGGGCAATTCGGGCATCGGCCATTGCCGCTATCCGACCGCTGGCTCGTCGAGCGAGGAAGAAGCGCAGCCGTTCTACGTCAACGCGCCGTTCGGCATCACGCTCGCGCACAACGGCAACCTGACCAACCAGGCCGAGCTGAAGGAGGCGCTGTTCCGCAACGACCGCCGCCACATCAACACCAACTCCGATTCGGAAGTGTTGCTCAACGTGCTGGCCCATGAAATCCAGGAAGCGACCACCGGCTACTCGCTCGACCCGGATGCCGTCTTCAAGGCCGTGGCGATGGTGCACAAGCGGGTGCGCGGCGCCTACGCGGTGGTGGCGCAGATCGCCGGCCACGGCATGCTGGCGTTCCGCGATCCGTACGGCATCCGGCCGCTGTGCATCGGCGTCAACGAAACCGACCAGGGCAACGAATACCTGGTGGCCAGCGAATCGGTTGCTCTCGAGGGCATCGGGTTCCGTTTCCTGCGCGACATCGCGCCGGGCGAAGCGGTGTTTATCGACAACGACGGCAAGCTGCACCAGCGGCAGTGCGCCGACAATCCCTCGCTCAACCCGTGCGCCTTCGAATTCGTCTACCTGGCGCGGCCGGACTCGATCCTCGACGGCGCCTCGGTGTACGCCACGCGCCTGAAGATGGGCGAATACCTCGCCGAAAAGATCCGCACGGAGTTTTCCGCCGGCGAGATCGACGTCGTCATGCCGATTCCCGATTCGTCGCGCCCGGCCGCCATCCAGCTGGCCTTAAAGCTCGGCATCGAATATCGCGAAGGCTTCATCAAGAACCGCTACATCGGCCGCACCTTCCTGATGCCCGGCCAGGCGATCCGCAGCAAGTCGGTGCGCCAGAAGCTCAACGCGATCGGTTCCGAGTTCAAGGGCAAGAACGTGCTGCTGGTGGATGACTCGATCGTGCGCGGCACCACCAGCCGCGAGATCGTGCAGATGGCCCGTGAAGCGGGCGCGCGCAACGTCTATTTCGCCTCGGCAGCGCCGCCGGTGCTGTTTCCGAACGTGTACGGCATCGACATGCCGACCCGCGGCGAACTGATCGCCTACGGCCGCAGCAACGAAGAGATCTGCCGCGAGATCACCGCCGACAAGCTGGTGTACCAGGACGTCGACGCCCTCAAGCGTTCCATCTCCGACGTCAACCCGGCGCTGCAGAACTTCGAGGCCTCCTGCTTCGACGGCATCTACGTCACCGGCGACGTCACCCGGGAATACCTGGACCGCCTTGAATTCGCGCGCCACAATCCGAAGGACGCGCCGGCCGAGGATGCCGCGCGCACCCAGCTGAACCTGACGCTGGCGACGGCGGAATAGGAGCTATCGTGAACGACAAGAACAAGTTCGGCTTCACTACCACCATCGTTCACAACGACCGCCGCAAGGCGATCGAGCACGGTTCGCTGCACAAGCCGATCCATACCTCGGTAGCGTTCGGCTATTCGGACGCGCGCCAGCTGGCGTCCGTGTTCCAGGGCAAGGAGCCGGGCTTTCGCTACGGCCGCCAGGGCAACCCGACCGTGGCGGCGCTGGAAGACAAGGTCACGCGCATGGAAGACGGCGTCTCCAGCCTGTGCTTTGCCACCGGCATGGGCGCCATCGGCGCCGTGTTCCAGGGCTTGCTGCGCGCGGGCGACCACGTGGTGTCGTCGGCCTTTTTGTTCGGCAACACCAACAGCCTGTGGCAGACCACGGCCGGGCAGGGTGTCGGCGTCTCCTTTGTCGACGCCACCATTGTCGCCAACGTCGAAGCGGCGCTCACGCCGCAGACGCGCATCGTGTTCGTCGAAACCATCGCCAATCCGCGCACGCAGGTGGCCGACCTGGCCCGTATCGGCGAACTGTGCCGCGCGCGCGGGATCCTGTTCGTCGTCGACAATACGATGACGACGCCTTACCTGTTCCGGCCGAAGTCGGTCGGCGCCGGCCTGGTCGTCAATGCGCTGACCAAGTCGATCGGCGGGCACGGCATCGCGCTCGGCGGCAGCCTCACCGACACCGGCGAGTACGACTGGAGCGCCTATCCGCACATCGCCGAGAACTACAAGCGCAATCCGCCGGCCCAGTGGGGCATGGCGCAGGTGCGCGCCAAGGGCCTGCGCGACTTCGGCGCCGCGCTGGGGCCGGAAGCGGCGCACCACATCGCGGTCGGCGCCGAGACGCTGGCGCTGCGCATGGAGCGCAGCTGCGCCAACGCGCTGGCGGTGGCGCAGATGCTGGAAGCCGATCCGCGCGTGGCCGCAGTGCACTATCCGGGCCTGGCCTCGCACCCGCAGCAGGCGCTCGCGGCCGAGCTGTTCCGCGCAGCCGGCTCGCTGTTCAGTTTCGAGCTCAAGGATGGCATCGATTGCTTCGATTACCTGAACCGCCTGCAGATCGGCATCCCGGCCAGCAACCTGGGCGACACGCGCACGCTGGTGATCCCCGTCGCCCACACCATCTTCTACGAGATGGGCGCCGAGCGGCGCGCCAGCATGGGCATCGCCGAGTCGCTGATCCGGGTGTCGGTCGGCATCGAAGACACCGACGACCTGCTGGCCGATTTCAAGGCGGCGCTCGGTCCGTTGTAGAATTGTCGGCAATGTCATTGATGAGATTGCCGCCACCATGAAGAAAATCGTGTTCTGCCTCGCGCTGGCGTGTGCCGGCCTGGCCCACGCCGACGAACTGGCCGACGCCAACGCGCTGCTCCAGAAGCAGGCCTATCCGCAGGCGCTGCAGCTGTACACGAAGCTGGCCAATGCCGGCAATGCCGAGGCGCAGTTGCACCTGGGCGAAATGTACTGGTATGGGGAGGCGGGCGCGATCGACCTGGTGAAGGCGGACGCGTGGTTTCGCAAGTCGGCGGCCAAGGGCAACAAGACCGCCGCCGCGGCGCTGGAGCTGATGAAGCAGCGCGAGCTGCGGCGTGCCGACCTCGATCACTGGATTTCCAAATACGACGGCGGCGATCTCAAGAGCGGCAAGTTCCGCTGCCCCGCGCCACGCTTTCCGGCCGTCTCCAAGGTCAACGAAGAGATCAAGGCAGTTTCGGCCAGCATGACCGCGTGGCAGGAGTGCTACAACGCGTTTGCCGACAACCTCTCGGCGAAGTCGCCCCTGACCAGGCTCATCCCGGAAGATATTGCCAAGCTACTCAACCAGCAGGAGTTGACCGCCGCCACGGCGCATTTGAACGAGGTGGCCGAGCGGATTGCGGCGGACGCCAACATCAACGCCAAACTGGTGCTGGCCGATTTCGCCGCCTGGCGCGGCGCCACCGAAAAGTATGTCAGCGAGCACAACGACGTCATCAAGAAGACGTCCTCGGCGCGCGATGGCGAGCTGGACGCGCGCAGGAACAACTACGCGCCGGCCAGATAAGACCTGGCTGTCAGTGCCAGGTGCGCATCAGCCCGACGGCCAGGCCTTCGAGGCTGAAATCGTCCACTGCCGGATCGACCCGGATCACCTTGAAGTCCGGATTTTCAGGGAACAGTTCGATCAGCGTGCCGGTTTTTTTGTAGCGCTTGACGGTGACGTCGTCGCCGATGCGCGCCACCACGATCTGGCCATTCTTGGCGGTATCGACTTTTTTCACGGCCAGCAGGTCGCCGTCCATGATGCCGGCGTCGCGCATCGACAGGCCGCGCACCTTGAGCAGGAAGTCCGGCTTGGCCGAGAACATGGCGGGGTCGACGCTGTAGGTCGCTTCGACGTGCTCGAGCGCCAGGATGGGCGAGCCGGCGGCGACGCGGCCGACCAGCGGCAGCGACATCATCAGCGTTGGCGGCGGCATCGGGATGGCTTCGACGGCCGGCCCGAGCAGGCGGATGCCGCGCGAGGTGCCCGGTGAAATCTCGATGGCGCCTTTACGGGCCAGCGCCTGCAAGTGTTCCTCGGCGGCGTTGGCCGACTTGAAACCCAGCTCGGCGGCGATCTCGGCGCGGGTCGGAGGAAAGCCGGTATTCTCGATCGCTTCCCGGATCAAATTGAGGATTTCTTCTTGCCGTGCGGTGAGCTTAATCATTGATGGGCAACTGGTTGTATGAACAGACTGTATTTTTGTACAGTATTTCGCCCAGCGCAAGTGAAATCACACATAAAGTTCCAAAACCGGGGTCAGACCCGGTTTTTATTCGGATTTGTGGATCAAATAGGGCCATTGTCGCGCTGGACTGGCCCGATTCGAGGTGCTAAGGTGAGTTGAGAGGAGGCGGCCATGTTGGAACTCAAGGCGGATAACGCGGTAGACGCTGAATATGAGCAGGATTTGGCGTTGTGGTACGCGCGCCAGGCTGAGCTGTTGCGCCAGCGCCGATTCGGCGAGCTCGACCTGGATAACCTGATCGAGGAGCTCGAAGTGGCCGGCAAAAACCTGCGGAGGGAATTGCACAGCCGGCTCAGGGTGCTGCTGATGCATTTGTTGAAGTGCGAGTTTCAGCATGAGCGAATTTCAGGCAGTTGGCGAGGCACGCCAGCCGAACAGCGCGATGAAATTTCCGACTTGGTCAGGGATAGTCCCAGCTTCCGCCCAAGTATCATGGAAATAGCCACACAAGAGTATCCGAAGGCTGTGCACCGCGCCGCCGAAGAAACGGGGTTGCCCGAATCGACCTTTTCTTCCGCTATCCCGTACTCGCGCGACCAACTGCTGGACAAACACTTCATTCCATAGGGGCCGAAAACCACGATCGGCGCATGCTGGTTGACCCCTGCTTGCCTGCTTGCCCCATTCCACGCTATAATTGCCGGCTTTCCCTTCCCACACTCGTCTTGACGCCGAGGTGGGCTTTTGTTTTAAACGTCCCTAAGGAGTTATGCATGCGTCATTATGAAATCGTTTTTATCGTCCACCCGGACCAAAGCGAGCAAGTCCCGGCGATGATCGAACGTTACAAGGCCAGCGTCACCGCGCGCGGCGGTAACATTCATCGCGTCGAAGACTGGGGCCGTCGTCAGATGGCTTACTCGATCCAGAAGCTGCCAAAAGCACACTACATCTGCATGAACATCGAATGCGACAACGAGACCCTCGTGGAACTCGAAACCGCGTTCAAATTCAATGATGCCGTGCTGCGTCACCTCACCGTTAAGATGAAGAAGGCTGAAACCGCGCCGTCGCCGATGATGAAATCGGTACAACGTGAAGACGCAGCCAAGAGCCATCGCTCGGAAGCTCCGGCTCATGCCGCAGCGCCAGCAGCTCCAGCACCCGCCCCGGCAGCTGCCTGATTGTTGGCAAGAGACCCTCGGCTGGCGAAGTGAATCACCGCAGTGAATAAACTTCAGTGAATCAACTTCAGTTTGTAGCCACAATTTCGGAGCGCGACGTACTGCGCTATACCCCGGCCGGCGTGCCGATCGTGTCCGCCACCCTGACGCATAGCTCGCAGCAGGTGGAAGCAGGGGTGAACAGGTTGACCGAGTTTGAAATCACCGCGTTCGCCGCGGGCGAGATTTCAGGCCGGTTTTCCCAGGCCGAGTTGGGCGCAGCGCACCAGTTCACCGGTTTTCTGGCCAAGAAGAGTCGCAGCAGCAAAGCGTTGGTGTTTCACATCATTGATTTCAGTGCAGCCGCTTCAGCGGAGCACATTTTAGATACAGGAGCCTCAAATGGCATTCGGTAAAAAGTTCGACAAGAACAAGCTCAAGCTCAAAGAGAAACGCAAACAACAGAACCCACTGTTCAAGCGTAAGAAATTCTGCCGCTTCACCGCAGCAAACGTGGAGCAGGTTGACTACAAAGACGTCGACACCCTGAAGGACTTCGTCCAGGAAAACGGCAAGATCATGCCAGCACGCCTGACCGGTACCAAGGCGCACTACCAGCGCCAGGTTGACACCGCCATCAAGCGCGCCCGCTACCTCGCGCTGCTGCCTTACACCGACCTGCACCACGCTTAAGCGCTGCAGAGAACCTGGAGAAAAATATGCAAATCATCCTGTTAGAAAAAGTCGTTAACGTCGGCAACCTCGGCGACGTCGTCAAAGTCAAAGACGGCTACGCACGTAACTTCCTGATCCCGCAACGCATGGCCCGCCGCGCAACGACCTCGGCAATCGCCGAGTTCGAAGTCAAGCGCGCCGAGCTGAAAAAAGCAGCTGCTGCCAAGCTGGCCGCTTCGCAAGCTCAAGGCGAGAAGCTGAGCGGCATGACCATCTCGATCGCTCAAAAAGCGGGCGTCGATGGCCGTCTGTTCGGTTCCGTCACCAACTTCGACATCGCTGAAGCGCTGACGAAGCAGGGTTTCGCTGTCGAGAAAGCACAAGTGCGCATGCCTAACGGCCCGCTCAAGACCACTGGCGACCACGCTGTTGCCGTTGCTCTGCACACCGACGTGGTGGTTGACATCACGATCGCTGTCGTCGGCGAAGCTGCTTAAGCACTGCTTTTCGCGCCGGCCATGCGCCGGCGAGATAAGATCATAATGCCGGGTTATCCGGTCAAGAAGCCGGGTACATCCCGGCTTTTTTTACGCCCGCAGACCAGCTATTTCTCGCCGATTATTGCAGCCGGTTCACCCGGAGCGGGTATAATTCGCGCCATGAACGCCCCTTCCGATCCGCAAGTCGATGCCATCCGCATTCCGCCGCATTCTATCGAAGCCGAGCAGTCCGTCATTGGCGGTTTGCTGCGCGATAACGCCGCGTGGGACCGAATCGCCGACTTCATGCATGCCGACGATTTCTACCGCTACGATCACCGCATCATCTTCGAGCAACTCGTCAAGCTGATCAACGCCGCCCGCCCGGCCGACGTCATCACCGTCTACGAAGCGCTGACCAACATGGGCAAGGCCGACGACGTCGGCGGCCTGCAATACCTCAACGCGATGGCGCAGAACACGCCGTCGGCGGCCAACATCCGCCGCTACGCCGAGATCGTGCGCGACCGCGGCATCCTGCGCAAACTGATCACGGTGGCCGACGAGATTTCCGGCAACGCCTTCAACCCCCAGGGCAAGGAAGTCAAGCAGATGCTCGACGAGGCCGAGTCGAAGATCTTCGCGATTGCCGAAGAAGGCTCGCGCGGCGCCCAGGGCTGGGTGGCGGTGCAGCCGCTGCTGACGCAAGTGGTCGAGCGCATCGACGAGCTCTACAGCCGCGACAACCAGAGCGAGATCACCGGCGTGCCGACCGGCTTCATCGACCTCGACCGCATGACTTCCGGCCTGCAGCCGGGCGACCTGGTGATCGTCGCCGGTCGTCCGTCGATGGGCAAGACCGCCTTCTCGATCAACATCGGCGAGAACGTCGCCATCGATTCGGGCCTGCCGGTGGCCGTGTTCTCGATGGAGATGGGCGGCACCCAGCTGGCCATGCGTATGCTCGGTTCGGTCGGCCAGCTCGACCAGCACCGCCTGCGCACCGGCAAGCTCAACGACGAAGACTGGCCGCGCCTGACGCACGCCATCCAGAAGATGAACGACGCCCAGCTGTACATCGACGAGACGCCGGCGCTGAACTCGATCGAGCTGCGCGCCCGCTCGCGCCGGCTGTCGCGCCAGTGCGGCAAGCTTGGCCTGATCATCGTCGACTACCTGCAGCTGATGACGGGTAACCAGCCGGGCGACAACCGCGCTTCCGAGATTTCCGAGATTTCGCGCGGCCTCAAGGGCCTGGCGAAGGAACTGCATTGCCCCGTGATCGCGCTGTCGCAGCTGAACCGCTCGCTCGAGCAGCGTCCCAACAAGCGTCCGATCATGTCGGACTTGCGCGAATCGGGCGCAATCGAGCAGGATGCCGACGTCATCATCTTCCTGTACCGCGACGAGGTCTACAACCCCGATTCGCCCGACAAGGGCACCGCCGAGATCATCATCGGCAAGCAGCGTAACGGTCCGATCGGCGCGGTGCGGCTGACCTGGATCGGGCAGTACACCAAGTTTGGCAATTACAGCGGCGGCCTTGCGCTTTACCAAGGCGATTAAGCCAGAAAAGGCGCCGCCTATCTGGCGGTGGCCCGAGCAATCCCAGCACGACTAACGGAGAAAAAAAATGTTTGGACGTTTGATGCCTACCGAGGGCAAATTTTTTGACTTGTTCAACCAGCACGCCGCCTTGTGCGTCAAGGGTGCGCACGAGATGGTCGGCCTGATGACCAATTTCGACGACCTCGAAAACCGCGTGCACGCCATCGAGAGCATCGAGAAACAGGCGGACAAGGTCACCTATGCCACGGTGGACATGCTGCACAAGACCTTCATCACGCCGATCGACCGCGACGACATCCACAAGCTGATCACGCGCATGGACGACATCCTCGACCTGATGGAAGACGCGGCGCAGACGGTGTCGCTGTACGACCTGAAGGCGGTAACGCCGGAAGCGAAGCGCCTGGCCGAGCTGTGCCTGGCGTGCTGCGAGAAAGTCCAGCAGGCAGTGGGCCTGCTGCACAACATGGACAACTCGCACAAGATCGTCGCCATCTGCGAAGAGATCGACCGCCTCGAATCGGACGCCGACCACGTGATGCGCGCGGCGATGTCGAAGCTGTTCCGCGACGAGCCGGACGTGCGCAACCTGATCAAGCTGAAAGCGATCTACGAGATCCTGGAAACCGTCACCGACCGCTGCGAAGATGTTGCCAACATCATCGAAGGCATCATCGTCGAAAACGCATAAGCGGAAGCCCTCCATGCCAACTCTTCAAATGAGCATTTACGTGCTCGCGCTGCTGATCGCGCTCGCGCTGGTTTTCGACTTCATGAATGGCTTCCACGACGCCGCCAACGCGATCGCGACGGTGGTGTCGACCGGCGTGCTGAAACCCCAGGCTGCCGTCGGCATGGCTGCGGTCTTCAACTTCATCGCCATTTTCGTGATGGGGACGTCGGTGGCGGCCACGGTCGGCAAAGGCACCATCGACGCCGCGGTGGTCGACCAGTTCGTCATTTTCGGCGCCCTGGTCGGCGCCATCATCTGGAACGCGATCACTTGGTACTACGGCATTCCGTCGTCGTCCTCGCACGCACTGATCGGCGGCCTGGTGGGCGCCGCGGTGGCCAAGTCCGGCACCGGCGCGCTGGTCGGCAGCGGCCTGCTCAAGACGGTATTGTTCATCGTCGTCTCGCCGCTGGTCGGCTTCATACTTGGCTCGATCATGATGGTGCTGGTGTCGTGGCTGTTCGTGCGCTCGACGCCGCGCAAGGTCGACACCTGGTTCCGCCGCGCGCAGCTGGCGTCGGCCGCCGCGTACAGCCTCGGCCACGGCGGCAACGACGCGCAGAAGACCATCGGCATCATCTGGATGCTGCTCATTTTCGCCGGCGTCACCAACAAGGCCGACGTGTCGCCGCCGATGTGGGTGATCATCTCGTGCTACACCGCGATCAGCTTCGGCACCTTGTTCGGCGGCTGGCGCATCGTCAAGACGATGGGCCAGAAGATCACCAAGCTCAAGCCGGTAGGGGGCTTCTGCGCCGAAACCGGCGGCGCGATCACGCTGTTCGCGGCGACCGCGATGGGCGTGCCGGTGTCGACCACCCACACGATCACCGGCGCCATCGTCGGCGTCGGCTCGGCACAGAAGATGTCGGCGGTGCGCTGGGGCGTGGCCGGAAACATCGTCTGGGCATGGATCTTCACGATCCCGGCGTCGGCCTTCATGGCGGCGATCGCCTGGTGGGTTGGCACGCACATCCTGTAACAGGAACGCGGCGTAACGAAAAAGGGGGAGGGCTGCGAAGCCTTCCCCTTTTTTTCTGGATCAAGTGTGGCGCAGGCCGAAGCGCGTCGTCCTCGCGAACGCGGGGACCCTATTTGCATGCGCCGACGAGGCCTCATCGATAGCCAACGCAGCGCGTCGGAATGGGGTCCCCGCGTTCGCAAGGACGACGGCGCGCGCGATAGCGTCTTAGGACCTAGCGCTTGCGCTCGACCAGCTCAATCTCGAACAGCTTCGGCCAATGCTTGCCGGTCACAAACAGCCGGCGATTGCCCGCATCCCAGGCGATGCCATTGAGGACGTCGTCGGGCCCCATGCCTTTCCACGTCGGATCCTTCAGCCCGGTCAGGTCGATCCAGCCGACCACGTCGCCACTGGCCGGATCGATGCGCGCGATCACGTCGGTGCCCCAGACGTTCGCAAACAGCTGCCCGTCGACCCATTCCAGTTCGTTCAGGTTGACCACCGGCTTGCCGCCGACGCTGACCTGAATGCGCTTGATTTCTTTTAGTGTATTCGGGTCGAGGATGCGGATCGCCGGCGTGCCGTCGCTCATGAACAGCTGTTTGCCGTTGGTGGCCAGTCCCCAGCCTTCGCCCTCGTACACGAACTTGCGTTTGAGCTTGAGCGTTTTGGCATCGTAGACAAAGCCTACTTTCGAGGTCCAGGTCAGGCTGACGATATCGCCGCCGACCGGCGCGATGCCTTCGCCGAAAAACTCGGATCCCAGATCGATCTTCTGCAGCACGCGTCCCGTTTCGAGCTGGACGCGGCGGATCGACGACTGCCCCTTCATGCCGGTGCTTTCAAACAGCGCGCCGTCCTTGATGAACAGGCCTTGCGTGAACGCTCCCGTGTCGTGGGGATAGGTGTGCTTGACCATGAAAGCGTAGACCGGGATGGCGGCGTGGGCGCTGCCGAGACCGAGCACGGGCCCGGCGAGGACGCCGGCGAGGAGCTTGATGGTTGCCGCGTAGTTAATCTTCTTCAATTCACGCCTTTAACGAGTGGTAGCTGCTGCGAGACTCTACCTTAAATTTGCGCCAGCGTCGCTACCGGGGGCTCGCTGATTCTGCGCCGCATCTATTGCGCCACCTCAATTTGGCGCATCGCAAGAATTCCATACTGACCAACTTCGTCATTCCTTCTGAGAAGGGAAGCGTACATGGAAACATTTAAGGATGGTGCGGCCGCGTTGGCGGCATTGCTCGGCGATCCTCAAGGTGCGCGACTACTACGGATGGAATTCCCCAGGAAAGATGGGCCAAAAGCTACGAGACCTTTAAAATGCATAAAAAGCTCGTCAGATACGATCAATGGCACTTCGCAGAAGTAGACCCAGTGCGTCTTCGCCGCACGGCAATTAGATTGCATGAACAAGTACTGCAAAAGGTGAACGTGGCAGAGGACAAATATTCGTTCTACTCTAGAACGATGCCGATTGTCGATGCGGCTATCAGGGGTGAGATTGTGGCCTCGCTGAACGGAGATGAATCTCATTTTGTTAGCGGAAATTATTATCACGATAAGCGCGAGGGTATTTTACCCTCAGAATACGATGCCGAATTTCAGTCGGCGGTCGCTGGATTTTCCGTCACAGCCGAGGCCTTATCCCTAGAGAAGACTGAGCATGTGGTCATTGACGGCGTCTCCTATGGATGGGTGGATTTCGAGGATGAAGGCGACTGGCCCGACAAGGTTAAGTATCGTTAACTAGGAGGACATCTATCTTCTGTTGGGACATGCTGCAATTTTTGCGAGCTAAGATAAATTCCAGGTTGGAGGTGGTGAAAATCGAATGGGCGCGGAGTTGGTTCAGCTTGCGGGTATCCAAGTGCGAGATCGAGGGCGTTTCGATTCCCCTTGGCTCGACGGATCGGATTGCAGTGTTAGGGAGCGCAGGGTAAGTCGCCTAACTTCACTTCGAGTCCCTCATAAGCTAAGACAACCTTAAGGGAGTGCGGCAACGGCCGATGCCTCACCAACAAATCCGCAAACACCGCCTCCAGGTCGTCGTCGGACCGCGTCGGCTCATGGTGCGTGATGTACAGCGTCTTGGCGCCGACCCGCACCGCCATCTCCAGCGCCGAGTCGAGCGTGCCATGCCCCCAGCCACGCTTGGCCGGATATTCGGCCTTCGTGTACGAACAGTCGACGATCAGCGCATCCACACCCCGCATCGCAGTCTCGATCTCCCGCTGACGCTCTTCCATGTAGCCATTGTAGGGCGCGTGGCGCGCATCGTCCTGCGGATACAGGTTGTAAAACGGCTCGTGGTCGCCCGTAAAGAACAGCGACTTGCCGTTGCAGGTAATCCGGTAGCCAAGATCGGTACACGGATGGTTCATCAGCACATTGTCGATGCGCGCGTCGCCAAGCTGGATCGCTTCGCCAAATTGCAGCGTCTGGTACTCGATGGTCGCCTGCATCTGCGATTCGCCGACCGGGAAATAGCTGTTCTGCAGCTGCACGCCCAGCACGTGCTCGATGCCCTTGCCGGTGGCCGGATCGACCGCGCCGTGGAAGCGCACCCGGCTGCCGCGGTTGAACAGCGGCGTGAAAAAGGGCAGGCCGTGGATGTGGTCCCAGTGGCTGTGGGTGATGAAGATGTTGGCCTGTACCGGCAGCCGCGGAACCAGGCTTTGCGCCAGCGGAAAGATGCCGGTGCCGGCGTCGAGGATGATCAAGGTGCCGTCATCGGTGCATACCTCGATACAGGTGGTGTTGCCACCGTAACGCGCGGTGCGGGGGCCGGGCGACGGTATCGAGCCGCGCACTCCCCAAAAACGGAATTTCATGGTGTCTTTTCCCGGCTCGAACAAATTAATATTCTAATAACATCCACGCGTTATGGCCGCGCTTGTATGAAATTCGATAATAGCCGGTTTTGCACTCGATGGCTCGACAATAAAAAAACCCTGTGCACCGCGAGGCGCACAGGGTTTTTTGCCGAAGCCTGAAGCGCTTTACAGCACTTCGCTCGCGTGGTCGGCCAGGCGCGAACGCTCGCCGCGCGCCAGCGTCACGTGGCCGCTGTGCGACCAGCCCTTGAAGCGGTCCACCACGTACGTCAGCCCGCTCGAGCCCTCGGTCAGGTAAGGCGTGTCGATCTGCGCGATGTTGCCCAGGCAAAGGATCTTGGTGCCGGGACCGGCGCGCGTAACCAGCGTCTTGAGCTGCTTCGGCGTCAGGTTCTGCGCCTCGTCGATGATGAGGAACTTGTTCACGAACGTGCGCCCGCGCATGAAGTTGAGCGACTTGATCTTGATGCGCGAACGGATCAGGTCCTGCGTTGCCGCCCGACCCCACTCGCCGCCGTCCGAATCGGACTTGTTGAGCACTTCGAGGTTGTCGTCGAACGCGCCCATCCACGGCGACATCTTCTCTTCCTCGGTACCCGGCAGGAAGCCGATGTCCTCGCCGACCGGCACCGTCACGCGGGTGACGATGATCTCGTTGTACAGCTTGGTCTCGAGTACCTGCGCCAGGCCAGCGGCCAGCGCCAGCAAGGTCTTGCCGGTGCCGGCCTGGCCGAGCAGGGTGACGAAATCGCAGTCCGGATTCATCAGCAGGTTCAGCGCGAAATTCTGCTCGCGGTTGCGCGCGGTGACGCCCCACACGTTGTTCTTGCTGTGGCTAAAGTCGCGCAAGGTCTGCAGCACAGCGGTCTTGCCGTTGAGCTGCTTGACCTGGCCATAGAACGGCGCCTCGCCGTTTTTCGGCTCCAAAAACACGAACTGGTTCATCAGCAGCGTCGGAATGGTCGGCCCGGTCACGCGGTAGAAAGTGGCCGAGGAACCGTTCTTGTTTTCCTGCCAGGACTCCATGTCCTTGCCGTTCTTGTTCCAGAAGTCGTCCGGCAACTGCACGATGCCCGAATACAGCAGGTCGGTGTCTTCCAGCACGTGGTCGTTGAAGTAGTCTTCCGCCGGCAGGCCCAGCGCGCGCGCCTTGATGCGCATGTTGATGTCCTTCGACACCAGCACGATCGCGCGGCCCGGCAGTTCGTTCTCGAGGTTGCGCACCACGCCGAGGATCTGGTTGTCGGCCTTGCCGACCGGCAGGCCTTCCGGCAGCGTCGGACCGCTCTGCAGGCGCGTCTGGAAGAACAGGCGGCCCTTGGCGTCCTTGTTGCCCAGCTTGGCCAGCGGAATGCCCGCCTCAATGGCGTCGTCGTCGATGTTGGCGATCAGTGCGTCGAGCGTGCGCGAGACCTGGCGTGCATTGCGCGCCACTTCCGACATGCCCTTCTTGTGATCATCGAGTTCTTCGAGCGTCATCATCGGCAGGTAGACGTCGTGCTCCTCGAAACGGAACAGCGACGACGGGTCATGCATCAGCACGTTGGTGTCGAGCACGAACATCTTGGTGGTGCCGCTCTTGTCGGCCAGCCGGCTGGTCGAAGACTTGATGATCGCTTCGACCGGCTTGTGCTTGGCCGGGTGCGGCGCGTCGCGGTCTTCAGCCTGCTCCTTGGCGCGCGCGGCGGGGCGTGCTGCCGGCATCGGCTGCAATGGCGTCGCCGCAGGCACTGCGGCCGGCGCGGCCGCCTTGGCGGTCTTGACCGGACGGAGCGCTTTCGGCGCGGCCACGGCCTTGCCGCTGATCAGGTCTTCGACGGCGTCGAGCGGCGCCGCCGCCGGCACGGCGCGCACTGCGCCCTTGGCGCCGCGTTCGGCTTTCGGATAGTCTTTGGCCAGCAGCAATGCGGCTGGCTTGGTCGGGAGTTTTGGCAGTGGCATCAGGGTCTCAATCTAAAAAAATTCCGAAGGGACGCGGGCGCCGCATGGCGCTGTCGACATGGTCGCGTCCTGGTCGTACTACAAGGGAGAGGCGCTGGTCACGCGCGGCACAGGGGCCGGGCCGGCAGGCCGCCAGATTGGGATGATGCAGGAAGAAAACGCTTTGACTCAAAATGGGCAGATGCAATCGATGTTTTACAGCAGGTTGAATTAACGGGAAGCCATCCTTGCTACGGCTGGCTCTTGACGAACTCCAGCACTTCATCGGCGTGGTTCGGAACCTTCACGCCACGCCATTCTTTCACCAATCTGCCGTCAGCGTCAATTACAAACGTGCTGCGCTCGACCCCGCGCACTTGCTTGCCATACATATTCTTCATTTTCATCACCCCGAACTGCAGGCAGACAGCCTCTTCCGGGTCGGAGATCAGCTCGAACGGCAGCCCCAGCTTCGATTTGAACCCCTCGTGCGAACGCAGCGAATCGCGGCTGATGCCGTAGATTTCGGCGCCGGCGGCGCGGAACTGGTCGTGCAGCTCGCGAAACGCGATGCTCTCGGTGGTGCAGCCGGGTGTATTGTCCTTCGGGTAGAAGTACAGCACGGTATAGCGCGCGGGGCGGCCGGCAAGCTGGAACGCCTTCTCGCCTGTCATGGCGGCGGAAAAATCGGGTACGGATGCGGGGGTTGGGCTGTCAGCCACGGGGCTCTCCTGGGCGCGCTGCGGTCGGGTCGGCAACGATCAGTTCACCTGATCGGCCGGGCAATTCGCCCCAAGTGACCGGATAGTCCGGCAGGGGCGCGTCTTTCACTTTCTGGTAATAGTCCGCCATCGAGGCCAGCTGGTAGCCTTGCGCCTTCCAGCCGGACAATAGTTGTTCGAATATGGGGCTGAGTTTTTGTCCTTCAAGCTCGGCATGCAAAGTATAGACGTGATCGCGCGTGGCCCCGGCCGTCAGCTTGAGCAGGTGCTCGGCGATGTTGGCGGTGGTGATGGTCACGCCGTCGATCGTGCGGCCCAGCAGTTCGTCCAGCGTCGGCAGCGTGGTCGGCAACTGCACGCAGTTGGTGCCGGCGATGCGGTGCGGGCCGGTGCGCGCATCGAGCAGCGAACCGTCGTCGCGCAACATCGCGCGGCCGTCCGACGCGTACGGGAAGCCGGCGGCGTCGTGCTCCTTGAAGGCGTGCTCGTTCATCTGCCAGCCGGCCGCGCCGTGCGTCGTCGCCGGCCGCCCGAACACCAGGCGGAAACGGTCCTCGGCCTTGCGCATGATGTGGGACGTCCAGCTGCCGCCGTGCCGGCGCACGCTGTCCTGCCAGCGCACATGGTCCCAGGTGTGGATGCCGCATTCGAAGCCGGCGTACTGCGCCTCGCGCATCTGTTCGGCGCAGCGGCGGCCGATGTCCGGCGCCGGCAACAGCACGCCGTACATCAGCGTTTTCAGACCGTAGTGTTCCAGCACCGACGTGCGCGATACCTTCTTGAAAAAGCCCGGCCGGAACGCGCGCCGCAAGGCCCAGCCCGTGTGGTCGGGGCCGAGGGAGAACAGGAAAGTCGCGTGGGCGTCATGCTCGCGCAGCATGCGTACCAGGTTCGGCACGCCTTCGCGCGTGCCACGGTAGGTGTCAACGTCGATCTTGAGCGTCAGCAGCGGGCCTTTGGTGCGGTTTTGTTCAGTCAAATCATCAATCCATCAAAGCTTTGGCGTCGCCTACCTGGCTGCGGTAGGCGTCGAAAATGTGGCGCAAGGAGTCAGCCATGCCGACCCGCGGGGTCCAGCCCAGCTCGTCGCACGTGTTGCTGATCTTCGGTACGCGGTTCTGCACGTCCTGGTAGCCCTTGCCGTAGTAGGCACCGGAGCTGGTCTCGACGATCTTCACCTGCCTGGCCGATTCACTGTACTCCGGATATTCGGCCGCGAGCGCCAGCATCATGGTCGACAGTTCGCGGATCGAGTAGTTGTTGTCCGGATTGCCGATGTTGTAGATCTTGCCGGTGGCCACGCCGTCGGTGTTGGCGATGATGCGCACCAGCGCGTCGATGCCGTCGTCGACATAGGTGAACGAACGCTTCTGCGCGCCGCCGTCGACCAGCTGGATGTTTTCGCCGCGCACGATGTGGCCGAGGAACTGGGTCAGCACGCGCGACGAGCCTTCTTTCGGCGTGTGGATCGAATCGAGCCCGGCGCCGATCCAGTTGAACGGGCGGAACAGCGTGAAGTTCAGCCCTTCCATGCCGTAGCCCCAGATCACGCGGTCCATCAGCTGCTTCGAGCAGGCATAGATCCAGCGCGGCTTGTTGATCGGGCCGTACACCAGGTCGGACGCTTCGGGATCGAATTCGGCGTCGCCGCTCATGCCGTACACCTCGGACGTCGACGGGAACACCAGGTGCTTGCCGTATTTGTACGCCGAACGCACGATCGGCAGGTTGGCCTCGAAGTCCAGTTCGAACACGCGCAGCGGATCGGTGACGTAAGTCGACGGCGTCGCGATCGCCACCAGCGGCAGGATCACGTCGCACTTCTTGACGTGATATTCGACCCACTCCTTGTTGATGGTGATGTCGCCCTCGAAGAAGTGCAGGCGCGATTTGAACGCTTCGTTCTCCAGCAGGTCGGTGATGCGGTTCGACTGCATGTCCATGCCATACACGTGCCAGTCGGTCGTTTCCAGGATGCGCTTGGAAAGATGGTGACCGATGAAGCCGTTGACGCCGAGGATGAGGACTTTTTTCATGGGGGCTCGTTTCTTGTGGGGGCGTTCAGGCACCGGCCAGGCGTGCTTGCAGCTGCGCGGCAGTGACCGCAACGCCGTCGGCCAGCAGGCTCGAAATGGCCAGTATGCGGCCGTCGCCGCATACCCCGACGATACGATTATCCACCACTGCGAGACCGGGTGGCAACTCGCTGCGCCCGAGCCGCGACAATCTTGCCCGTTCGATAATGTAACGCTGGCCGCCGACATCGGTGAAGGCGCCCGGGTAGGGCGGCGCCACCGCGCGGTGCAGGTCGTAGACCTGCTGTGCCGGCGCGCTCCAGTCGATGCGGCCGTCCTCGGGCTTGCGCCCGCCATAGTAGCTGCCTTGCGTGAGGTCGTTGGCGGTGCGCGGCGCGCTGCCGTCGAGCAGCGACGGCAGCACCCGCCACAGGGCCTGCTCGGCTGCGACGGTGACCTTGCCGAACACTTCGAAGGCGGTGTCGTCCGGCAGGATCGGCACCGCGCTTTGCGCCACGATGGCGCCAGCGTCGGGCTTGACCGTCATTTCGTGCAGCGTGGCGCCGGTCTCGGTGGCGCCTTTCAGCACCGCCCAGTTGACCGGCGCGCGGCCGCGGAACTGCGGCAGCAGCGAGCCGTGCATGTTGAACGCCGGCGCCACCGCCAGCAGCGCCGCCGGCAGCATGTTGCGGTAATAGAAGCTGAACATCAGGTCGGGCTTTGCCGCCTGCACCTGCACCAGCAACTCCGGCGAATTGGCGTGCGGTGGCGTGACGAACGGGATGCCTTCCGCCTGGCACAGCGAAATGACCGACTCGAACCAGATGTTTTCGGTCTCGCTGTCCTCGTGGGTGACCACCAGCGCGACGTCGACGCCGCCGGCCAGCAGCACCTTCAGGCAACGCACGCCGACATTGTGATACGCGAAGACGACCGCGCGGCGGCCCCCCATCAGCGGCTCACCTGGCGCTTTTCCACCGCCAGGTCGATCTGCTCGTCCTTGCCGGGCACGTGCTGCAGGATGGTCTGCACCACGTAGCGGGGACGCGCGCGCACCTGCTGGAAGATGCGGCCGATGTATTCGCCCAAGAGGCCGATGCCGAACAGGATCACGCCCATGAAGAAGAAGGCGATCGCGAACAGCGTGAACACGCCCTCGGCTTCGGCGCCGAGGAGGAAGCGGCGCACCAGCAGCATCACCACCAGCAGCGCCGACAGCAGCGACATGATCATGCCGAGCATCGAAAAGATCTGCAGCGGCACCAGCGAAAAGCCGGTGATCAGGTCGAAATTGAGCCGGATCAGGCTGTAGAGCGAATACTTCGATTCGCCGGCCGAGCGCTCCTCGTGCTCGACGACGATCTCGGTGGGCTTGCGCGAAAACTTGTACGCCAGCGCCGGCACGAAGGTGTTGACCTCGCCGCACTGGTTGACCAGGTCGATGACGTTGCGCCCGTAAGCGCGCAGCATGTTGCCCTGGTCGGTGATGCGGATGTTGGTGATGCGGTAGCGCAGCCGGTTCATCAGCTTGGAGGCGATCGTGCGCCAGGCCGAGTCCTGGCGCTTGCGGCGGATCGAGCCGACGTAGTCGTAGCCTTCGCGGATCTTCTCGACCAGCTTGTGGATTTCTTCCGGCGGGTTCTGCAGGTCGGCGTCGAGCGTGACGATGATTTCGCCGCGGGTGGCGTCGAAGCCGGCCAGGATCGCCATGTGCTGGCCGTAGTTACCGTTAAACAGCACCACGCGGGTGACGTCCGGGCGCTGGCGGAACTGCTCGGCCAGGATCGCCACCGAGTTGTCGCGGCTGCCGTCGTTGACGAACACGATTTCGTAAGGGATGCCGATCTTGTCGAGCGCCGGATACAGGCGTGCGAACAGCGCGGCCAGGCCCGCCTCCTCGTTGTAGATCGGGATGACGACCGACAGTTCCGGCTTGAGTGCGTCGAGGCTCATTGGGCGAGCACCGCTTTGACGGCGCGCACCGAGCGCTCCACGTCCGCTGCCGTCATCGCATAGAACATCGGCAGCGTGACGGTGAGCCGGCCGATCCGCTCCGATTCGGGGAACATGCCCTCGTGAAAGCCCAGCGCGCGGTACAAGGTAAACAGGTGGATCGCCGCGTAATGAAAGCCGGTGCCGACGTTGTGCTCTTCCTTCATGCGCGTCATGAAGTCGGCGCGGGTGTTGGCGCCGCGGTCGGGCAGGATAATCTGGAACAGGTGATGGTTGGAGCTGTCGAAAGCCTTCACCGGCAGCTGGGCGCCGGTCTGCGCCTCGAAGTCGGCGCCGAAGCACTCGAAATAATGCTCGGCCAGCTTGCGGCGGTGGACGTTGACGGCATCGATCGTCTTCATCTGGCCCAGCCCGATCGCGGCGGCGATGTCGGTCATGTTGTACTTGCCGCCCAGCACGTCGACATCGATGCCGTCGACGCCGCTGCGGGTGACGCCCTGCAGGCGGTATTTTTCCGCCAGCACGGCTTCTTCCGGCGTGTTCATGACCAGGCAGCCGCCTTCGCCGGTGGTCAGGTTCTTGTTGACCTGGAAGCTGAACGAGACGAAGTCGCCGAAGGCGCCGATGCGGCGGCCCTTCCAGGTCGAGCCGAAGGCCTGGGCGGCGTCTTCCACCACGCGCAGATTGTGTTTGTCGGCAATCGCGTACAGGCGGTCCATGTCGACCGGCAGGCCGGCCAGGAAGACCGGGATGATGGCGCGGGTGCGTGGCGTGATCGCCGCTTCCAGCTTGTCCAGGTCGATGTTGCGGGTGACCGGGTCGATGTCGGCGAACACCGGCGTGGCGCCTACTTCGAGGATGACGTTGGCGGTAGCGACCCACGAAATCGGCGTGGTGATCACTTCGTCGCCCGGGCCAATGCCGGCGATGCGCAGCGCGATCTCCATGGTGCAGGTGCCGGAATTGAACACGCGCACCGGGCGGCCGCCGAAATATTCGGACAGCGCTGCTTCGAACGCCGCCGCGCGCGGGCCGCCGTTGGTCAGCCATCCGGAGCGCAGCACGTCGCCGACTGCGGCGATGGTGTCTTCGTCGATGGTCGGACGGGAGAAGGGCAGGAATGGCAACTGGGCGGTCATTGATTTCTCTTGTTAAATGGTTTTGCCGGCGCGGAATGCGCGCCACATGGGCATTTTATCAGCCTTGCCCCTCAGGTCCGCGCCAGCAGGGCGACGCCGACGACGATCACGCCGAGCGCCAGCATGCGCTGCGGCGATATCACTTCGCCAAGGAACATCCAGGCGCCGATGGCGCCGACGACGTAGCCCAGCGAGAGCATCGGGTAGGCGATGGTGACGTCGGTGCGCGACAGGCCGATGATCCAGACGAGCAGCGACACGACGTAGCAGGTCAGTCCGGCCAGGATCGGCGGCTGGCTGAACACCTTCACGCCGGTGGCGAACCAGTTGCCGGCGTTGACGTGGATGGCGCCGCCGAGCGCATTGGTGCCGGCCTTGAGCAGCAGCTGGGCGACGGCGTTGAGCAGCACGCCGGTAATGATGAAAGCGAAGGTGGACAGGTTCATGGGTTGACGTCGTTGGCGATCACGGTGCGGCGGCTGTCTTTGGCCACCACGCGCATCGGCACGCCTTTCTGTTGGAGGTCGGTGAAAATATCGGCGCGGATGATGGCGATGTCGCGCACGCCGGCGGCGGCGTCGCGCGTCCACTGCGCGACGAAGGCCGGCACCGTCGGTATCGACAACTCCGGCTGCTGCTGCAGGCCGAAGGTGAATTCGTCGCGGTAGTCGACCAGCACGACGGTGCGCTGCAGGTAGAAGGTGAGCGACTGCTCGTAGGTGCCGACCGAGTAGACTTTCGTGTCGGGTTTCAGTTCGGCCTGGATCGCCGGCAGCAGGTTGGCGCCTGCGCGCGCATGGCCGATCGGCTCGAAGCCGGCCAGCATCAGCTCGGTCGTGGCGAAGCCGGTGAGCGCCAGCACCACCACCATCAGGTCGCGCTGCAGGTGGCGCGCGTACAGCATCGACAGCGCGCCGCCGGCCACGGCGACGAAGCCGGCCGCCAGCACCCATGGCTGGTAGGCCTGGTAGAGCGCTTCCTCGCCATGGCGGCTGAGCTTTTCCATGTAGGGCACCGCCGCCAGCAGCGCCACGCCGACGGCCGCCGTCAGCGCCGCCGTCAGCATGCGGCTGCGGCGGGTGCCCACTTCGAGGTAGTTCGCCACCAGCAGCGCGAGCGCCGGGAAGATCGGCAGGATGTAGCCGGGCAGCTTGGAGTTCGACTTGGTGAAGAACAGCAGGATGAACACGGCCCAGACCAGCAGCATCAGGCGCGGGCGGAAGCGGCCGGCCTCGCGCTGTACGCCCAGGCGCATCCCCTGCAGCAGCACGCCGGTCCACGGCACCATGCCGATTGCCGTCAGCACGAAGAAGACGTACCAGGCCTGCTCGCGGTGGTGCTCCTTGAGGAAGAAGCGGTCCCAGTGTTCATGGACGAAGAAGAAGTGCGGCTGCTCCGGATTGCGCAGGCCGACCAGCACGAACCATGGCGCCGCAATGGCCAGCATCAGCAGCAGGCCCTTGACCAGGTGCAGGCGGCCCCACAGCTTCCAGTCGCGCGTGATCACCGTGTAGACGACCAGCACGCCGCCCGGCAGCACCAGGCCGATCAGGCCCTTCGACAGCACCGCCAGCGCCATGCCGGCCCAGCACACCAGCATCCAGTTGCGCTGTTCTGCGGGCGCGGCGTCGTCGCGCTGCGCCAGCAGCAGGGCGCACAGCGCGATCGTCATCATGCTTGATAAGCCCATGTCGAGCGAATCGATCTGGCTGCAGGCGGCCCAGTAGAAGGACGACCCCAGCACCAGCGCGGCGTAAAAGCCAGTGCGCTGGCCGAACAGCCTGGCGCCGGTGTAGCCGGTCAGGACCACGCCGAGGATGCCGCACAGGCCCGTCCACAGGCGCGCCTGCCAGTCGCCCAGCCCGAACAGTGTGAACGAGAGGGCGTTCAGCCAGGTCTGCAGCGGCGGCTTTTCGAAGTACTTGATGCCGTTCAGGCGGGTGGTGACCCAGTCGCCGCTGGTAAACATCTCGCGCGCCATTTCGGCGTAGCGGCCCTCGTCGGGCGGCACCAGCGTGCGCACGCCGAGGAGGAGCAGGGAAACGACGACGAATGCGGCGAGCAGGGACCAGACGAAGGTTTTGTTCTTGTGCAGTTCGTTCATCAGGCGTCCGGCGCCTTGATGATCAGCGCCAGCGTGACCTTGCGGCCTTCGCCCATCAGGATGTTGTAGGTGCGGCAGGCGGCCTGGTTGTCCATGCATTCGACGCCGATGCGCCGGCCCGACAGGCTGGCGATCAGGCGCGGATGGATGAAGCGCTGGCGCTCGCCCGTGCCGAGGATGACGACGTCGGGCGACTCGGCGGCGATGGCCTCGAAGTGCACCTCGGTGAGATCCTCGAAGGCGGCCACCGGCCACGGCCGTGGCGGCGCCTCGGGCATCACGGTCAGGCTGTGCTGGTAGGGCGTGGCGTTGATTTCGACACCGCCGGCGAAGTAGCCGGTGACGGTCTGGTATTGTTGGGTAGAGCTGGAATGGAGCTTCATGGGCGTGGGCCCCTGTCGTACAGGGGCGTTGTTTTTAGCGGCAAAGTGAGGGCGGCAGATCGCCGCGTGCGGGCGTTAGCATGCCACAAACGACATAAAAGCGCGAATTTCAGCGATCCTGCCGTCAAACCGGTGCGTTCATATTGTTTTCACCAGCAATTCTCAGGCCATGGCGGTTGATTAAATCAGGCGCTTTCGGCAGAATGGGTATTTTTCGCACTGCAACATAGCGCGCAACCTGACAGGAAATTATTTTGCGACCGATTCTGAAATCGAACAAGCTCGATGACGTGTGCTACGAGATCCGTGGCCCGGCCATGGAAAAGGCCCGCCAGATGGAAGAGGACGGCCACAAGATCATCAAGCTCAACATCGGCAACCTGGCGGTGTTCGGTTTCGATCCGCCGGACGAAATCGTGCGCGACATGATCATGAACATGCACGGCGCCGCCGGCTACACCGACTCCAAGGGCATGTTCGCGCCGCGCAAGGCGGTGGTGCACTACACCCAAGGCAAGAACATCGCCGGCGTCTCGATCGACGACGTCTATCTGGGCAACGGCGCTTCCGAGCTGATCGTGATGGCGATGAACGGCCTGCTCAACAACGGCGACGAAGTGCTGGTGCCGGCCCCGGACTACCCGCTGTGGACCGCCGCCGTCAGCCTGTCGGGCGGTAATCCGGTGCACTACATCTGCGACGAGCAGGCCGGCTGGTTCCCCGACATCGACGACATGCGCCGCAAGATCACGCCCAACACCAAGGCGATCGTGGTCATCAACCCGAACAACCCGACCGGCGCGCTGTACCCGCGCGAGATCCTGCTCGAAATCGTCGAGCTGGCGCGCCAGCACCAGCTGATCATCTACGCCGACGAAATCTACGACAAGACGCTCTACGACGGCAACGAGCACGAGTCGATCGCCGCGCTGGCCGACGACGTCCTGTTCGTCACCCTGAACGGGCTGTCGAAGAACTACCGCTCGTGCGGCTACCGCGCCGGCTGGATGGTGGTGTCGGGCGAGAAGCGCCACGCCAAGGACTACATCGATGGCCTCAACATGCTCGCCTCGATGCGCCTGTGCGCCAACGCGCCTGGGCAGTTCGCGATCCAGACCGCGCTGGGCGGCTACCAGAGCATCGCCGACCTGGTCGGCCCCGGCGGGCGCCTGCTCAAGCAGCGCGACCTCGCCCACAAATTACTGACCGATATCCCGGGCGTTACCTGCGTCAAGCCAAAAGCTGCGCTGTACATGTTCCCGCGCCTCGACCCCGCGATGTACCCGATCGCGGACGACCAGCAGTTTGCCTGCGACCTGCTGGCCGAGGAAAAAGTCCTGATCGTGCAGGGCACGGGATTCAACTGGAAGTCGCCGGATCACTTCCGCCTCGTCTTCCTGCCCAACTCCGATGACCTCACCGACGCATGCGGCCGCATCGCCCGCTTCCTCGACGGCTACCGTCGACGACATGGCCGCGGCTAGAACCCTCCACAGTAAAAGAATATGAAACCCATCAAAGTAGGCTTGTTAGGCATCGGCACCGTCGGTGAAGGAACGTTCAACGTCCTCAAACGCAACCAGGAAGAGATCCGCCGCCGCGCCGGCCGCGGCATCGAGATCACCATGGTCGCCGCCCGCAACACCGAGCGCGCCACGCGCCTGGTCGGCGGCCAGTGCGAGGTGGTCAACGACCCGTTCGCGGTGGTCGACCATCCCGACATCGACATCGTCATCGAACTCATTGGCGGCTACGAGCTGCCGCGCGAACTGGTGATGCGGGCGATCGCCAACGGCAAGCACGTCGTCACCGCCAACAAGGCGCTGCTGGCGCTGCACGGCAACGAGATTTTCGCCGCCGCCCAGGAAAAGGGCGTGATGGTGGCCTTCGAGGCAGCCGTCGCCGGCGGCATCCCGATCATCAAGGCGCTGCGCGAAGGGTTGACGGCGAACCGGATCGAGTCGGTCGCCGGCATCATCAACGGCACCACCAACTTCATCCTCTCCGAGATGCGCGACAAGGGGCTCGACTTCTCGACCGCGCTGGCGCAGGCGCAGGGGCTGGGCTACGCCGAAGCCGATCCGACCTTCGACATCGAAGGCGTCGACGCCGCCCACAAGCTGACCATCATGTCGGCGATCGCCTTCGGCATCCCGGTGCAGTTCGACAAAGCGCACATCGAAGGTATCAGCTCGCTGCAGGCGGTCGACATCAAGTATGCCGAGCAGCTGGGCTACCGCATCAAGCTGCTGGGGATCACGCGCCGCACCGTGATCGACGGCGTCGAAGGAATCGAACTGCGGGTGCACCCGACGCTCATTCCCGCCAAGCGCCTGATCGCCAACGTGGAAGGGGCGATGAACGCGGTGCTGGTGCAGGCCGACGCGGTCGGCGCCACGCTCTACTACGGCAAGGGCGCCGGCGCCGAACCGACCGCCTCGTCCGTGATCGCCGACCTGGTCGACATCACGCGCCTGGCCACGGCCGACCCCGAGTACCGGGTGCCGCACCTGGCGTTCCAGCCGAACCAGATGACCGACGTGGCGATCTGGCCGATGTCCGAGATCACCACCAGCTACTACCTGCGCGTGTACGTGAAGAACCGGCTCGGCGTGATGGCGGACCTGACGCGCATCCTGGCCGACGCCCGCATCTCGATCGACGCGGTGCTGCAGAAGGAGCCGGCGGAAGGGGCGACGCGCCTGGACATCATCATGCTGACGCACCAGACGCGCGAGAAGAACATCGACGCGGCGATCGGCAAGATCGAGGCGCTGGAGACGGTGGTGGGCAATGTCACGCGGATTCGCCTCGAGAGCCTGAGCTAACGCGACTCACGCAAAATTGGGTTCCCGCCTGCGCGGGAACGACGTTTTTAAGGCAGCTGGCTGCAATGCCGTCGTCCTCGCGAAGCGGGGATCGATAGTACGTATGCGTCACTGTTCGGCATGCTCGGCATGGACCGCTTGCGCGAGGACGACTTTCGATAGGCACGGGGCGACGAGCCGTCGTCTGCGCCATTGGCGGACCCGACTTCCCGCGCAGGCGGGAACCCCATTTGACGCTGCACGCTCACTCAGCCGGCTTGGCGCCCTTCGGCGCCTGCATCAAAAACTCATCTGCAAATTCATCCACCGTCTGGTGTCCCGGCGGGCCGTCATCCTCGTCGAGGTCCACGGTAATGAGCGCGCGAAGATCCTGGTCTTCGTCGTCCGGCCCGAGCGTATCGAGCATGATCGTTTTGGCGTTTGGCGTTTTCATCAGTAGATTTTACGCGCGCATCCACGCCGTCGAGCCGCCTCGCACCGCGCCACTTTTGCGTCGCCTCAATCGCGCTCCGATTTGCACACTCGCTTTATAGCGTTACAGCATCTTGTTGCCGCGCGGTCGGAAATACGATGCTCACCTTCAAGCCGCGGCCGCCGGCGCCGTCGGCCAGCGCGATGGCGGCGCGGTGCAGCGTGGCGATGTCGTGCACGATCGCCAGCCCCAGGCCGGTGCCGGCCTGGTTGGTCCCCAGCGACGCGCTCAAACGGTAGAACGGCGTGAACACCTTCTCGCGCTCGGCCGCGGCGATGCCGACGCCGCTGTCCTCGACTTCCAGCAGCACGCCGCTGTCGAGCTCCAGCACCCGCAGCACCACCTGGCCGCCGGCCGGCGTGTAGCGGATCGCGTTGTCGACCAGGTTGGTCACCAGCTCGTGCAGCATCAGCGCCTGGCCGTCGACGACGGCCTCGCCGGGCGCTTCCAGCGACAGGTCGATTTTCTTCTGCACCGCCGGCAGCGCCAGCTCCAGCCCGACCTGGCGCACGATCCCGGGCAGCGCCACCGGCGCCATGCGGGCCTCTTCGCTGCCATGCTCGATGCGCGCCAGCGACAGCAGGCGGTTGGCCAGGTGGACGGTCGAATCGGTGGTCACCGCGATCGACTGCACGATGGCGCGCATGGCGGCGGCGTCGTTTTCGCGCAGCGCCAGCTCGGCCTGCGTCTTGAGCACCGTGAGCGGGGTGCGCAGCTGGTGCGAAGCGTCGGCGATGAAGCGGCGCTGGCTGGCGATCAGGTTCTGCATGCGCGCCATGCTGCCGTTCATGGCCGCCACCAGCGGGCGCACTTCGCGGTGCACCAGCGCCGGATCGACGTCGGACAGGTCGGACAGGTCGCGGTGTTCCACCTCGTTTTTCAAGCGCATCAGCGGCCGCAATACCAGCCGCACCGCGAACCACACCAGCGTGCCCACCGCCAGCAGCATCACCGCCTGGCGCAGCAGGGTATCGAACAGGATCTTGCGCGACAGACCGCGCCGCGCGTCCATCGTTTCGCCGACCTGGATCAGGGCGATGCCGCGCATCGAGTCGTCGTACACCGGCTGCAGCAGCGCGGCGATGCGTACCGGTTCGCCGTTGTAGTCGGCATGGTAGAAGCGCACCAGCGCCGGGTAGGCTTCCGAGCGCGGCACGTTGGCCGGCACCGGCGGCAGGTCGTCGAAGCCGGACACCGTCTCGCCCTTGATGCCGGTGACCTTGTAGTAGATGCGCCCGAGCGTGTCGGTCTCGAAGCTGTCCAGCGCCACGTACGGCACGTCGGCCACCACCTTGCCGCCCTTGATGGAGACGCGTTCGGCCAGCGCGCGGGTCGACGCCAGCAGCGAGCGGTCGTAGGCCAGGTCGGCCGCCTCCAGCGCGTTGTTGTAGACCGAGACCGAGTTGGCCGCAACCAGCAGCACCAGCGGGAACAGCAGCCAGCGCAGCAGCTGGTTGCGCAGGCTGCCCAGCGGCGCCGCGGCGCCGAACCGGTGCTGCAGTCGCGCGAGCAGCGGCGCCATTACGCTGTGGCGTCGCGCGGCTGCAGCAGGTAGCCGATGCCGCGCAGGGTGGTGATCGCCGCGCCGTTGATGCTGGCGCGCTCGAGCTTCTTCCGCACCCGGTGGATGTACAGTTCGATGGCGTCCAGGTTGGCGTCGTCCGCCAGCGCGAACACCTCGTCGAACAGCTTCTCTTTCGATACCGCGCGCCCGGGCCGGGTGATCAGCGCCTCCAGCACGGCATGCTCGCGCGGCGTCAGCGCCAGCGGCGCGCCGTCGTAGGCGAACATGCGGGTGACGGTGTCGAAGCTGAGCGAGCCGCACTGGTGCACCAGTGCCTCGTTGCCCTGGCTGCGGCGCAGCAGCGCCTTGACGCGCGCTTCCAGTTCGGCCAGTTCGAACGGCTTGGCCAGGTAGTCGTCGGCGCCCAGGTTCAGCCCCTGCACGCGTTCTTCCAGCCCGCCGCGTGCGGTCAGGATCATCACCGGCGTCTTGGCGCGCGGACCGCCTCGTGCGCGCAGGCGCTTGAGCACTTCCAGCCCGTCCATCTTCGGCAGCGTCAGGTCAAGGATCACCAGCGCATAGTCCTGCGTGTGAAGCAGGGCGTCGGCGTCGGCGCCGTTGGCGGCCCATTCGACGGTGAGGTTGGCGTCGCGCAGGGCCTTGGCCAGCCAGTGGGACAATTCGATGTGGTCTTCGACTAATAGTATGCGCATGGCGTGAGTGTAAGCCCAAGCGCGCCTGTCGGCCAACTGTGATCTTTGCGCGACAGGCCGGCCCGCGCGGCGATGTAAGGACAGTGAAAGCCAATTGAAAGGCTGGCTCCAATATAGTGCGAGTCGAATCACCGTACCTATGAACTCATAACCAGATCCAGGAGACCCCCATGAAAAAATCAGTGCTTTCGCTCGCCGTCCTCGCGGCCCTCGCCATCGGCGGCGCCGCCCATGCGCAGACCAACGTCCAGGTGTATGGACTGATCGACGCCGGCGTCGAAACCCTGAACCATGCCAACGCCAACCAGAACAGCCAGACCAAGGTCATCTCCGGCGGCAAGAACACGTCGCGCTGGGGCTTTCGCGGCACGGAAGACCTGGGCGGCGGCCTGAAAGCCGTATTCGGCCTCGAAGGCGGCATCCTGCTCGACACCGGCAACGCCGACGGCCCGCTGTTCAAGCGCCAGGCATACGTTGGCCTCGACGGCAGCTTCGGGCGCGTCATCGTCGGCCGTTCGTTCACCACCACCTACGACTTCGTGATCGGCTTCGACCCGCTCGGCTACGCGCCGAACTACTCGTGGGCGACGTCGGCCAACGCCAGCGGCCCGTCCAAGTACGGCATGAACACCGCGTTCGACAACCTGATCAAATACTCCGGCAGCACCGGTGAATTCAAGTACGGCGCCACCGTCGGCCTGGGCGAGCAGCCTGGCAGCGCCGCCGACAGCCGCAAGTATTCGGTCGCCGCTTCCTGGACCCACGCGGGCCTGGGCGTGATGGCCGCCTGGGAGCAAATCAACGGCAACACCCAGCCTGCGACCTTCCGCCGCGACGAAACCACCGCCTTCCACGTCGCCGCCGACTACAAGACCGGCGACTGGCGCGCCACCGCCGGCATGCGCGGCTACAAGCTCGAATCGGGCAAGGCTGCCACGCCGGACGTGCGCGGCGACACCTACTGGCTGGGCCTGAGCTACTACATCAAGCCGGCCGTCACGCTGACCGGCGCGGTCTACCACGTCAACGTCAAGAACGTCCCGTCCGGCCAGGACGCCGACCCGACCATGTACGTCGTGCGCGGCCTGTATGCACTGTCCAAGCGCACCGACCTGTACGCTGCCGCCGCCTACGCCAAGGCCGACAACGGCAAGCTGGTCAGCCTGTCGCGCGACGATCCGGGCTTCGCGTCCTCGCAGACCGGCGTCACCGTCGGCATCCAGCACCGCTTCTGATAGCGGCGGGCGGAGATTCAGGATTATGATGGCCGGGCCATGAAAAAACTCCTGCCCCTGATTTCCGCGCTCCTGCTGTCGGCCGCAGCGCACGCCGCCGACTCCGAATGCATCGTGCCGTCCAAGCCTGGGGGCGCGATGGACCTGACCTGCAAGCTGGCCCAGAAAGCCTTGCATGGACATGCCGGCGGCGCCATGCGCTTGTCCTACCTGCCTGGCGGGATCGGCGCCGTCGCCTGGCACTCGCTGGTGTCGCAGCGCAGCGGCGAACCGAATACCCTGGTCGCGTTTTCGGGCGGCTCGCTGCTCAATCTGGCGCAGGGCAAGTTCGGCAAGGCCACCGCCGGCGACGTGCGCTGGGTGGCCGCGCTGGGCGCCGACTACGGCATGATCGCGGTGCGCGCCGACTCGCAGTTCAAGACGCTCGCCGACCTGCTCGGCGCGCTGCGGCGCCATCCGCAGAAGGTGCTGATCGGCGTTTCCGGCACCATCGGCAGCCAGGACTGGCTGAAGATGGCGCTGCTGGCCAAGCTGGGCGGCATCGACCCGAAGGTGCTGCGGTTCGTGGCGCTCGAAGGCGGCGGCGAAGCCTTCACCGCGATGGACGCCAACTTCGTCCAGGTGGTGCCGGGCGACGCTTCCGAGGCGACGCTGTATTCCAGCGCCGGCAAGGTGAGGGTGCTGGCGGTGCTGTCGGAGAAGCGCCTGCCGGGCGTACTGGCCGGTGCGCCGACCGCGCGCGAGCAGGGCATCGACCTGGTGTGGCCGATCATCCGCGGCGTGTGGATGGGGCCCAACGTGCCGGAAGCGGACTACCAGCGATGGGTGCGCGCTTTCGAGCAGATGGAAGCGACACCCGAGTTTGCGCAGTTGCGCGCGGCCTACGGCCTCTACCCGTTCAGCATGACGGGAGCGGCCCTGACCGGATACGTAAAAAAAGCAGTCGACGACTATCACCGGCAAGCCACGCAGTTCAAGCTGGTTCGCTGAAGCACCCACAACATATATAAACAATTCTCAGGAGACTTTCATGAACCTCACCAAGACACTGATGCAAGCTGCCATCGCAGCCACCCTGGCCGGCGCCGCGACGGGCGCGTTCGCCCAGGTCCCCGCCGGCTACCCGGCCGATTACCAGAAGATCATCGACGGCGGCAAGAAGGAAGGCAAGCTGGTGATCTATGGCGCCACCGACAGCAAGGCCACCCAGCCTTTGATCAACGATTTCAAGGCGCTTTACCCAGGCATCACGGTCGAATACAACGACATGAATTCGACCGAAGTGTACAACCGCTTCATCTCCGAAGTGGCCGCCGGCGGCAACACCGCCGACGTCATGTGGTCGTCGGCGATGGACCTGCAGATCAAGCTGGCCTCGGACGGCTACGCGATGGCCTACAAGTCGGTCGAAGCGTCGAAGATTCCCGGCTGGGCGGTGTGGAACGACATGGCCTACGGCACCACGTTCGAGCCGGCGGCGATCGTCTACAACAAGCGCCTGGTGACGGCGGCCGAAGTGCCGAAGACGCACGCCGACTTCGCCAAGCTGATCACGACCGAAAAATTCAAGGACAAGGTCACCACCTACGACATCGAAAAGTCCGGCGTCGGCTTCATGTTCATGACCCAGGACTCGCACGAATACGCGCAGTTCCCGGCGCTCGAGCAGGCGTTCGGCGCCGCGCGCGTGCGCGTGCAGTCTTCCACCGGCACCATGCTGGAGCGGATTTCGTCCGGCGAAAACCTGATCGGCTACAACGTGCTCGGCTCCTACGCGCTGGTGCGCGCCAAGACCGATCCGTCGCTCGGCGTGGTGCTGCCGAAGGATTACACGCTGATCCTGTCGCGTGTCCTCTTCATCAGCAAGACGGCCAAGAACGCCAACGCCGCCAAGCTGTGGGTCGACTACATGCTGTCGCATCGCGGCCAGACCGTGATCGCCAACGACTCCAAGCTGTACGCAATCCGCGCCGACGTCAAGGGCGAGACCACGTCGGCTGAACTGATCAGGCAGATCGGCGAGAAGAACGTCAAGCCGGTGCCGGTGCACCCGATCGTGCTGCAGTACCTGGCGCCTGCCAAGCGCATGGCCTTCCTCAAGGCCTGGAAAGAAAGCGCCGGTAAAAAGTAAGCTGTAGTGACGGCGGGCCGCCAGCCGGCCCGCCGTTTGCCTGTCGCCGCACCGCATCCTTCACCGGAAATTCACATGTCTACCATTTCTTTGCCCCGTTCGCGCAGCCTGCACTGGCCGCGCGGACTCGTGGTGGCGATCACCTGCATCGCCGTTTTCCTGCCGCTGTTCCTGATTTTCTACCAGAGCTTCCTGTCGGCGCCGTTCTTCATGCCGGTCAAGACGCTGGGGCTTGACGCCTATCGCTTCATTTTCGACGACTCCGACTTCTGGATGGCGGCCAGGAACGGCTTCATCCTCGCCTCCGGCCTCGCCGCCATCGCCGTGCCGCTCGGCGGCATGCTGGCCTTCCTGATGATCCGCACCGAACTGCCGGGCCGCGGCTGGATCGCGCCGCTGCTGCTGGTGCCGATCTTCGTGTCGCCGATGGTGATGGGCTTCGGCTACGTCGTCTCGATGGGACCCGTCGGCTTCTACTCGACCTGGGCCAAGGAGATGCTCGGCTTCGTGCCGTGGAATATCTACTCGTTTACCAGCATCGTCATCATCGCCGGCCTGACCCACGTTCCGCACGTGTACCTGTACGCCTCGTCGGCGCTGAAAAGCCTCGGTTCCGACGTCGAGGAAGCCGCGCGCGTGGCCGGCGCCTCGCCGCTGCAGGTGATGATGAACGTGTCGCTGCCGATGATCATGCCGGCGCTGGCGTATGCCGGCGTGCTTGTGTTCTTCCTCGGCTTCGAGGTGTTCGGGCTGGTGCTGGTGCTGGGCGACCCGGAAGGGCACCTGGTGCTGGCGACCTACCTGTACAAGCTGACCAACAAGCTCGGTACGCCGTCGTACCACCTGATGGCCGCCGTCGCGGTGTGCCTGGTGATGGTGACGATGCCGCTGGTGATGGCGCAGCGCTGGCTGCTCAAGTCGGCGAACAAGTACGTCTCGATCAAGGGCAAGGGCGCGCGCCAGAAGGTGATGCCGCTGGGCCACTGGAAGTGGCTGGCGTTCGAGCTGATCGCCGCCTGGCTGCTGTTCACCATCATCATGCCGATCAGCGGCATCGTGCTGCGCTCGTTCGTGCAGTACT
>JBBRXM010000046.1:0-40493 GCA_038248405.1 Burkholderiales bacterium
GATCCGAAGGTATTTACCAAGATCCACTTCCACTTCACCGTCACCGGCAGCAAGCTCAAGCCCGGCAGCGTCGAACGCGCGGTCAGCCTGTCGCACGACAAGTACTGCTCGGCCTCGATCATGCTGGCCAAGACGGCCGAGATCACCCACTCGTTCGAAATCGTCGACTCTGGGGTCTGACCCGGGGGGGGGGCAGACCCCGGTTGAGCTGCGTGCTCTAGACGTAATACGCAGCCGTGGTCATCACCTTCGCCATCGCCGTCATCGCCGCCCTGACAGGAGCCGGCACCTCGACCGCCCCCAGCGCGCTGGCGGCCGCCCCGTGCGCGGCCTCGTCGCTGCGCATCTGCTCGACGATCGCGCGCGACCTGGCGTCGGCGGCCGGCAGCGCCACCAGGTGGCTGTCCAGGTGAGCCTCGACCTGGCGCTCGGTTTCCACCACGAAACCAAGGCTGCGCGCATCGCCCAGCTGGGCCGCCACGGCGCCGAGCGCGTAGGCGCCGGCATACCACAGGGGATTGAGCATGCTCGGCTGCGAGCCGAGCTCGGCGAGCCGCTGCGCGGTCCAGGCCAGGTGGTCCTCTTCTTCACGCCCGGCCTGCTCGCACTGGGCGCGCATGGCGTCGGTCCTGGCGAAGCGCGCCTGGGCGTCGTACAAGGCTTGCGCGCACACTTCGCCGACGTGGTTCACCCGCATCAGGCCGGCGCTGCGGCGCTGGTCGGCGCCCTCCAGGTTGACATCTTCGGCATGCGCGCCGGGATTCGGACGGGTGGCGGTGGCCACGCCGGCGATCACGCGCAGCGCCTTGTCAAAGCCGACGATCAGGTTGTCGAAGGGATGCAGGGCAGGATTGGAGGCCATGGTGTATGTACTAGAAGCAAGTAATGCACCATTATAAAGTGGCTGCGTCCCCAGGGTCGCCGCCTTGGTCTTTTTGCGCCAGCACTTGCGGCCGGCGCTCGATCCAGTCCAGCACCGGGCCGCCGATATCGAGCTTGGAAATGTTCTTGGCGACCCCGAGGTTCAGCGACAGCAGGAAGCCGATGGTGTCGACCGGCACCTCCGGGCAATGCTCGGCAAACACTGCAGTAAAGCGCGGCGAATCGACCACGGCGACCACTTTCTCGCCGCTCATGAATTGCAGCGCGCTGGCGATGCTGTGGCCGCGGCCGATCGACTGGTAGATGAAGCGGTTGTAGGCGCGGTCGACCTGCTTGAAGTCGATGGTGTCGGGCGTCATCAGGCCGGCCAGGTAATGCAGCCCGACGGCGACGCGAAACCACGCGAGCGACTCTTCGCGGCTGCGGGCGGCGCGCGCGACCGCCAGTACCTTCTGTTGAGTGACAGTATCCATGGAGACATTATCCACATTTCGACGGCCGGCGGCGACCATTCCGCGCGTTGCGCTGTCAAACACACATTACCGCCGCCTTCGATGACGTTTTCCTGCGAGGAAGCCATGGACCAGCCCCTTCCCTTCAATCCGCGCCGCCAGTTCCTCGGCGTCATCACCAGCGCCATGGGCAGCATCGGCCTCGTCGCCGTCGCCATCCCCTTCGTGCGCAGCATGACCCCCAGCGAGCGCGCGCGCGCCGCCGGCGGGCCGGTCGAGGTCAGGCTCGACAGCGTCGCCCCCGGCACCCTTACCACCGTCGAGTGGCGCGGGCGCCCGGTGTGGGTGCTGCACCGCACCCCGGCAATGCTGTCCGCGCTCGGCAGCCACGACGCCCAGCTGGCCGACCCCGCTTCGCGCGAGGACCAGCAGCCGTTTTACGCGCGCAACGCCACCCGTTCGGCGCGGCCGGAGTTTTTCGTCGCCACCGCCGTCTGCACCCACCTCGGCTGCATTCCCGCCTTCCGTCCGGAACAGGCGCCGCCCGACCTCGGGCCCGACTGGCCGGGTGGCTTCTTCTGCCCCTGCCACGGTTCCCGCTTCGACCTGGCCGGAAGGGTGTTCCGCAACGTGCCGGCGCCGCGCAACCTGGAAGTGCCGCCTTACAGCTTCCACGGCAACAACATCGTGGTCGGCGTCGAACCGCCCGAAGCGAACACCTGAGAGCCCCGCCAGCCACCGGTCGCCTGCCGAATTGGACGAAACCGGCGCCACTCGCGTAGCATCGCGCACGGCGCCGCGTCGTCGCGCCGACCGGTTCCGCCCCGCCAAATGCGCACTCTGGAACAATCAAAGTGCCGACTGTCGCATGGCGCTGCCCACCCCGCCATAAATTTAATACAATGCAATTATCGCGAACGTACGGTCGCACGCATTCAGGTTCAGGAGCCACTGCATGGAATTACGCATCCGCAATTTGTCCAAGACCTACGCCAACGGCGTGGTGGCGCTGGACAAGGTCACCCTGACCATCCCGGCGGGGATGTTCGGCTTGCTGGGCCCGAACGGCGCCGGCAAGTCGACCCTGATGCGCACGCTGGCGACCTTGCAGGAATGCGATTCCGGTTCGGTGTTCTTCGGCGACCTCGACGTGCTCGACGAAAAGGACGAGATCCGCCGCCTGCTCGGCTACCTGCCGCAGGACTTCGGCGTCTACCCGAAAGTGACCGCTTACGAACTGCTCGACCATTTTGCCGTGCTCAAGGGCCTGTCGAACAAGGCGCGCCGGCGCGAAGTGGTCGACGGCCTGCTGCAGCAGACCAACCTGTTCGAGGTACGCCACCAGCGCCTCGGCGGCTTTTCCGGCGGCATGCGCCAGCGCTTCGGCATCGCCCAGGCGTTATTGGGCGACCCGCGGCTGATCATCGTCGACGAGCCCACCGCCGGCCTCGATCCGCAGGAACGGGTGCGCTTCCACAACCTGCTCTCCGACATCGGCGACGACAAGACGGTGCTGCTGTCGACCCACATCGTGTCCGACGTCGCCGACCTGTGCGCCAACATGGCCATCATCAACAAGGGCCACGTGCTGCTGTGCGGCGAGCCGCAGAAGCTGATCGACGCCATCGACGGCAAGATCTGGGCGCGCTTCGTCGCCAAGCACGAGCTGGCCGCGTTCAGCCAGCGCCACGCGGTCATCTCGACGCGCCTGCTGACCGGGCGCACGCTGATCCACGTTTACGCCGACAGCGACCCCGGCGACGGCTTCGAGCCGGCCGTGGGCGACCTCGAGGACGTCTACTTCGCCACCATCGCCGGGCGCCATCTGGCCGCCAGCAACTGCTAGGGCCACTCATGCTGGCAATTGCATCATTCGAAGCGCGGCAGCGGCTCAAGCTGCTCTCGACCTGGATCTACTTCGCCATGTTCCTGGCGCTGGCGATGCTGTGGATGGCCGCCGCCGGCGGTGCCTTCCGCGACGCCAACGTCTCGTTCGGCAGCAAGGTGCTGATCAACGCGCCGCGCTCGATCGAGCTGACCGTCGCCTTCCTCGGCTGCCTCGGCGTCATCGTCGTCGCCGCCATGATGGGCCGCTCGGTGCAGCAGGACTTCGAGTACGACATGCACCACTTCTTCTTCAGCGCGCCGATCCGCAAGTACCAGTACGTGTTCGGCCGCTTCCTCGGCGCCTACCTGACGCTGGCGGTGGTGTTTTCCAGCATCGTGCTGGGCGCCTGGCTGGGCACCTACGTCCCCGGCGTCGAGCCCGACCGCGTCGGCCCGGCGGCGCTGTCGCTGTACCTGCGCCCTTACCTGTTCACGCTGCTGCCGAACGTGTTCATCTTCGGCGCCCTGTTCTTCGTGCTGGCCGCGCTGACGCGGCGCATGCTGCCGGTCTACGTCGCCAGCGTGGTGATGATGATCGGCTACATCGTCGCGCCCCAGCTGGCGCGCGACCTCGACTACAAGACCCTGGCCGCGCTGATCGACCCGTTCGGCACCACCGCGCTGATCCGCATGACCGAATACTGGACCACCGCCGAGCGCAACACCCGTCCGATCGGTTTCGAAAGCGTGTACCTGGTCAACCGCCTGATCTGGTCCGGCTTCGCGCTGGCGGTGCTGCTGCTGGGCTACTGGCGCTTCCATTTTGTCGGCACGCAAGACAGCCGCGCCGCCAACCGCCCGCAAGGCGACAGTGTGCAAGTGCTCTCGAGCACCGCGGCCGCCACCCGCGAGCCGCCCGATTTCGCCGGCCGCAACATGGCGCTGCTGCTGGCCAGGTCGACCTGGCTGAACCTGCGCGAGTCGCTCAAGAACATCTACTTCGTCGTCATCGCTCTGGCCGGCGTGCTGGCCATCTTCGCCGGGTCGCTGGGACTGGGCTCCATCTGCGGCACCAACACCTACCCGGTCACCTACCAGGTGCTCGAACTGATCGGCGAAACCTATCCGCTGTTCATGCTGATCGTCACCACCTTCTATGCAGGCGAGCTGATCTGGCGTGAACGCGAGGCGCGCGTCGCCCAGATGCTCGACGCGATGCCGGTGCCGGGCTGGCTGCCGCTGGTGTCGAAAACGCTCAGCCTGATCGCGCTGCAGGCGCTGATGCTGCTGGTGGCCATGGCATGCGGCATGCTGATCCAGATGTTCAAGGGTTACTTCGCGCTCGAACCGGGCCTGTACCTGCAGACGCTGTTCCTGATCAAGTTGCCGCAATACGCGCTCATCGCCGTGCTGGCGGTGGCACTGCAGGTGCTGATCAACCAGAAATTTCTCGCCTACTTCGCGATGGGCCTGTACTTCGTCGTCACCATCGCCGGGCCGGCGTTCGGGCTCGACCACCCGATGCTGGTGTACGGCGATTCGCCCGCCTTCCTCTATTCGGCGATGAACGGCTACGGCCACTACCTGGCGCGCGAACGCTGGTTCATGCTGTACTGGTCGGGCGCGGCGCTGATGCTGATGGTGGCCACCCAGGTGTTCTGGCCGCGCGGCTACAACGCCGAGCTGGGCAGCCGCCTGCAGCTGGCGCGGCGCAACCTGTCGATGCCGGTGCTGGCCGCGTTCGCCGTCGGCGTGGCCCTGTTCGCCGGCGCCGGCGGCGTGCTCTATTACAACCTGCACGTCGCCAACGACTACCGCACGTTCTACCAGCAAGACCAGGCCCGCGCCGAGTACGAGCTCCGCTACAAGCGTTTCGCCGGCCTGCCGCAGCCGCGCATCACCGCCGTCAACCTGCGGGTCGACCTGGTGCCGGAGCGGCGCAGCCTGCACGTGAAGGGCGTCTACCAGCTGGAGAACCGCAGCGCGGTGCCGATCGGCGAAATCTTCATCAACCAGCGCCACGACAGCACCCTGACGCTGCGCCTGCCACCCGGCGCGCGCCTGCTGCTGGCTGACCGCACGCGCGGCTTCTACGGCGTCAAGCTGGCCAGCGCGCTGCAGCCCGGCGCGCGCATGGCCCTCGAATTCGACGTCGAGGAAGCGCCCAACGGCATCCTCGGGCTCGGCATGGACACCCCGGTGCGGGAGAACGGCACCTTCTTCGACAACGAAGCGCTGCCGCACATCGGCTACCAGGCGCGCGCCGAACTGCGCGACGACCGCGACCGCAAGCGCCACGGCCTGGCGCCGCGCAAGCGCCTGCCGGCGGCCAACGACCCGGCCGGCGCGCGCGACAACACCATCGCCAGCGACGCCGACTGGATCAGCTTCGACGCGGTGGTGTCGACCAGCCCGGACCAGATCGCGATTGCCCCCGGCACGCTAGAGCGCGAATGGATGGCGCAGGGACGGCGCTACTTCCACTACAAGATGGACAAGCCGATCCTCAATTTCTACGCCATCCAGTCGGCCCGCTACGAAGTGCGCCACGAGCGCTGGCAGGACGTCACCATCGACCTGTACTACCATCCCGCGCACGACTTCAACCTCGAGCGCATCGTCGCCGGCGTGCGCGCCGCGCTCGACTACGGTGCCGCCAACTTCGGCCCCTACCAGCACAAGATGCTGCGCGTGGTCGAGTTTCCCCGCTATGCCCAGTTCGCCCAGTCCTTCCCCAACACGATCCCGTTTTCCGAGAGCGTCGGCTTCATCGCCCGCGTCGACGACAACAATCCGAAGGACATCGACTACCCGTTCTACGTCAGCGCCCACGAAGTGGCGCACCAGTGGTGGGGCCACCAGCTGGTGGGTGCCAACACGCGCGGCAGCAGCGTGCTGAGCGAAACGCTGGCCGAATACACCGCCCTGATGGTGATGAAGAAGTCGGCCGGCCCGGCCAGGATGCGGCGCTTCCTGCGCTACAACGTCGACGCCTACCTGCGCGGGCGCGCCATGGACAACCACCGCGAACTGCCGCTGGTGCAGAACGAGGACCAGAAATACATCCACTACCGCAAGGGCGGCATGGCGATGTACCTGCTGCAGGACCTGGTCGGCGAGGACAAGGTCAACAGCGTGCTGCACGAGCTGCTGGCGCAACACGCCTTCCATGCCGCGCCCTACCCGAACGTGACGATGCTGACAAGCGCGCTGCGCCGGGTCACCCCGCCAGAGCTGGCCTACCTGATCGACGACCTGTTCGAGTCGGTGGTGCTGTACGAGAACCGCGCCACGCTGGCCACGGCCAAGCGGCGCGCCGACGGCCGCTACGAGGTGACCCTGACGGCCACCGCCGGCAAGGTCAGGCTCGCCGCCGCGGGCGACGAGCAGGACGCGCCACTGAAGGACATGATCGAGTTCGGCGTCGACGACAAGAACGGCACGCCCCTGCTGCGCGAGCGCCGCCGCGTCGATGGCAAGGACGTGACGGTGACGATGGTGGTGGCGGGCCGTCCGGCGCGCGCCGGCATCGACCCGGATAATAAATTAATCGATCGCAGACCATCGGATAACCTGATCGACGTGGAAATGCGTTAGACTGGGGAAAGATTTAACAAAACAAAAAATTCAGGGAGTCTGTCAATGTCTACAGTTGTTGCCGAAATAGCCGGAAAAATACAGCTCTTGAGCAGTGCCGAGAAGAACGATCTGCTGCGATTGCTGCTTCTGGACATCGAGGGCGCGGTAGATCCGGACGCCGACGAAGCGTGGCGCAACGAGATCGTTCACCGCGTCAAGGCCATCCGCAACGGCGAAGCGGCCATCAAAGCGCTGCAGGAAGAGTGGCAAGAGTAGGCAGCTTTGTCGCCGGCCGTTGCGCCGAAGACACAATGTAAGCAAAAAAAATAACCGCGTCCCGTCAAGGGCACGCGGTTTTTTTTATTGCTCGTCAGCCTGGCGCTGGTGAAGTCGCCGAAGTTGATGAATTCAGAAGTAATCCAACAAAATCAGCGTCGGGTCTCGAGGCCGGCGCTGTTGCGGCTTACTTCTTCGCGGCGACGGCGCGCTTGGCTGGCGCCTTCTTGGCCGCCGGCTTCTTCGCCGCCGGCTTCTTCGCTGGCGCTTTCTTAGCAGCCGCCTTCTTCGCCGCAGGCTTGATCACGCCCGTCGCTTCCGCGCCCTCGACTTCAGGCTCGTCGGCCACCGCCGCCGCCTTGCCCTTGGCTGGCGCCTTGGCCTTGCGCGGCTCGAACTCGAAGCTGATCTTGCCGTCCTTGCCCTTCACCAGGAAGGCCTTGAACGGCCGCCGCGTACGCTGCGACACGAAACCGGGCAACAGGTCGGTCTTGCCCTCGTTGAGCAGCTTGGCCATCTGTTCGGGCAGGATTTCCTGCTGCAAGATGATGCGGCCGCTGCGGAAGTCGCAGGTCTTCGGCTTGGCGACGCTGTGCTCGCACACATATGCCAGGCCCATCTCGTAGACGCCGGCATTGCACTTCGGACAAGGCCCGAGCGGCGTCTGGCCGGTGAAATCGACGCCCTCGGCGTTTTCATCGTCGTCGTTCTGGCCGAAATCGAATTCGAGCTTGAAGTTGTTGATGTCCTCGTCGCGCACGATGCGCAGGATCGCCGCGAACGGCCGTCCCATCTTCGAGCGGAAGCCCTGCATCGGACCGATCGTGCGGTTCTTCAGCAATTCTTCGACTTCGGCAATCTCGAACTGGCGGCTGCCCGGCGTCTTGCTCATGTTGAAGTCGCACTTGGTGCAGGCAAAGCGGCGGTAGTTTTCCTTGACCACGCCGCCGCAGTTCGGGCACGGCGTCTGCAAGGTGGTGTAGTCGCCCGGAATCGTATCGTTGTTGTATTCCTTGGCGCGCTTGACGATGATCTGCGTCATCTGGGCGATTTCGCGCATAAATTCTTCGCGCGAAATCTTGCCTTTTTCCATCTGCGACAGCTTGTATTCCCACTCGCCGGTCAGTTCCGGCGCGGTCAGTTCGTTCACGCCGAGGCCGCGCAGCAAGGTCATCAGCTGCGCCGCCTTCGCCGTCGGCATCAGTTCGCGCCCTTCGCGCAGCAGGTAGCGCTCGCCCAGCAGGCCCTCGATGATGGCCGCGCGCGTCGCTGGCGTGCCCAGGCCCTTGCCGGCCATGGCGTCGCGCAGTTCGTCGTCGTCGATCAGCTTGCCGGCGCCTTCCATTGCCGACAGCAGCGTTGCCTCGGTATAGCGCGCCGGCGGCTTGGTGACCAGGCCGTTGGCGGTGACTTTTTCGGTCAGCACCTTCTCGCCCTTGGCCACCGGCACCAGGTTGCCGCCCGTGTTGTCGTCCTTGTCGCTGTCGGTCGACGCTTCCTTGCCATAGATTGCCAGCCAGCCCGGATTGGTCATGACCTTGCCTTCGGTCTTGAACTGGTGGCCCGACACTTCGGTAAAGCGGGTGGTGACCTGGAACTCGGCCGGTGGGAAGAAAACCGCCATGAAGCGGCGGGTGACCAGGTCGTACAGCTTCTGTTCCGGCTCGGACAGGTTCTTCGGCGCCACGTTGGTCGGGATGATCGCGAAGTGGTCCGAGATCTTGGTGTTGTCGAAGATGCGCTTGTTCGGCTTGACCCAGCCCTTGTCGCTGATCTGCTTGGCGAACTGGTGGTAGTTGTTGTTCTCTGCCAGCACGCCCATCGTCTCCTTGACGGTGGCGATGTAGTCTTCCGGCAGGTGGCGCGAATCGGTACGCGGGTAAGTCAATACCTTGTGCTTTTCGTACAGCGCCTGCGCCAGGCCCAGCGTGTTCTTGGCCGAAAAGCCGAAGCGGCCGTTGGCCTCGCGCTGCAGGCTGGTCAGGTCGAACAGCGCCGGCGCCATCGAGGTGGTCGGCTTGCTCTCTTCGGTAACGATGCCCTGGCGGCCCTTGCAAGCCATCGCGATGGTGTCGGCCGCGGCGCGGCTCCACAGGCGCTCCGGGCGCTTCTCCGGGTCGTTCTCGTCCTTCTTGAACGACTGGTCGAGCCAGCGGCCTTCGTAGATGCCGGCCGCGCAGACGAACTCGGCGCGCACTTCCCAGTAGTCGCGCGAGATGAACTTCTTGATCTTCTCTTCGCGCTCGACGACGATCGACAGCGTCGGCGTCTGCACGCGGCCGACCGTGGTCAGGTAGAAGCCGCCCTCTTTCGAGTTGAACGCGGTCATCGCGCGGGTGCCGTTGATGCCGATCAGCCAGTCCGCTTCCGAGCGGCAGCGCGCGGCGTCGGCCAGCGGCAGCATCTCTTCGTCGCTGCGCAGCTTGGTGAAGCCTTCGCGGATGGCGCCGGCCGTCATCGACTGCAGCCACAGGCGCTTGACCGGCTGCTTGGCCTTGGCGTTCTGCTGGATCAGGCGGAAAATGAGCTCGCCCTCGCGGCCGGCATCGCAGGCATTGATCAGGGCGGAAACGTCCTTGCGCTTGATCAGCCGGTTGAGCACCTTCAGCCGCGCCTCGGTCTTGGCGATCGGGTTCAGCGCGAAGTACGGCGGGATCATCGGCAGGTGGGCGAAGCTCCATTTGCCGCGCTTGACGTCGTGCTCTTCCGGCACGGCGATCTCGAGCAGGTGGCCGACCGCCGACGACAGCACGTATTCGTCGGACTCGAAGTACTCATCGTGCTTGGTGAAGCCGCCCAGTGTCTTGGCGATATCGTTCGCCACTGATGGCTTCTCGGCAATGATGAGGGTTTTGGTCATATGGGTTCGTCGTATTTATAAAGTGGTTCGGCAGGCGCATGATACATGGCTTGGCCGTGGGGGAGGCAATTGCAATTCGGACAGCTCATTGGGAACGGTGGAAATGTGCGGCCAATGATAAGCGCCTTGCGCGCTAGTTCGCAAGTGGGCTCTGCGTAAAACCGTGGGGCGGGGAGAAGGCAGCGCTATATCTATCCGCCGTCGTGCCCGAACTCAGTCCGGGAACGGCGCGCTGGCGCTGAGCCGCTTGGGAATAGTTGGTTTAATGCAACAACCGCGGTGCCTGCTCGTCGTCGGAGCCGAACAGGTCGTCGAACATCAGCGCGTCCGGCTCCTTGCCCTGGCTCCACAGCAGCATCAGCACGATGATCTTCAGCTTGCCCAGGCTGACGGGCGATTCGCCCAGCGCCAGCGCGCGTTCGATGACAATCTCGCGCTGCAGGGCGGACAGCACCTTGGCGCTTTCGAGGAACTGGATGAAGCCGATGGCGCCGCTGCCGATGACGTCGAGCTCCTGCGCCACGTAGAAACGGGTACCGGTGGAGGCGACCACGTCGCCGTGCTCGGCGCCGGCCATTTCGGTCAGGTCCGTGAGCCACACCAGCGCTTCGGAAATCTCGACATCGTCAAATCCTACCGCCGACAGCTTGCGCGCCAACGCTTCCGGCTCGGGACAGGCGTCCGGACGGTAGTAGGTTTCGTAGAGGTAGACCAGGATATCGAACATGGCTCTACTCTATCAGCTAAGTTCGTCCCGGCACAAGCCCCGCGCCGCGCGATCAGCGCTGGATGCGCTGGAACAATCCGCCGGGCAAGCGTTCCACCCGGCCGGCCAGTTCCAGCTCCAGCAAAACCAGGCTCAGCTGCCCGGGCGCCAGCGCGCATTGCAGCGCCAGCATGTCCGGCTCGGCCGGCTCGAACGCCATCGCCGCCAGCACCGCGCGCGCCTCGGGCGAGGCGTCGTCCGGCTGCCTGGCGGGGCGCACCATCGTCGCCAGCGGCGAGCCGTGCAACTCTTCGAGCACGTCGGCGGCCGACTCGACCAGCTTGGCGCCCTCCTTGATCAGCTTGTGGCAGCCCTTCGCCAGCGCCGAATGGATCGAGCCGGGAATGGCGAACACGTCGCGGCCCTGGCTTGCTGCCACCTGCGCGGTGATCAGCGAACCCGACCTGGCGGCCGCCTCCACCACCAGCACGCCCGCCGACAGCCCGCTGATGATGCGGTTGCGGCGCGGGAAGTTGGCCGCCAGCGGCGGCGTGCCGAGCGCGTACTCGCTGACGATGCAGCCCTCCTCGGCGATGCGGTGCGCCAGCGCGTGGTTGCGCGCGGGATAGACCGTGTCGATGCCGGTGCCGATCACCGCCACCGTCGAACCAGCACCGCCCAGCGCGCCCTGGTGGGCGGCGGCGTCGATGCCCAGCGCCAGGCCGGAGACGATGGTCAGGCCCGCGCAACTGAGCGCCTGGGCGAACACCTCGGCGTTGGCCTTGCCCTGCACGGTGGCGTTGCGGCTGCCGACGATGGCCAGCATCGGCGCCGCCAGCAATTCGGGGCGGCCCTTCAGGTACAGCAGCGGCGGCGGATCGGGGATATGCGACAGCGCCGGCGGGTAGGCGGCGTCAAGCAGCGTCAGCAGGTGGTTGCCGGGCCGCGCCAGCCACGCCAGCGTGAACTCGACCTGGCGCTCGATGGCGGCGGCGGCCGGCTCGGACAGGACGCGGGCGACGGCGCCCGGCACGTGCGCGCCGAGGGCGTCGTAGCCGGCCTCGAAGATGTGTTGCGGGGTGGCGAACTGTGCAAGAAGCTTGCGGACGGTCGCGCCCCCCACGCCCGGGCTCTGCTCCAGGCGGATCCACGCGGCCAGCTGGGCCGCATCGGGAGGGCGAAGGTCCGTGTCTCGCACGGCGGTGTTACTCCGGTGACTTGGCGACGTCGCCCACTTCCACGGGTTTGGTCACCTGCATGATCAGGCCGTACGACACCTGCTTGAACACGCGGAAAATGAACAGGGTCCCGACCTGCTCGTCGGGCAGCTTGATCATCGATTTTCCCAGGCCCATCAATCCCTTGTTGCCGCCCGGGTCGGCGACGGTCCGTCCAAAATGATAAAGCTGCAGCACGGCGCCGACATCGAGTCCGTCAACCGAACCGCGATTGACGCTGACGACCTGGTTCTGGCCGGCATAGGTCACGCCCGAGTAGATCGACAGCACGCGCGCGGCGATCTGGCGCTCCGGCTGGTGCGGCACGTAGTTGCGGATCGGCGTAGGCGGCGCCGGCAGCAGGCGGTCGCCCACCCCCATCTCCTGCTTGGAACTGGAGACGGTGAAGGTGTGCACGTCGACGCCCGGCCTGGCCTCGGCCTCGAGCTTGACGGTGCCCAGGTACACCGCCTCGTAGGCCAGCAGGCGGCCGCTGTCGGGGTCGGTCAGGCGGTTGCCCGGCCTGAACACCTGGAAGGAGGAACCGCCCCTCAGATCGCCGCGCACGTACAGGCGGTCGTCCTTGCCGAGGTAGACGTGGCCCTCTTCCAGCGCGGCGATGCGCGGCGCCAATTTCAGTTCGTCGTCCTCGACAATCAGCGGCATCGACAGGAACGGTTCGATCGCCGCCGACGAGATCGAGCGCACCGCGTCGGTGCCCAGGCCCTCGGTGCGGATCTGCGGCGACAGCCGGGTGGTGCCGGTGACGGCGTCGGCGTCGGCGTCGCCGCCCGGGCGCCGCAGGCTCAGGCGCCGGTTGGCGCGGTCGAAATAGACGATCTGTCCCGGATAGATCCAGTGCGGGTTGCGGATTTCGTCGCGGTTCATGCCCCACACCTGCGGCCAGCACCACGGATGCTCGAGGAATTTGCCGGAAATATCCCACAAGGTGTCGCCGCGCACGACCAGGTGCTGGTCGGGCGCGTTCGGCCGGAACTCGCAGGTGGCGGCCTGGACGGGGCCTGCCAGGGCGCACGCAAACAGCGCCCCGACTATAATGCGCGTGCCGACTGTGCTAAAATTTTTCATCGTGGTGTCCGTAAAATGCCGCTGGCAAGGTTGCCTGACTGAATCAAATTCTGCCCATAAATCCTTGAACTAGCAAGACAAACCACTGCCGGCGCCCGCGCCCATCTGTTGTGTTTTGGTTGATTGTGGGCATTATTTATGCGCGCTTGCGCTAAACCATTATTGAAATATTACTGAGTTGTCCGACCAATGGCCTTACTGAACATCCTGCGCTACCCCGACCCCCGCCTGCACAAGGTGGCCAGGCCGGTCACCGAATTCGGCGACCGCCTCAAGCAGCTCGTCGATGACATGGCCGAGACCATGTACGACGCGCCCGGTGTCGGCCTGGCTGCCAGCCAGGTCGACGTCCACGAGCAGGTGGTGCTGGTCGACACGTCCGACACCAAGGACGAGCTGAAGGTGTTCATCAATCCCGAGATCACCTGGGCCAGCGACGACAAGCAGGTCTACGACGAAGGCTGCCTGTCGGTGCCCGGCATTTACGACGGCGTCGAGCGCCCCTCGCGCGTCAAGGTGCGCGCGCTCGGTCTCGACGGCAAGCCGTTCGAGCTCGAGGCCGACGGCCTGCTGGCAGTGTGCATCCAGCACGAGATGGACCACCTGATGGGCAAGGTGTTCGTCGAATACCTGTCGCCGCTCAAGCGCAACCGCATCAAGGCCAAGATGGTCAAGGAGTCGCGCGGACTCGAACGCGAAGCCGCGCTCAAGGCCGCCGGCCGCCGCCACTGACCGCCCGATGAAAGTCATCTTCGCCGGCACGCCGGAATTCGCCGCGCAGGCCCTCGCCAGCCTGCACGCGGCCGGCGTCGAGATACCCCTCGTGCTGACCCAGCCCGACCGTCCCGCCGGCCGCGGCCTGCAATTGCACGCCTCCGCCGTCAAGCAATTTGCGCTGGCGCACGGCATCGACGTGCTGCAGCCGCTGTCGCTGCGGATGGACAGCGCCGACCCGGAGCGCGCCGCGCCGGCGCGCGCCGCCCATGAACGCCTGCTGGCGACCGATTACGACGTCATGGTGGTGGCCGCCTACGGCCTGATCCTGCCGCGCAGCACGCTCGACATCAAGCCCTGCATCAACATTCACGGCTCGCTGCTGCCGCGCTGGCGCGGCGCCGCGCCGATCCACCGCGCCATCGAGGCGGGCGACCTCGAGACCGGCGTGACGATCATGCAGATGGAAGAAGGCCTCGACACCGGGCCGATGCTGATGACCGAACGGGTGCCGATCGGCCCGACCGACACTACCGCCACGCTGCACGACACGCTGGCAGCGCTGGGCGCGCGCATGATCGTGTCGGCGCTGCAGAAACTGGACCAGCTGCAAGCGGTGCCGCAGCCCGACACGGGCGTGACCTACGCGGCCAAGATCGGCAAGGAAGAGGCGCGCCTCGACTTCGCGCTGCCGGCGCAGGTGTTGGGCCGCAAGATCCGCGCCTTCAACCCCTTCCCCGGCGCGCACGCGCAGGTGGGCGGCGTGACCATCAAGATCTGGGGCGCGCAAGTGCTGGACGCGGACAGCGGCGCGCTGCCCGGCCAGGTGCTGGCCGCCGACGCCAGCCACGGCATCGTCGTCGCCTGCAAGGGCGGCACGCTGCGCCTGACCGAACTGCAAAAGCCCGGCGGCAAGCGCCTGCCCGCGGCCGAGTTCCTCAAGGGCTTCCCGCTCGCGGAACTGTGCTTCGACTGATTAGCGCCTTTAATTACTGTCCGCGCCGCCGTCGTTGCGGTGCTCGGCCATGTACTGGCGCAAAATCTGGTTGATGCGGGTCTGGTAGCCCGGGCCGTTGCCCTTGAACCATTCCAGCATGTCGGTGTCGAGGCGGATCGTGACGATCTGCTTGAGCGGCACCACGTTGCTCTTCGGTGCAGTGCTTGCAGCCTCGACCGCGCGCGGCGCGTCCCATTCCTGTGCGTATTCTTTGTTCATGTGACCTTCCATGCGTGCATGTGTTGAGCGTCCGGCGGCGCCCGCGGCCGCCTCACGACGATTTTCGTATCACTATGTATCGTAAAGATTGCGGATGGGGCACTAATTGTATCGTTCTGTAACAATTATGCAATTGATACATAAAGATACAAACGCTGTCATCGCTTAGCTCCGGCCGGGGCCCGAAGCAAAACGCCCTGATGACGTATAATTTTGGACCGCCCGCGCTCGCCGAAGCCGCTGCTTGATAGAAAGAACAACGATGACTACCACCACCCCCGCCGTATCCCGGACCGACATCGCGCTGCGCCAGATCCTGTCGCGCCGGATCATGATCCTGGACGGCGCGATGGGCACCATCATCCAGCAGTACAAGCTGGGCGAAGCCGAATACCGCGGTGAGCGTTTCGCCGCCTTCGCCGCGCCCGTGGGCAGCGGTGCGCGCGAACTCTTCGTCAAAGGCAATAACGAACTGCTGACCTTGACGCAGCCGCAGATCATCCAGGAAATCCACGAGCGCTACCTCGCCGCCGGCGCCGACCTGATCGAGACGAACACCTTCGGCGCCACTTCGATCGCGCAGGACGACTACCACATGGGCCACCTGGCCTACGAGATGAACGTCGCCGCCGCGAAGCTGGCGCGCGCCGCCTGCGATAACTACAGCAGCGCCGACAAGCCGCGCTTCGTCGCCGGCGCGCTCGGGCCGACGCCCAAGACGGCGTCCATTTCGCCCGACGTCAACGACCCGGCCGCCCGTAACGTCACCTTCGACCAGCTGGTGACCGCCTACCACGAGCAGGTGCGCGGGCTGGTCGACGGCGGCGCCGACGTGCTGCTGGTCGAAACCATCTTCGACACCCTCAACTGCAAGGCGGCGCTGTTCGCCATCGACCTGTATTACGAACAGCACCCGGAGGTGGCGCGCCTGCCACTGATGATCTCCGGTACCGTCACCGACGCTTCCGGGCGCATCCTGTCCGGCCAGACCGTGCCGGCCTTCTGGAACTCGGTGCGGCACGCCAAACCCCTCACCATCGGCCTCAATTGCGCGCTCGGCGCCGCGCTGATGCGCCCCTATGCCGAAGAGCTCTCGCAGATCGCCGACACCTTTGTCTGCATCTACCCGAACGCCGGCCTGCCCAACCCGATGAGCGACACCGGTTTCGACGAACTGCCGGCCGACACCTCGTCGCTGCTGCGTGAATTCGCCGACGCCGGCTTCATCAACATCGCCGGCGGCTGCTGCGGCACCACGCCCGAGCACATCGCCGCCATTTCGGCGATGCTGGCCGATACGCCGCCGCGCGCCGTGCCCGAAGTGCCGACCGCGCTGCGCCTGTCCGGCCTCGAGCCGTTCACGGTGGACGCCGACTCGCTGTTCGTCAACGTCGGCGAGCGCACCAACGTCACCGGCTCGAAAGCGTTCGCGCGCATGATCCTGAACGAACAGTTCGACGAAGCGCTGTCGGTGGCGCGCCAGCAGGTCGAGAACGGCGCCCAGGTCATCGACATCAACATGGACGAGGCGATGCTCGACTCGGTCGCCGCGATGACGCGCTTCCTCAACCTGATCGCCTCCGAGCCGGACATTTCGCGCGTGCCGATCATGATCGACTCGTCGAAGTGGTCGGTAATCGAAGCGGGCCTCAAGTGCGTGCAGGGCAAGGCGATCGTCAACTCGATCTCGATGAAGGAAGGCGAAGAGGAATTCATCCGCCAGGCGCGCCTGTGCCGCCGCTACGGCGCCGCCGTCATCGTCATGGCCTTCGACGAAAAGGGCCAGGCCGACACCTTCGAGCGCAAGACCGAGATCTGCCAGCGCGCCTACAAGGTGTTGACAGAGCAAGTGGGCTTCCCGCCCGAGGACATCATTTTTGATCCGAACATCTTTGCGATTGCCACCGGCATCGAGGAGCACAACAACTACGCGGTCGACTTCATCAACGCCACCCGCTGGATCAAGGAGCACCTGCCGCATGCGAGCGTGTCGGGCGGCGTGTCGAACGTGTCGTTCTCCTTCCGCGGCAACGACCCGGCGCGCGAAGCGATCCACACCGTGTTCCTGTACCACGCCATCAAGGCCGGCATGACGATGGGGATCGTCAACGCCGGCATGATGGGCGTCTACGACGACATCGCCCCCGAGCTGCGCGAGCGCGTCGAGGACGTGGTGCTCAACCGCCGCGACGACGCCACCGAGCGCATGATCGACATCGCCGGCACGCTCAAGGCCGGCGACAAGCAGGACGCGCAGAACCTCGAATGGCGCGCAGGCACGGTGCAAAAGCGCCTGTCGCACGCGCTGGTGCACGGCATCACCCAGTGGATCGTCGAGGACACCGAAGAGGCGCGCCAGGAATTGCTGGCCTCGGGCGGACGGCCGATCCACGTGATCGAAGGCCCGCTGATGGACGGCATGAACGTCGTCGGCGACCTGTTCGGCCAGGGCAAGATGTTCCTGCCGCAGGTGGTCAAGTCGGCGCGCGTGATGAAGCAGGCGGTGGCGCACCTGATCCCGTTCATCGAGGAAGAAAAGCAGCTCGAGGAAAAGCGTACCGGCATCGTCGCCAAACCGAAGGGCAAGATCGTCATCGCCACCGTCAAGGGCGACGTCCACGACATCGGCAAGAACATCGTCTCGGTGGTCCTGCAGTGTAATAACTTCGAAGTGGTGAACATGGGCGTGATGGTGCCCTGCTCCGAGATCCTCGCGCGCGCAAAACTGGAGAACGCCGACATGGTGGGCCTGTCGGGCCTGATCACGCCTTCGCTCGAAGAGATGGCGCACGTGGCGCGCGAGATGCAGCGCGATCCCTACTTCCGCGAGCGGAAAACCCCGCTGCTGATCGGCGGCGCCACCACCTCGCGCGCGCACACGGCCGTCAAGATCGCGCCGCATTACGACGGCCCGGTGGTGTACGTGCCGGACGCTTCGCGCTCGGTGTCGGTGGCGCAGTCGCTGCTCACGCCCGAGACGCGCGACCAGTACATCGACGACATCGCCCAGGACTACGTGCGCATCCGCGAGGCGCACGCCAACAAGAAGGCGCTGCCGATCCTGCCGCTGGCGGCCGCCCGCGCCAACAAGGCGGTGGTGCCGTTCGCCCCCGTCAAGCCGAAGTTCATCGGCCGACGCGTGATCAAGAACGTCGAGCTGGCCTCGCTGGTGCCGTACATCGACTGGGGCCCGTTCTTCCAGACCTGGGACCTGGCCGGCCCCTTCCCCGCCATCCTGACCGACCCGGTGGTGGGCGAGGCGGCCTCCAAGGTGTTCGAGGAAGGCCAGGCGCTGCTCAAGAAAATCATCGACGGCCGCTGGCTGACTGCCAACGGCGTCATCGCCCTGCTGCCGGCCAACAGCGTCAATGACGACGACATCGAGGTCTACACGGACGACACGCGCGGCGCCGTGGCGCTGACCTGGTACGGGCTGCGCCAGCAGGGCGTCAAGCCGCTGGTGGACGGCGTGCAGCGGCCCAACCAGTGCCTGGCCGACTTCATCGCCCCCAAAGCGTCGGGCGTGCAGGACTACATCGGCATGTTCGCCGTGACCGCGGGGCTGGGCATCGAGAAGTACGAAAAGCGCTTCGAGGAAGCGCACGACGACTATTCGTCGATCCTGCTCAAGTCGCTGGCCGACCGCCTGGCCGAAGCGTTCGCCGAGTACCTGCACGAGCGCGTGCGCACCGACCTGTGGGGTTACGCCGCCGGCGAGAATCTCGGCAGCGCGGAGCTGATCGCCGAACGTTATGCCGGCATCCGTCCTGCCCCCGGCTACCCGGCGTGCCCCGAGCACACCGTCAAGGCCGACATGTGGAAGGTGCTGCAGCCGGAAGAGATCGGCATGCAGCTGACCGAGTCGTACGCCATGTTCCCGGGCGCGGCGGTATCGGGCTTCTACCTGGCGCACCCGGACTCGAAGTATTTCGTGGTCGGCAAAATCGGCGCCGACCAGGTGGACGACATGGTGGCGCGCCGCGGCGTCGAGCGCCAACAGCTCGAAAGCTGGCTGGCGCCGAACTTGTAACTGCTGTCTAACGCTGGTGTCAGGTCTGACATTCGGACATTCATCGGCGAATGTCCGAATGTCAGACCTGACACCAGCTGTTAATTTAGTGCTGGTCGCGCTTGAACTTGCTCACGGCCAGCACGGCGAACAACAACGTGAAGCCAAGCAAGGCGGCCATGGCGACCCCGACCGCCTCCATCCCCAGGCCTCGCCAGGTCACCGCATCGAGCCCGTCGACCGCCCAACGCGTCGGCACCACCATCGCCACCTTTTGCACCCAGGCGGGGAACACGAACGACGGCACCCACGCGCCGCCCAGCATCACCATGATCAGCGTGGCGAAGATGGCGATGCCGCGCGCCGCTTCCGGCGTCTTGCCGAAAGCGGCAATGAGCAGGCCGAAGCTGGCCGTCAGCAGCGCGAAGCAGATCCCCACGCCGAGAAAGCCAGCCAGGTTCGTGATCTGCACGCCGAACACGGCCACCGCGAAGCCGAACATCACGCACAGCAGCACCAGCGCGATGATAGCGGCCGATACGGCGCGCGACAGCAGCACCGTGCTCAGGCTCACCGGCGCGGCCATCAGCCGGCTCCAGATGCCGGTCTGGCGCGCCAGCAGAATCCCGATGCCCATGTCAATGCCCAGGAACATGATGAACTGCACGCCCATGCCGGCAAACGAGTGCGCGTAGCCGTTGTAGCCGGCCTGCTGCGGACCCGAACTGACCTGCTGGTCGTTCGTCGTGAACGGCATCGTCAGCCCGCCCTTCGCCCCCGGCGCCGGCGCCGCCTTCACCAGCGGGCGATCCTGGTAGCGCTTCACGCTGCCCAGCATCTCCTTCAGCGCCGCGCTGTCCGCATCGCCGGCGGCCTCCTGCTCGAGCGCCTTCAGACTCTTGTCGGTGAAGTCCTGCCCCGCCTTCCCGCCGAACATCTCGGCGCTGACCACCTGCATCACCTGCTGCGTCAGCAGGCCCTTGACCATCGCCAGCACCGCCTGCTGCGACGGGTCGTACAGCACCTCGATGCGCGGCTTGTCGCCGGCGCCGAACAGCGCCGCGCCCGCCGCCTCGCCGAAGCCGGCCGGGATCACGATGGCCGCCTTCTGGCTGCCCTTCGCCACCGCCTGGCGCGCCTGCGCAGCGTCCATCGCGGTGACCTGCAGCGTGGTATCGGCCCTCAGCGCGGCGGCGATCTTCCCGCCCACCTCGCCGGCGTCCTGCTGCACCAGCGCGACCTTGATGGTGCCTCCCTTGGCAGCACCGGAGCCGCCGAACAGGTAGCCGAAAAAGGTGGCCATCAGGATCGGCAGCACCAGGTTGATCAACAGCGCGCGGCGGTCCGACAGGAACAGGATCAGGTCTTTGCGCACGAGGGCGAGGAAGGCTGTCATGTCAGTCGCGCAGCGAGCGCCCGGTCAGATTGAGGAAGATGTCTTCGAGCTTGGTGCGGGCGGTGGCGAAATGCAGCGTGCGGCAGCCCTGGGCGTCGAGGTAGCCCATCACCGGCAGCGCCGCGTCGCTCGACGCCAGCAGCACGTCGAGCGTGGCGCCCTCGCCGTCCACCTTCGTCACGCCGTCCAGCGCGCGGATGGCGTCGATCAGCGTCGCCGGCGCCGGCGCCGCCAGCTCGATGCGCAGCGCCGCCTGCGCCGGCAGGCGAAGGTGCAGCGCGGCCGGGCTCTCGTCGGCCAGCACCTTGCCATGGTCGATGATGACGATGTGGTCGGCCAGCCGCTCGACTTCTTCCATGTAGTGGCTGGTGTAGATCAGCGAGCGCCCCATCGCCTTGAGCTGCTCGAGCGTGTCGAAGATGGCGTTGCGGCTTTGCGGGTCGACGCCGACGGTGGGCTCGTCGAGGATCAGCAGCTGCGGGTCGTGCATCAGCGCGGCGGCGATGTTGAGCCGGCGCTTCATCCCGCCCGAAAATGTCGCCGGCTTCTCGCCCGCGCGGTCGAGCAGGTTCACCAGCGCCAGTACCTCGTCGCAACGGCGCTTGACGTCGGCGCCGCGCAGGCCGTACAGCGCCGCGAACAGCTTGAGGTTTTCGCGCGCCGGCAGGTCGTCGTACAGCGCCAGGTCCTGCGGCACGAAGCCGATCTTGCGCTTGGCCGCCGACAGCCCTTGCCCGATGGTCTGGCCGTCGAGTTCTACCGAGCCGGAATCGGGCCGCAGCAGCCCGCAGATCATGCTCACGGCGCTCGACTTGCCGGCGCCGTTCGGGCCGATCAGCCCGACCGTCTGGCCGGCGCGCACCAGGAACGACACGTCGTCGACCGCGCGCCGGTCGCCGTACGATTTGGTCAGTTTCGATACTTTCAGCAGCACTGGCGTCATGGCGTTCCGGTCTCGTCAGATTGCGTAGCGCACCACCGTATCGCTCCAGGCGAAGGCGGCCACTTCGAACTCCAGCAGCTCGTCGCTGGAGATGGCCAGCTGCTTGAGCGCCGGCAGCACCATGTCGTCCGCGCCCTCCATCTGCTCGATCGACTCGGCCAGCTTGAGCAGCTCGCCGAAAAAGCCGCTGCGGTGCGTCAGCGCCACCGCCACTTCGTCGATCACGGGGATCTGGCCGACGATCTCGGTCATCGGAATGCCGAACAGCGCGTCCATCAGCGACATGATGCCGACGGTGAAAGCGATGTCGGCGATGTTGCGCTGGCTCGGCCGCAGGCGCCTGGCCAGCAGTTCGAGCAGGCGCCCGCGCGTGGTGGCCAGCATCAGCAGCGGCGAGGCGCTGTGGCCGCGCTGGCCGGGGTCGGCATAAAGCATGATCTGCAGCCAGCGCTGCAGCTGGCGCCGGCCCAGCACGAGCAGCGCCTGGCTGACCGAATCGATCTTCTGGCGCATGCCCACCGCCGGCGTGTTCACCAGCCGCAGCAGGTTCAGCGCCAGCGTGACGTCGCGCTTGACGGCCCGCTCGATCTCGATGTTTTCGGCGTCGGAGCTGACCAGCTTCATCAGTTCCATGACGGCCAGCTGCGAGGGCGTCAGTTTGCGCCCGCTGATCACCAGCGGTTTGGCGAAATAGAAACCCTGGAAATAGTCGAATCCCAGCTCACGGCAGTGCTCGAACTGGGCGCGCGTCTCGACCTTTTCGGCGATGAGCTTCCTGCCGCCGCGCGCGAGGCGCGGCGCCAGCTGCTGCAGGGCCGACGCCGGCACCGCGCGCATGTCGAACTTGACGAAATCGGCCAGCGGCAGCAACTGCCCGGCATGCGGGCCGATGGCGCCGACGCCGTCGAGCGCGAAGCGAAAGCCGTGGTCCGCCAGGTCGGCCATGCGCGCCAGCAGCGGCGCGCTCGCCTCGACCGTGCTGGCCACTTCGAGCACCGTCCTCTCGCGCGGCAGGAAGGCGAAGATGTCGCTCAGGATGACGGCGGCATCGACGTTGATGAAGCCCTGCGCGTCGCCGATCGCCTTGTCCAGCCCGAGCTGGCCGGCATGCGCGATGACGGCGGCGGTGGCCGACAGGCCCGTATCGAAATCGGCCGCGCCGCCCGGCGCGCTGCGAAACAGCAGCTCATAGCCGAACAGCGCCTGGTTGCGGTCGAGGATAGGCTGGCGCCCCAGATAAAAATCGCGCACGGCAAAGTCTTTGACGGCGGAGGGGGCAGCGGTGTCGTTCATCGGTGGGTCGTTCCGGACGGGAGAATGAGTTACTTTACCGCATTCTCTTGCATCAGTGAACTTTTTGTCATCAATCCGCGGAGATTGGCATGCCGTCGACAAACACTTTCAGCTCGCCCGGGGCGAATTCGGTCCAGGTTTCGTTGGTGGTGAGCGGCTCGGTGACGATCACCGCGACCCGGTCGTTGGGCGTGGTCACTTGCGAAAAATCGACGCTGACGTCTTCGTCGGACAGTTGCGCGGTAGGGAACGGGTACTGGCGCACCACGTAGCACAGCCGCGTGGAGCAGTGCGCGAACAGCGCCGAACCGCTCGAGAGCATCATGTTGAAGGTGCCGTGGGCGGCCACCGACTGCACCAGTTCGGCGATGGCCGCGCGCAGGGGCGCCAGCGCCGGCGCGACGTCGCCGAAGCGCGCGCGCAGTTCCTGCAGCAGGAAACAGAAAGCGCGCTCGCTGTCGGTGGTGCCGACCGGGCGGAAGGCGCCGGTGAGCGCGGGCGCGAACTGCTTCAGGTCGCCGTTGTGGGCGAACACCCAGTAGCGGCCCCATAGCTCGCGCACGAAGGGATGGCAGTTTTCCAGCGCGACATGGCCTTGCGTGGCCTTGCGGATATGGGCGATGACGTTCTTCGACTTGATCGGGTAACGCTTGATCAGTTCGGCAACGGGCGAGGCGACGGCGGCCTGGTGGTCGACGAACAGGCGCACGCCGGCGCCTTCGAAAAACGCGATGCCCCAGCCGTCATGGTGGGTATCGGTGTGGCCGCCGCGCATGGCGAAGCCGGTAAAGCTGAAGACAATGTCGGTGGGGACATTGCAGTTCATTCCGAGGAGTTGGCACATAATGGATGGGGTCTGACCTTTCGTGTGGGACTCGGCGTCCCCGTCAGACCCCGGTGTGCCAGTATGCCATCAGTGCAGCAGCACCGGCTGGCTCATCAACGAATCGTAAGAGCCGAGGAAGTCGTCGATCTCTTCCATCGTCGGTTCGCTGGCGATCAGGTTGTTGACGTCGCGCCGGAACGACTGAGCGAGCTTGCCGCCGATAAATGCCTCGCGCCGCCCGGACTTGTCGACGATCTCGTAGCCGCCGAAGCGCAGCGCTTCCAGATCGTGGTCGACGCCGAATTCGACGACGCTGTATTGCTCGCTGTTGTAAATCATGTTCATGGTGACTCCTCTCGATCAGACGGGTTTGCAGCGCTGACTGTCTGCTCCGCCTCATTCCTGAGGTGGGGCTGGCCGGTCCGATTTCAAGTGTGCAGGTCCGGCGTCAGTTCCAACAGCTGATCGTATGGCCTCTGTTGCAGCCACGATCGCAACTGATCAAGGTGTTCCGTTGTCGCCAGCCCGATGAAAAGCCGCTCGGGCCGCCGCCGCAGGAGACGATTTAATGTTACACGCAAAACGAGATTGCCGGTGCAGCACAGGCAACCGGGCGCTATGCGTTCGATCAGGAGTGTGGGAGATGGCAGAAGAATCGCGTGGCCGTCGGGCAAGCCCTCGAGCAGTACCGCGCTGAAGGCGGACCGGCAAAGCTGCGCGGCGATCAGCCGTTCGCGCGCGCCGGCAGTAGCGGCGGTGACGAGGCTGGCGGCCACCCTTGGCAAGGCCGGGGTGTCGCTCATCCCCCCTTTTTGGCCAGCTTGCCCGGTTCCACGCCGAGCTGCTTGAGCTTGCGGTACAGGTGGGTGCGCTCGAGGCCGGTTTTTTCCGCCACCCGTGTCATCGAGCCGCCTTCGCGTCCGAGGTGGTGTTCAAAATACATCCGCTCGAAGGCGTCGCGCGCCTCGCGCAGCGGCAGGTCGAACGACAGGTTGTAGCCCTGCTGCTCGCCGTTGGCCGGCACGCCCATGCGCGGCGCGATCGACGACGACTGCAGCGACTGCGACGCGAACATGGCCGATGCGGCCGACACGTTCTCTTCCGGCTGCGGCGCCATCATCGGGCGCGCCGCCGCCACCGGCGCGCGCACGGTTTCCTGCGCCCGCGTCAGCCCTTGCTGCACCGCTTTCAGCAGTTTTTGCAGCGCAATCGGCTTCTCGAGGAAATTGAGCGCGCCGATGCGGGTCGCCTCGACTGCGGTGTCGATGGTGGCGTGGCCCGACATCATGATGACCGGCATGGTCAGCAGGCCGTCGCGCTGCCATTCCTTGAGCAGGGTCACGCCGTCGGTATCGGGCATCCAGATGTCGAGCAGCACCAGGTCGGGTGCGCCGGCGGCGCGCGCGTCGCGCGCCTGCTGCGCGTTTTCGGCCAGCTGGATCGCGTGGCCTTCGTCGCCCAGGATCTCCGAGAGTAGCTCGCGGATGCCCATTTCATCATCAACTACGAGAATGTTTGCCATCTGTATTCTTGCCTTCTCTGATATGCCCGCGTGGTCGGACGCCAGTGCGCCGCCGTAGCCGTATTCTAAGTGCGATTGTATGGGTGAACCGGTTTTTACACCAGATGTGCAGCCTCAGGCGCTAACTTTAACAGCAAAATCAAGACCGACGCGCCAGTTCCGTCGTGGCGGTTGTGGATGTCGATGCGCCCGCCGTGTTCGTCGATGATCTTTTTCACCATCGGCAGGCCCAGCCCGGTGCCGCGCGCCTTCGACGTCACGTACGGCTCGAACGCGCGCGACAGGATGCGCGGCGCGAAACCGGGGCCGTTGTCGACGATCGCCAGCCGCACCGCGGTGCCCTCGCCGCCCTCGGCGTTCTGGTAATGGATCGCCTCGGTGGTGAGGTCGATGCGGGCCGGCGCGGCCTCGCCGCCCCTTTCCAGCAGCGCGTCCTGGGCGTTGGCCAGCAGGTTGTGAACCACCTGGCGCAACTGGGTGGCGTCGCCCATCACCTTCGGCAGCGCCGGCGCCAGCCTGGCGTGGATGATGTCGCTGTCGTCGCCGGCCAGGTACAGGTCGAGGATTTCGCGGATCAGGCTATTCAAGTCGAGCGGCTGCAGCACCGCCGGCGGCGCCTTGGCGTAGTCGCGGAAGTCGTCGACCATGCGCTTCATGGCGTCGACCTGGTTGACGATGGTGCTGGTGCTGCGGTTGAGCAGCGCCGCGTCTTCCGGCGACAGCTTCGCCTCCAGCTTCATCTGCAGCCGCTCGGCCGACAGCTGGATCGGCGTGAGCGGGTTCTTGATCTCGTGCGCCAGCCGGCGCGCCACCTCGCCCCACGCCACCGAGCGCTGCGCCGAGATGACGTCGGAGATATCGTCGAACACCACGATGTAGCCGCTGCCGGCGCCGACCGGCAGGCGCGAGCCGCGCGCCAACAGCGTGATGTCGTGGTCGTCGCTGGTGCCGATCCGGCGCGGGATCTCGATCTCCAGCTGCCAGTGGGTGCGCTGGCGCGCGCTGCCGGCGGCGGTCTGCGCGCTCTGGGTCGAAAATGCGCGGGTGACGGCGCCGGCGAACACCTCGAGCCCCTCGATCTCGGTGAGGGCGCGGCCGACGTGGCCGGAGACGTCGTTGAGCAGGATGCGGTCGACCGCGTCGTTCGAATTGACGACGTTGAAGTCGGCGTCGAGCACGATCACGCCGGCCGACATGTTGCCCAGCACGGACTCCAGGTGGGCCTTGGCGCTTTGCAGCGCGGCGCGGTTGCGCTCGACCGCGCTGCGCGCTTCGAACAGCTGTCCGGTCATCGTGTTGAACGACTGCGTCAGCGTGCCCAGTTCGTCCCGGGTGGTGACGATCGGGCGCGGCGACAGGTCGCCCTCGGCCACCGCGCGCGTGCCTTCGGCCAGCACCAGCAGCGGCTGCGCCAGGTTCGAGGCGATCAGGAAGGCGCTGGCGACGGCGCCGAAAATGGCCAGCAGCAGTGTCAGGGTCAGGGTGACGAGGTACATCTTGCGCAGGCCGTGGCGGGCGACGAAGCGCAGCTTGTATTCGTTCAGCGCCGTGTGCAGCACTTCGGCATTGGTGGCCAGGTTGACCGGCACCGACTGCACCAGCTGCAGGTAGCGCGGCGAGGCCCCCGGCGGCTCGGGCACCGCCAGCACCACCCGCAGGCGCAGGCCGGTGGCGGCGTCGAGCGCGTTGGCGGCGTTGTCGGCGCCGCCCGCCGACTTGGCGTTGGGATCGGCCCCGCTCTCGGACTGGGTGTAGCCGCCGGGCATGCCCGCTTGCCTGAGCATCGACGGCGTCGGCAGGTCGGCCGCCAGGTTGGCCAGCTTGTCTTCCGAGGCCGCCGCCATCAGGCGGCCGTCGGCGTCGACCACCAGGGCGCTGAGCATGCCGTCCTGCTCGGTGACGATGCGGTGGAGGATCGCCTGGGTGGCCTCGCGGTTCTGGCCCGCCAGCGTGGTGCTCGACACGTGCGCCGAGGCTTCCAGTTCGGTCAGCGCCTGGTCGAGCGCGGCGCGGCCCAGGTTCAGGCCCGACTGCAGCGCCGACTCGATCTTGACGTCGAACCAGGATTCGATCGAGTTCGACACGAACTGCACCGACACCAGGAAGATGACCAGCCCTGGCAGGATGCCGATGCCGGCAAACAGCAGCACCAGCCGCGCCATCAGGCGCGAGCCGAACTTGCCGCTCTTGTAGCGCACGTAAAGACGCCCCAGCGCCACCACCACGAAGATCAGCATGGCGCCGGCCACCGCCGCGTTCAGGCCGAACAGCCAGGAGTAGTAGCGGTCGAAAAAGCTGGAGCTGTCCGACGCCGACGCCAGCAGGAACAGCAGGGTGGCGACCACTGCCCCGCCCACGATGGCCCCGTACTTCAACGCCGGCTTCACCTACTCCGCCTTGTAGAGGAAGGTCTTCTTGTTGGAGCTGAGCTGCCAGCCGGCGTTGTTCAGGGCGTTCACCTGCAGCGGTTTGAGCAGCAGCTGCCGGTCCATGAACATGCGCATGGTGACGTGGTAGGTCTCGCCGGGATTGAGGGCGCCCTTCGGCGCGATCATCCAGCGCCCCGGGCGGCGGATGTTCGCCAGCGCCTCGTCGAGCGTCTGGAAGCTTTGCTGCACGCTGCCCACCACCAGCACGTTGTACTGGCGGTGCAGTTCGTTGTACGAGATGCGCAGCGTCTGGCGCGACGACACCGCCTTCTCGTCGGACCACCACCAGCGCGGGCGCGTCAGTTCGATTTCGGTGGTGAAATACAGCGCCACGCCGCGCGCGATGGCGTCCTCGAGGTCGTGACTGAGCTCGAACGCGTACCTGGCGTCGAGCCGGTAGCCGTCTTCGGTGGCCTCGATCCTGGCGAGGGTGATGTCGACGGCGTCGGCTGCCTGCGCCTGCGCGCAAGCGAACAACAGCAGCAGCTGGCAGGCGAGGAGTCGGAGAAAACGGATTGTCACAAGTGGGCCAGAGCCTTAAAAAACCAATGCATAGTCAACGACCCATATAGTCAGCGACCATCAGGAGACCCATTATGCCGCGCTCTTTTCGAACAGGGCGTAGAACAATCCATCATGATCCTCGAGCGCGCCGCCGACGGGCAGCAGCTGGCCCGGCGCCGGCAGGCGCGTGGCGCCGTGGCGCGCGGCGAATGCGGCCGCTTGCGCTTCCGATTCCTGGGGCCAGAGTGAACATGTCACGAACAGCAATTTACCATTTGGCTTGAGCATCTGCCAAAGGTTGTCGAGAATTTTGGCCGAAAGTGTTGCTAGTTGGAGCGCGTCGCCCTTGCGGCGCAACCAGCGGATGTCCGGGTGGCGCCGCACGATGCCCGACGCCGTGCACGGCACGTCGGCCAGGATGCGATCGAAACCCTGGCCGTCCCACCATACCGAGGTCTGCGCCTCGAACGCCTTCAGCGTCGCCGCCAGGCCGAGGCGCTGCAGGTTTTCCTCGATGCGCACCAGCCGTTTCGGGTCCGAGTCGACCGCCGTCAGGTCGACGTCGGCCAGCTCGAGGATATGGCCGGTCTTGCCGCCCGGAGCGGCGCAGGCGTCGAGCACGCGCATGCCGTCGCGCAGGTCGAGCAGCGGCGCGGCCAGCTGGGCGCCGGCGTCCTGCACCGAGCACAGGCCCGCTTCGAAGCCGGGGATCAGCGTCACGCCGATCGGCTTGTCGAGCCGCACCGCCGACGGCCCGATCCGGGCGGCGCCGATGCCGGCGTCCTTCAGGGTCTGTAAATACGCCTCCACCGTCGTCTTGCGGCGGTTCACGCGCAAGGTCAAGGGCGGCTGCGCGTTGCCGGCCGTGAGAATGGCCTGCCAGTCGTGCGGATAGGCCGCCCTGGCGGTGTCGATCCACCACTGCGGGTAGTTCCACAGCGCGACCGGATCCTGCAGCGCCGTCTTGACGAGCGACTCGCGCTCGCGCAGAAAGCGCCGCAGCACCGCGTTGACCATGCCCTTCGCATGCGCCATGTCGGGGTGCGAGGTGGCCACCGTCACGGCCTGGTCGACGACGGTGAATTCTTCATACGGCGCCGTGGCGCCGTCGGGCGTGTCGATCAGCGCCAGCGCGCAGCACAGCAGGCTGGCCAGCATCGGCGGCTCCGGCGCCTTCGACGTCATCAGGCTCAGCAGCACTTCGCTGCGGCCCAGCTGGCGCATGGTGCGGTACGAGATGTCCTGGATCGCGCCGCGCGCCTGCGGCGACGCCTGGGTGACGCCGAACGCGGTGGTGAGCGCCTGCGGCAGCGCGGCGCCGGCGCGTACCTGCGACACCGCGTTGGCCGCGCCCAGCAGGCACAGCGCCAGCGAATCGGGTTTCAGGCGCGGCAGGTAGCCCGGCTGCAGCACCGGTTTCACTTCGTAGCTGGCGCGCAGGCGCGGTGCGGCGGCGGCCGACTTCGGCGCGGCGGGTTTGATCGAGAGCGTCGGGCGCTTGGCTGTCATGGCGGTCTTTGTGTGAGGACGTGCTTGGTGGCTTGCATAAATGCGTGGCTGGCGCGGCGGCGCGCGCCTTAAAGGCGCCAATTGTAACGGCTAAGCCATGCAGCACGCGTGAAGCAGGCCGTTCCGGGCGTTTTGACAACAAAATCAGGGGCTTCTGTATGGCCGGCAACGTATTGCTTGCTGCGCCGAACCAGTATAATTGATGCTGTTTGCCCGTGGCCCTGCCACCGCTTTTTCACTCTGACAGAATACCTGCACATGCTTGCCCAACAAAAACTTGAAATCGTCGCCCTGATCCAGGCCGCCCTCGCCCCGCTGACCGCCGGCACCGGCCTGGCGCCCGCCGTCGTGCTCGAGCGACCGCGCGATCCGGCGCACGGCGACGTCGCCTGCAACATCGCGATGCAGTTGGCCAAGCAGCTCAAGAGCAACCCGCGCGAACTGGCCAACAAGCTGGTCGCCGCGCTGCTGGCCGACCCTGCCGCCAAGGGCATCATCGAAGCCGCGGAAGTGGCCGGCCCCGGCTTCATCAACCTGCGCGTGGCCGCCTCCGCCAGGCAGTCGGTGGTGCGCACCATCCTGCAGTCGCGCGAGCAGTATGGCCGCAGCGACGCCGGCGCCGGCAAGCAGGTGATCATCGAATTCGTCTCCGCCAATCCGACCGGCCCGCTGCACGTCGGCCACGGCCGCCAGGCCGCGCTCGGCGACGCCCTGTCCTCGCTGTTCGACTCGCAGGGCTACGCGGTCACGCGCGAGTTCTACTACAACGACGCCGGCGTGCAGATCGCCACGCTGGCCAACTCGGTGCAGGCGCGACTGAAAGGCTTCGTGCCGGGCGACCTGCAGTGGCCCGAATCGGCCTACAACGGCGACTACATCGGCGACATCGCCGAGGATTTCAAGGCCGGCAAGACGGTCGCGGCCAGCGACGGTCAGCCGGCCACCGCCAGCGGCGACATCGCCGACATGGAGTCGATCCGCGCCTTTGCCGTGACCTACCTGCGCCACGAGCAGGACATCGACCTGCAGGCCTTCGGCGTCAAGTTCGACAACTACTACCTCGAATCCTCGCTGTACGCCGACGGCAAGGTGCACCAGGCGGTGGACGCGCTGGTCGCCTCCGGCAAGACGTTCGAGGAAGGCGGCGCGCTGTGGCTGCGCACCACCGAGTACGGCGACGACAAGGACCGCGTGATGAAGAAGTCCGACGGCACCTACACCTACTTCGTGCCCGACGTCGCCTACCACCTCGTCAAGTGGCAGCGCGGCTTCGTCCAGGCCATCAACATCCAGGGCAGCGACCACCACGGCACCATCGCGCGCGTGCGCGCCGGCCTGCAGGCGCTGGCCATGGGCATCCCGCAGGGCTACCCCGACTACGTGCTGCACAAGATGGTCACCGTCATGAAGGGCGGCGAAGAGGTCAAGATCTCCAAGCGCGCCGGTTCCTACGTCACCGTGCGCGACCTGATCGAATGGTCCGGCAACGGCGACATCGAGCGCGGCCGCGACGCCGTGCGCTTCTTCCTCATCTCGCGCAAGGCCGACACCGAATTCGTGTTCGACGTCGACGTCGCGCTGGCGACCAACGACGAAAATCCGGTCTACTACGTCCAGTATGCCCATGCGCGCATCTGCTCGGCGCTGGCCAACTGGGGCGGTGACGAGGCCCAGCTGGCCGGCGTGGACCTGTCGCGCCTGACGACGCCGCACGAGGAAAGGCTGCTGGCCAAGCTGGCGGCGTATCCCGAGATGCTGCAGCGTGCCCAGGCCGAACTGGGCCCGCACCAGGTCGCGTTCTACCTGCGCGAGCTGGCCGGCGAGCTGCACAGCTACTACTTCGCCAACAAGTGGCTGCTCGACGACGACGAAGCGCTCAAGCTGGCACGCCTGGCCCTGGCCACCGCCACCCGCCAGGTGCTGCGCAACGGCCTGGCGCTGATCGGCGTGTCGGCGCCGAACAAGATGTAATCAACTCTGAAGGCACCAATGCAGCTCACACCTCGTCTTTCACCGCTCAAGCGCCAGCAGGGCAATACGCTCACCGGCGTGATCATCGGCCTGATCGTGGGCCTCGGCATCGCCGTCGCCGTGGCGCTGGCGATCACCAAGGGCTCGACGCCGTTCACCGAAAAGTCGGGCAAGGGAAAACTGTCCGAGCCGACCGCCGGCCAGGTCTCCGATCCCAACAAGCCGCTTTACGGCAGCAAGGAAGCGATGCGCGAAGCGAACCGCCAGATGGCCGACAAGCCGAAGGCGCCCGAGGCCGACCCGCTGGCAAAGGTAATCGCCAACATGAAGGATCCGGCCGACCTGAAGGCCGAAGCGAAGGCGCCGCCGCCGGCCCGTCCGGCCGCGGCACCTGCTCCTGCACCGGTGGCCGCACCGGCGGCGCACGAACTGGCGCGCGTCGTCACCGCCAAGGCCGACGCCGCGGCCGACGACAGGGTCGTCTACTTCCTGCAGGCCGGTGCCTTCCGCGACATCGCCGACGCCGAGAACACGCGCGCCAAGCTGGCCCTGCTCGGCTTCGAGGCGGCCATCAGCGAGCGCGCCAGCGACGCCGGCGTGCTGCACCGCGTGCGCATCGGCCCGTTCAGCCAGGTCGAGTCGATGAACAAGGCGCGCGCCAAGTTGATCGACAGCGGCATCGACGTCGCCATCGTGCGCAACCAGAAATAAGCCGGAGACCGTGATGCGAATGATACGAACCTTGCTGTGCGCGGCCGCCATCGGCTTCTGCAGCGCCGCTGCGGCCTCCCCCGCCGACCCGAAGAACGGCGTCGAGTACCTGACCTTGCCGCAGGCGCAGAACACCGACGCCGCCGGCAAGGTCGAAGTGACCGAATTCTTCGCCTACTACTGCCCCCACTGCAACCGCTTCGAGCCGCTGCTGGCGGCATGGGTCAAGAAACAGGGCGCCAACATCGTCTTCAAACGCGTGCACGTGCCGCCGGGCCAGAGCGCGCTGGCGCAGCAGCGGCTGTTCTACACGCTCGATGCGCTCGGCCTCACCGAGCAGTACCACCAGAAGGTGTTCGACGCCATCCACGTCCAGCGCCAGCGCCTGCCCAATGACCAGGCAGTGCTCGACTGGGCCGTGAGGTCCGGCATCGACCAGGCGAAATTCATCGACGCGTGGAACTCGTTCGGCGTGCAGGCCAAGCTGCGCCGCGCCAGCGCGATGATGGCCGCTTACCAGGTCGACGAATGGCCGATGGTCGCCATCGACGGCCGCTTCCTGACCTCGCCCTCGCGCGCCGGCCAGGATGCGCAACCCGAGCCCGAGCTGCAGCAGTCGGCGCTGCAGGTGATGGACTTCCTGGTCGCGAAAGCGAAAGCGGAAAAGAAGTAGTGCACGCCACGCCGCAACGCGCGCCATGAACCGCGTCTTCATCACCGGCGCCTCGAGCGGGATCGGCGCCGCGCTGGCGCGCGAGTATGCGCAACAGGGCGCCACGCTCGGACTGCTGGCGCGCCGCGAGGGCGCCTTGCAGGAACTGGCCGCCAGCCTGCCCAACCCCGGCCTGCACAAGGTGTACGCCGTCGACGTCACCGACCGCGCCGCCCTTGCCGCGGCGGCTGCGGACTTCATCGCCGGTGGCGGCGCCGACATCGTCATCGCCAATGCCGGCGTCTCGCAAGGCACGCTGACCGAACACGCGGAAGACCTGACCGCCTTCGATGCCATCTTCGCCACCAATGTCGGCGCCACCGTCGCCACCTTCGCGCCATTCATCGCATCCATGGCGGGACGCGCCGGCACGCCGACGCTGGTGGGCATCGGCAGCGTCGCCGGCATCCGCGGCTTGCCCGGCGCCGGCGCCTACAGCGCGTCCAAGGCAGCGGTGCTGGCCTACTGCGAATCGCTGCGCCTTGAGATGAAGCCGCACGGAATCCGCGTCGTCACCATTGCTCCGGGCTATATCGATACACCCATGACCCGCGCCAATCCCTACCCCATGCCGTTCCTGATGCCGGCCGACCGCTTCGCCCGCAAGGCAGCCGCCGCGATCGCGGCCGGCGCCAGCTACCGGGTCATCCCCTGGCAGATGGGCGTGGTGGCCAAGCTGCTGCGCGCGCTGCCCAACGCGGCCTACGACCTGGCGTTCGCGCGCGCGCCGCGCAAGCCGCGTGGGGGGCCGCAGTGAACGCCGCCGCGATCGCCGCGCAGTCGGCCGCCGCCGTCGACGTCGAAGTGGTGGCGCAGACCGGCTCCACCAACGCCGACCTGATGGCGCGCGCGGCCCGCCTCGCCCGCCCCACCCTGCTCGTGGCCGAGCACCAGAGCGCCGGCCGCGGCCGCGCAGGGCGCAGCTGGCTGTCCGCGGCCGGCGACTCATTGACCTTTTCGCTGGCGTGGAAGTTCGACGGCGCGCCGCAGCGCCTGCTCGGCCTGCCGCTGGCGGTCGGCGTCGCGCTGGCCGAGGCGCTCGCCGCGCGCGACGTGCCGGTCCAGCTGAAGTGGCCCAACGACTTGCTGAAAGACGGCAGCAAGCTGGCCGGCATCCTGATCGAAACCCAGGGCGCCGCCGGCGGCGGCACCTGGGCCGTCATCGGCATCGGCCTGAACCTGCTGATGCCGGACCAGCTGGAGGAGCGCATCGGCCGCGCCGTCGCCGGCGCGCCATGGCTGGCGCGCATGGACCGCGACACGCTGATGGCGGCGCTGCTCGATGCGCTGGCCGGCGCGCTGGAAGAATTCGACCGCGCCGGGTTTGCCGCCTTCCGCACGCGCTGGAACGCCCTGCACGCCTGGCGCGGACAGGCCGTCGCCATCGTCGACCATGGCGTCGTCGTGCAACACGGCGTGGCCGCGGGCGTCGACGACAGCGGCCGCCTGCTGCTTGACACCGCCGGCGGGCGCGTCGCGGTGCTGGCCGGCGACGTCTCGCTGCGCCTGGAAGGGAACTGACATGCTGCTGCTGATCGACGCCGGCAACACGCGCATCAAATGGGCGCTATGCGCGCATGACGCGCCGCCCGGAGCATGGCTGCGCGAAGGCGCTGTCGCCCACGCCGAAATCGACCAGCTGGCGGGATGCTGGCAGCACGCAGGCGTCACCCGCGCGTTGGCCTCCAACGTCGCCGGCACCGGCGTCGGCGAACAGCTGCAGCGCATGCTGCCGGCAACGGCGATCGACTGGTTTGCGTCGACGCCGCAACGCGCCGGCTTGCGCAACGGCTACCGCAATCCGTCGCAGTTGGGCAGCGACCGTTTCGCCGCCGCCATCGGCGCGCGCGCGCTGGAGCCGGGCAAGGCGCTGGTGGTGGCCACCTGCGGCACCGCCACCACCATCGACGCGCTGTCGGCCGACGGCGTGTTCCTCGGCGGGATGATCCTGCCTGGCCTGGGCCTGATGGCCAGTTCGCTGGCGCGCAATACGGCGCAGCTTCCCCACATCGCCGCCGGCGACGCGCTGCCGGCCGGCTTTGCCGACAACACCGACGACGCCATCCTGTCGGGCTGCCTGGCTGCGCAGGCGGGCGCCATCGAGCGCGCCTGCGGCCTGCTCGGCGCCGGCCTGTGCATCCTCTCCGGCGGCGCCGCCCGCTACATCGCGCCGGCGCTGACGGTGCCGCACAAACTGGTCGATAACATCGTCCTGGTCGGCCTGCACGCCGCCGCAAACTCGAAGGAATAACCCGTGCTGAAATTTGTCTTCTGGTGCCTGCTGTGTATCAACGGCTTGCTGCTCGCCTACGGCCAGGGCATGCTCGGCAATTTCACCGGCAACGAACGCGAACCGGCGCGCCTGAACAACCAGCTCAACGCCGACAAGCTGAAGCTGCTGCCGGCGGCGCCCGCCGCCGCCGCCGCATCCGAGCCAGGGCCGCCGGCGCCGGCGCCGGCGGCCCTGGCGGTCGCCGCGCTGCCGCTGGCCTGCTTCGAAGTGGGCAATTTCGCGCAGGCCGAGGCGCGCCGCTTCGAAAGCAGGCTGGCGCCGCTGGAACTGGGCGATCGCCAGACCCGCCGCGCCGTCACTGCCACCGACGCGACCAGCTACATGGTGATGATTCCGCCGCAAGGCAGCAAGGAAGCGGCCGACCGCAAGGCGGCCGAGCTGAAAGCGATGGGCGTCACCAATTTCTACATCATGTCCGATACCTCGCCGCAGAAGTGGGCGATCTCGCTGGGCGTGTTCAAGTCGGAAGCGGCGGCCCAGACGCAACTGGCCGCGCTCGGCAAGCAGGGCGTGCACAGCGCGCGCGTGAGCCCGCGCGGCGCGCAGACCAGCAAGCTCGCCTACCAGTTCCGCGGCATCGACGCCGCCGTCAAGGCGCAGGTCGACGACATCGCCGCCAGCTTCCCGGCGCTCGACACCCGCGCCTGCAAATGATCACTCGGCGCTGCGGCGGACCACCAGCGGCTTGATCCCAAGCGCGGCCGGCAGCGCGCCGACCGCCGCCAGCGCTTCGGCGCGGCTGGCGAACGGTCCGCCGTACAGCCGGTGCACCGCGCCCGCCTGCACCACTTCCACCAGCGTCACCACCCCCGACGCCAGCACCCGGCTGCGCATCTCGGCCGCGTTGACGGCCTGACTGAAGGCGCCAAGCTGCAGGTAGTAGCCGTCCGTCGGCGCGCGCACGATGGCCGGCGCCGCCGCCGGGACGGCATCGACCGGCGGCGCCGGCGGCACCACCGGCGCCGCCGCGCTGCGTACCGGTTCGCCCGGCAGCACGCGTTCGATCTGCACCTCGTGGCTGCCCTTGTTCAGCAGGCCAAGCTTGAGCGCCGCGGTGTACGAGACGTCGACGATCCTGCTCGAATGGAAAGGGCCGCGGTCGTTGATGCGCACCACCACCTGCACGCCCGTCGACAGGCTGGTGATGCGCGCGTACGATGGAATCGGCAGCGTCGGATGGGCGGCGGTCATCTTGTACATGTCGTACAGCTCGCCCGACGCGGTGCGCTGGCCGTGGAATTTCTTGCCGTACCAGCTGGCCGTGCCGCGCTGCGAAAACGCCGCCTCGCCCGGCATCGGCACATAGGTCTTGCCGAACACGACGTAGGGACGGTTGGCGTACTTCGACAGCGGCTCGGCCCTGGCCACCGCGTCGGGCACCTCGCGCAGGCCGGCCGGCGGCGCATCGCCGGGGCCGTCGTCCTGGTAGTAGCCGCCGCGCCCGGAGCCGGCCGCCGGCATCTGCGGCAGCTCGTTGACCTTCGGATGGGTGACGCTGGGCGCAACCGGCTGCGCCGGCGCCGCAGCCTTGCGCGCGGCGGTGCCGCAGCCGGCCAGCGCCAAGGTCGCGGCAGCGGCGATTGCCGCAAGCAGGCGCGCGTTCAGGTTTGCACCAATTTGCGGTGGCGCTGGATGCTCATCAGGATGCCCGCGCCCACGCCCAGCGTCAGCAGCGCGGTGCCGCCGTAGCTCATGAACGGCAGCGGCACGCCCACCACCGGCAGGATCCCGCTGACCATCCCCATGTTGACGAACGCATAGGTAAAGAAGATCATCGTGATCGCCCCCGCCAACAGGCGCGTAAACAGCGTCGGTGCATTGGCCGCGATCATCAGGCCACGCCCGATCAGCAGCAGGTAAAGGAACAGCAGGAACAGGATGCCGATCAGGCCATACTCCTCGGCGTAGACCGAGAAGATGAAGTCGGTGGTGCGTTCGGGGATGAATTCGAGATAGGCCTGGGTGCCCTTGTGGTAGCCCTTGCCCATCAACCCGCCCGAGCCGATCGCAATGGTCGACTGGATGATGTGGAAGCCCTTGCCGAGCGGGTCCGAGGTCGGGTCGATCAGCGTCATGACGCGTTCGCGCTGGTAGTCGTGCATCATCGACCAGGCCACCGGCAGGCTGGCGCCCACCGCCACCACCAGCGCGCCCAGTGCCTTCCACGACAGGCCTGCCAGGAAGATCACATAGAAGCCCGATGCCAGCACCAGCAGCGCGGTGCCGAGATCGGGCTGCTTGGCGATCAGGCTGACGGGAATGAGCAGCAGCACCGCGGCGATCGCGAACGAATGCCAGCGCAGCATGCCGGCGCGGTTCTGGAAGAACCAGGCCAGCATCAGCGGCATGGCGATCTTCATGATCTCGGAAGGCTGGATGTCGATACCGACGTGCAGCCAGCGGCGCGCACCCTTCTTGATGGTGCCGACCGCGTACACCGCCACCAGCAGGGTGACGCCGACCGTGTAGATCGGCACCGCCATCCGCAGCAGCATTTGCGGCGGCACGTTGGCGGCGATCCACATGAAGATGAAAGCGACCAGGAAGTTGCGCATCTGCCCCTCGAGCCGCCCCGGGAAGTCCATCCCGGCGGAGCTGAGCGTAAACAGCGCCGTCGACAGCAGCAGGAACAGGATCATCGCCAGCGGGCCGTCGAACACGGTGAAGTAGGGGCGCGCGCGGCGCCACAGCGAGCGTCGTTCGTGAATCCGCATTGGTCAGTCCTTGTTGCCGGGCGTTTCACCGCCCGGCTTGTGTAGCGTGTCGATGCCGGCATCGGCCTTGAATTCCTCGACCGGCACCAGTTCCTCGTCTTCCTTGGGAACCTTGGTGGCATCCTTCTGGCCCGACCGTTTGCCCAGCAGGTAGTAGTCGAGCGCCTTGCGCACGATCGGCGCGGCCACGCCGGCGCCAAAGCCGGCGTTTTCGACGACGATGGCAATGGCGATGCGCGGCTTGTCGGCCGGCGCGAAGGCGGTAAACAGCGCGTTGTCGCGCAGCCGCTCGTGGATTGCGTTGGCGTTGTACTTGCCGCCTTTGAGGCCGATCACCTGCGCGGTGCCGGTCTTGCCGCCGACGACGTAGCCGGCGTTCTGGAACGCCTTGTAACCGGTGCCGCTCTGGTCGGTGGTAACGCCGACCATGGCGCGCTTGATGGCGTCGACGTTCTGCTGCTTGAGCGGGATGCGCGCGCTCTCCTTTGCCACCGTCAGCGTGCGCGCGCGGGTGCCGCCGTCTTCCATGATCTTGACCAGGTGCGGCTTCATCACCACGCCGTTGTTGGCCAGCGTCGCCACCGCATGCGCCAGCTGCAGCATCGTGTAATTGTTGAAGCCCTGGCCGATGCTGATCGAGACGGTGTCGCCGCCGACCCACTTCTGCATCGCCCGGTTCTTCTTGAAGCGCTCGCGCTTCCATTCCTGCGACGGCAGCACGCCTACTTTTTCGTGCTCGAGGTCGATGCCGGTCGGCTGGCCGAAGCCGAACTGCTTCATGAAGCCGGAGATGGCGTCGATGCCCATCTCGTTGCCGAGCTGGTAGTAATAGGTGTCGCAGGAGGCGACGATCGAGCTGTACATGTTGACGTAGCCATGGCCGCCCGGCTTGTCGTCATTGAAGCGGTGCCCGCCGAGCATGAAGAAGCCGGGGTCGGAAATGCCCTGGCTCTCGGTGCGCTTGCCCGTCTCCAGCGCCGCCAGCGCCATGAACGGCTTGAAGGTCGAGCCGGGCGGATAGGTGCCCGACAGCGGCCGGTTCATCAGCGGCCGGTCGAGCGAGGTATTGAGCTCGTTCCAGCTTTGCGAGTCGATGCCGTCGACGAACAGGTTGGGGTCGAAGCCGGGGCGCGACACGTAGGCCAGCACGTCGCCGGTCTCCGGCTCGATCGCCACCAGCGCGCCGCGCCACTCGCCGAAGGCCTCTTCGATCACCTTCTGCAGCTCGATGTCGACCGACAGGATCAGGTTGGTGCCGGGCACCGCGGGGGTCCGCGACAGCGTGCGGATGGCCCGCCCGCCGGCCGAACGCTCCACTTCCTCGTAGCCGGTCTGGCCGTGCAGCTGCTTCTCGTAGCTCTTTTCAAGCCCTTCCTTGCCGAGGTGGTCGGTGCCGTTGTAGTTGGCGGCGTCGTCGCCGGCCTCGATCAGCTTCGCCTCGGCGCTGTTGATGCGGCCGATATAGCCGATCACGTGCGAGGCAATCTCGCCCATCGGGTACTGGCGGAACAGGCGCGCCTGCACCTCGACGCCGGGAAAGCGGAAGCGGTGGGCGGTAAAACGGGCCACCTCGTCGTCGGACAGGCGGGTGCGCAGCGGCACCCCGGAGAACGACTTCGATTCTTCCAGCAGGCGCTTGAAGCGTTTGCGGTCCTTCGGCTCGATCAGCACCAGCTTGGCCAGTTCGTCGATTACCGAGTCGAGCGAGGCCTCCAGCTTGGACGGCGTGATCTCGAGCGTGTAGGCGGAATAGTTGCGGGCCAGGACGACGCCGTTGCGGTCGACGATCAGGCCGCGGTTGGGCACGATCGGCACGATCGCGATGCGGTTGTCCTCGGCCTGCGCCATGTACTGGCTGTGCTTGATCACCTGCAGCCAGACGAAGCGCGCCACCAGCACGCCGAAGCCGAGGAACACGAAAATGACGACCGCCGTCAGGCGCATGCGGAACAGGTGGATTTCGCGGTCGTTGTCTTTGATTTCAGTCATTGCGGTCGGCCGGTCAGATCGGCCGCGTGTGGTCGCGGTCGACGGCGCGCCGCTGCGGCGCCAGCAGCAGCCAGGTTACCAGCGGCCACAGGGCGATCGCCACCACGCTTTCGATGAAATGCAGCCAGCCGGGGAATTTTCCGGACACGACGAAGCGCACCATCACCTGGATCGCCTGGGTAAACAGCAGCAGCGGGAACACGTGGATCGCCTGCGTCATGATCGGGAACCACAGCACCCGGCGGTGGATCATGATGGCCAGGTAGGAAAGCAGGGTGTAGGCGAGCGCGTTCTCACCCAGCAGCGTGGAGTCGTGCACGTCCATCATCAGGCCCATGAAGAACGCCAGCCCGATGCCGACCTTGCGCGGCTGGTGGATACCCCAGAACACCAGCACCAGCGCGACGAAGTCAGGCGCGCCGATCAGGCGGCCCCAAGGCAGCAGGTTGAGCATGAAGGCGCAGGTCAGGCTGAGCGCGATGAACAGCGGGCTGACCGGCAGGAGGATGTAATGCGGACGGTTCATGGGACGGTTTTCCTGGTCTCTGCGGGCGCGGCGACGGCGGCGCCGACGCCGGCCACCGGGCTGACGGCAGGCGCGCCGGTGACCTTGGCGGCGCTGGTCTCGCGCGGCGCCGGCGGCGGCAGCGGCGCCACGTCGAGCGGTTCCATCTTCGGCAGGCCATGCTTCTTGCCGACCAACTTGGCCGGCGCCTCGGCGGGACGCGGCGGCATGTCCGGCTGCGACATCAGGATCAGCAGCTGGCGGTTGCGGTCGATGCCGGCCAGCGGCTGGCACACCACGCGCCCGAAGGCGCCGGCGGCGCTGCTTTCGACCTGCACCACCTTGGCCA
>JBBRXM010000047.1:0-39759 GCA_038248405.1 Burkholderiales bacterium
AACATCGGCGAATGCTTCGGCAAGGGCACCGCCACCTTCATGATCATGGGCGACAAGTGCACCCGCCGCTGCCCGTTCTGCGACGTCGGCCACGGCCGCCCCGATCCGCTCGACGTCAACGAGCCGCGCAACCTGTCGAAAACCATCGCCGACCTGCGCCTGTCGTACGTCGTCATCACCTCGGTCGACCGCGACGACCTGCGTGACGGCGGCGCCGGCCACTTCGTCGAGTGCATCCAGCAGACCCGCGCGCTGTCGCCGAAGACGCGCATCGAAGTGCTGGTGCCCGACTTCCGCGGCCGCCTGGCCAAGGCGCTGGCGATCTTCAAGGACGGCCTGCCGGACGTCATGAACCACAACCTGGAAACGGTGCCGCGCCTGTACAAGGAAGCGCGCCCGGGTGCCGACTACAAGCATTCGCTGGAACTGCTGCGCGACTTCAAGGCGCTGTACCCGGACGCGGTCACCAAGTCCGGCATCATGGTCGGCCTCGGCGAAACCGACGAGGAGATCCTGCAGGTGATGCGCGACCTGCGCGAGCACAACGTCGAGATGCTCACCATCGGCCAGTACCTGGCGCCGTCGAACTCGCACCTGCCGGTACGCCGCTACGTGCACCCGGACGTCTTCAAGATGTTCGAAGCCGAAGCCTACAAGATGGGTTTCGTCCACGCCGCCGTCGGCGCCATGGTGCGCAGCTCGTACCATGCCGACGAGCAGGCGCACAGCGCCGGGGTATCGGTCAACCCATAGCGTCGTCGCGGCAGGTGCGCGATGCCGTCGCCATCGTGTGCGACGTTGCCGAGCTGCACCTGCCACTGTCCTGATCTCCCGCCCCCTTCGGCTGCTGCGCGCCGCACCTGTTCCGCCGATCGAACAGGTCCGGCGCCCGCTGTTCCGATTGTCTAACAGCTTCAGCAGCTACAACAGGCCCCGCCCCCCGGCCAATCCGGGAACGACACGCCCGGCCGCCAGTGGCACGTGTTTTGCTTTTGAGAAGAATAGCTGTCGCGCTCGCGCCGACTCAGCTTCATCATTCTTGATCGGAAAACATTCTCATGAAGACGAAAGCCGCTATTGCGTGGAAGGCCGGATCGCCCCTGACGATCGAGCAGGTCGAGCTGGAAGGCCCGCGTGCCGGGGAAGTGCTGGTCGAAATCAAGGCCACCGGCATTTGCCATACCGATTACTACACGCTGTCCGGCGCCGATCCGGAAGGCATCTTCCCCGCCATCCTGGGCCATGAAGGCGCCGGCATCGTCCTCGAAACGGGCGCCGGCGTCACCACCCTCAAAAAGGATGACCACGTCATCCCGCTGTACACGCCGGAATGCCGGCAGTGCAAGTTCTGCCTGTCGCGCAAGACCAACCTGTGCCAGTCGATCCGGTCCACCCAGGGCCGCGGCCTGATGCCCGATGGCACTTCGCGCTTCTCGCTCGACGGCAAACCCATCTTCCACTACATGGGCACCTCGACATTTTCGAACTACATCGTCGTGCCGGAAATCGCGCTGGCCAAGATCCGTTCGGATGCGCCGTTCGACAAGGCCTGCTACATCGGCTGCGGCGTCACCACCGGCGTCGGCGCGGTGGTGTTCTCGGCCAAGGTCGAAGCCGGCGCCAACGTGGTGGTGTTCGGCCTGGGGGGCATCGGCCTGAACGTGATCCAGGGCGCCAGGATGGTCGGCGCCGACAAGATCATCGGCGTCGACATCAACCCCGGGCGCGAGGCGATGGCGCGCAAGTTCGGCATGACCGACTTCGTCAATCCGAAAGACGTCGCCAACGTCGTCGACCGCATCGTCCAGCTCACCGATGGCGGCGCCGATTATTCGTTCGAGTGCATCGGCAACACCACCGTCATGCGCCAGGCGCTCGAATGCACCCACAAGGGCTGGGGCCAGTCCTTCATCATCGGCGTCGCCGCGGCAGGCGAGGAAATTTCCACGCGGCCATTCCAGCTGGTCACCGGCCGCCAGTGGAAAGGCTCTGCCTTCGGCGGCGCGCGCGGCCGCACCGACGTGCCCAAGATCGTCGACTGGTACATGGACGGCAAGCTCAATATCGACGACCTGATCACCCACACCCTGCCGCTCGAGCGCATCAACGAGGGCTTCGAGCTGATGAAAAGCGGCGAGTCGATCCGTTCCGTCGTGCTCTATTAAGCCATGGAGCCGTTCCAGTTGCTCGCGGAGCACGCCTGCTTCGGCGGCGTGCAGCGCTTCTACTCGCACCAGTCCGATGCGATCGGATTGCCGATGCGCTTCTCGGTGTTCGTGCCGGCGCAGGCGCGCGCGGGCAAGCTGCCGGCGCTGTTCTACCTGGCCGGCCTGACCTGCACAGAGGAAACTTTCATGATCAAGGCCGGCGCGCAGCGCGTGGCCGCCGAGCTGGGAACGATCCTGGTGGCGCCCGACACCAGCCCGCGCGGCGCCGGCGTTGCCGGCGAATCGGACGACTGGGACTTCGGCGTCGGCGCCGGCTTCTACGTCGATGCGACCGCGGCGCCGTGGCGCAGCCGTTACCGGATGTACAGCTACGTGCTCGAGCTGGTCGCGCTGGTGACGGCGGCATTGCCGGTCGACCCCGCGCGCATCGGCATCTTCGGCCATTCGATGGGCGGGCATGGCGCGCTGGTGCTGGCGCTGCGCAACCCGCAGCTGTTTCGCTCGGTATCGGCGTTCGCGCCGATCTGCGCACCAAGCCGTTGCCCATGGGGCCGCAAGGCCTTCTCGCGCTACCTCGGCAGCGACGAGGCCCAATGGCAGCAGTACGACGCCAGCGCGCTGATGGCATCGCGCCAGAACCCATTCCCCGCCGGCATCCTGATCGACCAGGGCCTGGCCGACAAATTCCTGGCGGAACAACTTTTTCCGGAAGCTTTTGAACAGGCGTGCGGCGCGGCCGGCCAAGCGCTGCAGTTGCGCCGGCACCCCGGCTACGACCACGGCTACTACTTTATCTCCACTTTCATCGAAGACCACCTTCGGTTTCACGCAGCGCAGGCAGGCAGTCATCCAATCAATTAAGACAGGGAAAAATCATGGAAAATGAAGTGAAAATTCATCCGGCCGTCGACGATCGCGTGAAGCCCGCCAGCGCGGACTTTCCCGGCGGCACGCTGTCGTGCGCCTGCACGACCAACACCGTGACGGTCGAGCTCACCGGCCAGACCGCGCACAACCACGTGTGCGGCTGCACCCAGTGCTGGAAGCCGGCCGGCGCGCAGTTTTCGCAGGTGGCCGTGATCTCGCGCGACAACGTCAAGGTCACCGCCAATGCCGACAAGCTGCAGGTCGTCAATCCCAACGCCACGATCAGGCGCCACGCCTGCAAGGAATGCGGCGTGCACATGTACGGCCGCATCGAGAATACGGCGCACGGCTTTTACGGCCTCGATTTCGTCCATACCGAGCGTGCCGACGTGAGCGGCTGGGCGGCGCCGACCTTCGCGGCGTTCGTGTCGTCGATCATCGAGTCGGGCGCGAAGCCGGAAAACATGGGCGCGGTGCGTGCGCGCCTGGTCGAACTCGGCCTGCCGCCCTACGACTGCCTGTCGCCAGCACTGATGGATGCGCTGGCCACGCATGCCGCCAAATTGTCCGGGGTGCTGAAGGAAACCGCCTGACAAGCCTGAGCACTGGTCGTCGAACGGTGCGCGCTATCTCGTAAGCCCAGTACGTAAAAAAACCAAAGGAGATTGATAATGTTATCCGGTAAAAACTTCAAACACTGGCAGCGGTGCGTGCTCCTGATGGCCGCACCGGCCTTCGCCTTCGCTTCCGATGTCGAGTCGCTGACCAAAAATCCGCAGAACTGGGCGATGCAGGCCGGCGGCATGGCCAACCAGCGCTACAGCGAACTGAAACAGATCAACAAGGACAACGCCAAGTCGCTGCAGGTGGCGTGGACGTTTTCCACCGGCGTGCTGCGCGGCCATGAAGGCGGCCCGCTGGTGATCGGCGACACCATGTACCTGCACAGCCCCTTCCCCAACCAGGTCTACGCCATCAACCTCGAAGACCAGAGCATGCGCTGGAAGTACGAGCCGAAGCAGGATCCGAGCGTGATCGCCGTGATGTGCTGCGACACGGTCAGCCGCGGCGTGGCCTACTCGAACGGCAAGATATTCCTGCAGCAGGCCGATACCACCCTGGTCGCGCTCGACGCCAAGACGGGCAAGGAACTGTGGAAGGTCAAGACCGGCAATCCGAAGGTCGGTGAAACGGCCACCAACGCGCCGCACGTGTTCAAGGACAAGGTCCTGACGGGCATCAGCGGCGGCGAGTTCGGCGTGCGCGGGCGCATCATGGCGTTCGACATGAACACCGGCAAGGAATTGTGGCGCGCGCACAGCACCGGTCCTGACGAAGACATGCGGATGAGCCCGACGAAGACGATGACCTGGACCGACGGCAAGATGGCGCCGGTCGGCAAGGACTCGTCGCTCAAGACCTGGCAGGGCGACCAGTGGAAGATCGGCGGCGGCACCACCTGGGGCTGGTACAGCTACGATCCGGCAACCAACCTGATGTACTACGGCAGCGGTAACCCGAGCACCTGGAATCCGCGCCAGCGGCCCGGCGACAACAAGTGGTCGATGACCATTTTCGCGCGCGACCTCGATACCGGCGAAGCGAAATGGGTCTATCAGATGACCCCGCACGACGAGTGGGATTACGACGGCGTCAACGAGATGATCCTGGCCGACGTCAAGGTGGGCGGCAAGGTGCACAAGGCGCTGGTGCACTTCGACCGCAACGGCTTCGGCTACACGCTCGACCGCGTTTCCGGCGCCCTGCTGGTGGCACAGAAATACGACCCCGCTGTCAACTGGGCCAGCCAGGTCGACATGAAGAGCGGGCGCCCGATCGTCAACGCCAAGTACAGTACCGACAAGAACGGGCCCGATTTCAACAGCAAGGGCATTTGCCCGGCCGCGCTGGGCAGCAAGGACCAGCAGCCGGCCAGCTATTCGCCCAAGACGGGCCTGTTCTATGTGCCGACCAACCACGTCTGCATGGACTACGAGCCGTTCAAGATCGAGTACACCGCCGGCCAGCCCTATGTCGGCTCGACCCTGTCGATGTACCCGGCACCGAACAGCCACGGCGGGCTGGGTAATTTCATTGCCTGGGATGCCGGCACCGGCAAGGTGGTGTGGTCCAAGCCGGAGAAATTCTCGGTCTGGAGCGGCGCGCTGTCGACCGCTGGCGACGTGGTGTTCTACGGTACCCTCGAAGGCTACCTGAAGGCGGTCGATAACACCGGCAAGGAGCTGTGGAAGTTCAAGACCCCGTCCGGCATCATCGGCAACGTCAACACCTGGGAATACAAAGGCCGGCAGTACGTCGGCGTGCTGTCGGGCATTGGCGGCTGGGCCGGGATCGGCCTCGCGGCCGGCCTCGAGAAACCCAACGAGGGCCTCGGCGCCGTCGGCGGCTACAAGGACCTGGCCAAGTTCACCAACCTGGGCGGCACCCTGACAGTGTTCGCGCTGCCGCCGAAGTAAGGGCGTGGCCGGTACCGGCATCCGGGCGCGTCCCGGACGCCGGTATTACCCGCCTGGCATGAAACACGCTTGCTGGTGGCGTGTGAAGGTAAAACAACAAGGAGACTCTCATGAAGAAAATCGGCATGTTGCTGTTGCTGGCCGCCAGTTCGCCGATGCTGGCCCAGGCACATGAATTCCCCACCGCCGACCGGGTCGAGTATGTGCTCGAATGCATGATGAAGCACCCGGGGAAACAGGAATACCTCTACAAATGCTCCTGCGCGATCGACCAGATTGCACGGGAAGTGGCTTACGACGAGTACGTCGAAATCTCGACGGCGCTGCGCCACCAGACGCTGGGCGGAGAGCGCGGTGCAGAATTCCGCGATCCCGACTCCGTCAAGGCGATGGCGACCAAGTTCAAGGCGCTGCAGGCGAGGGCGCGCAAGACCTGCTTTGTCACGTGACGGCATTGCTGCCCGAGGCGCAGATGGTGCCGCTCACTGTTCCGGAAACGGAACACTTGCTAGCTGATGGGGAATGACATGAAAATCACAACGCTGTGCGCGCTGACGGCCGCACTCTTTATCACCGGACTGGCCGCCGCCGATACCGCGCCGCCGCCCTACAAGGTGGTCGGCGGCACCAAGGTCGACGGCCAGACCCTCAACGGCTGGCGCACCTGGCGCGCGCTGGCCTGCGAGCGCTGCCACGGCGCCGCGCAAGAGGGCGGGCTCGGGCCGGCGCTCGTAAACAGCCTGAAGGTGCTCACCCGCGACGAATTCAAGAACACGGTGCTGCACGGCCGCCCCGCCAAGGGCATGCCGAACTTCGACGGCAGCAAGCAGGTCGTCGACAACGTCGACAACCTGTACGCCTACCTGAAGGGCCGCTCGGACGGCGCCATCAAGCCGGGCCGCCTCGAGGAGATCGGCAAGTGAGCGCGCTCGCCCAGTTGGCGCGCGGCGTCATCGGCGCGCTGGTGCTGGCGGCCAGCGCCCAGGCGGCCGAGACCGCCGCGACCGCGCAGGTGCTGCGCGTCTGCCAGGACCCCAACAACCTGCCGTTTTCGAATCGCGCGCTGCAGGGCTTCGAGAACAAGATCGCCGCCCTGCTGGCCGCCGACCTGGGCTGGGGCATCGAATACACCTGGTACCCGCAGCGCATGGGTTTCATCCGCAACACGCTGCGCGCCAAGATTCCGGACACGGACACCTTCAAGTGCGACCTGGTCACCGGCGTCGCCGACGGCTTCGACATGGGCGCCACCACCAGGCCCTACTACCGCTCCACCTATGCGATGGCATACGTCAAGGGCAAGGGCCTCGACGGCGTGCACACGCTGGAAGACCTGTTGACGCTGAGCCCCGAACGGCGCGCCAGGCTGCGGCTGGGGGTGTTCGGCCGTTCGCCGGTCACCGACTGGCTGCTCGCAAACGGCCTGATCGAGAAGATGGTGTCGTACCAGACCCAGTCCGGCGACGCCGAGCGCTATCCGGGCGAAATGGTCGAAAAGGACCTGGCCACCGGCGTCATCGACGTCGCCTTCATCTGGGGACCGATCGCCGGCTACTTCGCCCGCCAGGCGACGGCGGCGCCGATCGCGGCGATCCCGTTGAAACCGCATCCGGGCATGCAGTTCGAGTTCGACATCGCCATGGCGGTGCGTTTCGGCGAGGCGGCCTACAAGAAGCGCATCGACGAAGCGATCGAGCGCAACCGGCCGCAGATCAACGCCATCCTGACGCAGTACGGCGTGCCGCTGCTCGAGCAGCCGCCCCGCGCGGCCGCGCGCTAGGAGCCGGCCGTGCGCTATCGGACCTGGCGCCGGCTCGCCGTGCTGGCCTGCGCGCTGGCGGCGCAGGGCGCTTGGGCGCAAGCCATCGCCGAGGCCGAGACGCTGCTGTTCCAGACCAATCACCTGCAGGGCGTGCACGCGCCCCTGACCCTGGCGTATGTGTTCCACAAGCAGGGCAGCCTCGAGCCGGGCTTTGACGACCAGGTCCGGCTGACGCTGGCGGCGGGCCAGCCGGCGGTAACGATGCAGTTCCTGTCCGGCGAGCGGGCGCGCCCCGCGCCGCCGGCCGATCACCCGGAAGGCAACCCGGTGCTGCTCGGCTTCCTCGAGCGCGACATCGCCGAGATGGCGCGCCTGACGGGCGGCTCGGCCAGCTACTTCCGCAAGCGGATCCGGCTGGCGCTGGCGCAGGCGGCGCAGGTACGCCCGCACCGCTTCCGCTACGCCGGCAAGCCGGTCGACGGGCGCGCCGTCAGCATCGAGCCCTACCTGGCCGATCCGCTGCGCCAGCGCTTCGAACAGTACGCCGGCAAGCGTTACACGTTTGTCGTCAGCGCACAGGTGCCGGGCGGCGTGGCCCGCCTGCAGGCGGCGGTGCCCGGCGGCGCCGGCGGCGCGCCGCTGATCGATGAAACGCTGACCCTGGTCGGCGTCAGCGACCCGCACTGAGTGCGCAGAACAGGGGGCCAAGTGTGTGCGCTGAAATTGTTTGCATTTGACTATGCGTCCGGCGCCGCTGCCGGCGCGCTGCCCGATGCGCTGCGCCACCAGGGCAGTCTGATGCTGCGCGCGCTGCTGGCCGACCTGGTCGAGCTGCCCGGGATCGAGCTGATCACGATCGATGCAGCCGGCCCGTTCCGGCCGCGCTTCCTCGCCGGCCTGCAGGCGGCCGACGCGGTGTGGCCGCTGGCGCCGGAGGCCGGCGGCATGCTCGAGCGGCTGTCGCGCGAGGTGCTGCGCAGCGAGCGCATCCTGCTTGGCAGCCAGCCAGCAGCGTTGCGGGTGGCGTGCAGCAAGCTGCGCACGTCGCGCGCCCTGGCCAGGGCCGGCATCGCCGTCGCCGCCACCTACTCGCCGCGCCAGCCCTTGCCGCCCGGTGTCGACGCCTGGGTCGTCAAGCCGGACGACGGCACCGGCTGCCTGGACAGCCGCATCTTTCCCGGCGCCGACGCGGCGCTGGCATGGATCGCGGCCAGCGGCGCGGCCGGCTACGTGCTGCAACCCTTCATTCCCGGCAAGCTGTGCAGCCTGTCGCTGCTGTGCTGCGACGGCGCCGCGCAGCTATTGGGCTGCAACGAGCAGCGCGTGGCCGTGCGCGACAATCAATTCCAGTTTCTCGGCACCACCGTCAACGGCATGCTCGACGCCGACGGCGAACTGGCGCGGCTGGCCGAAGCGGTCGCCGCCGCCATTCCGGGCCTGTGGGGACATGTCGGCATCGACTTCGTGGCCGCCGAGCGCGGGCCGGTGGTGCTGGAAGTGAACGCGCGCGTGACGACCTCGTATGCCGGCCTGCATGCCTCGCTCGGCTGCAATCCGGCGGCGCTGTTGCTCGACCTGCTCGAGCGGCCGGCGGTCGCGCCGCGCGCGCGCGCCAGGCCGGTGGCCGTCAGCGTCGACGTCGCCGCCTGACCGCGCCGGCATCGCGACGCCGCGCAGTGCCGGTGGCGCGGGCGCCGGCTCAGGACCGGTCGGCGGCGCGCCACCACATGCGCGCGAGCAGGCGGTCGCGGTCGACCAGCATGTGCTTGGCGACGGCGAGCAGGTGCACGCCGATCAGCACCGCCAGCAGCACCGCCGTCACCTTGTGGGTCTGGTTGAAGACGGCATACAGAAGCTTGTCGTCGGCGCCCCATGGCGCCAGCCGCACCGTGTTGAACAGCTTGATGCCGTGCTTGCTGAAATTCGACGCCAGGTAGCCGGACAGCGGCATCAGCACCATGCAGACGTACAGGGCGAGGTGGCTGGCGCCGGCGGCGCGCCGCTGCCAGGGCGGCATCGGCGGCGCCGGCGGCGGCCGATGCCGCAGCCGCCAGCCGATGCGTACCAGGATCAGCAGCGCGATCACCAGGCCGACGCTCTTGTGCTGGTTGATCCACCAGCCGCGCGCCGGCGTATTGCGCGGAATCGTGTCGAGCAGCCAGCCGAAGGCGAACTGTCCCGTCAGCAACAGTGCGATCAGCCAGTGCAGGACGATGGCGGTGCGGGTGAAGTGTTGGCCTGCGTCTCGGTTCAAATCGGCGCCCCGGAGTCAGTGCAACATGGCTTTGGCGGGATTGCTGATGCTCAGCCGCTGCAGCTTGCGGTACAAGGTGTTGCGGCTGATGCCGAGCTGGCGGGCCAGGGTCGAGATGTTCCAGGCGTGGCGCGTCAGCTCCTCGATCAGCGCCTGGCGCTCGGCGCTCTCGAGCGGATTGAGGCCGGCCACCGGCGCCGGCAGCGCCATGCCGCCGAACTCCGGCGGCAGGTCGGCCAGGGTCAGCAGGTCGCTCTCGCGCAGCGCGATCATGGTGCGCAGCAGGTGCCGCAGCTGGCGGATGTTGCCCGGCCACGGGTGCTGGTCGAGCGCGGCGAGCAGCGCGGCGTCGATCGTCACGTTGCCGTCGCCTTCGCTCTCCTGCATCGCCAGGTGCCCGATCAGCTGCGTGCGGTCGGCGCGCGCGCGCAGCGGCGGCATCGTCATGGTGACGCCATGCAGGCGGTAGTACAGGTCTTCGCGGAACAGCTTTTGCGCGATGCGCTCCTGCAGGTCGCAGTGGGTGGCGCTGACCAGGCGGATGTCGAGCTTGATCGGGGCCTCGCCGCCCAGCGGCATCACTTCGCGCTCTTCCAGCACGCGCAGCAGCCGCGTCTGCAGCGCGACGGGCATGTCGCCTATCTCGTCGAGGAACAGCGTGCCGCCGTTGGCGTGCAGGATCTTGCCGGCCTGGCCGTCCTTGCGGGCGCCGGTGAACGCGCCCGAGCTGTAGCCGAACAGTTCGCTTTCGATCAGCGCTTCCGGAATCGACGCGCAATTGATCGCCACGAACGGCTTGGCGGCGCGGCTGCCGGAGCGGTGCAGCGCCTGGGCGAACAGCTCCTTGCCGGTGCCCGTTTCGCCCAGCAGCATGACCGGCACGTTGCGCTCGAGCACGCGCTTGGCCATCTGTACGTTATGCAGCATCACCGGGTCGCCGAACTGCAGCTTGTCGAGCGCGGCGGCGCTCACCGGCGCCGACGCCGGCGCCGGCATGGCCGCCGGCGCACCCTGGCGCGCGGCGCGCTGGACTGGCAGCGGCGGGTAGCTGACGGCGAAAAAGCGCGCGCCGTTGCGGACCTCGAACACCGGCACCGGATGGAAGGCTTTTTTCACGCTGCTGTCGATCAGGCCGGAAAACGAAATGTTGAACAGCTCGGTGATGTCGCGGCCCTCGATCTCGGCCGGACTGCGGATGCCCAGCAGCAGCAGGGCGCGGCGGGTCGCCGCCAGCACCCGGCCGGTGACGCTGAGCGCGATCGCCCCTTCGCTGAGGGTGCCGACAAACTCGGGCCGGTTGTGAAAGCGCACGATGAATTCGTTGCGGAACCGGTGCAGGAAGACGCGGTTCTCGATCATCTGCACCGATGCGCTGACCAACGCCAGCGTGTGCTGCTGCGCCAGCCGCGATTCGCCGGAAGCGTCGAGCACGGCCACCAGCTCGCCGCTGTGATTGAAGATCGGCGCCGCCGCGCAGCTCAGGCCGATGTTGCGCGACAGGTAGTGTTCCTCCTGGTGCACGGTGATGGGCCGCCGTTCGGCCAGGCAGGTGCCCATGCCGTTGGTGCCCTGCACCCGCTCGCTCCAGATGGCGCCTTGCATCAGCCCCGTCTTCGACGCCGCATGGGTGAAGCTGGGATCGCCGAAGAAGTTGAGCAGGACGCCGTCGCTGTCGGTCAGCATGATGGCGTAGCCGGAACCGGCCAGCTGCTGGTACAGATTGGCCATTTCCACCTCGGCCACGGTGCGCAGGTCGGCCAGGTTTTCCTGGCGTTGCTGCAGTTCGGCGTGGCTGACGACTTCGGGATGGGCGCGGCTGTCCGGGTCGAGCTGGTAGTCGTTCAGGCAGCGCATCCACGACTCGGTGATGCGGCTGCCGCTGACCGCGGGTTGCCGCGCCATTCTGTTTTGCACGACCGAACGCACGCGCTTCACGTGCTCGACGGTAAAGTTGGACATGCTGTCTCCTAGGGTCCGATGGCTGCCGGCGGTGCTGCTCTGCATGCGCCGGCGCCACTGTATGGACTATTTTTCGCTTCGGTCAGGATAACGAATAAAAAGGGTCTGCTTGCTCCAGAATACTCCGTTCCTCGTTGTTAAAGTTGCTAAAACGGTAAAAACAACATTTTGTTGGCCGCCTGCAATGGCCGTTCCCCTTGGCCGGGGGGATGCCACCGTGGCAATTCCAGCAAGGTGTCGCGCGCCGACGACGGTTGCGTGTCGATTCAGACCCCGGCCAGGGGAGCTAGTTCAACATCGCGCTGTGACCGCCCGCTCAGAACTGCTCCCACTCGTCGCCGGCCGCCTTGCGCGCCACGCGTGGCGCCGCCAGCGCAGGCTTGGCCGCGGTGCGCGCGGGCGTGCGCGCGGGCGCTGGCGCCGGCGCGCGCCGCACCGGCGCCGCTTCCTGCCCGAGCTTGAACGCGCTGACCGCCTGCGCCAGGGCGTTGGCCTGGTCGTGCATCGAGCCGGCCGCGGCCGCCGATTCCTCCACCAGGGCGGCGTTCTGCTGGGTCACCTGGTCCATCTGCGCGATGGCACGGTTCACTTCCTCGATGCCGGTGCTCTGCTCGCGGCTGGCCGCCGTGATTTCGGCCATGATGTCGGTCACGCGCTGTACACTCGAGACGATCTGCCCCATCGTCGCGCCGGCGCGCTGCACCAGCGTGCTGCCGGCGTCGACGCGCTCGACCGACGCGTCGATCAGGCCCTTGATCTCCTTGGCGGCGCTGGCCGAGCGCTGCGCCAGCGTGCGCACTTCGGCGGCGACGACGGCAAAGCCGCGCCCCTGCTCGCCGGCGCGCGCGGCCTCCACGGCCGCATTGAGCGCCAGGATATTGGTCTGGAACGCGATGCCGTCGATGACGCCGATGATGTCGACGATCTTCTTCGACGAGGTCGTGATGTCGGCCATCGTCCTGACCACTTCGTCGACCACCGCGCCGCCCGCGGTGGCCACCTCGGCGGCATTGTTGGTCAGCGTGTTCGCCTGCATGGCGTTGTCGGCATTCTGCTTCACCGTCGACGTCAGTTCTTCCATCGACGAGGCGGTTTCCTCGATGCTGGCGGCCTGCTGCTCGGTGCGCGTCGACAGGTCCAGGTTGCCGGCGGCGATTTCGGAAGAAGCGGTCGCCATCTCGTCGGTGCCGCTGCGGATTTCGCGCACGATCTTGAGCAGGTTGCCGTTCATGTCCTTCAGCGCCTGCTGCAGCTGGCCCAGTTCGTCGCCTGACGTCACTTCGATTTCTTCGGTCAGGTCGCCGTCGGCGACGCGCCGCGCACTGGCGACGGCGCGCCGCACCGGACCGGTGATGCCGGTGGTGAGCCACCACGAGAAGGCGATGGCGCACACCAGGCTGACCGCGGCCAGCGCCAGCACCCTGTTGCGTGCGGCCTGCTTGCTCTCGACGATACGGCCCTTCATCATGTCCAGGTTCTTGCGCTGCACGGCCAGAAACTGCGCGACGATGTTCTGGTACGACTCGGCCGAAGGCAGGTACAGCCTGGTGAGCACCTCGTCGGCCTCGGCCGCCTTGCCCTCTTCCTTCAGCTTGGTGAGCTGGTCGCGGCTGGAAAGGTATGTCTTGCGCACCGCCATCGCCTCGGCGAAGGTCTTCTTTTCGTCGTCGGTGACCAGCAGCGGCTCGAGCTTCTTGACGGTGTCGGCGGTCCCCTTGGTCGTCATCGCCGCGTGCGCGGCAAAGAACGGGATCAGCGAGGTGTCGCTGCTCTTGACGATGGCGGTGGTGCGGATGACGGCGACGGAAATGAAGCGGTTCCAGTCGGACGCGTCGCGCTCCTTCTGGATCGGCAGCGCCAGCATGCTCTCGGCCTCGTCGGCGATGGCATTGAGCTGCAATACGCCGACCACCGTGGTCAGGATCGAAAAGGCGAGAACAATGGCGAAACCGAGCGCGAGCCGGGTGCCTACTTTCATGTTTTTGAGTGCGTTCATGGCGTGTGTGTCCGTTGACGGCTAGTTCCAGAGCAACGAATGTGTCTCTATGGAAACTTGGGCTCATCAGTATAGAGGCGTGCGACCGGGAATGCGATGAAATGTTGCATTGCGACATATTTTTACAACATCCCGCCGAACGAAAAGCGTCGCACGTGGGGGATCCATTCTGCCAGCAGGCGGGTATCGGCCGGAAAACTTGCCCCGGTAACGATCGGGCGCACCTTGCGGGCGATGTCTGGGTCCGCGGCCTCGCCGCCCAGCAGCGCCGCCGCCATGTCGGCCTCGACGCCGACCCTGCCCAGCACGTCGGCGAACCAGCCGGCGGCGCCGTCCGCATCGCTGATCAGCACCGCCAGCAGCAGCAGCGGCACCTGGAATTGGCCCGGCGACTCGGCCGTGCCTTCGAACGAGTGCAGCCGCAGCGCCGGCACCCGCGCCTTCAGGATGCGGTAGATGTTCGACAGCCGCTTGGCCGAGCGCGGCGAGTCGATGAAGGCGTGCAGGCCGGCCGCGAAGCGCCCCTCCCACGGCTGCAGCGCCAGCGCGTCTTCTTCGATCGGCACCGGCTCGGTGGCGGCCGGCGGCTGCCTCGGGGCCGGCGCCCCGGGCCGCAGGCCGGCCGGCATCGCGCCGGCGTAGCGCACCGCCGCCGCATTGGGCGGCGCGGCGGCGTACTCCTGCTGCGGCGGCCGGCTTGCCATCAGTTCCCCGATCAGCCGCCCGTATCCGGCGTCGCTCATCGGCTCGAGCGCATACGGGATCTGGAAGATCTTCTCCAGGTAGTGCCGGGGCGAGGCCGCCGTACCCAGCGCGCGGTAATGCGCGGCGAGCGACTCGAGCAGCCAGCGCGCGTCGACGCCGACCACCACCACGAACAGCGGATAGGCCAGCAGCAGGTGCACCGCCTGCAGCACGTCGACCACCTTGTCGGCAGGGCAGCGGTCAAGGTCGTCGATATACAGCACGATGCGCTCGACCCGCACGCCGCCCGGCTCGGCCAGCCGCTTCACCAACGCCTCGAAGTCGGCGCGCACGGTCGATATCAGGCCCAGGTGCTTGCGGTAGTCGTCCGAGCCGGTGCGCTTGGCCAGGAAATGGGCCAGCGTCGTCTCCTCCTGCAGTGCGCGCAGGCGCGTTTCGATTTCCAGCACGCGCGCCGCCGCCTGGCCCAGGCGCGCATCGGCGCTCTGCTCCTGCGCCTTGAGCGCGGCGATGCCGGCCGCCAGCGCCGTCTCCGCCGCGGACGGCACCGCGCGCTGCCTCGCCCGCAGCAGGTCGACCTGCTGCTTTGCCCGCCTGACCTGCTGCAGGCTGGCGTTCACCACGCCGACTCCCCTGCCCAGCCATCGCGTCAGGCCGGCCACCGCCACGCCCACCTGGGCAATCACCGCCGTCGCCATCGCCAACGCGCCGGCGTCGGCGACGAAGCGGGTCACTCCGTACGCCGCCACCGGCAGCGCGACCAGCAGCGCGGCCGTGACGACGGCGATCTTGCGGTTGGCCGGATCGAGCAGCTGCGCGAACAGGGCCGAGGCGCGGGCGGCGCTGTTCAGGGCCGCGCCGATGGTGCGCTCGAGCTGTTCGACGTCGTTCCATGCCGCCGGCAATCCCAGCTTGGCAAACGCATCCTGCAGGCTCGCCGCGAGCTCGGGGTCGGCGGCGACCAGGCCTGCCACTTCGGCTGCCGTCACCTGCGCCAGCTGCAGTTCCCTGTTCTCGCGCCGGGCACGCAGCTCCTGCAGGGCCTTGCCGTCAAGCTCGAGGCGCTCGGCGGCCTCGCGCTGTTCCAGCCGCGCTGCGATGGTGTCGGCCCTGGCGCCGGCCAGCTCGCGCGCCAGCAGTGCGGCGCCGTCCGCCGGCGGCGCCACTCTGGCCGCCAGGCTGTCGAGGATGAAGGTGGCCAGGCTCGCCCACAGGTTGGTGTCGGCGTAGTGCCAGGCGTTGAATTCGATCTGCACCACCCGCGCGCAAAACGTCGAGCGCGGCGCCGTCTCCGCCTGCAGCGCCAGGCGCTCGCCTTCTTCGCGCAGCGCGCGCATGAAGAAGCTCTTGCCGGCGCCCCAGGGGCCGAACAGGCCGATCGCCAGCGGCGGCGTCACTTCGCGCGCCAGCATGATAGCGGCCAGGATCCGTACTTCCGCGGCGATGCCGAGCCGGTCGGCCTGCTGGCCGACGGTGTCCGACGCATAGCCGGCCACGCGCGAGCCGGCGGTCCCGGCGGCGCCATCGGCCATGCTGTCGAGCAGCCTGGCGGCCGCCTTGCCCCTGGCCGGGTCGCCAAGGTGGGCCCGCAGCGCCGGCACGATCAGCTTCTCGCCGAAGGCGCCCAGCAGGTCGCCGAACAGGTCCGGCGGAATGAAGCGCTGGTTGCTGCAGGCGTCGATGGCCAGCCGCACGAACCTGGGGATGCCGGGACTGTTCTTGAGCAGCGGCGCGGCGATCTGCACGACGTCGGCATGGGCCAGCGCGACCAGCACCTCGCCCAGTTCGCCGGCCGGGGCGTGCTTCGCGCCCAGCAGCGCGCACAGCTCGGCCACCAGCATCGGGTCGGGCACGAAGCGCAGGGCGCGCAGCACCGGCACCACCTCGCTCCAGTCGCCGTGGGTGAGCGTCTTCCTGAACTCGGCGGTGAGCGCGCCGGGCCGGGCGGCGATCGCCCGCGCCAGCGTCGATACCTCGGCCACGGTGTCGTCGCGCGCCACGCGCACCAGCGTCGACAGGCACGCAAGCCTGGCCAGGTATGCCTCGGCCAGCGTCCAGTAGCGCACGAAGCTTTTCGGCTCGCGCCGCAGGTCGACGTGGTCGGCCAGCACCTGCGCCGAGCGCGGCTCGTCGCCGCCGCACCAGGCCAGCGCGCTGAGCATCCACGAACGCGCCAGCGCGATGTCGTTGCGCCGCGCCGCCGGCAGGTTCGACGATACCTCGGCGGTGGCGCTGAACGCGCCGCCGATGTCGGCCGCCAGCCGCGCCGCCAGCAGCACCGGGTCTTCCAGAGCGCCGCCGCGGATCTGCGTGAGCAGCGCGTGGCGCCTTGCCTCCGGCCCTTCGATGAGCTGGGCGATCAGTTTGTCGATGCCGGTCTGCGGCGGGGTCGATGTCATCGGTCGCTCCATTCGATAGGCTTAATATACCCGGCGGGTGGGGCGCGTTTTCCTATCAGTTCTTAGAGGGGACCGGCGCCGATTCCAGCCGTGAGACTCGTCTGCCGCATCCGCGATATAGTTCGTCTGTTAATTTTTCGCGGTGCCTCATCCATGTCTTCCCAACCCCATCCTGTCGCCGAGGGCGATGACGAAACCGAAACCCTGGTGCTCGATGCGGCGCTGCAGGCGCGCGGCGTCCAGCTGGTCAAGATGGAAGGGCGCGTCTTCATCCGCTTTGCCGGCGTGGTGAAGGAGGGCGACCTGCGGGTGCCCTACCAGCTGGTGCCGGCACAGGGAGTGCTCGCCAAGCCGAGCAAGTGGCGCAAGATGGACCCGGAGGCGCAGCGCGCGCTGGTGCAGGAACGCGCCAGCGTGGCCGCCGTCGACGCCCTTCACAAGAGCGCAGCGGCATTTGTCCGCGAGATCTCGGACCTGGCCGACGACTGCGACTTCGACGCCATGACCTTCCTGCAGACGCTGGCCGAGCTGCAGACGTCCGATCCGGCCGAATATGTGTACGACCGCATCCGCCAGCGCATCATCCACGCGGTCGAGCGCGAGCAGGAAGAGCGCCACGCCGCGCGCACCAAGGAAAGCATCAACCTGGCCGAATATCCGGAGTCGTTCGAGGTGGCCAGCCGCATGCCGCGCCGCTTCATCGCCCTGCTCGGGCCGACCAATTCGGGCAAGACGCACCGCGCGATGGAGGCGCTGATGAAGGCGCCGAGCGGCATCTATCTGGCCCCGCTGCGGCTGCTGGCGCTGGAGAACTTCGAGCGCATGCAGGCGGCGCGCCCGCACGGCAAGGAACTCAAAGTGAGCCTGGTCACCGGCGAAGAGCGCCGCCTGGCCGAAGGCGCCACCCACGTCGCCAGCACCGTCGAGATGCTCGATTCGCGCACCCGCGTCGACGTCGCGGTGATCGACGAAATCCAGATGCTGGCCGACCGCGACCGCGGCGCCGCCTGGACCGCCGCCGTCTGCGGCGCGCCGGCCTCGGTGGTCTACCTGGTCGGCGCGCCCGAAGCGCGGCGCGCGATCGAAGCGCTGGCCGAGCGCCTCGAGGTGCCGCTCGAGGTGCACGTGCTCAAGCGCATGGCCCCGCTGGCGATGGAACCGGCCGCGGTGCGCAAGCTGCGCAACCTGCGCCGCGGCGACGCCGTCATCTGCTTCTCGCGCCGCGAGGTACTCAACTGGCGCGACATGATCACCGAAATGGGCCTGTCGGTGGCCACCGTGTACGGCAACCTGTCGCCGGAAGTGCGGCGCGCGCAGGCCGAGCGCTTCCGCGACGGCAGCGCCGACATCGTGGTCGGCACCGACGCGCTGGCGATGGGCCTGAACATGCCGATCGCGCGCATCGTGATGACCACCGCAATCAAGTACAACGGCGTCGAGGAGGAAGAGATCTCGGCGGCGCTGGCGCGCCAGATCGCCGGCCGGGCGGGGCGCTTCGGCGTGCACGAGGAAGGTTTCGTCGCCGGCTACGACGACGACACCCACGAAGTGATGCGCGCGCTGCTGAAGGAAAAGCTGGCGCCGCTGGCCACCAGCGGCTTCGCGGTGGCGCCCTCGATCGAGCACCTGCACCGCATCGCCGCCGTCACCAACGAGACCTCGCTGGTCAAGCTGCTCAAGCGCTTCATCCACAACATCGACGTGCCGGACGGGTTCTTCTATCCGCGCATCACCGAGGAACAGACCGAGCGCGCGATCTGGCTCGATACGCTGACGCTGACGGTGGCCGAGAAATTCATGCTCTCGCTGGTGCCCATTTCGACCAAGGTGCCGTCGCTGCAGGGCGCGTGGGAACACTGGGCGATGTCGCTGGCGAAGAAGAAGGTCTGCAAGCTCGAACCGGAGGGGCCGTCGCTGCGCTGGCTCAACCTGCAGGAAGTGGAAGACGCCTGCCGGCGCTATTCGGCCTACGCCTGGCTGGCCTACCGCCAGCCGGAGTTCTTCCCCAGCGTGGAGGTAGCGCAGGAGCTCTCGCGGGCAGCGTCCGAGCGGGTCGACTCCATCCTGCGGGCGCAAAACGCGGCCGCGCGCAAGCAGCGCGGCGGCGCCGGCAGCGGTGTCAGGCGCCGCTGAGGTCGACCGGCTTGGCCATGCACAGCGCTTCGGCGCGGCCGGCGTACTTGCCGTAGTTCGGAATCACCCGGTAGCCGCGGTCGCGGTAAAAGCGCACCGCGCGCTCGTTGACGACGCGCGTCTCCAGCCAGATCGCCGAATAGCCCAGCGCCGCCGCTTCCCGTTCGACATAGGCCAGCAGCGCGCCGCCGGTGCGCGGATGGCCGGGGCGCGCGTACATGCGCTTCAATTCGGCCACGCCGTAGGCGAGCGGGCGCAGGGCGACGCAGCCCACTGCCAGGCCCTGCTCGTCGCGCGCGACCAGGAAGCGCGCGCCGGGCACGCGTATGTCTTCCGGGTCGAATGAAGAGCGGCCGCTGTCGCCGGTGATGGCGGCGAGCGCGTTCGATAATTCGTCGACCAGCGCGGTGGCGTCGACGCTGCCGGGATCTTCTGCCTGGATGGTCAGCATCGTCTTAGCCCGCCATGCTGAGCATCAGGATCAGCAGCAGGTACAGCGTGAAAACGGTCGCCGCTACGCACAGCAGCACCACGGTGCGCCACAGCGTGGACGCCACGCCCAGCAGGTAGGTGCCGCGCAGCTGCAGGAACATGTGCAGCGGCGGCGCCAGGAACACCAGCCACACCACCAGCGGCTTCAGGCCCGCCATCTTCAGCAGGGCCAGCACCGTCACCAGCAGCGACATGAACGACAGCGAATACAGCGCGAAGACGGCGTGGTCGTACATCGTCACGCCGCGCTTCCAGAAGAACATCAGCCACAGGAAGGGCAGCGAGATAGGCACCAGCAGGAACGAGAACTTCGACGCCGCGTTCTTCAGTTTGTAGAGCGTGAATTCGGGATTCTTGATGGCGTGATTGATCGCCTTGTCGAGCTGGGGCCAGCCGGTATCGACGTTGTCGTTGTCCTCGGAGCGCGGCTTGCGCGCCGACGCCACCTGGTCCAGGCCCGCCGCCACCTCGCTGAGCGCCTCCTCTTCCTCCTTGACGTCGGCTTGTGCGGCCTGCGCGCGCGCCTTTGCCTTGGCGTCGGCTTCGCCCCGGGCCTCGGCCGCCGCCACTTCGGCGTCCGCCCTGGCCAGCTTCACGCGGGCCTTGGCAAGCGCCTTGTCGACGCCGCCCGTGGCCGCCGCGATCGATCCCGATTCGCCGTCACCGCCCGTGTGGCTGACGCTGGAGACGACGAAGAACATCAGGAACACCATGAACAGGAACAGCGCCAGCGGCGACACGTAGCGGGTGCGCTTGCCGTCGATGTACTCGCGCGTGAGCTTGCCGGGCCGCGCGATCAGCAGGGGCAGCGTACGCCAGGCCTTGGTGTCGAAGTGCAGCAGGCCGTGCAGGAATTCCTCGCCCAGGTGCAGCAGCGAGCGGTGCACGTGGTCGCGCTGGCCGCAGGCGTGGCAGAAGCTGCCGGCCAGCGGCGTGTGGCAGTTGGCGCAGTTGGCGTGGCCGTGCTTGCCGGCGGCAGCGCCGCCCTGGCCTTCGATTTCACGCGCCACGAGGGTGGCGGAAAGCAGCCCGCCCGCCGGTTCCAGGTCAATGTTCATTGTCTTTTTTATCAAATGTTGCCTTGTAAAAATAATAGCATTGTTTGACCACGGAAAGGTTGTCGAATAATTCCTCACGGCACAAATTCGACGTCGACCTCCATCGTATCGGCGCGCCCGCCCTGGTCGACCACGCGCAGCTGGAAGCGTCCCGGCGCGGCGGGGTTCCAGGCCAGCGTCTCGCCGGCCCGGCCCTTGCCTACCAGCGCGCCGTTGGCGAACCAGAACAAGGTGTCCTGCGCGGCCAGCGAATTGGCGCGCAGCGCCAGCGGCGACGGCTTCGACAGGCGCACTGTGTACGTCGTCTGCCGGTTAGGCGCGGCGATCGACGGCGCCTCGCCAGGGGTGGCGGCGGCGCCGCAGTCCGGCACCAGCGGCGGCTGCCGGCGCGGCATGCCGGCTTCGCGGAACAGGCGCTGCATGTCGGTCGGCCAGAACTCGTGCACCTCGCTGCGCGTACCGGCCCCGCGCGCGCAGGTCGGCATGCCGGTGGCGGCATCGACCGTCACCGCGCGGTGCAGCTGGCTGACCTTGATCGGCGATTTGCCCGGGATGAACCAGGTGCTCGAACGGTCCTTGCACAAGTCGTTGGGCAGGTCGCCGCTGGCGCTGCAGATCTCGATGCGCGCCAGGTTGGGCGGCGGCGCCGGTTCCGGTTCGGGCGGGTCGAGCTGCTGGCCGCGCAGGCTGTCGACGATGCGAAAGAACAGCGGCGCCGCGGTCTTGATGCCGACGAAGGCCGGATTGCCGCGGCCGTCGAAATTGCCGACCCAGACCAGCAGCACCTGGCGGCCGAACACGCCGGCGGTCCAGGCGTCGCGAAATCCCCACGAGGTGCCGGTCTTCCATGCCACCGGCGGCACGGCCGGCTCGGCGGTGTCGGGCCGCGGATTGGTGCGCAGCATCTGCAGCGTGATGAAGGCCGCTTCCGGCGACAGCAGGCGCGGCGCCTGCGCAGGGGCGTCGCCGGCGGGCACGCGGCGCTGATGGCTGACCGGGATCATGGCGCCGCCGTTGGCCAGCATCAGGTACATGCGGCCCAGCTCCTCCATCGTCACCTCGCCGCCGCCCAGCGCCAGCGCCAGGCCGTAGTGCTGCTCGCTGGCGAGCCGGGTGACGCCGGCGTTCTTGAGGAAGCCGTACAGGCCGGGGCTGGAGAGCTTCGACGCCAGCGCCACCGCCGGCACGTTGCGGCTGCGTACCAGCGCGTCCTGCGCGCTGATCGGACCGACGAAGCGGCCGTCGAAATTTTCGGGACTGAAGGGGCCGAAGGTGGTCGGCGCGTCCTTGAGCATGGTGGCCGGGTGCAGCAGGCCCTGGTCGAGCGCGAGGCCGTAGATGAACGGTTTCAGGGTCGAACCGGGCGAGCGCTTTCCTTCGGTGCCGTTGACCTGGCCGTCGATGGCGGCGTCGAAGTAGCCGGCCGATCCGACCAGCGCGCGCACCTCGCCGCTGTCGCGGTCGAGCAGCATGGCGCTGGCGTTGACGACGCCCTCGCCGCGGTTGTTGTCGACGAACTGGCCGATGATGCGCTCGAGCGTGCCCTGCGCGCGCAGGTCCAGCGCGGACCAGACCTCGCCGCCGTGCTGCTCGCGCAGCAGGCGGTCGGTCAGGTGCGGCGCCCTGAACGGCAGCTCGCGGGGCGAGGCCAGCACTGGCGCCCCGGCCATGTCGGCCTGCGACGCCAGCGCCTGCGGATGGCGCCGCAGCCACAGGCGCCACAGGCGCTCGCGCGCCTGCGCCAGGTCCGGCCGCGCGCCGGCGCCGCCGCGCTTGCGCGGGTTTTGCGGTATCACCGCCAGCGTCAGCACCTCCGGCAGCGTCAGGTGCTGCGCGCGCTTGTGGAAGTAGATCAGGCTGGCCGCGCCAACGCCCTCGATGTTGCCGCCGTACGGCGCCAGGTTCAGGTAGGCCTCCAGCAGGTCGCGCTTGCCGTAGCGCGCTTCCAGCCACAGCGCGGCCGCCACCTGGCGCAGCTTGCCGGACGGCGTCTGGCTGCCGATGCCGTACACGCGGCGCGCCAGCTGCATGCTGATGGTCGACGCGCCGCGGCGCGCGCCGCCGCTGTAGGTCGCCGCCGCCGCCCGCACCAGCGCGGCCGGGTTGACGCCAGGGTGCCAGTAAAACCAGCGGTCCTCGTACAGCTGCACCGCTTGTACCAGGCGCGGGTCGATGTCTTCCAGCGCCACCCACAGCCGGTACTGCTCGTCGGGCGCGAGCGCCAGGCGCAGCAGCTGGCCGTCGCGCGCGTACACCGCCGTCGATACCGCCGCCTTCTCGCGCAGCGGCGCATGCGGCCACGCACGCAAGGCCAGCAGCGCCACGCTGCACAGCGCGCAGGCGGCCAGGACGCGGCGGATCGTCTTCGACGCCACGGCGCTACTTCTTCACCGGCGTGCCGACGGTGATGCTTTGGCCGCCGGCCGAACGGGCCTGCACGCCGCGTTCGTACAGCGCTTCGGCGTAAGCCGGCGGCACGATGAAGCGGCCGCTGTTGGTGGCCTTGATGCGGTATGACAGTTCGCTGAAGTCGGCGCTCACGCTGCCGTAAAAGACGACCCGGTCCTCGCGCACGTCGGCGTAATGGACCTGCCACGTCGAGCGGCCGCCCGCCAGTCCCGGCAGCGGCGCGCCGGCGCCGGCGGCCGCGGCGGGGGGCGGCGTTGACGGCTGGCCGTCGGGCGTCGACGGCGGCGTCTCCAGCACCGGCTCGAAACCGCCCGGCATCAGGTCGATCAGCGCCACGTTCGGCACCAGCTGGCGGCCCACCGCGCGGAACTTCAGGCGTACCGTCACTTCGTCGCCTACGGTGACGGCGGTGACCGGCTTGCCGGCGCCGTCGACGAATTCGCGCAGCACCTCCATGCCGGCGCGCAGCTCGGTCGTCGGCACCGCGCGGTCGAAGCCGGTCTCGGTCACCGCGTAATAACTTTGCACGCCGCTGTCGTTGGCGAAGCGCAGTCTGGCGGCGGCGGCGCTGAACGGCACGCGCGGCACCAGGTTGTTCGGCAGCTCCAGCGCGCGCACGGCGCCCTTGGCATCGACCTCGGCGATGGCCAGCTTGCCGGCGACCTCGGGGCCGACAGCGCTGGCGTAGGCGTCGAACGCGAGGATCAGGTAGGCGCCCGACAGCGTGTTGTAGCGGTTCTCCGACAGCGGCTTGGCGAGACCAGCCATGACCTCCGGCGGCAGCGCCCTGGCGCGCGCCGGGAAGTGACGGGCGAGCACGTACAGCGCCTGCGCGTCCTCCACCAGCGGGTCGACGTAATACAGGCGTGATTCCTGCGCCGCCTGCGCCGCCAATGCCGGCCGCTTGACCAGCCGCGCCACCTGCTGGTCCATCAGCGCGCTGGCCTGGCGCTCCTGCTTTTGCAGCTGGTAGGCGGCGGCGAGGTAGGCGGCTGCGGGATCGGACTGCCACAGTTTTGGGTACAGCTTTTCCAGGCTTTCGCGGATCGAGGTCAGCATCGGCGTGGTGACGGTCATCTGGCGCGTCAACAGGTAGGCCGCGTAAGCGCGCACGCGCAGGCCCGGCAGCTCGCGCGACGGGCTGGCGGCGAGCTGGCGTACATAGGCCAGTGCCTGCGCCATCATGTCGGCGGGGACGCTGGCGCCGCGCTCGCGCGCTTCCAGCAGCAGGTGCGCGGCATAGACGGATGCGAATTCGTCCGCTTGCGCGCTGGCCGTCCACATGCCGAAGCCGCCCTCGGCGTTCTGGCGCGTGCGCAGTACCCGCACCGCGTCATCGAGGCTGCGCGCCAGTTGCAGCCTGGCGCCCGACTTGCCGAACTCCGGCCGCTGCTCGAGGATCAGCGCCGGCACCGCCTGGCTCACGAGCTGCTCGGTGCACACGTGGGTGAAGTTGGCCAGGTAGTTCGACAGCGCGCCCGCCATTGCCAGCGGCAGCGCCGACACGCCCGCTTCGAGCGTGCGGTATTGGCCGTACATGCTGCGCTTGACCGGCACGTCGAGCGAGCCCCTGAAGGCGCCCATGCTGGTTTCCGCGTAGCGCGGCACAGCGGGGCGCACCGACACGTCGGCCGTCAGGCGAGAGCCCTTTGTGCCCATCGCGGCGGTGAAGGTCATGCTGGCCGAGCCGAGCTGCGCGCGCTCGCCATTGACGGCCCTGATGCGGAACAGCGCCACCGATTCGCGCATCGCGCCGATCTTCAAGCCCTGCGTCGCGCCGCCCAGCACTTCGAGGTGCGCGCTGGTCTTGAGCGTGACCGCGACCGGCGCCTCCTTGCCCGAATCGGCGACGTTGTTGGCCACGCCCACGCTCACTTCGAATTCATCGCCCGGCGTGACCGCCAGCGGCAGATTCGGCGAGAGCACGAAGTCGCCGCGCACCGTGGTTTTCGCTTGCGCGGTGCCGATCGCGGTGTCGTTCACCGCCACCGCGAACACCCGCATGCTGCCATTGAAGGTCTCCGGCACCTCGTAGCTGAAATCTTTGGCGCCATTGACGTCGACCACGCCGGACCAGTACACCGCCGGCTTGTCGCGCTTGCGCTTGAACGGGTTCAGGTGCCGGCCCAGGGCGCCGTCGGCGTCGCCGCCTGGCGCGCTCGCCGCCAGCAGCTTCTTGAACTCGGGCAGGATCAGGTCGAGGATCTGGGAAGTGCGCACTTCCAGCATGCGCTTCTGGAAAAAGAGGCCCAGCGGGTCGGGCGCCTGGTAGCGCGCCACCTGCAGGATGCCTTCGTCGACGGCGAACACCACCACCCGCGCCGGCTTGGCGGACGTGAGCTTCATCGTCATGCGCTGGCCGGGCTTGACCAGTTCCGGCACCGCGAGCGTGAGCGCGTTGGTGCGCGCGGCCAGGCTGGTGGCGAACGGCACGGCGCCGTAGCTCAGGGGGCTCATGAAGATCTCGTCCGAGCCCGGATCGCGGATGAACTGCACGCTGATGTAGCCGTTGCCCTCGAAGTCCTTCGGCAGCCTGATTTTCTGTACCGATGCCAGCGTGCTGGACTTGAACCACTGGTGCGTGAAGACCTTGTCGCGCTCGATGGTCAGCAGGCCCGCGCCGGCGTAGGGCGCCGTGATGCTGACCTCGATCTCTTCGCCGGGCGCGTAGTCTTTCTTGTTGAGGGTAAGCTGCAGCTCGGCGTTGCGCTCCAGGCTGCGGGTGACGTTGCCGCTGCCGGCCACTGCGTACTCGATGCGGTTCATCTCGACGCCCTGCGCGTCGCGGATCACGTAGGCGAAATTACCGGGAGTACCGGTCGCCAGCGCCAGCGTCTGGCCGGCCGCGGCGATGTTCAAAGGCGTTTCCTTCAGCGTCACCTCCTTCTTGCGCGACTCGTATTTAAACGTGTCGTTGGCCTGGCGCGTCAACACCGACACGAACTTGCGTTCGACGAGCTGCAGCGTCAGCCCCTCCACCGCCGTCTTCTGCGCTGCGGGATCGATCGCGATCAGCGCCACGCTGCGCTTCGATGCGCGGGTGACGAAGTCGAACGCGCCGTCGGCCTTGAAGCCGACCAGGTAGGGCAGCTCCGACACCAGCGACGCGGCTTCGGCCGCCACCCCGCGCCCGCCCTCGGCCTCGAACGCGCGGGCGACGAAATTGACGCGGTAGGTCGCCTTCGCGTATTTGTCGAGGCCGAGGTCGAATTGCGCCTCGCCTTTGTCGTCGGTGGTCTGGTCGGCCAGCCTGGTGCTGTAGCCCTCCTTGGCGCGCTGCGGGTCGTAGAACTTGTAGTCCGGGTAGCGGCCGAAGGCGGGGAAGGCGGGGCTGAGCACGATTTCGGCCGACACGCGGCGCTGCTGCGCGGGCGTGCCGAACAGGTTGAAGGCCGTCACCGCCGCCTTCAGGTCCTTCGGATGCAGCCAGCCCTCGCTCGGACCCGAGGAAAAGCGCGCGCCCACCTTCATGCGGTCGGGCTGGAACTCCTGCACCTTGACGGTGGTGCTGCCGATCTGGGCGCCGGCCTGGCCGTCGCGCACCAGGTGCAGGTTGACGGTGTAGCTGCCGGTGGGCGCGCTCTCCTGGGTGGTGTAGGAAGTCTCGATGAAGCCGCCGGCCGGCAGCTTGATGGTCTCGCGCTTGACGGTCAGGCCGCGGGGATCGAGGATGTCGACCTGCAGCGGCAGGCCGTCGATGCTGGTGCCCCAGTTGGCCGGCTTGGCGATCATCCCGATGTGGAAGGTGTCGCCGGGGCGGTAGACGCCGCGGTCGCTGAACAGGTAGGCCGACAGCTGGTCGGCCACCAGCGCGTTGCGGGCGCCGCCGACGTCGAAGCGCGACATGTCGAGGCTGCGATCGCCCCGGTTCAGCGGCATGAAGCTGAAGTCCCCCGCTTTGCGCGCCAACACCATCAGCGGCGCCCGCTCGCGCGCCAGTCCCTCGATCCTGGCGAAACGTGCGTGGCCGGCGGCGTCGGTGGCCTGGGTGAACAGCACCTGGCCATTGAGGCCGACGATTTCCACGCTGGCGCCGTCGACCGGCTTGCCGCTGTAGATAGACTGGATGTAGACGTCCTGGGTGCCGTCCTGCGACTTCTTGACGACGATGCCAAGGTCGGTCACCAGCATCAGGCGCTTGTCGACCCTGGCCGGCTGGTCGCGGCCGCGGTCGGGCGCGTCGCCGCAGTCCATGCATCCGCCCGCGCCTTCGCTTTCCGTCTCCTGCACCGGCGGCGGCTCTCCCGGCCGGCGCTGCGCCGCGGCGACGCGCCGGGCCTCGCGTTCGTCGTCCTTCGGATCGTAGCCACTCACCGTCAGCAGGAACACGCCGCGACGCTCGGCGCCGTCGCCCTTGAGGTACTGGCCGAAGTCGAGCGCCTCGTAATGCGCGCGGCCCCGTTCCAGGCCGGGCAACGGCACCTTGTGTTCGAAGCGCTCGACCAGGTTGTCGGCGCCGAAGCGGTCGTAGAACTCGGGATTGGCGAAGTTGCCCGCCGACTGAGACACCAGGTGCTGCAGCTGCGACGGCAGCACGCGGCCGATCTCGATCTTCACGCCGGGCAGGTCGCGCACCAGCACCGCCACCTTCTTCTCGCCCGACAGCGCCAGCAGCGCGCCCTGGCTGAGGATCTTCAGCTCCGACGGATAGGGCGGCACCTTCAGTACGCGCGCATCGGTCTTTTCCATCAGGTAGCCGCCGAACGACTTGATGCCCTTGGCCACCTGGACGTACAGGTAGGCGCCGACGTCGGCGCGGTATTTGAAGCTGTGCAGCTGCGTATATTCGCGCTCGGCCGGTACCGCCTGCGGCGCCAGCCGGGTGGCGGCGGCCAGCACCGCGTCGCTCACTTCGATGCCGCTCCAGTCGAAGGGCTCGCCGTCGGCGCTGTTGCGCCTGGCCTCGGGATGCAGCTTCGGCAGTACCCACACGGCCAGCGCCTTCTGTACGTCGCGCTCGTGCACGGTGGCCGATGTCTCCACCACCAACACCTGCTCCGGCTCGTTCCTGTCGTTGGTGACCACCTGCGCTTTGACGTCGCCGATAGCGAGGCTGTACAGGCCTGGAATGGCCACCACCTTCACCAGCTCTTCGTCCACCGGGGGGCTGCCGCGCGCCGCCGTCAGGCCCTTGGCCAGCGTGAAGACGATGTCGTCGCCGTCTTTCGGGATCGGCAGGTTTTCCGAATGGACGTAGGCGTTCAGTTTGAGCTTGTCGTAGCTGACGGTGAATCTGGTGCTTTCGCTGCCGATGCCGAGGATGCCGGCTGCCTGCGCCCCCCGGCGCAGGGCGATGCGCTTTTCCAGGTCGGCCGGATTGAGCGGATGGCTGAAGTGGAGCTCGACGATGACCTTCTTCAACGTCGGGTTGACCGGATCCTGGTAGAACTGCGCCTTAGCGATGGTGGCCACGAACGGCGCGGTGGAGAATCTGGCCTCGTCGTCGGCGAGCCGCACCTCCGGCTTGAACAGGGGTTTCTGGAAGCGCGCGACGTAGTCGGCGCCGACGGCCCAGTCATCCTTCGGGGTGAAGGCGAGCGTGCGGTCGTCGTTCCAGTGCCACACGCCGGCGGTGGCGGGCGACAGCGTTACGCCGGCGGCGACGTCCTTGCCCACCTGCGACAGCTGCGCCACCGAATGGTCGAACACGACCAGCACCGGCTTCGGCCTGCGCGCCGCGGCGTCCTCGCTCTCGATCTCGGTGCGCGCCGGGGCAGTGACCTTGAACGTCACTTCGAACGGCTTGGGCTGGGCTTTCCACCACTGGTAGCCATAGATGCCGCCGCCGGAAAACAACAGCACGGCCAGCAGCAGGGCGAATGTCAGGCGCGGCCTGGCCCGCAGGCCGTCGCTGGTGCGGCGAAAGCCGCCCATGACCCGGCCGCCCCACGCGGGCGCCTGGTAGTCGAGCCGCCCGAACAGCTGCACCGCCAGCCAGGCCAATGGCCTGAACACGAACCGCGCGGCCAGCGCCTGCAGCGTTGCCAGTGCCGAGGTGCGGCCCGCACCAGTCCCGTTCGCTTCCATGCTGCCCCCAAAGTGCGTCGCCGATGCGTGATTTTAGTTTCCGTATGATAATTATCTCATTTTCAATGTTTGGCAAGTACTATCGAAAAGGCGCGGGAAAGGTTTTACGCGGCGGCCCGAATTCCCCTAAGATGACGGCAATCGACCCAACCAGATCGCCATGCAAAGGACCATCATGAGTGCCAAAGAAGTGACCATCGAACATTTGAACAAGATCGGCGAAGGCCGCTTTCCCGGCTACCTGGGCATCGACATCACCAGCGCCGCCAATGGCGAAATCGCCGCCCGCATGGAGATCTTGCCGCATCACCTGGCGCCGAATGGCTTCCTGCACGCCGGCAGCGTGGTGACGCTGGCCGACACCGCCTGCGGCTACGCCTGCCGCATCAACCTGCCGGAGGGCGCCGAGAACTTCACCACCATCGAACTCAAATCGAATCACCTCGGCACCGCGCGCGAGGGCGCCATTGAAGTGGTGGCCAAGGCGGCCCACCTGGGGCGCACCACGCAGGTGTGGGACGCGGTCGTCACCAATGCCGCCAACGGCAAGACCATCGCCATCTTCCGCTGCACCCAGATGCTGCTGTATCCAAAATCGAACTGAAGAAAAAGCCATGACATTGACATCGCTGACCGCCGCCGCCCTGCTGGCCTTCGCTGCCATCGCCCCTGTTCACGCGGCCGACGACGCCACCTTCCGCGGCCTCGGTGGACAGAGCGGCATCAGGAAGATCGTCGCCACGCTGATTCCGCTGGTCCAGGCCGATGCGCGCATCAAGGAGTCGTTCGCCGACACCGACATGAAGAACCTGGCGATGCGCCTCGAAGAGCAGTTTTGTGTGCTCAGCGGCGGACCCTGCGTGTACAAGGGCGAGGACATGGCCGACACCCACCGCGGCCTGAAGGTCACCAACGCCCAGTTCAATGCGCTGACCGAAGACTTGCAGATCGCCATGGAGCGCAACGGCGTGCCGTCGCATGTACAGAACAAGCTGGTGGCGAAACTGGCGCCGATGCAGAAAACCATTGTGACCAAATAAGCAACGTCGCCAAATAAGGCTACGTTGTCTCACGGCAATTGTATAAACTGTCGGGTCATTTTCAGGAGAAACGATGGTCCCGACAATTGGTCGCGCCGCGCGGCGCCTTGTGCTGTTGCTGGCGGCAAGTTCGAGCACCGGCGCCGCGCTGGCGCAGATGAGCCCGGACATGGGCAAGCTGACCGCCACCGGCGGCGTCAGCCAGGTGGAAGGCGCCGGCGGCGGCGGCCTGACCCCGTGGGCGCTGATCGGCGGCTACGGCACCCGCGACAGCTGGGGCGCCAACGCCCACGCCACCCGCGTCGCCACCCAGGATTATTCGCTGGCCTCGTACGGCGTCGCGGTCGGCATCTTCGACCGCGTCGAGGTGTCGCTGGCGCGCCAGGATTTCCGCGGCAGCCTGGCGCCGCTGAACGGCTTGCGCATCAGGCAGGACATCATCGGCGTCAAGGTCAAGCTGCTGGGCGACGCCGTCTATGACCAGGACAGCGCGCTGCCGCAGGTCGCCGTCGGCGTCATGGCCAAGCGTAACAAGGGTATCGGCGGCCTGGGCGCGCTCGGCGTCACCCGCGTGACCGACCTGGGTGCGCGCGACGAGAATGGGGTCGATTACTACGTCGCCGCCACCAAGATCCTGCTCGAGCACAGCCTGCTGCTGAACGGCACGGTGCGCGCCACCAGGGCCAACCAGATGGGGCTGCTGGGCTTCGGCGGCGACAAGGGCGACAGCTACCAGGCCAAGCTGGAGGTGTCGGCCGCCTACATGATCAGCCGCAAGCTGGTGGCCGGCGTGGAATACCGCATGAAGCCGCGCAACTTGAGCGTCGACAACGAAAAGGCGTATTACGACGCGTTCGTGGCCTGGTTCCCGAGCAAGCACGTGTCGGTGACGGCCGCGTATGCGGTGCTGGGCGACATCACCATCTTCAATCCGGTGCGCCAGCGCGGGATGTATTTCTCGGTGCAGGCGGGGTTCTGACCTGATCTTGGCGTCGTCCTCGCGAACGACGTGTTAGCCGGCCGCCAGCGCCTTCTGCAGCAGCGCGTGCAATTCGCCGAACTCGGGCTCGCCGACGTAGCGCTTGAGGATCTTGCCATCCTTGCCGATGACGAAGGTGGTGGGCGTCAGGGTGACGTCGCCGAAGGACTTGGCGATGTCGCCGCCGGAGTCGAGTGCCACCGTGAACGGCAGCTTGCGCGTCTCGGTGAAGTTGACCACGTAATTGGGCGGATCGTACTTCATCGCCACCGCCACGAATTCCAGTCCCTGTCCCTTGAACTTATTGTACGTCTCGATCATCTGCGGCATTTCCTTGACGCAGGTCGTGCAGGAAGTCGCCCAGAAATTGACCATCACCACCTTGCCGCGCAGCGCTTCGGTGCTGACCTTGTCGCCGGCCAGGCTGATGAAGGTCACGTTCGGCGCCGCCACGCTGGTGCCGAGGGTGGCGTAGCCGATACCTCCGAGCGCGAGCAGCAGCGCGCCGATGGCGGCGGGCTTGATCCAGGAACGGTTAGCGGCAGGCGAAGTCATGATGTGGGGAGGAGAGGGGGAATGGAGCAATTATAGCGCCGCGGCGCCCGACGCACATGCTGGTGTCAGGTCTGACATTAAGACATTCACGCGTGAATGTCTTAATGTCAGACCTGACACCAGCTTTTGGACACCAGATTGTTACAGGGCGACTTTCGAGCCGGGCTGCATGGCCCGCAGCTCTTCTTCGGTGATGTACTCGAAAATCTTGACGACCTTCTGCACACCGCCCACGCCGCGCGCGATGTCGGCGGCGAGCTGGCCTTCGCGCTGCGTCACGCGGCCCATCAGGTAGACCACGCCACGCTCGGTGACGACCTTGAACGAGGTCGCCGAGATGGTCTTCATGTCGACCAGGCTGGCCTTGACCTTGGTGGTGATGAGCGCATCCGACGAGCGCGAGGTGTAGCTCGACGGGCCGGCCACTTCGAGTTCGTTGTCGACGCCCTGCACGCCGTCGATGGCGCGCACTTCGCGCTCGACCGCCGCCTTGGCCGCCTCGTTGCCCACTTCGCCCGTCAGCAGCACCTTCCGGTTGAAACTGGCGATGTTGACGTGCGCGTCCGGGCCGGCGATCTTCGGCACCCGCAGCTCGGCCTTGACGGTGATCGTCTTGTCCTCGGTCTGCGCGCCCAGCGTGCGGCGGTCGGCAGTGGCGACGGCGCCCATCACGGCGCCGCCCACCATCATCTCGACGCAGCCGGAAAGGCTCGTCAGCAGGGCGGCGCACAGGATCGCTTTCGCGAGCGGACGCCGAAGTGGCTGGCCAGATTTACTCATTCACATCTCCTCCAAACAGGGCGACATCGATGCCGTCGCAAATACAGTGAATCACGACCAGGTGGACTTCCTGGATGCGTGCGGTGCGGGTGTGCGGTACGCAGATGTTGACGTCGGCGTCGGTGAGTAGCTTGGCCAGCTCGCCGCCGTCCTTGCCGGTCAGGGCGACGACGCGCATCTCGCGCTCGAGCGCCGCTTCGACCGCCGCCAGCACGTTGGCCGAATTGCCCGACGTCGACAGCGCCAGCAGGATGTCGCCGGCCTGGCCGAACGCCTGCACCTGCTTCGAGAAGATCTCGCGGTAGCTGTAGTCGTTGCCCACCGCCGTCATGATCGAGGTGTCGGTGGTCAAAGCCAGCGCCGGCAGCGGAAAGCGCTCGCGCTCGAAACGCCCCACCAGTTCGGCCGCGAAGTGCTGGCAATCGGCCGCCGATCCGCCGTTGCCGCAGGCGAGGATCTTGTTACCGTTCGACAGGGCCGCGAACATCAGGTCGATGGCCTCGGAAATGGGTTGGGATAAAACGGCGCCCGATTTGAGCTTCAGGTCGGCGCTTTCCTGGAAGTGCGCGAGGATGCGTTGAGTATTCATAGTGTGGCGATTATAGTGCAGCAGCAAGCGGACTCGGGCAAGTGGCGTTAAATATGCTTACAACTATGCTTATGACTCGATGGCGTTCTTCAGCCAGTCCAGCAGCTCGCCGTCGATTGCCACCACGTCGAAGCGGCACGGCGGCGGTGCGCGAAAGCGCAGCAGGTAGTATTGGGCGGCGCGCAGCAGGCGGCGGATCTTGGCCGGGGTGATGCTGGCGGCGGCCCCGCCGGCGGAGCGGCCGGCGCGCTGGCGCACTTCGACGAACACCAGCGTTTCGCCGTCGCGCATGACCAGGTCGATCTCACCGCCCTTGCACGAAAAATTGGCCTCCACCAGCAGCAGGCCGTGGCGCTGCAGGTGCGCCAGCGCCACCTGCTCCCAGTGCCGGCCCTGGTCCTGCTTCTGACTGAGGCGGATGCCCCACATGGATTCAGCGCCCCGGTACCGGCGTGAAGGTGCCGCCCTGGTAGACCGCGGCCGGCTGCACCCGCTCGAAACGGGCGCGGCCCGTGCCGAAGCTGACCGACAGGCGGCCGGTGACGCCATCGAGCTGGAAGTCGCTGCCCGGGTGCAGCGAAATCTCGCGCGCGGTGCGGAAGGCGTCGATGCCGAGCGCGTACAGGCGGTCCATGTCGAGCGTGCGGGCGGTGCCGAGCCAGCGCGGATAGACCATCACGGCCTGGTGCGACGGCTGCACTTCCCACGGCATGTCCAGCAGGCGCATGCCGTCGAGTTCGGAGATGACCGCTTCCGATCCGGGGTTCACCGACGAGGTGCCGTAGGCCGGCAGGTCGGTGCCGACCGCGGTACGCACCTGGCCGGCCTGGCTCGGGTCGAGCGCGGCGAACAGCAGTGCCGGCTGCGCCGTCATGACCTGGGTGCGCAGCTGGCCGAGCGCCGCTTCGCTGAGGTAGCCGTTGGAGTCGGCCAGCACGATCGTCTGCGCGCTGCGCCCAAGCTGCTTCCACTGCGCCGCGAAACTCGACGCGATGCGCCGCTGCCAGGCGCTCGAACCGGCGACGATGATGGCGTTGCCGGCCGGCTGTTCGGCCGCGGCCCAGTCGGCGACCTGGCGCGCCTCGTCCTCGATCGACAGGCCCATCACCAGCATCTGCGCCGGCAAGGACACGGCGCGTCCGCCCGCATCCGGATGGTTCAGCGCGATGGTCGGCTTGCTCACCAGCGAGCTGGCGGCCAGCGCGGCGACTGCCGAACGCGCGAGCGGGCCGACCACGATGTCGTTTTGGCGCAGCGCGCCCGCGTAGGCGTCGAGCGTGTCCTGGGGGCTGTCGCCCGTTTCGACCAGGTTGACGGTGAACCCTTCGCGGTCGCGCTCCCACGCCGCCATGAAGCCGGCGCGCAAGGCATCGGCCGGCGCTCCCAGTGCTTCCGAGCGCAATGGCAGCATCAGTGCGATGCGGGTGATGGCGGCGGGGCGCGCTGCACTGGCGCCCGGCGGCTGCTCCACCGGCATGGTCTGCATCGACGGCTGCTCGACGCGCGGTGGCAGCGGTGCTGGCGCCGGCGGCGGCGCCAGCACGTCGGCGGCGCGCGGGCGCTCCTGCGGCGTCGCCCTTGTATTTGACTCGATAGGCGCGCACAATCGCCCCGGCGCTTCGCAGGGTGTGCTGCAGCCGCCCAGCGACAGCATGGCGGTGCCGGCAAGCGCGGCGAGCAGGCCCTTGAGACATTTAATCGGCATTACAATCCCTATGACAGAAATCCAGTCCAATCCGATCGCGCAGCTTCCCGTCATCGGCGAAGCTGCCCACCAGTCCTATCCTACCGCAACACTGTACATTGTCGCCACACCGATCGGAAACGTGACGGACATCACCCTGCGTGCCCTGCAGGTGCTGGCGCTGGTGGACGCGGTGGCCTGCGAGGACACGCGCAACACCGGCAACCTGCTGACCCGGTTCGGGCTGTCCAAGCCGATGATCGCCGCGCACCAGCACAACGAGCGCGAAGTGGCCGACAAGCTGGTGGCGCGCCTGCTGGCGGGCGAGCGCATCGCGCTGGTGTCCGATGCCGGCACGCCGGGCGTCTCCGACCCGGGCGCGCGCATCGTCGACGCCGTGCGCGCGGCCGGGCTGCGCGTGCTGCCGCTGCCGGGTGCCTCGGCGGCGATCACAGCCCTCTCGGCCAGCGGACTGGTGAACGACCGCTTCTACTTCGTCGGCTTTTTGCCGGCCAAGGCCAAACAGCGCGAAAGCGCCCTGCTCGAGCTGCTGGCGGTGCCGGCGACGCTGGTGTTCTACGAAGCGCCGCACCGCATCCTCGACTGCGTCGAAGCGCTGGCCGGCGTGTTCGAGCCGGCGCGCCAGGTGGTGTTCGCGCGCGAGCTGACCAAGCTGTTCGAAGAGATCCATCGCTGCCCGCTGTCGGAGGCGCTGGCGTGGGTAAAGGCCGATCCGCACCGGGAAAAGGGCGAGTACGTGGTGCTGGTGGAAGGGGCCGTCGCCGGCAGCGACGCCGACGAACTCGAGGCCGAGCGCATCCTCAACATCCTGCTGGCCGAGTGTTCCGTCAAGCAGGCCGCCAGCCTGGCCGCGCAGATCACCGGCCGCAAGAAGAACGCGCTGTACGACCGCGCGCTCGCCATCAAGGCCGGCCAGGCATAAAAGCAGCCGCCGTCACCGGCGCCGAAGCCGCAAAGCCAGGCAGCGCGAAAGAAAATTTAACGTCATCCTCGCGAAAGCGGGGACCCATACTGAGCGCGCTGGATCGAAACGCCCGCTCAGCATGGATCCCCGCTGCGCGAGGACGACGTGAGAAGGCAGGGCCTGCTCACCACTTGCAGCCGCTGTCCTTCTTATCCATCAACAGCAGCAGCGGCGCCAGCAGCCCGCCCGGGATGCCGTCCTTGCAGTCGCGCCGCTTGGCGCGGCCGATCGCGCGCGCAGCTTTCGTTTCGGTCTCGAGCGCCTTGCGCGGAAGCTGGGCCAGCGCCGTCCCGGCCTTGTCGGGATCGGGCTCGTCCGCCAGCTGCCGCGCCAGCTTGCGCGCCGCTTCATGGTCGAAGTGCGGTGCCGCGGTCGCCGGCGGCTCGACCGTGAAGGCGTCGGCAGGCGGCGGCGTGGTGGTTTCCTGCGGCAGGGCGATGAGGTCGGGCGCGGCCCGCCGCTTGGGCGCGGCCGTGCGACCCGCCTTGACGGTCGATGGCGCCGCGGGAGCCGGCTCGGCCTTCGGCGGCGGTGGCGGCGGCGGCCGCAGCCGAACAGTCAGCGGCGGACGCGCCACCTCGGCCGCCTGCCGCGGCGCCTGGCCGTGACGCCAGGAGAGCAGCAGCGCGGCGTGCAGCGCTACCGACAGCGCCAGCCCCAGCATGAAGCGCGAGGGACGCAGGCTATGGCCGCGGAGGTCGATTGGCAGGCTTGGATTCACGCTGTTCAACAAGTTTCGAGGCACCTATGGTCGCATATTCATAAAGTTGGCACGCGGGGCCGGGAAAAGTTCATAAATAAACCCGACCAGCACTTGACCGGGCCGGGTGCAGCCGTTATGATTCTGGTCCTCGGAGTGTGGCGCAGTCCGGTAGCGCACCTGGTTTGGGACCAGGGGGTCCAAGGTTCGAATCCTTGTACTCCGACCAGTATTGAGTATCAAATGACAAGGCCGACGATGCATTCGTCGGCTTTTTCATTTCCGGCCACTTTTCCTCAAGACCTGCGCGGTCGCACAAAGTTCGTCCCGCGCGCCCGGTCAATTGGCAAATCCCTGTGCCAGCGCAATTTCTGCATTGCCGTACAGAAATAATATGGCTTCGTTGCACGGGTCAATCCGCTCCCCTTCGAGGTCACCATGAAAAAAATGATTCCAACGCTAGTGCTGTGCCTGAGCGCGCTCACCGCCAACGCCGGCCCCATCCTGCAAAGCGCCGCCGAGGCCGCACCGAACGCCGGCTGGGACGGCGCCGTCACGGCTGCGCTCAGCGACCCGGCGCGCATGGCGCTGCATATCCTGTCGATGTCGTCCGACCAACAGCGCGACCTGGCGCTGTGGACAGCCAGCCAGGATGGCGTGCGCGACCTGCCGGCGGTGTGGGAAGGCGCCGCCTTCAATGGCCCGGTCGCCAGCGTCAGCAGCGCGTCCCTGCATGCCTCATCCGGCCAGCTGGCACCGCGGCCGCACCCGCGCCGCATGGGCGGCATCCCGGCGTCCGATCCGCTCGCCTTCCTGATGCTGTCGGCCGCGCTCACCGCGTGCGCCTACGCGCTGCGGCGCGTCCGCATCTCAGGCGCCGCGGCGTGCGGCTAAGGCGTTGCCGGCGCGGCTGGCGCCCTTGCGGCCCAGCTGCTGCGAGATGAACTGGCCGGCGTCGACCACCATCTCGAGATCGATCCCGGTCTCGATCCCCAGCCCCTGCATCAGGTACAGCACGTCCTCGGTGGCGACGTTGCCGGTCGCCCCCTTGGCGTACGGGCAGCCGCCCAGCCCCGACACCGACGAGTGAAAGATCGATACGCCCACTTCCAGGCTGGCGTAGATGTTGGCCAGCGCCTGGCCGTAGGTATCGTGGAAGTGGCCGGCGATGCCGTCGATGCGGAACTCGGCGGCCGCGCGCAGCATCACCGCCTGCGTCTTGCGCGCGGTGGCCACGCCGATGGTGTCGGCGATGTCGATCTCGTCGCAGCCCAGGTCGCGCATGCGCCCCACCACGTCGGCCACCGCGTCCAGCGGCACCTCGCCCTGGTAGGGGCAGCCGAAGGCGCAGCTGATCGACGCGCGCAGGCGCAGGCCGTTGGCCTTGGCCGCCCTCGCCACCGGCTCGAAGCGTGCGATCGACTCGGCGATCGAGCAGTTGATGTTCTTCTGCGAGAAAGCCTCCGACGCCGATCCGAAGATCACCACTTCATCGGCGCGGGCCGCCAGCGCCGCCTCGAAGCCTTGCATGTTCGGTGTCAGCGCGGAATAGATGGTGCCGGGCCGGCGCGTGATCTGCGCCATCACCTCTGCGCTGGTGGCCATCTGCGGCACCCACTTGGGCGACACGAACGACGCCGCCTCGATGTTGGCGAAGCCGGCGCGCGAAAGGCGGTCGACCAGTTCGACCTTGACCGCGGCCGATACCGATTCCTTTTCGTTCTGCAGGCCGTCGCGCGGGCCCACTTCGACGATCTTGACCTTGGCAGGTAAAGCAGCTTGCATGTTCATGTCAGTATCCTTTGGTGCGATCGACGACGTCCGTTACCGGCTCGCCGTTTTCGAGTAGCGTGATCTTGGCGGCGATCTGGCGCACGCTGTCGTGGCGCACGGTCAGCGCCGAAATATGGGGCGTCATGGTGATGCGCGGCTCGTCCCAGAACGGATGCGGCGCCGGCAGCGGCTCGTTGCGGAACACGTCGAGCGTGGCGCCGGCGATGTGGCCGGTGCGGATCAGCGCCAGCAGGTCGGGTTCGCACACGTGGGCGCCGCGGGCGACGTTGATCAGGTAGGCGCCCTGCGGCAGGCGCGAGAGCCTGGCGCGGTCGAGCAGTGCGGTGGTGTCGTTTGTCAGCGGCAGCATGCACACCAGTACCCGCGTGCCGGCCAGGAAGTCGTCCAGGCTGCCCATGCCGGCGTAACAGGCGACGCCGGCGACCTCCTTCTGCGTGCGGCTCCAGCCGCGCAGCGGAAAGCCGAAATGCGCCATCGTCTCCAGCACGCGGCTGCCCAGCTGTCCCATGCCGAGCACGCCGATGGTGAAGCCGGCTTTGTCGGGCAGCGGCAGCGGCGCCCACACGCCGCGGCGCGCCTGTTTTTCGTAGTCGTCGAAACGGCGGAAGTAGCGCAGCACCGCGTGGGCGACGTATTCGGCCATCTGCACGCCCATGCCGGCGTCGCCGAGGCGGATGATCGGCGCGTCCGGCAGTGCATCGCCGAACTTGAGGACCGCGTCGACGCCGGCGCCAGCCACGAAGATCGCCTTTACCTGCGTCAGCCCGGCGAGCAGCGCCGCCGGCGGCGCCCACAGCACCGCGTAATCGCACACGGCGTCCGTCATATCCTCGCGCCACACCACCACTTCGGCCTGCGGCAGCAGCTCGGCAAAGTCGCGCACCCAAGGTTCGGTCTGGCCGTCGGCGCGGTGGAGAAGAATTCGCATGGTACGTCCCCCTCGTTCGTGTTTTTTTACTGTGCCGCGAAAGCGAGCAGCGGCGCCCCGTCGGCGACCTGGTCGCCCACCTGGTACAGGATCTCTTCCACCAGTCCGTCGCCCGGCGCGGCGATGGTGTGCTCCATCTTCATCGCTTCCATGATCACCAGCGGATCGCCCTTCTTCACCTGCTGGCCTTTGGACGCCAGCACCGCCACCACCTTGCCCGGCATCGGCGCGGTCAGGCGGCCGCCGGCAGCTTCCACTTCGCCGGCGTGGGCCATCGGGTCATTGTAGGCCAGCACAAAATGGCGCCCGCCGGTGAACACGTGGAAGGTGTCGCCGTCGCGCCGCACTGCGCCGTGCATCGAGGCGTCGCCCAGCCTGATCGACAGCTCGGCGCCGTCGCGCGCCAGCAGCGCCAGCTCCGCCTCGGTGCCGGCGACGTCGAACCGCCAGCCGCCGGTAAGGTAGGTCACGCCGGCCTGGTAGGTCTTCTGTTCGGCGCCGGCGCTGTAGTCGTCGGCGAAGGAGAGCTGGCGGCGGTAGGCGCCATTGAGTCGCCAGCCGAGCGCATTGCCGAACGGGTCGGCAGGATTGAGGGAGACGGCGGCAGATGCGTCTTTCTCTTCCTCGATCAGCGCCACCGCGGCAAACGCCAGCGCGCCTGCGGGCACCGCTTGCGGCGCCGGGAACAGCGTGTCGGCATTGCGTTCGATCAGGCCGGTGTCGAGGTCGGCCTGCGCAAAGGCGCCGCCTTCGACCAGCCGCTTGAGGAAGGCGATGTTGGTGGCCAGGCCGACGATGCGAAACTCCGACAGCGCCTGCGACATGCGGGCCAGCGCCTGCGTGCGGTCCGCGCCCCAGACGATCAGCTTGGCGATCATCGGGTCGTAGAAAGGCGAGATGGCGTCGCCCTCGCGCACGCCCGAATCGATGCGCACGGGAGCCGGCTCGCCGTTGGCGCCGGTGCCGACCTCGAAGCTGATCGCCGCCGGCGTATCCATATGGCGCAGCGTGCCGATCGA
>JBBRXM010000048.1:0-38481 GCA_038248405.1 Burkholderiales bacterium
GACCATGTCCTTGCCGTCCACGGTGATGTGCAGGCCGGCGTCGTCCACCTTGCGATAGACCACGCCGGCAATCATTTCCACGCCACGGTTTTTGAGCGAGGTGCGGTGGATCCAGCCGGTGGTCTTGCCCAGGCCTTCGCCGACCTTGCTGGTCTTGCGCTGCAGCAGGTATACCTTGCGCGGGATGGCGCCGATGTGCGCCGGCTGGACGCCACCACGCGACTTGCCCGTGGTATCCACGCCCCACTCGGCAAAGAACTTGGCCGCATCCAGGCTCGGGCTGGTGCCTTCTTGCAGCAGGTATTCGGACACATCGAAGCCGATGCCGCCAGCGCCGACCACGGCCACCGCCTGGCCCACCGGCTTCTTGTCGCGCAGTACGTCCAGGTAGCCCAGCACCTTGGGGTGGTCGATGCCTTCGATGTCGGGCGTGCGCGGCACGATGCCGGTGGCCAGCACCACGTGCCGGTAGCCGGCACCGACCAGGTCTTGCGCGCTGACCCTGCGGCCCAACTGCAGCCTCACGCCGGTCAGTTCGATCTGCTTGCTGAAATAGCGCAGTGTCTCGTAGAACTCCTCCTTGCCCGGCACCTGCTTGGCCACGTTGAACTGGCCGCCGATCTCCTGCGCGGCGTCGATCAGCGTGACATCGAAGCCACGCTTGGCCGCCGTGGTGGCGAAGGCCAGGCCGGCCGGGCCGGCGCCGACCACGGCGATGCGCTCCTTCGTGGCGGCCGGCCTGTGGATGAGGATGGTCTCGTGGCAGGCCCGCGGGTTGACCAGGCAGGAGGTGATCTTGCCGCCGAAGGTGTGGTCCAGGCAAGCCTGGTTGCAGCCGATGCAGGTGTTGATCTCGTCGGCCAGCCCGGCGGCGGCCTTGTTGACGAAATCGGGGTCGGCCAGGAAGGGGCGCGCCATGCTCACCATGTCGGCAAAGCCGTCGGCCAGCAGTTGCTCGGCCACTTCGGGGGTGTTGATGCGGTTGGTTGCCACCAGCGGAATGCCGACCTTGCCCTTGAGTTGCTTGGTCACCCAGGCATAGGCGGCGCGCGGCACCTTGGTGGCGATGGTGGGGATGCGCGCCTCGTGCCAGCCGATGCCGGTGTTGAGGATGGTGACGCCGGCCTTTTCCAGCGCCTGCGCCAGCTCGATCACTTCCTCGGTGGTCGAGCCGCCCTCCACCAGGTCGAGCATGGACAGGCGGAAGATGATGATGAAGTTGGCGCCCACCCGCTCGCGCGTGCGGCGCACGATGTCGAGCGGGAAGCGGATGCGGTTGGCGTAGCTGCCGCCCCACTCGTCGTCGCGCTGGTTGGTGTGGGCGGCGATGAATTCGTTGATGAGGTAGCCCTCGGAGCCCATGATTTCCACGCCGTCATAGCCGGCGCTCTGTGCCAGGGCGGCGGCGTTGACGTAGTCCTCCACCGTCTGCGCCACTTCGGCGGACGTCAGGGCGTGCGGGCGGAACGGGCTGATGGGCGCCTTGATGGCGCTCGGCGCCACCAGTTCGGGGTGGTAGGCGTAGCGGCCAAAGTGCAGGATCTGCATGCAGATCTTGCCGCCGGCCGCGTGCACGGCCTGGGTCACGACCTTGTGCTTGTCGGCCTCGGCCTGGGTGGTCATGGCGGCGCCGCCTGGCATGGGGCGCGCGCGGTCGTTGGGGGCGATTCCGCCGGTCACGATCAGGCCGACCCCGCCGCGGGCGCGCTCGGCGTAGAAGGCGGCCATGCGCGCGAAGCCATCCTTGGCCTCCTCCAGCCCCACGTGCATGGAGCCCATGAGCACGCGGTTCTTGAGGGTGGTAAAGCCCAGATCGAGCGGAGCGAGCATGTGGGGGTAAGCGGTCATGGCGGGGTCCTTGTATGGATGTGCTTCGGGGAAACCGAGCTATGCAATCAGTTGCATCAGTCTAGAGGGCAAATGGAGTTTGTGCAACCAGTTGCATGGATACTCGCCTGGGTTTAGACTGGCCACCTATGTCGCTCGCCCACGCCGTCCTCACCTCCTTGCTCGAAAAAGCCTCTTCTGGCTACGACCTGGCACGCCGCTTCGACAAGTCGATCGGCTATTTCTGGCACGCCACCCACCAGCAGATTTACCGCGAGCTGGCGCGCATGGAGGCGGCAGGCTGGATCGAATCGAGTTCAGCGCCCGACGCCGGCAAGACCCGCAAGCGGGAATGCCGCGTGCTGCCCGCCGGCCGCGCGGAACTGATTCGGTGGGCCCATGAGAAATCGCCGCCGATGGATCTGCGGGACGAATTCATGGTCAGGCTGCGCGCCGATGCCACGCTGAGCGAAGTCGATCTGCGCCCGGAAATCCGGCGCCAGATTGAACAGCACCAAGAGAAGCTGGCGCACTACCGGACCATCGAAGCGCGCGATTTCCTGCATGGCCGCGCCCTCACGCGCGAAGCACGCATCCAGCACATGATCCTCAAGAAAGGCATCCTGTACGAAGAGGCTTCCATCGGATGGGCACAGGAGATGCTGGACGTTCTGGCATAAGCACTTCGCCCCACGGCCTGGAAAGCAGGCCTTCCAGTCCCCGCGCTGGCCTGGCACGACGCGAAATATGGAGTCGCTGCGTTCGGCCGCCACATCACCGACAAGGTGCAAGTGGTCGGCGCCATCAACTTCAACAACCTGACCGGCATGCTCAACGAGCCGCGTCTTCGGCAGCGGCCTCGACAAAGACGAGAGATAAATCGGCCCCAGCCTCATGGGCACCGCTTTGCAGCGTTAGCGTCGTTGGACAGCTGCCATAAAACACCGATATTTTGTATTCTTCTGGTCGCGGAGTTGCACTTACGATGACTGGGTTGAGGTGAGTTTCAACCATTGCGACGAACCTCGTTGATGAATCGAACTAAGCCTAAATTCGTGTTAATCTGGCAATCTGGCTGCAGTGAAACAAACGTAGTGAATGGCGAAACGGACTCTGTAAGAGCGGGGCATGTTTTTCGAAATGGTGTCGAGGCGGCACCTCGAGGTTGCCCAAGCCGAGCGAAGCTAGCCTGAAATCCTAAAAATTTCTGGCGACCGGCTGCGAAGGCGACCATCTGGCCGGAATAGCACATATCGATTGAAGAAGGATTTGTCATGATCGCTACAATTCCGTGGCCATTGCCGCATGTCTCGCTGCTTGCAGATTCACATTTCGATGCCCTTCGGCGGGAACCTAAGAAAAATGCTTCTGGGACTCGGCAGAAGGAAAAAATGGGCCACACTGGACGTCAATACGAACTCGCTGCCACGGAAAACCCGAATCGGCGGTACCATCTGTTCGTCCGTCAGTCGCTATCCAACCCTGACGTATTTTCGGTAGGGCTGTGCGTCACACTTCCAGAAGGCAATCTGCTGCTTTGTCGCTACAACAGTGGACATCATGCTCATCGAAATATTTTGGAGAAGGAAAGGCTTCCTTGCGCCCATCATCAGCACATAGCGACTGCAAGGTACGTCGCTGCTGGGCTCGATATTGATGGCTATGCTATCGCTCGAAGTGACTACAATTCGGTTGAGGGGGCGCTTGCTTTCCTTGTACAAGAGTGCAATATTGACGGCATCATCAAACCCGATCCACAAATGAATCTTCTTGCGCCATGACCACTGAAATACGGGATCTGTTGTGTGAACAGTGGTGTGCCGAGCTCGAGGTGGGCGAGGACACGGCAGGCATTCGTTTGTCGTTGCCAATCTTCGAGACTGACGGCGATGCCATCACTGTTTGGATCAAGCGAATCATGGGTGGCTGGCGCTTGCGCGACTGTGGAACTGCGCTCATGCGGCTGTCTTACGAAGTGGACATCGACCTGTTAAGTGACGGTCAGCGCGCACGCGTCTTGGATCGAATCTTAGCGGAGCATGAGGTAAAGATTGAAGAGGGGGAGTTGCTTTGTGATGTCGAGGAGAGAAACCTCGGACCGGCGCTGCTTCGCTTTGGCCAGGCGGTCTCTCGAGTAGGGGATATTAAAATGTGGTCGCGGGCGAGAATTGCGAATACGTTCTATGAAGATTTAAGATCTACATTGATCGAAATCGTCGGAAGTGATCGGCTGTTAATGGAATATGAGGTGCCTGGCGTGCAAGATGCGAGCAGTTACTTGGTCGATTTTGCGATTCTTAGTTCTCCCCGGCCGCTGTATATTTTTGGCGTGCCCAGTTCTGATAAGGCGAAATTGACTACGATTGTGCTTCTTCATCTACAGCAGGCGAATCACGCGTTCGAATCGCTAATCATTCCGTCAGACATTGAATCTATTGGTCGCCCGGACCTACGTCGATTGATGAACGCAGCGAACGATTTTGTCGACTCAAGCACTTCACGGGAAGCTATTCAACGGAAAATCAATCTGCGGGTATGAATCTATGTCCGCGAAGGCCTAACGCACCCCCTTCGTTTTGAACAGCTCAGTCTTGCGCCCCTCCTAAAGCAGGCCAGGATTATCCGAGAGCCGAATACCTTGAGGAAACCGCGCCATGCCCCATCCGCCAACTCGATATTTGCACATGATCAGCTCTGATCGTGATAACTGGGCCGAGGAATGGTTTCGTCAACTTGGATTTGTAGGCTACTACTTTGGGCAACTGGAGTGGGCGCCTTGCTGGCTGGCCGATCAAGTTGGCTCCCAAACCCAACAGCGAAAGCTACCAAAGATGTCTTTCGCTGAACGATGTAACTTTGCAAAAACGGCATTGGTGCCGAAGCTAAACGACTTGGCGTTGAAGGAGGAATGGTCGACGATTCTCGATGAAGTGGGGGCCTGCGGTAAGATGCGCAATACTTCTGCGATCCACAAGCGCCGTGGCAGCGCGGCTCAAATGAAAACACGAATGGCCTCTTGAGGCAATATTTTCCAAAGGGATTGGATCTGTCGAACTACTCGCAGCAAGATCTCGATGCAGTGGCGCGGCAATTAAATGAACGCCCTAGGAAGACGCTAAACTACGAAACACCAGCCCGGCGATTTGAACAGTCCGTTGCGTCGACCGGTTGAATCAGCACTGCATAGCGGTCGCTCCGGTGAGCGCGTGGAGGGAAATGTTGACGCAACCCGACGGTACGAAAACGAATTATCCGCATCAAATGTCCGCCAGCGGAGAAGGCCATCTCTTTCCGGCTGTCCTCTGCCTACCAGAGCCAGTTGGTCGCGCTAGGCGACCAGATCGCAATTATTCTTAACGTAATCGGCGGAACTGAGCCTGGATTCAAATTTCATAGTTTCAACATCGAAGAACGACTTTGTTATGAGCGTCTTCGCTTGCTGCCTGGCGGGATCCCTCCGTGGAGTTTTCGACCGGGCGCAGACTCCGAGCGCACCATTGCGAACAGCGCCAAGCGCTCGTGGCCGCTGAGCTGGTCGCCCGCTCGGCCAGCGCTTGCATCCCGCCGATATACGTCTATACTGAACTACATGGTTCAGTATAGTCAATCCAACTTCGATGCTTCGTTCGCCGCGCTCTCGGACGCCACCCGCCGCGGCGTGCTGGAGCAGCTCGGGCACGCTGATGCTTCAATTTCGGAACTTGCCGAAAAATTCCACATGACCCTCACGGGCATGAAGAAGCATGTCAGCGTCCTCGAGCAGGCAGGGTTCGTCACCACGGAGAAGGTCGGGCGCGTACGGACCTGCAAGCTCGGCCTGCGCCGGCTGGAAGAAGAGGCAGCATGGATCGAGAAGTACCGCCAGCTCTGGGAGGCACGCTTCGACGAGCTGGACCATGTTATCGAGGACCTACAACTCAAGGAGAAGATCGATGGACACAAGAATGCAGAGTGACACTACCGCCCTGAAGCAGCGCACGGCGGTGGAGCGCAAGTCCGAGTGCGAGCTGGTCGTGACGCGAACCTTCAACGCCCCGGCGCGCATCGTGTTCGAAGCGTGGACCAGCCCCGCGCTGCTCCAGCGGTGGTGGGTGCCGAAGTCATGCGGGGCGGCGTTCATTTCCTGCGAGGCTGATGTGCGGACCGGCGGCAGCTACCGTTTTGTGTTCGGCCACCCTGACTTTGAGCAGCCTATGGCGTTCTTCGGCAAGTACCTCGAAGTCACGCCGCCCTCCCGGCTCGTCTGGACCAACGAGGAGGGTGGCGAAGGCGGCAACATCACTACCGTGACTTTCGAAGAACGGGGGGCCGCGACCCTGGTCGTCATGCACGACCTCTATCGCTCGAAAGAAGCGCTCGATGAAGCCATCGCCTCCGGCAGCACGAGTGGGTTTGGCGAAACGTTCGAACAACTCGACGAGCTTCTCGCCAACCAGGACACGACGGTGGGACGGTCGTAAAGTTTCTGGCCGCGCGGCCGGGTTACTTCACCCGCCGCTTCTCGAGCTTGCGCGCCAACGTGCGCCGGTGCATGCCCAGCCGCCGCGCCGCCTCCGAGATATTGAAGTCGGTCTCGGCCAGCACTTCGTGAATCCGCTCCCACTCGAGCGTCTTGATCGAAGTGGGCGACTCGGTCAGCGCCAGCTCGGTACTGCCGTCCACCTGCCCGAAGGCCGCTTCGATATCGTCGGTATTGGACGGCTTGGCCAGGTACTGGCAGGCGCCCAGCTTGATCGCGTCGACCGCCGTGCCGATGCTGGCAAACCCGGTCAGTACCACGATCAGCATGGCCGCGTCGTGCGCATGCAGCAGCTGCACGCAAGCGAGCCCCGACTGCGCGCCGGCCAGCTTCAGGTCGACCACGGCAAACCCCGGCGTATGCGACTGCAGCACTACGGCGGCCTCGTCGTAGCTGGCCGCGTGCAGCACCCGGTAGCCGCGCCGCTCGAAGGAGCGGCAGAGCGTGCGCGCGAAGGCGGCGTCGTCCTCGATGATGAGCAGCAGTCGTTCAGGCGGCATCGACGGCTCCGGCATCAATGGCGATCGCCGTCAGCGGCAAACTCACCCGCACCGACGCGCCACCCTCGTCACGGTTGCGCGCGCTGACGCTGCCGCCCAGCGTGCGCGCCACGTTCACCACCAGGAACAGCCCCAGGCCGCCGCCGGGGCGCCCCTTGGTCGACTGGTAGGGCGTGCCGAAATTGTCCAGCATGTCGGGCGCGAAGCCGGGACCGCGGTCGGTCACTTCCAGGCTGAGCATGTCCCCATTGCGCGCCGCGACCAGGCACAGCCACTGTGGCGAGGCTTCCAGCGCGTTGTCGAGCACGTTCCAGATCATCTGCTTGAGGGTCGAGTCCGACACCACCGGCACGTCGCGCAGAATCCGGTTCTCGTAGACGAAATCGACGATGTTGCGGTTATCGCGCCACTCGCCCACCAGCTGGTCGAGGAATACCTTGATGCTGGTCTTGACGGACGACTCGCCGCGCGCTTCGCCGGCCGACAGCAAGATGCCGCTGACGATGCTCTTGCAGCGCGTGAGCTGCGTCTGCATCTCGCCGATTTCGGCCAGCAGGTCCGGGTTCCTGCCAAATTCGGGCATGCGGCGCCAGTCGCCCAGGATCACCGCCAGCGTCGCCAGCGGCGTGCCCAGCTCGTGCGCGGCGCCGGACGCGAGCAGGCCCATGCGCACGATGTGTTCTTCCTCGGCGGCGCGCTGGCGCAGCGCCGCCAGCATGGCGTCGCCGGCGCGCAGGTTGCGGCTGATGCGGGTAATAAAAATGGCCAGCAGCACGGCGTTGAGCACCACGCTGATCAGGATGCCCTGGATGTACAGGCTGGCTGCGCCGCGCTCGGGGTCGAGCGGCAGCCCCAGCGGCTGGGCGAACAGGGCAAGCACCGCCAGGCACAGGCCGACGATGCCGACGATGGTCCAGGTCAGCTGGGGCGTCAGCAGCACGGCGCTGAGGATCACCTGCAGCAGGTACAGGAACACGAAGGGATTGCTCATGCCGCCGCTCAGGTACAGCTGCGCCGTCAGGCTGAACACGTCCACCAGCAGCGCCAGGAACACCTGGCGGTTGGTGACGACGCGCTCCTCCTGCCAGCGCAGCTGGCTGAAGATGTTGAAGGCGACCAGGCAGGCGAGCACCTTGAGCATCGGCGCCAGCGGCAGCTGCACGCCGAAGCCGAGCGTGACGGTGGCGATGGTGGTGATCTGGCCGACCACGGCGATCCAGCGCAGCTCGATCAGGTGCTGCATGTTGCGGTAGCCGGCCGCGTGCTCGGGCGGCGCGCCCGCCAGCAAGGCCTGCCTCACGCCGCCTGTCCGATTGTTCGTTGCATGGTCCAGCCCTTCAGCTTGTCGTCGAATTGCCGGTGCGCGCAATCAGCACGCCGCCACCGGCAGCCATCAAGCTTAAAGCAAACCAGGTCAGCGCGTACACCAGGTGGTTATTCGGAAACGAGATGACGGTCAGGCCGCCGACCGGCGCGCCCGCAATGGCCTCCGGCGCGCGGTCCTGGTCGAGGAACCAGGGGGCGACCGCCCCCAGGCCGCGCGCGGCCGCGATCGCCTGCACGTCGCGCGAATACCAGCGGTTGGCCAGCGGGTTGTTGTCACGCAGGAAAGCCCCGCCGCGCTCGCTCATGCGCAACAGGCCGGTGATGCTCACTTGCTGCGCGCCTGCGGGCAGGGCAGTGGTGGCGGGAATGAAGCCGCGGTTGACCAGCACGGTGGCGCCGTCGACGGTCTTGAACGGCGTCAGCAGCCAGTAGCCCGGACCCAGTACGGTCGTCGCCTGCACCCGGGTGGCGGATTCGTCGAGGAAACGCCCCTGCAGGCGCAGGTGGCGGTATTCGTCTTGTTGCTTGCTCAGCGATGGCCAGGTGGCCACGCCGGGCGCGGCGACCGCGGCCGCATGGACGCGCTGCTCGACCTGGGCGATCAGCGAGCGCTTCCATTGTAGGCGCTCGACCTGCCAGGCGCCCAGCGCGAACAGGCCGATACACGCCAGCGCCGCGCACAGCGCCGCGATCAGGCGCGCGCGGCGCGAGCGGGTCATGGGGTGTCGCGATGCATCATCTCGTTCATCATGCCGGGCATCATGTTGTGGTTGAGATGGTACATGACCCAGATCGAACCGCTCAGCATGATGATCAGCAGCATCGCCGTGAACAGCAGGGCCAGCATCGACCAGCCGCCTTCGGCCCGGGTGTTCATGTGCAGGAAGTAAATCATGTGGACGACGATCTGCACCGACGCCAGCGCCAGCAGGACGAAGCCGGCGGTGCCCGAATTGCTGAACACCTTGCCCATCACCAGGTAGAACGGGATGGCGGTCAGGATCACCGCCAGCACGAAGCCGGTGGCGTAGCCGCGCAGGGTCGAGTGCGGCGCGTCGCTGTGGTGGTGGTCGTGGTCGCCGGCGTGGTCGTGGCGCTCGTGGCCGTTGTGTTCGGTCGAAGGCGCGCTCATGGCAGCACTCCCATCAGGTAGACAAAGGTGAAGACGCCGATCCAGACGACGTCGAGGAAGTGCCAGAACATCGACAGGCACATCAGGCGGCGGCCGTTTTCAGGCGTCAGGCCGTGCTTGCCGAGCTGGAACATCAAGGTGATGAGCCAGATGATGCCGAAGGTTACGTGCAGGCCGTGGGTGCCGACCAGCGAGAAGAACGCCGTCAGGAAGCCGCTGCGCTGGGGACCGGCGCCTTCGTGGATCAGGTGCACGAACTCGTACAGCTCGAGGCCGATGAAGCCGGCGCCAAGCAGGCCCGTGATGCCCAGCCAGATGAGCGTGGCGCGCAGGCGCTTGTTCTGCATCTCCAGCATGGCGAAGCCGTAGGTAATCGACGACAGCAGCAGCAGCGAGGTGTTGACCGCCACCAGCGGCAGGTCGAACAGTTCGGCGCCGGTGGGGCCGCCGGCGTAGTTGCGGCCCAGCACGGCGTAGGTGGCGAACAGGCTGGCGAACACCAGGCAGTCGCTCATCAGGTACAGCCAGAAGCCCAGCAGGGTGCCGTTCTCTGGGTGATGCTCGCGCACATAAAAGCGCGCGTGCGGATCGACGGGGAGGGTAGTATCAGACATGGCTATCCAGCAGCAGTGAGCGAGCATTTTCCGTGCGGGTAACTTGCTCCGCAGGGATGTAATAGTCGCGTTTGTAATTGAAGGTATGGATGATCACGGCAGCCATCAGGGCGACCATGCCGACCGCGGCGAACAGCCACATGTGCCAGATCACAGCGAAGCCGACCGCACCGCTCAAGGCGGCGATGATGAAGCCGGCGCCCGTGTTCTTCGGCATATGGATTGCCATGAAGTCCTTGCGCGGACGTTCCCAGCCGTTCGCCTTCATATCGGCCCAGGTGTCGTTGTCGTACACCTGCGGCGTGAACGCGAAGTTGTAGTCCGGCGGCGGCGACGACGTCGACCACTCCAGCGTACGGCCACCCCACGGGTCGCCGGTGACGTCGCGCAGCTTGGCGCGGTCGCGGAAGCTGACATAGAACTGCATCAGCATCGAGGCGATGCCCAGGGCCACCAGCACGGCGCCGGCGGCGGCGACGATGAACCAGATCTGCAGCGACGGATCCTCGAAGCGGCTGACGCGGCGCGTCACCCCCATCAGGCCGAGCACGTACAGCGGCATGAACGCCAGGTAGAATCCGACCACCCAGAACCAGAACGAGCACTTGCCCCAGAATTCGTTGAGCTTGTAGCCGAACGCTTTCGGGAACCAGTAGTTAATACCGGCGAACACGCCGAACACGACGCCGCCGATGATGACGTTGTGGAAGTGGGCGATCAGGAACAGGCTGTTGTGCAGCACGAAGTCGGCCGCCGGCACCGCCAGCAGCACGCCGGTCATGCCGCCGATGACGAAGGTGATCATGAACGCGATGGTCCACATCATCGGCAGCTCGAAGCGGATGCGTCCGCGGTACATGGTAAACAGCCAGTTGAAGATCTTGGCGCCCGTCGGAATCGAGATGATCATCGTGGTGATGCCGAAGAACGAGTTGACCGACGCCCCCGAGCCCATGGTGAAGAAGTGGTGCAGCCACACCAGGTACGACAGGATGGTGATGACGACGGTGGCATACACCATCGAGGTGTAGCCGAAGATGCGCTTGGACGAAAAGGTCGAGACCACTTCCGAGAACACGCCGAACACCGGCAGCACCAGGATGTAGACCTCCGGGTGGCCCCAGATCCAGATCAGGTTCACGTACATCATGGCGTTGCCGCCGAGGTCGTTGGTGAAGAAGTGGGTGCCGACCATGCGGTCCATCGACAGCATCGCCAGCACGGCCGTCAGGACCGGGAAGGCGGCCACGATCAGCACGTTGGTGCACAGCGCCGTCCAGGTGAACACCGGCATCTTCATCAGGCCCATGCCCGGCGCGCGCATCTTGACGATGGTGGCGATCAGGTTGATGCCGGATAGCAGCGTGCCGACGCCGGCGATCTGCAGCGACCAGATGTAATAGTCGACCCCGGGATCGGGGCTGGCCATGATGCCCGACAGCGGCGGATAAGCGAGCCAGCCGGTGCGGGCGAATTCGCCGACGAACAGCGATACCATCGTCAGGCCGCCGCCGAACGCGGTCATCCAGAACGAAAAGTTGTTGAGGAACGGGAAGGCGACGTCGCGCGCGCCGATCTGCAGCGGCACGACGTAGTTCATCAGGCCCGTGACGAGCGGCATGGCGACGAAAAAGATCATGATCACGCCGTGGGCCGTGAAGACCTGGTCGTAGTGGTGCGGCGGCAGGAAGCCGGCGTTGTCGCCGAACGCCATCGCCTGCTGGGCGCGCATCATCAAGGCATCGGCAAAGCCGCGCAGCAGCATGACGATGCCGAAAACGATGTACATGATGCCGATCTTCTTATGATCGATGCTGCAGACCCAGTCGCGCCAGAGCGGGCCCCACAGGCGAAAGCGCGTCATCAGGGCCAGCGCGGCGATGCCGCCCAGCGCCACCATGGCGAAGGTGGCCAGCAGGATAGGCTCGTGGTACGGGATGGCTTCCCAGCTCAGCCGCCCCAACAGCAGCTTGCTCAGGTCAATATTTTGCATGGTTGTTCTTTACTGAAATTGGAGGCGTGGTGCAGATTTCGTCAAAGGTCGACATGGCCAGCATGCCGGCCTGCTTCGTAGGCGTGGCGGCCGCGTGGTGCTGGTCCATCTTGTGGCCCATCATCTCGCTCATGCAGGTGGTGCCTGGCGCGACGCAGCGCTCGACGACGGCGTCGAACAGGCCCTTTTCGGCACTGCCGAAGTGGCGTACCGCATCCTTGATGGTCGGCTTTTCCAGCTGCACGTAGGCGGCGCGGTCGAGCGTGCCGCCCGCGGCCTTGACCGACTTGACCCAGGCTTCGAAGCCGGCGGCGTCCTTGCCGTGGAACTTGAAGCGCATGTCCGAGAAACCGGCCCCGCTGTAGTTGGCCGAGAAGCCGTCATACACGCCAGCCTTGTTGATGACCGCGTTGAGCGTCGTCTGCATGCCCGGCATGGCGTAGATCTGGCCGGCCAGCGCGGGAATGTAGAACGAGTTCATCACCGTGGAGGCGGAAATCTTGAAGCGCACCGGCACGTCGACCGGGGCCACCAGCTCGTTGACGGTGGCGATTCCTTGTTCCGGGTAGATGAACAGCCACTTCCAGTCGAGGGCGACGACTTCGACCACCAGCGGCTTGACGTCGGCGTCGAGCGGGCGGGCTGCGTCCAGGCGCGACAGCGGACGGTACGGGTCGAGCAGGTGGGTACTGATCCAGGTAATCAGGCCGAGCGCGATGATGATCAACAGCGGCGCGCCCCAGATCACCAGCTCCAGGCCGGTCGAATGGTCCCAGTCCGGCGTGTAGGTCGCTGCGGTGTTGTTTTTTCGATAGCGCCAGGCGAACAAGATTGTCAGCGCGATCACCGGCACGATGATGATCAGCATCAGCACCGTCGAAACGATGATCAGGTCAGCCTGTTGGGCGGCAATGTCGCCCGAGGGCTTCATGACCACGCTATTGCAGGCGGACAGCAGTATCAGGGGAGAAAGCAGCAGTCCGCGGCGGGCAAGGTGGGGATTCATGCGATACGCTAGCCATTGAGTAGGTCGAGCCTGTGACTCTACATGGTTTGTCCAGGGCGCACGATTGGACAAATTGTCCTACCTCGCGCGCACGTTCACGCGGATGGACAAACCCTCCTGCTGTGGTGCATGATGGGGTCAAGGACCGTCCACGCGGCCCACGCACATCTACGAAAAAGCAGGAGTTACTGACCACCATGTCCAACATCCACACCCCCGCCGGCTATCCCGCCGACACGACCGAGATCGGCGCCGACGCGCGCCGGATCAACGCCGACCATTCGGCCATCTCGCCCGGCGAAATCGCCGTCGGCGTGGTGATCGGCCGCGCCTCCGAGTATTTCGACTTCTTCGTCTTCGCCATCGCCTCGGTGCTGGTGTTCCCGGCCGTGTTCTTCCCGTTCGCCGACCGCCTCGACGGCACCTTGTACGCCTTCGTCATCTTTTCGTTCGCCTTCCTGGCGCGCCCGATCGGCACCGCGCTGTCGTTCGCGATCCAGCGGCGCTATGGCCGCGAAGTCAAGCTGACGGTCGCGCTGCTGCTGCTGGGCATATCGACGGCCGGCATCGCCTTCCTGCCGTCGTACGCGCAGCTGGGCAGCACCGCCATCGTGCTGCTCTCCGTGCTGCGCGTCGGCCAGGGCCTGGCACTGGGCGGTTCGTGGGACGGCCTGCCGTCGCTGCTGGCGCTCAACGCGCCGGCCAACCGCCGCGGCTGGTACGCCATGCTCGGCCAGCTCGGCGCGCCGGTCGGCTTCGTCATTGCCGCCGGCGTGTTCTGGTTCCTGCTGTCGAACGTCAGCAGCGACGATTTCCTTTCCTGGGGCTGGCGCTATCCGTTCTATGTCGCCTTTGCGATCAACGTGGTCGCGCTGTTCGCGCGCCTGCGCCTGATTTCCACCAATGAATATGCGCACTTGCTGGAAGAGCGGGAACTGCAGCCGACGCCGTTCGGCGAAATGTCGCGCAACCAGGGCCGCAACGTGCTGATCGGCGCGCTGGCCGCTCTGGCCAGCTACGCGCTGTTTCACCTGGTCACCGTGTTCCCGCTGTCGTGGATCTCGCTGTATTCCCTGCGTTCGATCACCGGCTTCCTGATGATCCAGATGATCGGCGTCGGCCTGATGGCGCTCGGCATCGTCGCCTCCGGCCTGATCGCCGACCGCATCGGACGCCGCACCACGCTGGGCTCGCTCGCCGCGCTGATCGCGGTGTTCAGTTTCTTCGTGCCGTCGCTGATGAACGGCGGCGCCAGCGGCCAGGACAGCTTCATCCTGATCGGCTTCACGCTGCTCGGCCTGTCGTATGGCCAGGCCGCAGGCGCCGTGACCGCCAATTTCCCGTCCAAGTACCGCTACACGGGCGCGGCCATCACCTCCGACCTGTCGTGGCTGGTCGGCGCCGGCTTCGCGCCGCTGGTGGCGCTGGCGCTGGCCGCCAAGTTCGGGCTGGTGTATGTCGGCCTGTACCTGCTGTCGGGCGCAGTCTGCTCGCTCGCCGCGCTGAGCCTGAACCGCGCGCTGGATATTCGCGACTGACGACAGCATGGAGCCGCATGACCCGTAGCGCTTGCCTCGCAGTACTGTCCCTGGCCGCAGCCGCGTGGCATGCGGCGGCATCCGCGGCGGCGCCGGCGGCCGACATGGTCTACCGTAACGGCTACGTCTACACCGTCGACGCGAAGGACAGCGTGCAGCAGGCGCTGGCGGTGCGGGACGGTCGCATCGTCTATGTCGGCGACAACGCCGGCGCCAGCAAGCTGGCCGGCAAGGCCACCAGGGTCATCGACCTGCGCGGGCGCATGCTCATGCCCGGGCTGGTCGACGCCCACATGCATCCGCAGTCGGGCGGCAGCCGCCTGCTCAACTGCAGCCTCGACTACGAAGCGCTGACCGTGCCGCAATTGCAGGCGCGCATCCAGGCTTGCCTGGACAAGGACCCGCGCCAGGACAAGGACCGCTGGCTGCTCGTGGTCAACTGGTTCCAGCAGGGAATGCAGCCGGCGGGTGTGGCCACCACCGCGGCCATGCTCGACGCGCTCAAGACAAACCGCCCCGTCGTCGTGCGCTCCTCGTTCGGCCATTCGGTTCAGCTCAATTCGAAGGGTATCGCGCTGGCCGGCATCAAGCGCGACACGCCCGATCCGGCCGGCGGAAAAATCGTCCGCGACGCCGGCGGCGCGGCGACCGGCCTGCTCGAGGACGCCGCCCAGGACCTGACGATGAACCTGCTGCCGCCCTTGACCGAGGGGGAGAACCTTGCCGCCTCCACCAAAGCGCTGGGGGCGATGCGCGAGCAGGGCATCACCAGCTTCCTCGACGCCTACACCGATCCCGAAACGCTGACCGCATTTGCCGCGCTGCAGCGCCAGGGCAAGCTGACGGCGCGCGCGCATTTCGCGGTGCTGGTCGACCTCGACAAGGGCGCCTCGCCGCAGAGTGCCGTGGCCGACGTGCTGAAGCTGCAGAAGCAGTTCGATCAGGGGCCGACGGTGGTGGCACCATCGATGCAGGTGCGCCACGCCAAGCTCTTCATGGACGGGGTGATCGCCGCGCCGGCGTTCACCGGCGCCATGCTGGAGCCCTACCTGGTCAACAAGGGCACGGCAGAGAAGCCGGATTGGCAGGGCGGCACGAGCAAGGGACCGGCAAGCTATTTTTCGATGGACGCCCTGAAGACCACGCTGGCCGAACTGGCGCGCGCCGGCATCGATCCGCACATCCACGTCGACGGCGACCGCGCGGTGCGCGAGTCACTGGACGCGATCGAATCGCTGCGCGCCACGGCCGATGGCAAACAGGTCCGGCCGGTGCTGGCCCACGATGAAATCGTGGCCCCGGTCGATTACCCGCGCTTTGCCAGGCTGGACGTGACGCCGGTGCTGTCCTTCCAGTGGGCCAAGCCGGCGCCGGACACGGTCGGCGCGCTGAAGGACTACCTCGGTCCCGCGCGTTACGCCACCGTCGAGCCGCAGGCGCTGCTGGTCGATGCCGGCGCGCGCGTTGCCTACGGCAGCGACTGGCCGGTGGATCCGCTCGATGTCTGGTTCGCGCTCAAGGTGGGAGTGACGCGCACCGCGGCGCCGGACGCGGGCAAGGAATATGGCGGCCGGCTGACCTCACAGCCCGGCTTGCCGCGCGCCGCCGTGCTGCGCGCGATCACCATGAACGCCGCCTACACGCTGCGCCAGGAGACGACGACCGGCTCGCTCGAGGTGGGCAAGCTGGCCGATTTCGTTGTGCTCGACCGAAATTTCTTCACGATCGCCGACGAGGATATCGCCAACGTCAAGGTCCTGCAGACCGTGGTCGGGGGCAAAGTGGTGTATCAGGCGAAAGGCATGCGCTAGAGTATTGACCGCTAAAATTGCGATGGTAGAATCGGGTGGTCTAAGCCCGTGGGCATTCAACTCAACGCTTCTCATGAAACCATCCATCGCCCTTTACGGACATCGCGACGCGATTATTCAAATCGTGACGCGACATCGAGCCGGCAATCCCCGCGTGTTTGGTTCAGTCGCCCTTGGTTGCGACACGGAAGAGAGTGACCTTGACATCCTCGTTGACCCAACGTCGGAAACAACGTTGTTCGACATTGGCGCCATCCGACATGAATTGCATCAGCTATTGGGGGTGCCGGTCGACGTCCTGACGCCGAGAGCGCTAACGGATAGTTTCCGCGCTTCAGTTTTGGCTGCTGCAGTGGATATTCGTCCGCTCTATCTCAAAGTCCAGGATGTAATTGCGCAGATTCCCTGAGGGAAATCGCCTTTCACCGGCGGCGCCCGCCCAGTATCCTGCCACTCTTGTGAGATCCTATGAACCCGCGTCCTATCCTGCAATGGCAGTTCGCGTTTCTGCTTCTCTGGATTCAGCCGGCCCTGCAGGCCGCCCCCAAGCCGCGCAGGCGCCGTACGGGTAGAGGTTGTGCTGGCGACCGCTTTCATGGCGGTGGCGCGAAAAGTGATCGTGTTCGATTACAAGGAAATCAGCGCGCAATACGTGTACGCCACCGGCGTGCGGGTGCTGGCGCTGAGCATTGCATACTGGCTGGGGGAACTCAGGAGCCCCGCAGGCAAGCCGCACGAAGAGGCCTTTTAGGCGGCCGCGCGCATAAATGGAATAGTCCTGAAACAACAGGAGGTCTGGGATGGATATTCGTGAGGCGATCTACGGCCGGCGGTCGGTACGTGAATACACGACGCTGCCGGTGGACGAGGCAACCGTGCGGGAACTGATCGACGCCGCCCAGCAGGCGCCCAGCGCCATGAACCAGCAGCCCTGGCGATTCACCGTGATCCAGGACCCGGCGGTGCTCGATGAGCTGTCGCGCAACGCCAAGGCCCACATGCTGGCGACCATGCCCGAAGGACCGCATGCCGCCCAGTTCCGCTCGCAGCTTGCCGACGACAACTATCACATCTTCTACGGCGCGCCGCTGCTGATCGTCATCTCGGCGAACATGCAGGCCCCCTGGATCGTGGAGGATTGCGCCATGGCGGCCCAGAACCTGATGCTCGCCGCCTACGCTGTCGGGCTCGGCAGCTGCTGGATCGGGTTCGCCAAGGGCTACCTGAATACCCCGGAGGGCAAGCAGCTGGCGTCGCTGCCGCAGGAATGGGTGCCGGTAGCGCCCATCATCGCCGGCGTGCCGAGGGCGCCGGCCGCGGCGAAACTGCGCAACGCGCCCGATATTCGCTGGCTGCGCTGAGCATCGCACCTGCGCTGTTTGCTTCGGCGAAACGGCCGCCTGCACGGTCCCGGTCGAGGACTGGCATCGCGCGGCCATTGCGACGTTCCCGCCTCGCCAAGCGTGCATTGCGAACCTCAGGCAGAATCAGTGCTGCTCAGCCTTTCCGCCCGGTCCGCGCAGCAGGCACTGGACATTCCCATTTTTGAACGGAACTCACCATGCAATACGCTTTCGAACTTCCCGTCGCCGCCGTCCCCATCGCCGGCAGCGACCAGTGTTATCCGGTGCGCCGCATCTACTGCGTCGGCCGCAACTACGTCGAACATGCGCAGGAAATGGGCTTTACCGGGCGCGAACCGCCATTTTTCTTCGGCAAGCCGGCTGACGCCATCGTCAACGTCGCGCCCGGCGACACCGTCACCATCCCGTATCCGTCGCAAACGTCCAACCTGCACCACGAGATCGAGCTGGTGGTCGCCATCGGCAAGCGCGGCGCCAACATCGCCGAGGAGGACGCGACCCAGTACATTTTCGGCTACGCCGTCGGCCTCGACATGACGCGCCGCGACCTGCAGCAGGACTTGCGCAAGGCCGGCCGCCCGTGGGAGCTGGGTAAGGCCTACGACCAGTCGGCGCCGATCGGTCCCATCGTTCCGGCAGCGCAGGCGGGCGACCTGGCCGCCGCCCGCATCTGGATCGACGTCAATGGCGAGATGCGCCAGGACAGCGATACCTCCAGGCTGATCTGGAACGTCGGCGAGACCATCGCCCACCTGTCGCGCTACTTCGAGCTCTTCCCGGGCGACCTGATCTACACCGGCACCCCGGCCGGCGTCGGCGCGGTCGAGACCGGTGACCTGATGACCGGCGGCGTCGAAGGGCTCGGCGAAATCCGCGTCAAAGTCGGCGCGCCGGCTTTCGCGGACCCATCACCGGACCGCCGCTAGGCAGCCGAGGCCGTCACTGCGGCAGCCTTTTCCCTGCGGCCGCGCGCCCACAGCAAGGACACCAGCGCCACGCCGCACAGGGCCAGGCAGGCCGCCACCCACAGCGGCGCGACGTAGGAGTAACCGAGCGTCAGCGGCAGGCCGCCGAGGAAGGCGCCGATGGCGTTGCCGATGTTGAAACCGGACTGTCCCAGCGAGGAACCGAGCATTTCGGCGTCCCGCGAGTTTTCGATCAGCAGCATCTGGATCGGCGCCCCCAGCGCCAGCGCGTTGGCGCCGGTGGCAAACGCCAGCACCAGCATTCCCGCCGGCGAATGGACCATCACGCCGTTCATGCCCAGCAAGGCCGCCATCGACAGCATCAGCATCAGCAGGGCGGGAGCCGGCGCCATCCTGTCGGCCAGCTTGCCGCCGAGCAGGACGCCGGCCGTCATGCCGAGGCCGACCACCGTCATCACCATCGGGATCGCGGTTGCAGCGAAGCCGGTCGTTTCCGTCAGCAAGGGCGTGATGTAGCTCAGATAGGCGAAGAAACCGCCGGTGCCGATGGCAGTGATGGCGATCGCCAGCCACAGTCCGGGACGGCGGAAGATGCGCAGGTCGCGGCGCAAGCTGCCGTGCCGCTGCGGCTCGAACCAGGGCAGCAGCTTTTTCAGGCTGAGCGCGGTGGCCAGGCCAATCGCCGCCACGACCAGGAACACCAGGCGCCAGCTGACGTTGTGGCCGAGCCAGGTGCCCAGCGGCACGCCGAGCACGCTGGCCACGGTGAGGCCGGTGAACATGGTCGCCACAGCCGATGCCGCTTTGCCTTCGTCGGCCAGGCGCATCGCCACCACCGCGCCGACGCCGAAGAACGCGCCGTGCGGCAAGCCGGCCAGGAAGCGGCTCAGCATCAGCAACGGGAAGCTGGGCGCGAATGCGGAGAGGGCGTTAAAGGCGGCGAACACCAGCATGAACCAGATCAGCACGCTGCGCGGCGGCCGCCTTGCAACCAGGCCCACCAGCGTCGGCGCGCCCACCACCACGCCGAGCGCGTACGCGGAGATCAGGTAGCCTGCCTGGGGAATGGTGATGGACAGGTCTGCGGCGACGTCGGGCAGGATGCCCATCATGACAAATTCGGTCATGCCGATGCCGAAGGCGCCGAGAGCGAGGGGGGCCAGGCTTGTTTTGATCAAAATAGACGGTAAATGCGAGCGAATCGACCACTATAGAAGTTTGCGCCGCCATTGTCCGCTTTCGAGTCGTGATGACCGGTATTCGCTCGCCTGATAGCCGGCCGCCGCAGGTGCCGGACGCCGATGTCGTATAAAATCTTCAGGTTCAGCTTACACTTCAAGAGAAAAAATGCAGAAGCACGCAATAGGTTTAATTGCACTGACCCTGGCCGGCGCGGCATCGGCCCAGGAAGTGGTGCGCATTGCCCACGTCGGCGCCGTCACCGGGCCGGTGGCGTATTTTGGCAAGGACACCGAGAACGGTACCCGCCTGGCCATCGAAGCGCTCAACGCGCGCGGCGTCGTCATCGGCGGCAAGAAGGTGCGCTTCGAGCTGGTGGCCGAAGACGACGCCGGCGAGCCGCGCCAGGCCACCACGGTCGCCCAGAAGCTGGTCGACGCCAGGGTCAACGGCGTGGTCGGCCACCAGACCTCGGGCACCACCATCCCCGCCTCGAAGATCTATAACACCGCCGGTATCCCGCAGATTTCGCATTCGAGCACCAGCCCGAAATACACGCAGCAGGGCTTCAACACGACGTTTCGCGTCGTCGCCAACGATACCCAGCTGGGCAGCGCGCTGGGACGCTACGCCGTCAAATCGCTGGCGGCGCGCCGCGTCGCCGCCATCGACGACCGCACCGCGTACGGCCAGGGCCTGGCGACCGAGTTCACCAAGGCGCTGCAGCAGCAGGGCGGCAGCGTCGTCGCGCGCGAGTTCACCACCGACAAGGCCACCGACTTCAACGCCATCCTTACCAAGATCCGCGCCACCAAACCGGACCTGGTTTTCTTCGGCGGCATGAATGCCGTCGCCGGCCCGATGCTGCGCCAGATGAAGCAGCTGGGGATGAACACGAAGATGATGGGCGGCGACGGCATCTGCTCCGACGAAATCGCCAAGCTCTCCGGCGGCGCCATGGCCGACGGCCAGGTCGTCTGCGCCGAAGCGGGCGGCATCGAGAACAGCGGCAAGGCCGGCATGGACGCCTTCCGCGCCGCCTACAAAAAGCGCTTCGGCATCGACGTGCAGATCAACGCGCCGTACGCCTACGATGCGGCGATGGTGCTGGCCGACGCCATGGCGCGGGCCGGCTCCACGCAGCCGGCCAAATACCTGCCGGAAGTGGGCAAGACGCGCTACAAGGGCGTTACCGGCACCATCGCCTTCGACAAGTTCGGCGATATCCGCGACGGCACGCTGACGCTCTATACCTTCAAGGCCGGCCACCGCACGCTGCTGGCCGTGACCAAATAGGATGATCAGCGCGCTGCGCGCCCACGCGCTTGCCTGCCTGCTCGAGACCGACCCGCGCGCCAAGATCGACGCGGTGGCGGCGATGGCTTGCGCTTGGGAGACCGGCGCGCTCGACCCGGACGCCGACCTGGAGGCGTGCGGCGTCATCCCCGGCCGCCCGGCGCGTCCCGAGCTGGTGGCGCCGCGCCTGGTCGGCCGCCGCTCGATGGTGACCGTGGAGGGGCGCGCCATGCTGGTCCACGCGCTCGCCCACATCGAATTCAACGCCACCAACCTCGCCCTCGACGCGCTGTGGCGCTTTCCCGACATGCCGGCCGAGTACTACACCGACTGGCTGCGCGTGTCGAAGGAAGAGGCCAATCACTTCGCCTTATTGAGCGCGCACCTGCAGGTGCTGGGCTACCAGTACGGCGATTTTCCGGCCCACGACAGCCTGTGGGAGATGGTCGAGAAGACCCGCGGCGACGTCACCGCGCGCATGGCGCTGGTACCGCGCACGCTCGAGGCGAGGGGGCTGGACGCCATCCCGCCGCTGCGCGCGAAGCTGGCGCAGGCCGGCGACCTGGCGGCCGCCGCGATCCTCGACCTGATCCTGCGCGAAGAAGTTGGCCACGTCGAAATCGGCAATCGCTGGTACGGCTACCTGTGCCGCCAGCGCGGGCTCGATCCGCGCGCGACCTACGCGCAGCTGGCGGCGCAGTACGAGGCGCCGGTGCTGAAAGGACCTTTCAACCTCGAGGCGCGCCGGCGGGCCGGCTTCACCGAAGACGAACTGGCAGCGCTCGGGCAGCCGGCCGCCTGGTAGCGGCCGGATCGCGCGCTACGGTTTCAGGAAGGAGATGGCAGGCGCAAAGAGGTATTCGCCGCCTTTCATCGTCACAAAGCCCGAGAAGTCTTCAGCCGGGCCACCGTCGGTCATTGTCCGTCCCCACTTGACCGGCCACTGCTGGCCGCTTGGCCCGCGGCGCTGGCCGATGATCGGGTCGATCCCGGTGTCGGGGCCGCCCTTGACCAGCGGGCGCAGGAACTGTGCATTGTTGGCCCAGGCGACCTGCGTAAATTCGAACTGCTCCTCGATACTGCTTTGGTATGCCATGAACAGCAGTCCCACGTCCTTGGTCGGCTTGGTGGAGATCGACGGATCCTTCAGGTCGGTCCTGCTGCCATACGGGATGCCGCGGCGCGCCATCAGGTGCGATTTCGAGTTGGGCACATCGTCGCGCGGGTTCGTCTTGCGGATATGGCCGGCAAACGGGCATTTCAAACCCTCGGGGTCGCGGCTGAAATTGAAATCGTTTTTCACGCCGACGGGGCCCTTCGGGATCGGCGTGATCTCGCCTTCCGACAGCAAAACGGGTGTGCCGTTTTCAAAACGTCCCACCACGGTCGCCCCGAAGCGCTCGCCGATCGAATCAGGCGGCAGCCCATGAGCAAGCTCGATTGCAGAGGCGAGCGCCTCTTCGCGCTGTTTGAAGGCCATGACGTTCTGCTCCAGCTTGCGGAACACGAAAAAGCTTCCGTAGCTGACGTCGAACCGGCCGCCGGGACATTTGACGAGCAGTTGCGACAAGGGGATCGTCGGATCCCAATTGGCGATCCCGCCGTGCATCGTCCTCTCGTCTTCGATGTCTTCGACCAGCGCCAGCGGCTGGCTGCGGCCGTCGACATAGCCGAAGTGTTCGATGCCGTTCTGGTCGTCGTTGAAAATGGCGTCGCCATCCTCCTTGAACTGAGGATTGAGCAGGGTGACGGCGCCCCCGGTCCTGGCGATCCTCTCGCAAATAATATCGCGTTCGGTATTCCTGCGGTCCCCCGTCTCGGCCGCGACCAGGATCATTGCGTGGATCTGGCCCGCGAGATGCGCGTCCCAGGTCGCCACCGGCGCGTCGGCCAGCTCATTGCGCGCCTTCATTCCGGCCCGGAACGCCTCGCCGGGCGGTTTGGCGTCCTGGCGGCCGATCGCGTCATATCCGGCGGACGACAGCATCATCGCGACGAACGTCGACGACGACGACACGCCGCGGTTGAACAAGTCCGACTGTATCAGCTGATGCAGGGCGCTGGTGACCAGTCCGCCCATCTCGGCAAGGAAGGCGGTCGCTTCGCTGGCGCGCGCGGGATCGAATGCGAGGAACAGGTTGCTGGTGTAGTGGCGGCCATGGCCCTTCAGGATGTTTCCCTGCAAATCATTGAGCATCGCCAGTTCAGCGGCCGAGCTGGGCTCGCGCGCTTCATGCGCATGCCTCCAGGACAAAGGAGAATTCAGATCGATATTCATCGCACACCCCTAATAATAGTTTTTATCGGCCAAAAATTCGCCTCGGTCTGGGGCACGGACTCGGCAGTATCCTTCCCTGTTATATTCCGTTGTCAGAATTGCCAAACCTATTATTAGTGATGGGCTGTTGTATTTACAATGAACTGCACTCGTTTCGCCGGGAGGCGTCCGTGGCGGCGGTGCCCGGCACCAGGTTGGCGCAGGCCGCGCCGGCCCTGAAGCAGGCCAGGTTGTCGAAGGTGGTGGCGGCGATGTCGCGCATCGCCTCGATCGTGAAGAAGCCCTGGTGGCCGGTGACGAGCACGTTCGGGAAGGTCATCAGGCGCTGGAACACATCGTCGGCGATGATGGTGGCCGAGCGGTCCTGGAAGAACAGTTCGCTCTCCTGCTGGTAGACGTCGATCGCCAGCGCGCCCAGCCGGCCGGACTTGAGGGCGGCGATCGCCGCGCGTGTGTCGACCAGGGCGCCGCGCGAGGTGTTGACCAGCATGGCGCCGCGCTTCATCTGGCGCAGCGCCGCCGCATCGATCATGTGGCGCGTCGTCGGCGCCAGCGGGCAATGCAGCGAAACGATGTCGGCTTGCGCCAGCAGGTCGGGCAGCGCCACCATCTCCGCCGCTGCGCTGCTCGCCACCGGATCGTAGCCGAGCACGCGGCAGCCGAAGCCATGGAAGATGCGCGCCGCCGCCAGGCCGATCTTGCCCATGCCGACCAGGCCCACGGTCTTGCCGTGCAGCGTGCTGCCGAGCAGGCCGTCGAGGGCGAAATTGCCCTCGCGTACACGCGCGTAGGCGCGATGCGTGTGGCGGTTGAGCGTGAGGATCAGCGCCAGCGTGTGCTCGGCCACCGACTCCGGCGAATAGCTTGGAATGCGCGCGACGAACAGGCCGCGGCGACGGGCGGCAACGATGTCGAGGTTGTTGAAGCCGGCGCAGCGCATCAGGATGGCGCGCACGCCCAGGCCCGCCAGTGCATCGAGCACCGCGGCGTCGAGCACGTCGTTGACGAACACGCAGACGGCGCCGCAGCCCTGCGCCAGCGCCACCGATTGCAGCGACAGCGATTCGGTGTGGTACACCAGCTTGACGTCGGCGGCGCGCGGGTCCTGCAGGCGCGCCTCGTCGAGGAAGCGGATGTCGTACGGCTGCGCGCTGAAGACGGCGATTTTAACCGGCGATCGATCGGTGCTCGCCATCACGGGAACATCTGGCCGGACGTCCTGGCGAAGGTCTTCACAAAAAAGTTAAACAGCTGCTCGCCTTCCGGCGTGGCGAGGAAGCCCAGCGCGCGCGCCGCCACGTCGGTCAGGCTTTCGCCTTCCGACAGCTTCGCTTCCCAGCCGTCGGCGCGCATCTGGCTTGCCAGCGTCTCGGTGTCGGCCGACATCTGTTCCTTGATCATGTGCTCGAGCAGGAAGGCGGCGCGATCGGTCGACACGCTGTTCTGCATGCCGAGGGCGGCGACGAACGCAGCCAGTTCCGGCTTGTCGTCGTGGTGAGTGATGTCGACTGCTTCATCGTTGGACAGGTGCGCTTCGGGATGGATCGACATGGTGGTCCTTGGTATGGTTAAAGTGGGGAGGGCGGCTAGAAGCGGCCGGCCAGGCGCGCGTGGAACAGCTCGCGCGCGGTGCCGGGGTCGACCAGGTAATTGATTTTACCGGCGATGACGTTCGCCACCGCTGCGCCGTCGCGAAACAGGATGCGGTTGCCGGCCAGCGCAGGCACCTTTTCGCCCGGCAGCAGCGTGCCGCAGAGGTTGAGCGGATCGACGCCGGAGAGGCACACCAGCGCGCCGTCGGCCTCGCGGCGCCGCACTTCGCGCAGCAGCGGGATCGCTTCGGGCAGGGCGAACTGCTCGCCGGAGAAGCCGGCCACGAAACGGCCGCCGCGAATTTCCCCGCGCGCCTCCAGGCGGTGGTAGACCGGCAGCAGCTCGCGCCACGACGGCAGCCACGCCGCTTCGCGCTCGAGCAGGCGCCAGAACATCACGCCGTAGCGGCGCAGCAGCGTCAGGGCCACGTGTTCGAGCGTGTCGGGGTCGATGCGTTTTTTGCGCGCCGGCTTGTCGGCGGCGGCCGGCTCGTCGGCGTCGGCGCGGCGCACCAGCGCCCAGCGTCCCGCTTCTTCCACCGTCGGGCCGGCGCCGCGGCGGCGCTTCTTGTCGTTGCTGGCGCGCTTGGTGGCCGGCAGCAGCATGGCGCGCATGCCGGCGAAGCTGTCGGCGTTCACCAGCCCCGTCGACACCAGCTCGCCCAGCGCGTTTTCCAGCTCCACCGGCAGCATGCGGGCATCCTGCTGCAGCTCGTCGAAGAACATCGCGCCGTCGCGCTTCAAGGCCGCCAGCACGCTGGCAGCGCGCGGCGACACCTCCGGCGGGCCGCCGGCGGCCGGCAGCGAATGCCACAGCGCGCTCTGGCGGCGCGGCAGCAGCACGATCGGGGTGCCGCGCACCGGCCCGCCGGCGGCCGAGCGCGGCGCGCCGACGCGCGTCCACACCACCTTGCCGGCGCGGCACAGGTCGTCGAGCCACAGGATCGAATAGTCGCGCAGCCGCAGCGCCAGCAGGTCGCTTTCCCAGCCGCCGGCGGCGGCCTCGTAGCCTTCGAGCTGCTCGAGCACCTTCGGCAGCGCGTCCTGCCCCTGCAGCTGGGTGTCCGGCGCCAGGTGCTGCCAGTCGAACAGGAAGCGCAAGAAGTCCTGCCGTTCGACCGGTTCGATCTCGCGCCGCAGCTGGCGGATCGTGTAGCGGTGGATGCGCGCGAGCAGGTGGCGCTCGCACCATTCTTCTTCTGCCACGCCGGGCGTGAACTGGCCGCGCATGACGTAGCCCTCGGTCTCGAGCGCCGTCAGCGCGATGGCGCCGTCGCCGCCGGGGATCGCCAGCGCCGCGGCAATCGCCGCCAGCGGCTGCGGGCCGAAGCCGGACAGGCGCGCGCGCATGATCTCGACCAGCGCGGCATCGCGCGTCCACGCTTCGTCGCCATTGCCGCGGTGGCTCTCCGGCACCACCAGCGCCGGCGTGGCCTGGGCCTGCGGGTAGGCCGCCTGCAGGCAGTCGAGGCGCTCGAGCGCCACCCACAGATCGACGCCCTGGCCGTCGCGCAGGCGGGTCGCGCGCCCGCTTTCGGCCAGTTCTTCCATCCACGCCGCCCAGCCGGGCTGGCGCACCGCTTCATCGCGCGTGATGCAGGCCAGCGCCACCAGCGCTTCCTGTACTTCGTCGCTGTTGCGCGCGGCCGGCCAGGCTTCTTCGGCGACGGCGGCAATGGCGCCGGGGTCGAGCGCGCCGAGGTCGTCGGTGGAGGCCGGATCGGTCCAGCGCCGGCTCATCACCGCTTGCGTGCGGCGCTCTTCGAGCGGAGCGTCGTCGAGGAAGGCGTACGGGCGGGCGTTGAGGATCTCCATCGCCAGCGGCGACGGCGCCGGCAGGTCGCGCGACACCAGGCGCACCTCGTCCGCCTCGATGCGGCGCAGCAGCGCCAGCCAGCCCTCGCTGTCCATCGCCTCGTGCAGGCAGTCGTCGAGCGTCTGGTCGACCAGCGGATGGCTGGGCAGCTCGCGTTCGCCGACGACGTTTTCCAGGCACGCGGCCTGGTCGGGGAAGACCGAGGCCAGCAGGTCGTCGCTCTTCATGCGCTGCAGCTGCGGCGCCACCTTGCGCCCGCCGCTAAAGCGCGGCAGCGCCAGCGCGGTGGTGGCGTTCCAGCGCCAGCGCACGTTGAACAGCGGCGCGTCGAGCAGCGCCTGCACCAGCAGCGGCTCGGCGGTGGCGGCGCGCAGGTAGCGCCACACTTCGTCGAGCGGGAAGCTGTGCGCCGTCGACAGGGACAGGATGATCGCGTCCTCGGTGGCGGCGGCCTGCAGCTCGAAGTTGAAGGTGCGGCAGAAGCGCTTGCGCAGCGCCAGTCCCCACGCGCGGTTGATGCGGCTGCCGAACGGCGCGTGCAGTACCAGCTGCATGCCGCCGGACTCGTCGAAGAAGCGTTCCATCACCAGCGTGTCCTGGGTCGGCAGCGCGCCCAGCGCGGCGCGCGCGCGCGCCAGGTAATCGACGATCTGGCGCGCCGCGTCCTCGTTCAGGCCGAGGTGTTCGTCGAGCCAGCCGACCGCGCGCTCGAGCGCCGCCTCGCCGCCGTCCTTGCCATCGCCGGCCAGCTGGCGGTCGATCTCCCCGCGCAGCCGCGCCACCCCGGCCGACAGCTCGTCGCTGCGGCCGGGCGCTTCGCCCAGCCAGAACGGGATGTTGGGCGCTGCGCCCTTGGCGTCTTCGACACGCACCTTGCCCGCTTCGACGCGCAGGATGCGGTAGGACGTGTTCCCGAGCTGGAAGACGTCGCCGGCCAGGCTCTCGACGGCAAAGTCCTCGTTGACCGTGCCGACCGACTGGCCCTGCGGTTCGAGCATCACCGAGTAATCGGCGTTGTCGGGGATGGTGCCGCCGGAGGTGACGGCGGTGAGCTTGCCGCCGCGCCGCCCGCGCACGGTGCCGGTGGCGGCGTCGCGGTGCAGGTAAGCGCCGCGCACGCCGACGCGGGTGGTGTAGCCTTCGGCGAGCATGCGCAGGATGGCGTCGTACTGGGCGCGCTGCAGCTGCGCGTACGGCTGGGCGCCGCGCACCATGTCGAACAGCTCGTCCTCGCGCCATTCGCGGCAGGCCACTTCGGCGACGATCTGCTGGGCCAGCACGTCGAGCGGTGCGCGCGGGATGCGCAGCGCATCGAGTTCGCCGCGGCGCACGCAGTCGAGCAGCGCGGTGCATTCGACCAGGTCATCGCGCGAGGTGGGGAACAGCCGGCCCTTGGGCATGCCGCCGACCTGGTGGCCGGAGCGGCCGACCCGCTGCAGGAGCGCAGCGATGTTGCGCGGCGAGCCCACCTGGCACACCAGGTCGACGTCGCCGATGTCGATGCCCAGCTCCAGCGAGGCGGTGGCGATCAGCACCTGCAGGTCGCCGGCTTTGAGGCGCTGCTCGGCCGCCAGCCGGTACTCCTTGGCCAGGCTGCCATGGTGGGCGGCGACGTGCTCGGCGCCGAGCCGGTCGCCCAGGTGGCGCGCCACCCGCTCGGCCATGCGGCGCGTGTTGACGAAGATGAGCGTGGTCTTGTGCAGCACCACCAGCTCGGCCATGCGGTCGTAGACGCGCTCCCACACCTCGTTGGGCATGACCGCTTCGAGCGGCACCGGCGGCAGTTCCAGCGCCAGGTCGCGCGCGCGGACGTGGCCGACGTCGACCACGGCGCACGCGCTGGCGGCGCCCCCGACCAGGAATTCGGCCACCAGCGACAGCGGCTTCTGGGTGGCCGACAGGCCGATCCGCACCGGCTTGCGGGCGCACAGGGTATCGAGCCGCTCGAGGCTGAGCGACAGGTGGCTGCCGCGCTTGCTGCCGGCCACCGCGTGGATCTCGTCGACGATGACGGTGCGCACCGACGCCAGCATGGCGCGGCCGCTGTCGGAACCGAGCAGCACGTACAGCGACTCGGGCGTGGTGACGAGGATGTGGGGCGGGCGGCGCCGCATGGCGTTGCGCTCGGGCGTGGTGGTGTCGCCGGTGCGCACGGCGGTGCGGATGCCGTGCGCCGGCAATCCCATCGCGGCCAGCTGGCGGCCGATGCCCTCCAGCGGGCCTTGCAGGTTGACGCGGATGTCGTTCGACAGGGCCTTCAGCGGCGACACGTACAGCACCTGGGTTTCGTCCGGCAGCGGCGCCTCGCTGCTTTCTCGCACCAGCGCGTCGATCGCGGCCAGGAAGGCGGTCAGCGTCTTGCCCGAGCCGGTGGGGGCGGCCACCAGCGTCGGCCGGCCGGACTGGATCAGCGGCCAGGCGCGCAGCTGCGCCTCGGTCGCGGCCGGGAAGGTCGCACCGAACCAGGCCGCGACGGCGGGATGAAAGTCCTGCCAGATGCTGTCGAGGGGAGCGCGTTTGTTCATTGCTAAGCAGATGGGGGCGGCGGCGCCGATACCAAGGCCGCCGCAGGGGCAGGCAGCAGCACCGCGGTGGAGTAGGGCGCCAGCACGGTCCATCCGAGCTTGAGGTAAAGCGCGCGGCCGGCCTCGGTGGCTACCAGCAGCCGCTCGTCCGCCGCGGCCTGTCCGGCCAGCGCGTCGAGCGCACACATCAGGGCGCTGGCAAGCCCCTTCCGGCGGTATGGCTCGAACGTTTCGATCTGGTCGAATACGGCGGTGCCGCGATGGAGCACGATCCTGCCGGTGGCGGCCCGGGTGCCGTCCGGCGCGGCGAGCGTGATGACGCAGGCGCCGTGTTCTGTCCTTGTTTCGGCAGCAAATCCGGGCGCGCTGGCAGCCGGCATGGACGCCGCCAGGGTCATCAGGTAGCGCGGACTTTCCATCTGCCAGCGCGGCGGCAGTACACGCCGAAGTTGCTCGGGCCCGACGGCAGCCTTCAGGTGAACGAAGGGTTCGGCGCTGCTGTCGGCGCATGCCTGCAGCGCCGGCCCGGCGTCGACAAAGACGTGGCGGCGCAGCTGATCCGGCCAGCCTACTTCCACCGTCAGGCCGGCGCCGTCGCGCGTTGGCAGCGGCAGGCCGCGCGCCAGGCTCCAGCCGGTCAGCCAGCGCTCGAGCAGGTCCAGGTCAGGTTTCACTGCACTATCCTCATCGTTGCCATGTGAACAAATTATCCCCCAAATCAGCCACCAAACTCCAGTATCATCCGCACCATCATTCTCTTCCTGACCACGCCGTGACCTTTTCAACGCCCGATCTTTGCGCGCACGCGCTCAACCTCGTCAATGGTGGCATCATCTGCCTCGACGCCGACGGCCACATCGTCGTATGGAACAGCTGGATGGTGCCGCGCTCGGGCCAGTCGGCGGCGCGGGTGCGCGGCCGCTCGCTGTTCGAGGTGTTTCCCGAACTGCGCGGCTCGCGGGTGGAATCGGCGGTGGCCGCTGCGCTGGCCGGCGCCGCCGCCACCAGCGTCCCGCAATCGCCGGGCAACCCGCCGTTCCCGCTGCGCGAAGCGGGCCGTTTCGACGGCCCCCGCATCGAGCAGGCGGTGTCGGTGACGCCTTTCAGCGAAGGCAAGGCACGCTTGTGCATGATCGAGATCCGCGACGTCAGCGGCGTCTTCGAGCGCGAGCGCCGCCTGCTCGAGCATGCCGAAGCGCTGCGCGCGCGTTCCTACGTCGACGGCCTGACCGGCATCTCCAACCGGCGCTACTTCGACGTCGCCCTCGAGCGCGAGCTGCGCCGCGCCCAGCGCCACGGCGGCGAGCTGTCGCTGCTGCTGATGGACATCGACACTTTCAAGGCCTACAACGACCACTTCGGCCACCTGCAGGGCGACACCTGCCTGACCGCGGTGGCGCAGGCGCTGGCCGCCATGCTCAAGCGGCCGGCCGACGTCGCCGCGCGCTACGGCGGCGAGGAGTTCGCCGCCATCCTGCCCGACACCTCGGCGGCGCAGGCGCGCATCCATGCCGAAGCGATCCGCCAGCGGGTGGCGGCGCTGGCGATCGCCCACGCGCCGGCGGCGGCGCGCCCGCACGTTACCCTCAGCATCGGCGTGGCCAGCTTCGACAAGGCGCGGCGCAACACGGCAGCGGCGCTGATCGAGGCGGCCGACGCGGCGCTGTATGCAGCCAAGCGCGCCGGGCGCGACCGGGTGATGGTGGACGGCGAGCCGGCCCCTGCCGGCGGCGACGCCTAGAAGCCGGTCAGCGCCGTGCGGGTGTGGATCACTTTCGGCGGTGCGGCAAAATAATCGCCCACCAGCCGGCGCCATTCCTGGAAGTCGGCGCTCTGGCGGAAATGGATTTCGTGGTCTTCCAGCGTTTCCCATTCGACCACGAGCAGGTAGGACAGCGGCTCCTCGACTCCGCGCTCGAGCCGCATGGCACGGCAGCCGCGCGCCCGCTTGAACAGCGGCGCGGCCTGCGCCACCGCCGCCTCGAATTGCTCAGCGGTATCTGCCTTGATGGCGATCTGCGCCAGTTCTGTAATCATCGGTTTCTCCTCGTAGTTTCATTTGCCCAATCCCGATTGTAGCCGCAGCGCCTCGAACGGTCCGGTTCGCCCGCTGACTGCCGAATGTCAATGCCGGTACGAGCAACTCCGATAACAATCGTATGGAGCGGGAATACGACCAACGAGACGACGCCGCTGCCTTCGACCACCTCTATCGCGACGACCGGCCCGGCCACTGTGACGCATATGTTCGATACCCGCTATAAAGACTGGTTGCAGAAAGGGTACTACGACTACCGCGCCTACGTGCCCGCGCGCCTGCTGTATCACGCCGACTATTTTCGCGTGCGCGAGTTGCTCGCCGGGAGCGCCGATGCCATCGCCGCCGAAGCGGCGCAGCGGCTGCGGCACGTCCTGAGCGTGGCTGTCGGCTCGGTGCCGTTCTACCGGCGCACGGTGAAATTGTCCGCCGCCGAGCTGGCCCATGAGCCGGTGCACCAGTTGCTCGAGCGCTTCCCCTTCGTCGAAAAGGCCCAGGTCATGGAGTGCCAGCGCGACTTTCTCGACGAACGCGTCGATACGCGCAAGCTGCACTACGCCACCAGCGAAGGTTCGTCCGGCCAGGGCATCGGCGTGTGGCGCACCAAGCGCCTGAGCGACATCGAAAAAGCGTTCTATACCCATGAATGGGGCAAGCTCGGCTTCACTTTCGACAAGGCGCGCTACCTGCGCATGGGTGCCGACGCGCGCCGGCTGGCGCACCAGAGCTGCTCGAGCATCAGCGGCAACCGGCTGCTGGTGTCGCCGTCGCACATCTTTGCCAGGCACAAGAGCGCCATCATTGCCGCCATGAACGAATTCCGCCCGCAGTTCGTCCATGCCTACCCGAGCGCGGTGGCGGCACTGGCCGAACTGATCGGGCCGGGCGACCTCGACTTCCGGGCCCAGGCCGTGCTGCTGGCGTCGGAACCGGCCACGCCGCAGCAGCTGGGCCTGATCGAGCGCCTGTTTCGCTGCCCGATATCGATCAGCTACGGCCTCACCGAGCGCACCAATCTGGCCTTCGCTACCTGCCGCGACGGCGCCTGCGGGCCGTTCCGCTTCGAGCCGCTGTACGGCGTGAGCGAAAACCGCTGGCACAACGGCCGCGCCGAAATCGTCGGCACCTCGTGCTGGAACGACGTCATGCCGCTGATCCGCTACCGCACCGACGACTTCGCCGCGATCGACGCCGCCGGCACCTGCCGGGCCATCGACGGGCGCGCCCACGAATTCCTGTTCGACCGCGACGGCAACAAGATTCCCGGCCTGATGATCATCATCGATTCCGGCGCCTGGGATTTCATCCGGCTGTTCCAGATCCGCCAGCAGAAGCCGGGCGCCATCCGCATCTTCGTCGTGCCCAAGCACGGCTCGCTCAACGCGGCGCAGAAAAAGCTGCTGCTCGACTACCAGCTCAAGCGCTGGGGCACTTACTTCGATATTGCCCTCGACGAAGTCGCCGATATCCCGCTGTCGGCCAGCGGCAAGCGCCAGCTGGTCATCAACGAAATGCGCGAGGTGCGCTAGGGCCGCGCGGCCAGCGCTGCGCCGATGGCCCCGCGCGCCTGCGCCAGCTGGTCGGCGTCCTGCAGCAGCAGCCCGAGGCGCCGTTGCAGCGGCGCCCAGCCGGGCCACTGCGGCGCCGGCGCGGCGGCGGCAGCGGCCACCGCCGGCGCCTCCGAGCCAAGGCTGCTGCGCACCCGGTCGCACGCTTCTTGCAGCGCGGCATTGACCTGCGCGCGTGGCAGGTCGTCCCGGTAGCGCTGCAGCAACAGGCGCAGCGCCGCCATGTGCGACACCAGCAGGTAGTTCTGCACCGTGAAGCGGTTCAGTTCGGCCGGTGCGCGCTGCTGCGACGCCGGCTCGTCGAGCATGCGTCCCAGCGCCGCGCTGAGGCTGGCGAGGCTGTCCATGAAGCCCTTGCGGCTGATGCGGTACTGAAAGTCGTCGGCGGCGCCTTGCTGCAGCAGCGTGCCGGCGGCATCGACGTATTTGCGGTTCGCCTTCAGTACCGCCTCGACCAGGCGCGGCAGGTTCTGGTATTCCCAGTTCGGCAGCACGTAGCTGAAAAACGTCGCGATCAGCGTGCCGACCAGGGTGTCGAGCAGGCGCTCGCCGGCGCCGCTGGCGACGTGCTCGCCGGTCAGGCCGATCAGCAGCAGGATCTGCATGCTGGCCGCCACCGCGGTGTAGCGGTACTTGATCGTCAAAAAGGCGGGCGCCGCCGCCGTCGCCAGGAACAGGAAGCCGATCAGCGCCGCCGGCGCATGCACGAAATGCAGGATCACCGTGGTCAGGATGCAGCCGATGGCGGTGCCGATGACGCGGTCGGCGCGCCGCTGGCGCGTCATGCTGAAACTCGGCTTGAGGATCACGGCGATGGTCAGCGCGATCCAGTAGCTGTGCGTCTTGTACGGCAGCCACTCGGCCACCAGCAGGCCGAGCGTCACCGCCATCGCCACCCGCAGCGCGAAGCGGAAGATGGGGGAACTCCAGCGCAGGTTGGCACGCAACAGGCCGATGCCGTAGCGCTGCTGGGTCAGGAACGGCGTCAGGTCGGCGTCCGGCGCGATCGGCAGCGCCGCGCCGCCCGGTTCGGTGGCCGCGTGAAGGTGGCCGATCATGTCGATCATCTCGCCGACCTTGTTGACGGTGGCCTGCAGCACCAGGTGCGCCTCGCCGTCGCCCTCGCGCAGCGCCTCGTGCAGGGCGCGCATCTGCGGCTGGTAGTCGGTGGCCGCGCGCGAGGGCCGGCTGCGCGACATCGCATACGCCACCGACTCGATGTCGCGCGCCGCCTTGCCGATCAGTTCGGCAAGCTGCGGCAGCACCGCGCCGCCGGCGAAATGCTGGCGCAGCATGGCGTAGTCGGTGTGGGTCGAGAGCACCAGTTCGTACAGGTCGAACATCGCGTAATGGACCCGCACCAGCACCGCGTTGCCGCGCGAAGGCTTGCCGCGCAGGATCAGGTCGCGCGAGGCCTGCTGCCGTTCGGCCAGCACGATCTGCTGGCGCACCAGTTTCTGCATCAGCGCCGGCAGCGCGCTTTGCATGTCGTAGCAGCCGGCCTTGATGTTGGTGTACGCGGCCAGTTCGTACAGCGCCTCGGCCAGCACCTGCTGCTTCAGGCGCGTCTGCAGCAGCCACACCACCGCCATCGCATACGCCGTGTAGGCGCTGGCGCCGGCCAGGAACAGGGCGGCGTGCACCAGCGCCTGCTGCGGGGTCGAGGCCTGTTCGCTGGCCAGCATCATCGAAAACAGGGCGGCGAACTGCAGCGGCATCGCCTTGCGCCCGTACACCACCATCATGCTGGCCAGGAAGGTCACCACGATGATGACGCTCCTGAGCAGCCACGGCACCGGCGAACACAGGCTCACCAGCAGCACCACCACCGTGCAGAACAGCACGCCGGCGAGCATCTCGTTGAACTTGTGGCGCAGCGGGCTGGGCATGTCCATCAGGCTGGTGCACAGGGCGCCCATCGCCACCGCCATCGCGGTCGGCAGGTCGCTGATGGCCAGCGTCAGGAAGGTCAGGCCGACGACGCCGGTGGCAATCCGCAGGCCGGTGTAGAAATGATGACTGAAGAGAAAGGTGCGTGGAGCGAGGGCATAGTGCATGGGTTAACAGTGCCCGAGATATTGACTGGCCGGCAACGCCGTGAATGATGAGCCGATTATAACGCCCCATGCCGCGCACCGTGCGCCAGCTAACCGAGCGCGCCCTTAAGCCGGTGCTGACATTGCCTGCATGCTAACAATGAGGAGATTGCCATGCCAACCGGTGCCAGCCCAAAACGCGAACACGAGTACAAGGAAATCGAGAGCAAGTTCAAGAAGGAGGGCCGCTATCCCGGCCGCGAGGAGGAAGTGGCGGCGCGCATCGTCAACAAGCAGCGCGCCGAACACGGCGAAACCAAGAGCAAGTCGGGCAAGACAAAATAGCCTTGCTCAGGTCTTGCGGAAAACGCAGACGATTATATCGCTGGGAAAGACGCGCAATACCGGGATCACACACAGCAGCACCAGGTATTGTGCGAACGAAGCGAAGCGGCTGACGTTGCCTGCGAAGCGCAGCCGTTCGAGCAAGCCGTCCGCGCGCAGCGACGGCAGCTCTGACGAGGACACGCGCGCGAAGCCGGCCTCGCCGACCAACTCGGTGATGTTGTGATGGCGGAAATAATGCACGTGCGGTGAGGGCATGCCTTTTTGCCACAGGCGCTCGAACGGCCCGATCCAGCCCACGCGCGCGAACCACTTCGACAGCCGGTAGAAGAAACCGGCGCTGCTCGGCAGGTTGAGGATCAGGATGCCGTCCACGTTGAGGCGGCTGTGGCAGGCAGCGATCGCCGCGCCGATGTCGGGGATGTGCTCGATGACGTCGTTGAACACGATGACGTCGAAGGTTTCGCCCGGCAGCAGCGCATCCGGGAAGTAGCCGGCGCGCACCGGCAGGCCGCGGTGTTGCGCCAGTTCGCGTACCGTCTCGTCGGGTTCGATGCCCAGCACCGTGAAGTCCGCGCGCGCCGCTTCGAGGAACCAGCCATGGGCGCTGCCGACGTCGAGCAGCGTGGTGGCGCCGGGGCGTGCCAGGCGCGACGCGGAGGCGACGATTTCCTTGAAGTTCTCGAGGCGCAGTGCCTTCAGGGATTTTTCACGCGCCTCTTCGTCGATGACATGGCGGGTGGCGTCGTCGTTGATGGCGGGATGGAGGTCGGCGCTCTCGTACTGGCAACTGCCGCACACCGCATGCCACGACACCAGGCCTTGATGTTTGGCGCTTCCGCACACAATGCAGTCGCCGATCGGATCGTTGGGCATCTTTGCTATCTCATGAAGTTGTCGAAGCTGATGGATCTTGCATAAACGATAAAGTTTTGAGGATAGCATGGTTCACCCACGGCCGGGAAGCGGCCGCGGCTGCTCAATGCTTCCGGTTTGTCCTTCGTATAGCCGGCCTTGCTGCGCGAAGATGGCAGCGTGACCCCTCAAGGCGAGGTCTGCGGGCCGTTTCTCCAGTTCAGAGCGCCATCGTCGCTGAGGAACTCCTTGGCGTCCGATTCCGTATTCGAGCTGCAAACGGCCGTCAGGTGCTTGTTGTCGTTGCGGTCGGCGTACAGGCGGTTGCAGCCCCATCCCGGGATGATCGCCTTCTTTTCCCACTGCGTCTGGCCGTTGGCCAGGAAGAACACCGGAGCGGTATTCTTCGCCGTCGTGAACGCGAGATACAAGCCCTGGTCCAATTCCAGCAGGAAGTCGACTTTATCGATTGGCTATGTGCCCGTTAAGTCGGGGATGTTGAACTAGTTCCTATGGCTGAGGTCTGAACCAGACCAGACCGCCGTGGAGTGAACGTGGAAGAGCGTGAGCTTGAGCAGTTGTTCGAACAAGCCTGCGGGCTGCCGCCGGGCCAGCGCGCCGCCCTGGTCGCTGCGCTCACGGGCATCTCGCGCCTCGAACACACTGTTGCGCTGATCGAGACGACCCGCGCCCCGCACGCCTGCCCGCGCTGCAGCTCGCTGCGCGTGCACCGCGACGGCCGGAAAAACGATCTGCAGCGCTACCGCTGCGCCGACTGCGGCCGCTCCTTCAACGACCTGAGCGGCACCGCGCTGGCGCGGCTGCGTCACAAGTCCAAGTGGCTGGCCTACCTCGACTGCATGCTGCAGTCCGCCACGGTGCGGCGCGCCGCCATGGCGGTCAGCGTCCACAAGAACACCAGCTTCCGCTGGCGCCACCGTTTCCTGCACGACACTAAACACGACCGCAGCGTGCCGTTGGCGGGCATCACCGAGGCCGACGAAACCTACCTGCTCGAGTCGCAGAAAGGATCCCGCAAGCTGACCAGGCCGGCGCGCAGGCGCGGCGGCACGGCGCAACGGCGCGGACTGTCTCGGGAGCATGACTGCATCCTGGTGGCGCGCGACCGCTCCGGCAGGACGGTCGACTTCGTCACGGGCCGCGCGCCGCTGCGGCCGGCCCACCTGCACAGCTGCCTGCCGCCGGTGGTGGCGCCCGATATCCTGCTGGTCACCGACGGCCATGCGGCCTACCGCAGCTTTGCGCGCAAGGCCGGCATCGCGCACCGGGCCATCAACCTGTCGGCCGGCGTCCGGGTGGCCGGTGCGCTGCACGTGCAGAACGTCAATGCGTATCACGGCCGTTTCAAGCAATGGCTGCGCCGTTTCAACGGCGTTGCCAGCCGCTACCTGGCGAATTACCTCGGCTGGCGCTGGGCGCTCGACAAAAAGCGCATCAGTTCGCCGGCAGCGCTGCTGAGATCGGCACTGGACGGCTCCCCGACTTAACGGGCACATAGCCTAAGCATTCATTCGGACAGATCGGTCAGGGCGAGCCCGATCAGGTGGGAGTGCGGCAGTGCGCCCGGCCGAACGCCGGGCTTGCCCTATTTACTGAAGAACAATGAGGCGTGGGGAGACTAGCGATAAAACGCTTCGACCTTGCCCTTGAGCTTGATCAGCAGCGGCTTGCCCTTGCGATCGACCGCCTTGCCGGACGCGACCTTGATCCAGCCCTCGCTGAGGCAGTATTCCTCGACGTCGAGGCGCTCTTTATCGTTCAGGCGAATGCCGACCTCGTGCTGGAACACGGTGGCGTCATGGTAAGGGCTGCTCGGGTCGATCGACAGGCGGTCGGGCAAAGGGGGGAGGGTAGTGGTATCGTTCATGGGCACGAATTATCCACTAGAACCCCGGCCAGTACAACGGTCACCCGCGCGCGGCGCCGGCGAACCGGCGCCGCCGCCTGAAAAGAAAGCTCCATGACAGCGACCGAACTCCCTTTCCGCGCCACCACGGCGCAGGCCTGCGCCTGGCTGGCGCAGCAGACCGGCGCCGCCTGGTCGCTGGCCGCCATGATCGAACACGGCCTCACGCCTTACGTCTGGCTCGACTACGACGCCGCCTATCCCGCCCTGTTCGGCGACGCCAACGGCGGCTACGCGGCGCCGATCTTTTTCGAGGGCGACACGGGCCGCCTGGCCGCCGGCAGCGACGACGTCCTCATCACCATCACCAAGGACGTCTACAAGATCGTCACCCGGCTGCCGGCGCCGGGCTTTCGCCGCGAACTGCACGAGCTGAGGTTCCTGAAAAAGGAACTCGAGCGACTGGTCGCCAGGCTCAGGCGTGAAGCGGAGGCGCCCGCGCCGGCGCCGGCGGCGCGCGAATCGCAGGC
>JBBRXM010000049.1:0-38322 GCA_038248405.1 Burkholderiales bacterium
ATGGGTCTTGTCGGCCGCGACCGCGCGCGGGCCGAACAGCTCGGCCAGTTCGCCGGCGCCGACGCGGCGCAGCAGGTCCATCTGGAAGAAGCGGTCCTGCGCGTGCACGAAGCCGGTGGCGTAGGCCAGGTCGCCGCGGTCCCTGCCCTGCAGCAGCGGCACCCCATGATCGTCGCGCGCCACCGTGACGGCGGCCGCAAGCCCGGGCACGCGGCGGGTGCCGTCGAGCTGCGCCATGCTGGCGCGCAGAAACAGCCAGCCACCCAGCAGCGCCGCCGCCACCAGCACCAGCAGCGCCAGCAGGACGCGCACCGACCAGGTCTTCGCCGCGCGTTTGCCCATCGTCTTCCCCTTCATCAATTTCGAGCTGGAATAGTGCCAGAAAAATACGTAGACCGGAAAAAATTTCGGGGCGGACTCAACATGGAATTAATGGTGCCGGATTGAGGTGGATCACGCATCGCGACAGGAGCGGTCCTAAGCTGAAATCAGGCGCTCTGCCGAGAGGCGTGCGCTGACTTCGAAAAGGAATCGACATGCGACAGCTCATGATCGTCACGGCCAGCGTGCTCCTGCTGGCCGCCTGCAGCACTCCCCAGGAGCGGGCCGCGCGCATGCAGGCCGACATGGATCGCATCATGGTCGAATATGGCCCGGCATGCGTCCGGCTCGGCTTCCAGCCGCAGTCGGATGCATGGCGCAATTGCGTACTGCAACTGAGCACGAAGGACGAGATCACGCGCTACGGCTATCCCACCCACGTGTACGGCGGCTTCGGCCGCTCGCACTGGGGCGGCGGCGGTTTGTGGGGTCCTTACTGGTGAGCCCGGCCGATGGCGTCGCCGGCCCCTTGTTTGACGAACCCGGCGGCGAAGGCGGCCTTGGTGCGCGGCTGGCGATCGGCCAGCAGGCGCTCGACGAGCTGCTGCGCATGGCGCACCAGTGCCGGATAGCGCGCGTCGCGCGGATGCAGGCTCAGCCGGACCAGGGGCGCCGGCGCCATCAGCGCGGCCAGCATGGCGGCCGCGGGCGGTGACAGCAGGCGCCCGCCGGCATTGCGCGCCGTGTACACCAGCGACGGCGCCAGCAGCGAACGCTGCGCCTGCAGCAGGTGGAAATGGCTGAACGTAGTGGTGTACTCGAAGGGGAACGCACGCAGCGCGCGCCACGCGCCCTCCCCCAGCAGCCAGGCCGGCGGCACGAAGCCGGTGGCCTTCCAGCCGCGCTCGGCGAACCAGGCCAGCCCCAGTTCGATGCGGCGGCGCGCCTCCTGTTCGTCGATGGCGGCAAACTCACCCTCGCGCTGTGTATAGACGGTGCGCAGGAAGCGGCTGCGCAGGCCGGCGCGCGGCGGCGCGCTGTCCATGTGCGTGTAGCCGTGCAGCGCCAGTTCGTGGCCCTGCGCCTGCAGTTCGCCCAGCGCGCTTTCCATTGCCGGTGCCGGCGGCGCCCGCCCGTGATAGCGCGGCACCACCAGCCAGGTCAGCGGAATATCAGCCACCGCCCGTATCGCCTGCTGCAGCCGCGCGCAATCGTCCCAGGTGTCGGGCGCGACATCGTGGATCGAGACGCACAGCGCCTTGCGCTCAGTCGGTGGCACAGATGCGCTCGGCGTCGAACTGGGCGCGCTGGCGGCTGGCCAGCAGCGAGCCGTAGCGGTTCAGCAGTTGCGGCATGATCAGGTTCCAGTCGTAATGCTCCTGCGCCTTGCGGCGGGCGTTGGCGCCCAGCGCCGCCAGGTCGCGGCAGAAGATCGCCTCGATTCCTTCGGCCAGGCTGTCCACGCTGTTGGGCCGCACCACCAGGCCCGTGTGTTCGTCCACCAGCTCGGCCACGCCGCCGCCGGTGGCCACCACCGGCAGGCCGCAGGCCATCGCCTCGAGCACGATCAGGCCGAAGGTTTCGCAATCGCCGGGATGGACCATGACGTCGCAGCTGGCCAGCAGCCGCGCCAGCACCCGCTGGTCGCGCTTGAACGGGATGTAGGTGATCTGCGGATAGCGCGGCAGCGATTCGCCGCCGCCCACCAGCACCAGGTGGTAGGGGCGGCCAAGCTTGCGCACCGCATCGATCAGTACCGCCAGTTTTTTCTCCGCCGTGAAGCGGCCGGCGTATACCAGCAGGCGCGCGCCGGGCGGCAGGCGCAGGTGCTGGCGCAAGGTGCCGATGCGCCGCTGCGTGCGGAAAATGCCGACGTCGATGCCGAGCGGCTGGTGGATGGCGCCGTCGACGCCCATGTCGGCCAGTTGCTGCACCATCAGCCGGCTCGGCGCCATCACCATGTCGCACTGCCGGTACAGGCGCGCCAGGTAGCTGCGGGTGCCGCGCATGGCAAGCTCGCCGAAGCGGTTGGCCATCAGGCGCGGCAGGTCGGAGTGGTAGAACGCCACCACCGGAATGCCGAGCTCGCGCTTGGTGCGCAGCGCCGCCCACGCGCCAGGGCCGGCGTCGCCGATTTCGATCAGGTCCGGCTGCAGCGCGCGCAGGATGCTGGCGGTGCTGCCCACCGACAGCGGCATGCGGTAGCCATGAATGCCGGGAAACGGCATGGCGGGAATCTCCACCAGCGCCGGCGCGGCGCCGCCGCTGTGCACGTTGGGACTGACGATGCTGTGGGCGATGCGGCTGCGCTGGGCCAGCCAGCGTGCCTTGGCGTTCAGGTAGGTGCTGACGCCGCCGCCTTCCGCGGCGTAGAACATGGTGATGTCGACGAGGTGCATGCTTGGTGGCCCACGAGAGTGAGGCCCACGATAGCAGCGCACCGCCGGCGAGGCTTGCGCACACTCAAAGGGATCCAAGCCAGCGCTGCCGCCCGTAGTGACGGGCTCATCAGCACAATCAGGTGGCGCGGCGGTCCAGCATGGCGCGCGCGATGGTGCCGGCGTCGACGTATTCGAGTTCGCCGCCGACCGGCACCCCGCGCGCCAGGCGCGACACGCACAGCCCGCGCGCCTTGAGCATCTCGCTGATGTAGTGGGCGGTCGCTTCGCCCTCGTTGGTAAAGTTAGTGGCCAGCACCACTTCGCCGACCACGCCGTCGGCGGCGCGGCCGATCAGCTTTTCCAGGTGGATGTCTTTCGGGCCGATGCCGTCGAGCGGCGAGAGGCGACCCATCAGCACGAAGTACAGGCCCTTGTAGGTCAGGGTCTGCTCGATCATCATCTGGTCGGCGGGCGTTTCGACGACGCACAGCAAGCTGCGCTCGCGCGCGTCGTCCTGGCACAGGTCGCACACGTCGGTCTCGGCGAAGGTATTGCACATGGCGCAGTGGTGCACCGTCTCGACCGCCTGGTAGAGCGCGCGCGAAAGCATCGCCGCGCCCTCGCGGTCATGCTGCAGCAGGTGGAAGGCCATGCGCTGCGCCGACTTCGGACCGACGCCGGGCAGCCTGCGCAAAGCCTCGGTCAGGAAATCGAGCGACTTGGACATCGGCAGATCAGAACGGCATCTTGAAGCCTGGCGGCAGCGCCATGCCGGCCGTCATGCCGCTCATCTTCTCGGCCGAGGTCGCTTCTGCCTTGCGCACGGCATCGTTGAAGGCGGCGGCGACCAGGTCTTCCAGCATGTCCTTGTCGTCGGCCAGCAGCGACGGGTCGATGGTGACGCGCTTGACGTCGTTCTTGCACGTCATCACGATCTTCACCAGGCCGGCGCCGGACTGGCCTTCGACTTCGACCAGCGCCAGCTGCTCCTGCGCCTTCTTCATGTTGTCCTGCATGGTCTGGGCCTGCTTCATCAAGCCTGCGAGCTGGTTCTTCATCATGATGGTGTTCTCCGAAATCTAAAAAATAGACAAATTATAGGGGCATTGATTCAATTCACGCCGCCGCGGCCGGCGGGCGGACCGAGCCCTGCACGACGAAGGCGCCCAGCTGGCGCGCCATCTCCTGCACGAACGGGTCGCCGGCGACGGTCTGCTCGGCTTGCTGCATGCACTGCTCGCGGTAGGCTTGCGCCTCGACACTGGCGGTGTACCAGACCTGGCCGAGGTCGATCTCGACGGCGACGCGGGTGTTCGGAAAGCGGTCCTGCAGCGCCGCCGTCAGCTTGTCGGTGTTGCCGCTGGCGCGCAGGGTGTCGATCGGCGCGCGCAGGCGGAAGGTGCTCTGGTGGCCGTCGCTGCTGCATTCGACCAGCTCGGTCTGCAGTGCAAGCTGCTGCGACACGCCGCGCAAGGCCAGCGTTGCCGCCAGCGCCGGCCAGTTGCCGTCCCATTCTATCTCGGGCACCGGCGTAATCACGTATGGCGGACGCGGCGCGGCCGGCGCGCGCGCCGCTGCGGGCGCCGCGGCAACGGCGGGCGCTTCCTGCGCCAGCGCGCTGTCGTCGGAAAATTCCATCACCCACGATGGCGGGCCGTCGTCGTCGTCGATTTGCTGCGCGGCAGGCGCGGCGGCAGCGGGCGCATCGGCCTGCTGCCACGGCGGCGGCGCGGAAGGGGCTGCGGCTGCCGGCGCCGGCCGCGCAGGCTCGGGGTCGGCGGCCGGCGGCGCTGCGGCAGCGGCGCTGGCGGCGGCATGGTTCGACATCGCCGTCGGCCGCTTCGGCGACACGTTCTGGCCACGGCTGGCCGAGCGGGCCGCCTCGAGGGCGGCGTTGATGGCCGCGCGCGCCGAATTCATGCCCGGCGCACCAGTGGCGGCCGGCGCCGGCGGGGCTGCCTGCACCGGCGCTCGCGCCGGGCGTGCCTGCTGGACCGGCGCCGGCGCGACCGCCGCGTGGCTGGCCACCGCTGCCGATGCGGCGCGGGTGGGCGCCGGCGCCGGACGCGGCGGCGCCGGCGGGCGTGCCGCCGCCGGGCCGGCCGGGGCGACACCTTCGGCGCCGCCATTGCCGGGGCGGAAAGCGAGCATGCGCAGCAGCGTCATCGTAAAGCCCGCGTATTCGTCCGGCGCGAGGCCGATCTCGTTACGGCCGTGCACCGCGATCTGGTAGAACAGCTGCACTTCCTGGGCATCGAATGCCGCGGCCAGGCGCATGATGTCGGCCAGTTCCGGCAGATCTTCCGGCACCGCCGACGGCACCGATTGCGCCAGCGCGATCCGGTGCAGCAAGGTGCCCAGGTCCTGCAGCGCGCCGTTGTACGACAGGCTGCGGCTGGCCATTTCGTCGGCCACCGCCATCAGGTCGGCGCCGTCCTGCGCCAACAGCGCGTCGAGCAGGCGGATCAGGTATGACTGGTCGAGCGCGCCGAGCATGCCCTGCACCGCTTCGAGCGTCACTTCGCCGGCGGCGTAGGCGATCGCCTGGTCGGTCAGCGACAGCGCGTCGCGCATCGAGCCGTGCGCCCCTTGCGCCAGCAGGCGCAGCGCCGGCTGTTCGAAGGCGATGCCTTCCTGCCCGAGGATATTGTCGAGGTGGCTGATGATGTGGCCCGGCGGCATCTGCTTGAGGTTGAACTGCAGGCAGCGCGACAGCACGGTGACGGGAATTTTCTGCGGATCGGTGGTCGCCAGGATGAACTTGACGTGCTCGGGCGGCTCTTCCAGCGTCTTCAGCATCGAGTTGAAGGCGTGGTTGGTCAGCATGTGCACCTCGTCGATCATGTAGACCTTGAAGCGCGCGTTCGATGGCGCGTAGACCGCCTGCTCGAGCAGCTGGGCCATCTCGTCGACGCCGCGGTTCGACGCCGCGTCCATCTCTATATAGTCGACGAAGCGGCCGGCGTCGATCGCGGTGCAGGCGTCGCACACGCCGCACGGGGTGGCGGTGATGCCGCCGGTGCCGTCCGGGCCGATGCAGTTGAGCGACTTGGCGAGGATCCGCGACAGCGTGGTCTTGCCGACCCCGCGCGTGCCGGTAAACAGATACGCGTGGTGGAGGCGGCCGCTCTGCAACGCGTGGGACAGGGCGCGCACGACGTGCTCCTGGCCGACCAGCGTTTCGAAGTTACGGGGACGGTATTTACGGGCGAGTACTTGATAGGACATGCTGGGATTTTACCGTAGATAGCGGGCGCAGCGGGGAAACATGCTGCCGGGGCGGCAACGGGGTAGCAAATTGCGGCAGTCGGTGGGGGAGGATAAAACAGAAGCTGGCGGCGCGCAGAAACCGCGCTGAAGACAAAACGAAGGAGGCGAGCCTGATCTGCGGCACTTATGGGTAATAGCCGTGGCTGCTTCCTTCCGGACCTGACCAGGTTAGCCATGCCACAATGCGCAGGGGCCCGCCAGCGCTCATTATAACCGACCCACCCGAATATGGAAACCAACATCAAAAACCACCCCTGGTGTCAGGTCTGTCATTAAGACATTCGCGCGCGAATGTCTTAATGTCAGACCTGACACCAGCATATTGACGTCAGATGCCCAGCTCCTGCCAGATGGTATCGATGCGCGCCTTCACCGCCGGCGTCATCGCGATCGTCGTACCCCACTCGCGGTTCGTTTCGCCCGGCCACTTGTTGGTGGCGTCGATGCCCATCTTGCTGCCCAGGCCGCTCACCGGCGACGCAAAGTCGAGGTAGTCGATCGGCGTGTTGTCGACCAGCAGCGTGTCGCGCATCGGATCGACCCGGGTGGTGATCGCCCAGATCACTTCCTTCCAGTCGCGGATGTCGACGTCTTCGTCCACGACGACGATGAACTTGGTATACATGAACTGCCGCAGGAAGCTCCACACACCGAACATCACGCGCTTGGCGTGGCCGGCATACTGCTTTTTCATCTGCACCACCGCCATCCGGTAGCTGCACCCTTCCGGCGGCAGATAGAAATCGGTGATCTCGCTGAACTGCTTTTGCAGCAGCGGGATGAACACTTCGTTCAGCGCCACCCCCAGCACCGCCGGCTCGTCGGGCGGCTTGCCCGTATACGTGGAGTGATAGATCGGGTCGCGCCGCATCGTGATGCGCTCGATGGTAAACACCGGAAAGCTGTCCTGCTCGTTGTAATAGCCGGTGTGGTCGCCAAACGGACCTTCCACCGCATGCTCGTAGCCGGACGGATGGTTCGGATCGGGCAGGATGTGCCCCTCCAGCACGATCTCGGCCGAGGCCGGCACCCGCAACTCGCTGCCGATCGCCTTGACCAGCGTCGTGCGGCTGCCCCGCAACAGGCCGGCGAACTGGTACTCAGAAAGGCTGTCGGGCACCGGCGTGACGGCGCCGAGGATGGTGGCCGGATCGGCACCGAGCGCGACCGCCACCGGATAGGCGGCGCCCTTGCTGGCGATCGCGTGCTCGCGGAAGTCGAGCGCGCCGCCGCGGTGCGCCAGCCAGCGCATGATCACCTTGTTGCGCCCGATCACCTGCTGGCGATAGATGCCCAGGTTCTGGCGCTTCTTGTGCGGCCCCTTGGTGATCACCAGTCCCCAGGTGATCAGCGGCGCGGCGTCGCCCGGCCAGCAGTGCTGGATCGGCAGGCGCGCCAGGTCGACGTCGTTGCCCTCCCAGACGATCTCCTGGCACGGCGCGCCGCGCACTTCCTTGGGCGACATGTCCCACACCGCCTTCACCAGCGAACCGAGGCCCATCAGGTCCTTGAATCCTTTCGGCGGCTCCGGCTCCTTCAGCTGCGCCAGCACGTGGCCGATCTTGCGCAGCTCGCTGACGTCGGTGGCACCCATCCCCAGCGCCACCCGGCGCGGCGTGCCGAACAGGTTGCCCAGCACCGGCATGTCGTGCCCGGTGGGATGCTCGAACAACAGCGCCGGTCCGCCGGCCCGCAACACGCGGTCGCAGACCTCGGTCATCTCCAAATAGGGCGAAACCGGGGTCGAAATACGCTTTAATTCGCCCATTTCTTGCAACTGAGAAATAAAATCACGCAAATCAGTATAGTTCATCGGGTTTTAATTTTTTCTTCTGCTCGACAGAGTTGTTCAATTAACCACGATAAGTGGTTGATTTAATAGGACTTTGCTGCAATGCAGCACAAAAAGTAAGATCCAAAAGTTATAACGATTGCGCGTGCTAGTATTGACTTGATATAAACCAGCTTCTACAATTCGCCTACTTGATGAGACAGGCACGTCCAACGGACATGATTTTAGCCTGTTCTCATACATTCACGGGGTCGGGGCCCCAACGACATTTTAAGGAGTGTTTTCAATAGGCGTCTGCCTTATCCCCCGAAACAGTTGTTTCGCCACTGGCCCAATACCACAGGGAACGGCCAGCTCAAGCAAGCAATGACGGCGTTCAATCGCGCGCAACAGCGGCGATAGACGATATTTCTGATGCACGGCACTGGATGTCCGATGTGCGCTTTTAGCGCCGTAGGGATAGCTTTTTCCGCGACAAAGGGGAATTCGATGATAAATCGTTTCAACGGGGCGACAGCAAAGCTCGCCCACACCATGGCCAGCCAGCCAGTTACGTGGTCTTCCGTAACGAAAACGGCCCGTGGTCTCGCGACCACTGCGCAACACACCCTGACCGTAGTCGGTCTTTCCGCAGTAGCCGTAGTCGCCGTTCTGTACGCCCGCCCTGACGTGGCGCGCCAGGCTTCCGAGTTTCTCGCACCGGAACCGGCAATGGCCCAGGCAGCTCCGGCGCCCCAGCTTGCCTCCTCCTCCGTGACGGCTGCGCACGACGCCCCCGCGGCGCAAGCGACGCCTGCACTGGTGACTGCTGTCGCCGACAAGGCAACGGTGGGCAACCGCAAGCAGCAGCAGTTCGTCACCTCGTGGCTGTCCAAGCGTTACCGCGTCGCCGGGGATGCTGCCAACATGCTGGTATCGACCGCTTACTCGACGGCCCACGACATCAAACTCGACCCGCTGCTGATCCTGGCGGTCATGGCGATCGAATCGGGCCTCAATCCCTTCGCGGAAAGCCCGGTCGGCGCCCAAGGCCTGATGCAGGTGATGTCCAAGATCCACCACGAAAAGTTCCAGCATCTGGGCGGCGTGCAGGCGGCGTTCAACCCGGTTGCCAACATCCGCGTCGGCGCACAGATCCTGAAAGATTACGTCAACCGCGGTGGTTCGGTTGAAGCAGGCCTGAAGACCTACGTCGGCGCAGCTGCGTTCGAGAACGACTCCGGCTACGGCTCGCGGGTGCTGGCCGAGTACAGCCGCCTCAAACAGGTAGCCGGCGGCAAGAGAGTGCCGACCACCAACGTCGCGCCACCAGCCCAGGTAGTTGCCAAGACAGCGCCTGCCGAGCAGAAGCCGGAAGCGCCAGTGCACAACAACGAGGTGATCGCCGGACTGTAATCAAGCAGTCCGATGCAAAAAAGCCACCGGCATCTCGCGGTGGCTTTTTTTATGTCGCTGGTATTGCCCGCGGGAGGATGCCGGCCTTCAGGCCAGCAGCTGAACGACCGCGGCGCCCCCCGGCAATCAACGGCGCGTATCGGCCGCCACTTCCTCGGCGCGGAACCTGGCCGCCAGCTTGTCGAGCACGCCATTGACATACTTGTGCCCGTCGATACCGCCGAACGACTTGGTCAGCTCGACCGCCTCGTTGATCACCACGCGGTAAGGAATCTCCAGATTGTTCTTCAGCTCGTACGCGCCGATCAGCAGCACGCCGTGCTCGATCGGCGACAGCTCCTTCACGCCACGGTCGATCAGCGGCGCGAACGCTTCGCGCAGCGCCACCGAATCCTTGATGGCGCCGTACAGCAAGGCGGCGAAGTGATCGGAGTCAGCCTTCTCGAAGCCGTGGGCGGCGCGGATGTTGTTGACGACGGTGGTGGCGTCTTCGTTATTGAGCAGCCACTGGTACAGCCCTTGCAAGGCGAACTCGCGCGCCCGGTGACGGGGCGTGCGGTTCTTGCTCGGGTTGGCGTGCAAATTCTTGTCGGTCATGTGTACTTACCTGTCTATATTAGTCTTCGTCGGCCTGCAGCTCTTCGAGCGCGAGCAGCAAGTTGGCCATCTCGACGGCGCAGCGCGCCGCTTCGGTGCCCTTCTCCGCCATGCGCGCTTCGGCCTGCTCGTCGTTTTCGGTCGTCAGCACGGCGTTGGCGATCGGCATGCCGTAGTCGAGGCCGATGCGGGTGATGCCGGCGCCGGATTCGTTCGACACCAGCTCGAAGTGGTAGGTCTCGCCGCGGATGACCGCGCCGAGCGCCACCAGCGCATCGAACTGCTGCGTTTCAGCCATCTTCTGCAGCGCCAGCGGAATCTCCAGCGCACCCGGCACGGTCACGTGCAGCACGTCCTCGTCGGCCACGCCCAGGTGCTTGAGCTCGGCCAGGCAGGACGACAGCAGTCCATGGCCGACGTCGGCGTTAAAACGCGCCTGGACGATGCCGATGCGCAGGCCGTTGCCGGTCAAATTGCTTTCATAAGTTCCTACCGTCATGGCTGGCCTCTTGATTGAATGGTGTGGTTAGTCAATGGTACGCTTCAGGCGCTCGGCTTGGCGAGATATCCTGTCACTTCGAGGTCGAAACCTGTCATCGACGGCATCTTGCGCGGGCTGGCCAGCAACTGCATCTTGCCGACGCCGAGGTCCTTGAGGATCTGGGCGCCGATGCCGTAGCTGCGCAAGTCCATGCTGGCGGCGCGTCCATGGGGCCTGGCCGGGGGCGTGTCGAGCGCGGCGAAGTGGGCGAACAGCTGTTCGGCCGACTCGCCGCAATTGAGCAGCACCATCACGCCGCGTTCGGACTGCTTGATCGCCTGCATCGCCGACGCCATCGTCCACGAGTGGGTGGTGGCGCGGCTTTCGAGCACGTCGAGGATCGACACCGGCTCGTGCACGCGCACCAGCGATTCCAGGTTCGGCGCCAGGTCGCCATGCACCATCGCCAGGTGCGCCGAGCCGCTCGGCGTGTCGCGGAACGCCACCAGCCGGAACTCGCCGAACTCGGTATTCATCTGGCGCTCGGCAACGCGCTCGACCAGGCACTCGTTCTGCCCGCGGTAATGGATCAGGTCGGCAATGGTGCCGATCTTCAAGTTGTGCTCCTTGGCAAACTCGAGCAGGTCGGGCAGGCGCGCCATGGTGCCGTCGTCGTTCATGATCTCGCAGATCACCGACGCCGGCGTCAGGCCGGCCATCTCCGTCAGGTCGCAGCCGGCTTCGGTATGGCCGGCGCGCATCAGCACCCCGCCCTTGACCGCCTTCAGCGGAAAAATGTGGCCGGGCTGGACGATGTCGCTCGGCTTGGCGCCCTTGGCCACGGCCACCTGTACCGTCCTGGCGCGGTCGGCGGCCGAAATGCCGGTGGTGACGCCCTCGGCGGCCTCGATCGAGACGGTGAAATTGGTGCCGAACGAGGTGCCGTTACGGGAAGTCATCATACCGATGTCGAGCTGGTCGCAACGCTCCTCGGTCAGCGTCAGGCAGATCAGGCCGCGTGCATGCTTGGCCATGAAGTTGATCGCTTCGGGCGTGACGAAATCGGCGGCAAGCACCAGGTCGCCCTCGTTCTCGCGATCTTCTTCGTCGACCAGGATGACCATGCGTCCGGCGCGCAGTTCCGCGACGATTTCCTGGGTGCTGGAGATAGACATGTGGGATTCCTATGAGTCGGGCAGAGTTGCGCAATCCGCTATTTTAAAGGATTTGGCGGCACCCGACCCGGATAACGCTGGCCGGCCGCCTGCGAGTGCCCGCGAAATTCATCAATCTGCAAAGAAATATTGCTGATAAACTCAACAGATCGCCGATACGACCCTCCGAAGTCCCTTTCCCAATGACCACGAAAAATCTCCTTATCCGCGCGGCACTGGCCGCGGTCCTGCTCGTCAATACAGTGGCCGCGCTCGCCGCGATCAAGCTCACCGACCCGATTCCGGTCGGGCCGCAAGTCAAAGTGGGCAAGCTCGCCAACGGCCTGACCTATTACATCCAGAAGAACGGCAAGCCGGAGAAGAAGCTGGAGCTGCGGCTGGTGGTCAAGGCCGGCTCGGTGCTCGAAGACGACGACCAGCAAGGCCTCGCCCACTTCCTCGAGCACATGGCGTTCAACGGCTCGACCAACTTCAAGAAGCACGAACTGATTTCCTACCTGCGCTCGATCGGCGTGAAATTTGGCGCCGACCTGAACGCCTATACCAGCTTCGACGAAACGGTCTACATCCTCCCGATTCCGACCGACAAGCGCGACAATATCGACAAGGGCTTCCTGGTGCTGCAGGACTGGGCGCACGGCATGACGCTGGCCGGCGACGACATCGACAAGGAGCGCGCCATCGTGCTCGAAGAAGCGCGCCTGGGCAAGGGCGCGGACGACCGCATGGGCAAGGTGCTGCTGCCGAAGTATTTCAACGGCTCGCGTTACGCCCAGCGCCTGCCGATCGGCCAGGAAGCGGTCATCGGCAACTTCAAGCATGAGGCGCTGCGGCGCTTTCACCGCGACTGGTACCGGCCCGACCTGATGGCGGTGGTGGTGGTGGGCGACATCGAGCCGGCCGACGCCGAGCGGCTCGTCAAGTCGCATTTCGCCGGCCTGAAGAATCCCGCGCGCACGCGCCCGCGCCCCAACGTGCGTATCCCGACCCGCGCCGACACCGAAGCGGTGGTCGTCACCGACAAGGAAGCGTCGGGCAACGCCGTCACCCTGCGCTATCCGGTGCGCGAAGCGCACGACCGCAACAACATGGGCGACTACCGCGAGAAGCTGATCCAGCAACTGTTCGCCGGCATGTTCAGCCAGCGCCTGCAGGAACTGGCGCAGCAGGCCGAGCCGCCGTTCATGGGCGCCAGCAGCTCGCTGTCGCGCATCACCCCGCGCTACGAGGCCTTCCAGTCGTTCGCCGTGCTGGGCAAGGGCGGCGCGGCGCCGGCGATCGACGCGCTGGTGCAGGAAAACCAGCGGGCGCGCCAGTTCGGCTTTTCCGCCGCCGAGCTCGAGCGCGTGAAGAAGAACATGATGCGCTTCATCGAGCGCGCCTACAGCGAGCGCGACAAAACCAACTCGGACGCCTACGTCGGCGAATACGTGCGCAACTTCCTGCAGCAGGAAACCATCCCCGGCATCGAGAACGAATACAACTACTGGCGCGAGCTGATGCCGGGCATTACGGTGGCCGAGGTGAACAGCTTCGCGCAGAAATCGATCCCGGTCGACAGCTCGGTGCTGGTGGCCTACTCCGGCTCCGACAAGGCCGGCATCCCCGCCCCGACCGGCGCCGAACTGCTGGCATGGACCGGCGCCGCCGCCAGGGCCAAGGTATCGGCGCGCGAAGAAAAGGCGGTCGCCGCGGCGCTGATGGCCAGGCCGCCGGCCGCTGGCAGCATCGTCGCCGAATCCGAGGACAAGAAACTCGGCCTGACCCGGCTGACGCTGTCGAACGGCGTCAAGGTGATCCTCAAGCCCACCGACTTCAACAACGACCAGGTGTACCTGGCGGCGGACCGCTTCGGCGGCCAGACCCTGTTCGGCGAACCGGACATCATCAACGCGCGTTACGCCAGCGCGGTGGTGACGACGATGGGAGTGGGCGAACTGTCCCTGATCGACATGCGCAAGGTCCTGGCCGGCAAGTCCGCGTCGGTCAGCATGAGCCTCGGCCAGTATTCCGACGACGTCTCCGCCTCCGCCGGCGCGGCCGACGTCGAGACCATGCTGCAGATGCTGTACCTGAAGTTCACCACCGTGCGGCGCGACGAGGACCTGTACAAGTCGTTCCTGGGCAAGCAGGTGGAAGGCACGCGCAACATGATGGCGCAGCCGGAGGCGGTGTTCCAGGACACGCTGATCTCCACCTTGTACAACAATAGCCCGTGGGTGCCGCGCCCGCCCCGTCCGGACGACTTTTCCAGGCTCAGCCTCGATCGCAGCATCGCCATCTTCAAGGAGCGCTTCAGCAGCGCCAAGGGCCTGACCTTCATCCTGGTGGGCAGTTTCGACCGCGCCGCCATCAAGCCGCTGATCGCCACCTACCTGGCCAGCTTGCCGACGCCGGACCTGCCGGTCGGCTTCAAGGACGTCGGCGTGCGCCCGGTCGCCGGCGTGGTCAAGAAGGACGTATTGAGCGGCTCGGAAGCGAAGAGCCACGTCACGATCAACTTCAGCGGCGAGGCAGCCTATTCGCGCGAGCAGGCGCTGCGCCTGAAAGTACTGCTCGACGTGATGAACATCCGCATCAACGACACGCTGCGCGAGAAGCTGGCGCTGATCTACGGCGGCAACATGGGCGGCTCGCTGAACCAGGTGCCGTACGGCGGCTACAGCATCACCGCCTCGCTGCCGACGGGCCCGGACAATGTCGCCAAGGTGATCGCCGCCACCTTCGCCGAGATCGAACAGATCAAGGAACAGGGACCGGCGGCGAGCGACCTGGAGAAGGTCAAGCAGCACCTGATCCAGGTGCACCGCAGGTCCATGCGCGAGAACGGCTACTGGCTTTCGCAGCTGCAGTTCGCGGTGCTGTACGGACTCGAGCCGGACTCGATTCTGACGTACGAGCAGCGCCTGGCCGAGGTGAGCGCGCAGGACCTGAAGGAAGCGGCGCGCCGCTACTTCGACATGAAGAACTACGTGCAGGTGGTGCTGTACCCGGAAAAGAAAGTCCTGGCCGAAGCCGCAGGTGCCAAATAGCCGCGCACTCTATTGACGTCGTCCTCGCGCACGCGGGGACCCCATTCACGTCGCGTCCAGGCGAAGAAATGGGATCCCCGCGTGCGCGAGGATGACGTGCATGGGTTAGCGTCTTTAGCTGAAGACTCGCTCTTCTCGCACTGATGTCGACGTGCTGAAGGCAACAAAAAAACGCCGCGTTCGAGACGCGGCGTTTTGTTTTTCTGCGTGCGGGCTCAGGCCGACGCGTTCTGCACCGACAGCATGCGTTCGACGTAGCGCGCGATCAGGTCGATCTCGAGGTTGACCAGGCTGCCCGCGTGCAGGTGCTTGAGCGTGGTGACGGCGATGGTATGCGGGATCAGGTTGATCGAAAAGCGGCACACCAGGCCTTCGCCGTTATTGATGTCCTCGACCCGGTTCACCGTCAGCGACACGCCGTTGACCACCACCGAGCCCTTGAACGCCAGGAATTTGGCCAGTTCACGCGGCGCGTCGATCACCAGCTCCCAGGACTCGCCAAGCGCTTCGAAGCGATGCACCTTGCCCAGGCCATCGACGTGGCCCGACACCAGGTGGCCGCCGAGGCGCTCCGCCAACGTCATTGCCTTCTCCAGGTTGACTTCGCCCACCGCGTCCAGCCCTGCGGTGCAGTTGAGGCTCTCGCGCGAGATGTCGACGCTGAACGTCGACGCCGTCTTGGCGACGACGGTCATGCAGGCGCCGTTGATGGCGATCGAGTCGCCCAGCGCCACGTCTTCGAGCGGCAGGCCGCCGGCGTCGATGTCCAGGCGCAGGCCCGCTTCGAGCGGCTTGACCGAGCTGATTTTCCCTACTGCTGCGACGATTCCAGTAAACATGCGACTTCCTAAATATGAGCGGTTCTTGCAAGGATACGCAAGTCGGCGCCGACCTGCTTGACCTCGTGAAATGTGAGCCGGCGGCGCTCTTCCAGCGACGCCAGCGGTCCCAGCGCAAACATGCCCTGCGCCTCGCCGATCAGGCACGGCGCCAGGTACACCAGCAGCTCGTCGACGCAGCCCTCGCGGATCAGCGAACCGTTCAGCTTGGAACCGGCTTCCACGTGCAGCTCGTTGACCTGGCGCCGTCCCAGCTCGCGCATCAGCTCGGGCAAGTCGACCTTGCCGGCGGCGCTGGGCAGCATGATGACGTCGTGGCCGGCCGCGCGCAGCGCCGCCTCCTTGGCCGGGTTGGGCTGGGCGGCGACGATCCAGCTGGCGGCGCCGGCCAGCACGCGCGCATCCAGCGAAATGTCGAGCCTGCTGTCGACGATCACGCGGCGCGGCTGGCGCGGCGTTTCCACCGCGCGCACGTTCAGCTGCGGGTCGTCCGCCTTGACGGTGCCGATGCCGGTCAGGATGGCGCAGGCGCGCGCGCGCCAGGCATGGCCGTCGGCGCGCGCCTCCGGTCCGGTGATCCACTGGCTCTCGCCGCTGTGCAGCGCCGTCATGCCGTCAAGGCTGGCGGCTGTCTTCAGGCGCACCCACGGCAGGCCGCGGCGCATGCGCGAGAAAAAGCCGATGTTCATCTCGTACGCCGCCTCGGCCATCACTCCGGACGCGACCTCGATACCGGCCGCCGCCAGTTTCGCCAGTCCCTGCCCCGCCACCAGCGGATTCGGGTCTTCCATCGCCGCCACCACGCGTCCGAGCCCCGCGCGCACCAGTGCGTCCGAACACGGCGGCGTGCGGCCATGGTGATTGCACGGTTCGAGCGTGGCGTAGGCGGTGGCGCCGCGAACGTCGTTGCCGCGCGCCGCGGCGTCGCGCAGCGCTTCGATTTCGGCGTGGGCCTGGCCGGCAGGCTGGGTGTGGCCGGCGCCGATCACCTCGCCGTCGCGCACGATCACGCAGCCGACGCGCGGATTGGGCGCGGTGATGGTCATGCCTTTGGCGGCCCATTGCAGGGCGAGCGTCATGCCATCGGTGTCATTGAGTATCTGCACGGTCTTCTTGTCGGTTGGTGATTCACGGGTCGGCGCCGGCGCAGCTGGCACCGTCGCGGGCAGGATCGCAGATGCGCGCGCGGCCCAGCATGTTGATCTTGATGCGCCGCACCCGCTCGCCCATCCCCAGCGACAACGTGCCCCAGCGCGCGGTGAGGCTGCTGGCGTCCGAGCAGCTGCGCCCCATACTATTATAAGCAAGATAGGGCGTGCCCTGTTGGCTGGAGAAAACGGCGCCGACGACGATGCCGTCGCCCGGCGGGCCATGGCGCATGATGACTTCCTCTCCCGCGCCAGGCCGGCGGTCGCCGTTTTCGTCGACGAACACCAGCCAGCCGTCGCTCCAGTCGAGCGTGGCGCCGTCGGCCGGCACCAGCAGCACCTTGCGCCCGCGCGCGATGGCCTGGCTGCGCGCCAGGTCGATGGCGCCGAACAGGTCGCCGACCGCGGCCTTCAGGCGGTGCGAGCGGATCATCTGGCGCAGGTCCGGCAAGGCCACGCTGGTCAACACCGCCGAAATCGCCAGCACCACGGCCAGTTCGACCAGGCTGAAGCCGCTCTGGCGGCGGACGCTCATGGCCAGCAGCGCGCGGACGGGCCGGCGGCAGTGCGTTCGCCGGCGCTGTTGAGGGTCAGCGCCTGGCAGTGGGCATCGCGGAAGGTGGCGTCGACTCTGGCGGTGCCGGGCACGGCCCGCACCTCGACGCATTGCGACAGTTCGCGGCCCGGACAGGCGCGCGCACTCAGTTCGTACGCGCTGGCCGCGGCAGCGCCGCCGGACCACCACTTGAAGCGGCGCTCCTGTGGGTCGGTGGAGTCGGCACTGAAGGCGATGTAGGTATTGCTGCGGGTGTAATGGCGTTCCTCCTGCTGGACCGCTTCCAATAGCGCGGTCTGCCCCTCGATGCGGCGCGCCTTGACCACGTAGCCGGCATAGCTCGGATAGACGATCGCGGCCAGCACCATCATGATCGCCAATACGATAAGCATCTCGATCAGGGTAAATCCCGCCTCGCGTTCCACTTGACTCTCCTCCCGATTGTTATTTTTTTGCCGCCTCATGCAGCTCCTGCCAGTTCGGCACCTCCCGCCAGCTGATGCGGCCGGCACGCAGGCTCAGCTGGACCTGCTCCAGCGCCGGCGCGCCGTCTTCCTGGAAATTGACGATGGCGATCTTGCGCACCGCCGCAGCGCCGCCGGTGGCGTTGCGCGCTCCGGTGGCCGCGCCGAGATCGAGCAGAAGCGGAAAGGCGCCGGGACCGCCTTTCACCAGCCGCCCCGTCAGCCCGCCGGCGGGCGCCGTGAAGCCCGTCAGTGCATCGAGCACGTACGTGCGCGTCGCCGCCGCCGCGCACGGATCGGCGCCGGGAACGACGGTGCTGATGAAGACCACGCCGGCGGCGAGCGCCGGGCTGGCCGCCAGGCGTTCGCCGTCGTTGCGCGCGCTGGAGAAATCGAAGTACCAGCCTTTTTTGACCCCTGCGCCGCCGTAGTCGAAGTCCTTGCCCTCGATGGTGAAGGCGGCGTCGCCCGACAGCGTGCGCCGCTCGAGCTCGCTGCGCCCGCGCACCGGCGCCACTGGCGTGAGCGCGCTGTCCCTCACGGCATAAAACGACTGCGGCGCAAGATCGTTCACCGGCGCGCCGTCGTCCCCGGGCGGCGCACCGGTGCCGAACAGGACCAGGTAGCCGCCGCCGGGCGCATATACCGCCCGCGGCGCCTGCGCGATTGGCTGGCTGCGCCCGGTGTCGTCGCGCGCGGCGAACAGGCGCCCGCTCGAAAAAGGCGGGCTGCCGCTCAAATCGAAGCGCCAGAGATCTCCCTGCAGGTCGCCCGCATACGCATAGCGCGCAGTGCCGTCGGCAGCGCTCACCAGCGCGGGCTGGCCGAGCGCGTTGGCCTGGCCGGCGATCGATGCCGGCGCCGGCAGCTTGTAATAGTTGACATTGCGCTGCCAGCGCTCGGTGGCCGGCTTGTCCAGCGCCAGCAGGAACAGCGCGCCGTCGGTGTTGCCGGGCTCCTGAGCATGATTGCCCGCGCCGCCGGAGACGATAGCAAAGTAGCGGTACTGCGCGGCGCCGTCCTGCGTGCCGACGCGGATACTGGCTACCAGCGGCGGTGCGCTGACGTAGCCGATTGCCGGATCATCCTGCTCGGTGAACTCCCACAGGGCGCCATCGCCGTCCGCGAAAGCGCCGGGGTCGCTGACATCGAGGGCGAAGACGCCGCGCGCACCCATGCCCATGCCCGACACCAGCACCGATCGCCAGCGTCCGTTGACCAAGGCCTCGCCCTGGCCGGGGCTGCCGTCGACGTAGGGCCGGTGCGGATAGCCGGGCTCGCCGAGCTGGCCGAGGACCGGCATCAGGGCATTCGGTACGTAGGCAAACAGCTCGACGCCGTCGCGTGCGTCGAAGGCATGCAGCATGCCGTCGTTGGCGCCGAGGTAGATGGCCTCGGGCCGGCCTCTGTAACGGGAGTGGAAGGCATCGTACCCGGCCCCCTGCACCGCCGACGAGGGGGCGCCCACCAGCAGCGGCGTGCTGTGGAGGACGTCGCCGAGAATGCCGGCGCGGCGCCGGAACACGCCGTCCGGCTGGCCGATCTCCCGGCCGCGATCGCCACGCAGGAAATCGACACGGGCCGCACCCAGGCCGTCGGGCACCGCGCCCGCGGGCGCAAGATCGAGCCAGGCACGCTCGTCTTGCCCCAACTGCTTCCACGTGAAGGGGACGCTCGCCGTCGAGCCATCCGCATGGCGCAGCAGCGTGAAGATCTTCCGATCCTGCGGCGCTGGGCGCGGCGGCGGCCCGGCCAGCACGGCCCCCGCCTCCCACAGCGGCGCAGCGCCTGTCGAGATGGCGCCGCCGTCGGTCGACACGGCACGCAGCGTCAGCTGTCCGCTGCGTCCCGTCTCGTCGACCGCCGATTCGATCACCACGTGTTCGCTCCCCTGGCGCACCATGGCCAGCGCGCGGCGGGGCTGCGCGGCGGGAAGCGGACAAACTCCTTCCCGATGCGAGGCGGGCGATGCCGGGTGAACGACGGTTGCGGAGGGCTGCGCCGACCGGTGCGAAGGAATCGGATTGCCAGCCGCCGCCCACGCAATCGACAGCGCCAGGGCGAACAGCAGGGCAAGAACGCGCGGCCTCACCGCAGGCCCCCGGCGCCGCTGGCGACCTTGCGGTAGAAGGTCTGCAGCACAACCTGGGTGCCGGGACGCACGCCGAAGCCGATCGCGGTAATGCGATAGACGTTGGCGGCGCGCCGCCCCGCGTCCTCGCCTGCGCGCGCGAGCGGCATCAGTTCGATGACGTAGCGCGGCGCCTTGCCTGGCAGTGCGCCGCCGCCGGTCGGCAGCGCCGCGCCTGTGAAACGTCCGTAGGGGACGGCGCTCGAGGCATCGGAGCCGGCGAGGTCCGCCGCCTGCCAGGCCGGCGCATCCGGCGCGTAGGTGCACAGGCCGAGGTTGACGCTGCCGGCGCCGCGGCCGCAGCCGGCCGTGAAACCGAGCGCGCTGCCACCGGCGAACAGCACGGCGCGCGCCGACGCGGGATCGGCGCCGCCGTCGATATCGCGCTCGGCGTCGACCAGGCCCGCCTCCGCCGCCTGCAGGGCGATGTGCCGGTCGCGTTCGCTGCGGGCCGATTTCTCGGCGTTGAGCGCGGTGTGCGCCGCCGCCGCGCCGATCGTCAGTACCGCCACCAGCACCAGCATCGCCGTCAACAAAGCGGCGCCGCGCTGGCGGTGCGCGACAGCGGTCATTGGCCGGCCTCGCCGGCTGCGTTGCGCAGCGTGACGGTGGACGCGAACAGCCTGCGCATCCGCCCGCGCAACGCGTCAGGCATGGTTTCCTCCGCCAGGTGCACGCCGGGGTCGAGGCCCGCGAAGGCATCGCTGTAAGGCCGGCCGAACAGGTCGAACACCATCGGTTCGTCGCCGGCGCGGGCACGTTGCGTCCCATGCAGCACCAGCGCGACCCTGATGCTGGCGATGCGCTTCCAGTGGGTGCGCCGGCGCAACTCCCGTTCGCGCCCGGCGGCATCGGCTGCGGCCAGCACCAGCGCCGCGTCGCGCTCGTGGAGGACGGCGGCGCTGACGAATTCGTTGGCCACGCCGTCCGGCGGGGAATCGGTATCGAGCCCGTACAGCACCTGGAAGGTATCGACGCCGCCGACCATCGCGTCCGCGCTCCAGCTGGTTTTGCCGCGGTATTTGCAGCGCAGTTCCGGTTCGCCGGCGGCGCTGCGGCCGACGTAGAAGATGCTCCAGCCTTCGTCCTGCTCATTCACGGCGAAGCCGGCGCAGCTGATCACGCTGCCGTCGGCGGCGCCGGCGAAGCGCACCGCCAGCACGTCGCTGCCATTGACGGCGTCGGCCAGCGGGGCGTCGACGCCGGCCGTCGCGCGGCCGAGCGAGCGCGCGTCGAAGCCGGCAATGCGGGCGGGCGCGGCGCGCGCATCCTCGCCCGCTTCGGCACGCTCCCAGTTGACGAAGGCCGCCTGGCGGGTTGCGCGGGTGATGATCTCGAGCGCGTAGCGGCCATTGTCGTCGACGGCGGCGGCCTCCCCTTGCATGACGTAGGCGGCGTTGGCCGACACCAGCAGGCCGCCGGCCAGCAGCATGGCCAGCAGGCCGACGGCCGCCGCCACCAGCAGCTCGGCCAGGGTGGCGCCAGCCTGGCGCCGGCGCGCGGTCAAGGCAACGCCCCGGGCAGCGCAATGGCCACGCTGGGTGCGAATTCGCCGGCACCGTCGAGCGCGTCGCCGCCGTCGGTGTCCTTGCCGCGCCAGCCAAGCTTGATGACGATCGGCGCCGGCGCAGCGCCGCCGCAGGCCCAGCGCAGCGCGCCGCGGGCGGCGTCCCACACCTGGCTGTCGCGGCACACCACCACGCGCCCGCCGGGAAAGCCTGCGTGCAGGCTTTGCTTGAGGCGGTACAGCTCGGCCTCGGCCAGCTGCACCGCGCTGCAGGAGACGCCCGGCAGGCATTGTTCGGCCGCCGGCGGTGGGCCGTCGGTGGCGGCGTCGTAGTCCAGCTGCAGGTAGGGATTGGCGGCGTCGGCCGCGCGCATCGGCGCGAGGTTGGCGCGCATGCTGTCGGCCAGGGCGCTGGCCAGCTGCACGCCGTTCGACATCAGGCTCGATTGATGGCGCGTGCGCAGCGCGGCCAGCTGCGTGGCGGCGGCGCCGAAGATGCCGACGGCGAGCACGAATACCGCCACCAGCACCTCGAGCAGGCTGTAGCCGCCATCGGAGCGAACACGCAAACGTACCACCGCACCTCCGCAAGTTGGATGAGTATCCAGGTGCACGTGCGGCCGCCAGTTTTTACTGTCGAGTCTGCCAAGGGCGCATTGAGCTGGATCGCTTCAGTACCAAGTTATCAGGCGCGGTGCGGGCAGCTGTGAGGTGGCTCAACTGTGCGCGGGCCGGTGGCGCGCGGTGCTGGAATCGCTGGCAGGGGGGGGGCAAGTCGACACCAACTTGACGTCGTCCTCGCGAACGAGGCTGTCGCAAAACGCCAGGCCGCCACTTTTGCCGACTGGAATCGCAACGCAAGGGAAACTCGAAAACCTGAACACGTCGTCCTCGCAACGCGGGGACGACGTTGATTTTGCTGGATTTTGTCTGATTTCATAGACTTCGGCGACTTCGCCCGCGCATCCGATATGCGGCATGGATGCACGGATGGGACGCTACTTGCGCGGCTTCGGCGCTTGCCCGACTTCGGCGATCGCGTCCTGGAATTCGGCCAGGTCCTCGAAGTTCTTATAGACGGAGGCGAAGCGGATATAGGCGATCTTGTCGAGCCGCTTGAGCTCCTGCATGACCAGTTCGCCGACGTAGCCGCTGTCGACTTCGCGGCGTCCGCTGGTGAGCAGCTTTTCTTCGATGGTAGCAACTGCGGTGTCGATCGCCTCGGCCGATACCGGCCGCTTGCGCAGCGCCAGCATCAGGCTGCCGCGCAGCTTGGCCGGCACGAACTCGGTGCGGCTGCCGTTCTTCTTGACGACGATCGGCATCGACAGTTCGACGCGCTCGAAGGTGGTGAAGCGCTTGTCGCACTTGGCGCAGCGGCGCCGGCGCCGCACGGCGTCGCCCTCCTCCGATACGCGCGTATCGAGGACCTGGGTTTCGTCATGCTGGCAGAACGGACATTTCATGGTGACCTGCTTGCTGCTTGATCGGCGCGGGCCGCAAAACGCAGCCCGCGTGATGCTACAAGATGCTTACGCCGCGTAGACCGGATACTTGTCGGTCAGCTTCTTCACCTCGAGCTTGACGCGCTCGATGGTCGCTTCGTCGTTCGGATTATCCAGCACGTCGGCGATCAGGTTGCCGACCATGGTGGCGTCTTCTTCCTTGAAGCCGCGCGTGGTGAACGCCGGGCTGCCCAGGCGGATGCCGGAGGTGACGAACGGTTTTTGCGGATCGTTCGGGATGCCGTTCTTGTTGCACGTCATGTGGGCGCGGCCGAGGATGGCTTCCGCTTCCTTGCCGGTCAGGTTCTTCGAACGCAGGTCGACCAGCATCACGTGCGACTCGGTGCGGCCCGACACGATGCGCAGGCCGCGCGCGATGAGCGCCTTGGCCAGCGCGTCGGCGTTCTTGACGACCTGGCCCTGGTACTCCTTGAACGACGGCTCGAGCGCTTCCTTGAAGGCGACTGCCTTGCCGGCGATGACGTGCATCAGCGGGCCGCCCTGGATGCCGGGGAAGATCGCCGAGTTGATGGCCTTTTCGAATTCGGCCTTCATCAGGATGATGCCGCCGCGCGGGCCGCGCAGCGACTTGTGCGTGGTCGAGGTGACGAAGTCGGCGTGCGGCACCGGGTTCGGGTACAGGCCGGCGGCGATCAGGCCGGCGTAGTGCGCCATGTCGACCATGAAGTAGGCGCCGACGTCCTTGGCGACCTTGGCGAAGCGTTCGAAATCGATCTTCAGCGAGAACGCCGAGGCGCCGGCGATGATCAGCTTCGGCTTGTGTTCGTGCGCCAGGCGCTCCATGGCGTCGTAGTCGATGTCTTCTTCCGGCGTCAGGCCGTAGGAGACGACGTTGAACCACTTGCCCGACATGTTGAGCGCCATGCCGTGGGTCAGGTGGCCGCCTTCGGCCAGCGACATGCCCATGATGGTGTCGCCGGGTTTGAGCATGGCGAAGAACACGCCCTGGTTGGCCTGCGAACCGGAGTTCGGCTGGACGTTGGCCGCTTCCGCGCCGAACAGCTGCTTGACGCGGTCGATCGCCAGTTGTTCGGCGACGTCGACATACTCGCAGCCGCCGTAATAGCGCTTGCCCGGATAGCCTTCGGCGTACTTGTTGGTCAGCTGCGAACCCTGCGCTTCCATCACGGCCGGCGAGGTATAGTTTTCGGAGGCGATCAGTTCGATGTGGTCCTGCTGGCGCTGGTTTTCCTTCTGGATCGCGGCCCACAGGTCCGGGTCAACGTTGGCGAGCGTGTGATCTTTTGCAAACATGAAAAAACTCCAATCGGGTATCGGTGCGGGGCACCTGGCAGTATGGATCGAAATGAGGGAGACCGAAAACCGAACAGGCAGCCTCATCGCGCGACTTCCATCGGTGGCTGCCCAGGCGAACGGCTAATGAAATCTCACGTTCCCCGATGGATGCCCACCTTTCGCCGACAGGCCTTGGCCGGCCGCGGCTTTTCGCCAGTTACGTGAGACGTAATGGAGCCCAAATTGTAAGTTAAAGCCCCGGTTTGGGCAAGGAAACCGCTGCTGTGGCCGCAAACGGGGGCGATCGCCCGGCTTTGCTGACATTTCGGCTACAATTTACCCATCCCCCCACTCCCACACTTACTCGGACCCTCCTCATGATCGTTTTCATTACCGGCGCATCGTCGGGCTTCGGCGCCGAAATGGCCCGTACTTTCGTCGGCCACGGCCACCAGGTCGTCATCAGCGGGCGCCGCCAGGACAAGCTCGACGCGCTCGCGGCCGAACTGGGCGACCTGGCCCTGCCTTTGGTGATGGACGTGACGGACAAGGCGTCGATCAACGAGGCGCTCTCGCTGCTGCCGCAGTCGTGGCGCCAGGTCGACGTGCTGATCAACAATGCCGGCCTGGCGCTGGGCACCCAGCCGGCGCACGAATCGTCGCTGGCCGACTGGGAGACGATGATCGCCACCAACTGCACCGGCCTGGTGACGATGACGCGCGCCCTGCTGCCGTCCATGGTCGAGCGCGGCAGCGGGCTGATCATCAACCTCGGCTCGGTGGCCGGCTCGACGCCCTACCCCGGCGGCAATGTGTATGGCGCCACCAAGGCTTTCGTGGACCAGTTCACGCTCAATCTGCGCGCCGACCTGGTGGGAACCGGCGTGCGCGCGACCAACATCGCGCCTGGCCTGTGCGGCGGCACCGAGTTTTCCAACGTCCGCTTCAAGGGCGACGACGCGGCGGCGGCGAAGGTATATGAAGGCACGGTGCCGCTGACGGCGAAGGACATCGCCGAGACGGCCTACTGGATCGCCACCTTGCCGGCGCACGTCAACATCAACATCATCGAGATGATGCCGACCTGCCAGGGATACGGGCCGCTGGCGATCAAGCGCAGCTAGGGGTCTGACCCCGGTTCTTCCGTTGGGGGTCTGACCCCGTTTCAAGCCGCCGGCTGACAACCGGGGTCAGACCCCAACTGAAAAACCGGGTCTGCCCCCTCTGTAACAAAACGTGGTAAATGTGAGCAATTGTTACAAGGCTTGGCCTCGCCTGTGGCGTTAACGTCTACTACGCACGCCCAACTCCCGCCTCGCCCTATGTTCGCTACAGTACATTGGGCGTGAAAATGCCGTAAAATGTTTCCTAAGCTCACCAATGCCTATTGAAATGCCCTCTGCCTTCACCTCGACCGTTCGCGTGTATTACGAGGATACCGACGCCGGCGGCATTGTCTACTACGCCAACTACCTGAAATTTTTCGAACGCGCCCGCACCGAATGGCTGCGCGCGCTCGATGTCAACCAGCATGCGCTGGCCGAGCAGCACGACACCCTCTTCGTCGTCAAGTCGGCCAGCATCGACTATCATGCGCCAGCGAAACTCGATGATGTTATAACATTGACACTGGGGATCGAAAAGCTCGGCCGGGCCTCGATCCAGTTCGTGCAGCAGGCATCCTGCGGCGCGGCGCTGCTGGCCAGCGCGCGCGTGAAAGTCGGGTGCGTCGACCGCGCCCTGAAGCCGCGCCCGATTCCCGAGACGGCCGCTGCCAAGATGCGCGCCGCCTGACACCCACCTACTATTGAAAAGCATAGCGACGCCTACATGAATGCAGCTCAAGATCTTTCCTTCCTGGCCCTGATCGGCAACGCCCACCTGATCGTGCAACTGATCATGGCGCTGCTGCTGATCGTGTCGCTCACCAGCTGGACCTATATCTTCCGCAAGATGTTCGCGATCCGCTCCGCGCGCCGCCAGACCGAACAGTTCGAGCGCAGCTTCTGGGCCGGCGGCAACCTGCACACGCTGCACCAGAGCGCCAGCAGCAGCCGCGACCAGAGCGGCGCGCTGGCGCGCATCTTCGAAGCGGGGATGGGCGAATTCATCAAGGGCAAGCAGGTCGCGAAAGACGCGCTCGACATGGGCGCCGTGCTCGACAGCGCGCGCCGCGCCATGCGCGCCGCCTTCCAGCGCGAGCTCGACGCGCTCGACATCCACCTCAACTTCCTCGCCTCGGTCGGCTCGGTGTCGCCTTACGTCGGCCTGCTGGGCACCGTGTGGGGCATCATGAATGCGTTTCGCGGCCTGGCCAACGTGCAGCAGGCCACGCTGGCGGCAGTGGCGCCCGGCATCGCCGAAGCGCTGATCGCGACCGCCATCGGCCTGTTCGCGGCGATCCCGGCGGTGGTGGCGTACAACCGCTTCACGCACGACATCGACCGCCTGGCGATCCGCTTCGAGAGCTTCGTCGAGGAATTTTCCAACATCCTGCAGCGGCAGTCGCGCTGATGCACTGAGGAGAACAGATGGCGTCCTTTTCCAGCGGTATGCGCGGTGGCCGCGGCCGAAAATTCAAGTCCGACATCAACGTCGTGCCCTACATCGACGTCATGCTGGTGCTGCTGATCATCTTCATGGTGGTGCCGCCGGCCAACAGCCCGAGCGTGATCAACCTGCCGAGCGCGGAAAAATCGGCGCTGCCGCCGGACGACTACATCCAGGTCGTGCTCAAGCCCGACACCACGCTGTCGATCGGCGTCAACGGCAAGAACCGCAGCGCGCCGCAGGACATGCCGAACCGCACCGCCCTGCTGCGCAGCCTGCGCGGCATGCATGAAGAGCATCCCGAGTACCCGGTGCTGATTTCCGGCGACAAGGAAAGCAAGTACGACGACGTCATCCAGCTCATTTCGGAAGCGAAGAAAATGGGCATCAACCGGGTGGGACTGGCAACCAAGTGACGACCGCACCATGCCCACGATGACACCCGTCTCCGCCGGCGGCGCGCCCTACCAGGTGCCGCCCGAACCGAGCCGCTGGCCGTCGATCGCGCTGGCGGCGGCGGTGCATGCCGGCCTGCTGGCGTTCCTGTACATCGGCGTGAACTGGCAGAACACGCAGCCGGTGCAGGTCGAAGCGGAAGTGTGGGACATGAAGACGCAGAGCGCGGCGCCGCCACCGCCGCCGCCGCCCGAGGCAGTGGAACCGCAGCCGGCGCCGGCGCCGAAAGTGATCGAAACGCCGCCGCCACCGCCGCCGAAGGTGGAGGAGCCGGTGGCGCCGAAGCCGCCGGACATCGCCCTCGAGCGCGAAAAGCAGAAGCTCGAGAAGCGCAAGCTGCTCGAAGAGAAGAAGCTGGAAGAACAGAAGCTGGCCAAGGAACGCAAGGCCGAGGAACTGGCCGAGCGCAAGGCGCAGGAGCTGGCCGACCGCAAGGCACAGGAACTGGCCGACAAGAAGGCGGCGCAGAAGGCGCAGCTGGACGAGAAGAAGCTGGACGAGAAGAAGCTGGCCGAGAAGAAGCTGGCCGAGAAGAAGCTCGAAGAGAAGAAGCTGGCGGAAAAAGCGAAGGCCGACAAGCTGGCCAAGGCGGCCGAAGCGGCCGACCAGAAACGCCTCGACAAGGTGCGCGCCGACGAGATGCGCCGCATCACGGCCGGCGCCGGCGAAAGCGGCGAGGCGCCGAAGTCGACCGCGTCGCGCCTCGACACCAGCTACCTGGCCGCGATCAACAGCAAGATCAAGGGCGCCACCACCTACGCCGGCAGCACCGACGTGCCCGGCAAGCCGGAGGTCGTATTCAAGATCGAACAGTTGCCCACGGGCGAAATCATCTCGGTGCGGCTGCTGCGAAGCAGCGGCATCCCCGCCTTCGATAATGCGGTAGAGAAAGGCATTCTCAAATCGTCTCCACTACCGAAGAACAAAAATGGTACCGTGTTGCGCACGCTTGAGATCGCTTTTGCCATGAAAGACCTGAAGTGACAGCCCGCTTCCACCAACCTGGACCGAATCGACCTATGAAAAAAATCCTTCCCCACCTGCTGTTTGGCGCCACCGTGCTGGCGTCCGTCGCCGCCCAGGCGCAAGTGCGCGTTGAAATCCAGGGCGTCGCCAGCAGCCAGATCCCGATCGCGGTCGCTGCGTTCGCCGACGAAGGCGTGGCGCCGGCCCAGGTGTCGGCCGTTATCAAGGCCGACCTCGAGCGCAGCGGCGTGTTCAAGGTGATCGACGCCGGCACCGTGCTGTCGGAAAATTCGCCGGTCGACTTCGGCCAGTGGAAAGCGCGCGGCGCCGATGCGCTGGTGGTGGGCAGCGTCAAGCAGGCCGCCAACGGCCGCTTCGAGGTGCGCTACAAGCTGCTCGACACCATCAAGTCGACCCAGCTGTCGACGCTGGCAGATTCGGTCGACGCCAAATACACGCGCCTGCAGGCGCACCGCATCGCCGACGACATCTACGAAAAGCTGACCGGCACGCGCGGCGCTTTTTCCACCCGCATCGCCTACGTGACGATGGTCAACCGCAGCGACTACCGGCTGGAAGTGGCCGACGCCGACGGCGAAGGCATGCAGGTCGCCGCGCGCAGTTCGGAGCCGATCATTTCGCCGGCCTGGTCGCCCGACGGCACCAAGGTCGCCTACGTCTCGTTCGAGCAGAGAAAGCCGGTGGTCTACGTGCAGAACCTGGTCACGCGCGAGCGCAAGATCATCTCCAACGAAAAAGGCAGCAACTCGGCGCCGGCATGGGCGCCTGACGGCCGCCGGCTGGCGGTGACGCTGTCCAAGGATGGCCACTCGCAGATCTACGGCGTCAATGCCGACGGCAGCGGCATGCGCCGCCTGTCCAACAGCAACGGCATCGACACCGAGCCGCAGTTTTCGGCCGACGGCCAGAGCATCTATTTCACCAGTGACCGCAGCGGTGGTCCGCAGATCTACAAGATGAGCGCGAGCGGCGGCAACGCCACCCGCGTCACCTTCAACGGCGCCTATAACATCAGCCCGCGGGTCTCATCCGACGGCAAGACGCTGGCCTGGATCTCGCAGCGCGAGGGCGGCTTTTCCTTATACGCGATGGACCTGGCCAGCGGCCAGGAGCAGCGCCTGGCCGAAGGGGCCACCGAACCGAGTTTCTCGCCCAACGGCAAATACATCATGTACGCAACCAAGGGCGGCGGCCGCACCGGTCTGGCCGTGGTATCGGTCGATGGCAAGGTCAAGCAGCGCCTGACCACCCAGGCAGGAAATATTCGGGAGCCCAACTGGGGCCCCTTCATGAAGTAAATCTTTTTAACAGTGACCAGGAGAAAATAACATGCGCAATTTTAAAAGCCTAGCCTTCATCATCACGAGCGCAGCCTTGCTGTCAGCGTGCAGCTCGCCCGTCAAACTGAACGATGCGCCGGTGGTTGAACGCAACCCGGCCGGCACCACCGCGCCGGTGGCCGACAGCCGCGACATCCGCCCTGTCGAAATCGGCACTGCCGATCCGCTGAACGATCCGAAAGGCGTGCTGGCCAACCGCAGCGTCTACTTCGACTACGACAGCTACGTCGTGCGTGCCGATGCCAAGCCGATCGTCGAGAACCATTCCGCCTACCTGTCGAAGAACAAGTCGCGCAAGGTCCTGATCCAGGGGAACACCGACGAGCGTGGCGGCACCGAATACAACCTGGCGCTGGGCCAGAAGCGCGCCGAAGCGGTGCGCAAGGCGATGGGCACGCTGGGCGTGGCCGAGTCGCAGATGGAAGCGGTGTCGCTGGGCGAAGAAAAGCCGAAGGCACTGGGTGCGAACGAAGAGGCATGGGCACAGAACCGCCGCGCCGACATCGTCTATTAATCGATCGCCTGATACGGCCGATTGACAACGGGGCGGCATGCGGTGCAGACTGCATCCGCCCCGTTTTTTCAGAAAGTCACGACCATGAAAACAAATACCAAGTCCCGCATCGCGGCTGCCTGCCTGGCGCTGGCCGCCTGGATGCCGCTGCACGCCAGTGCAGGCCTGCTCGATGACGATGAAGCGCGCAAGGCGATCCTCGATTTGCGCGTGAAGGTCGAGAGCCTGTCGCGCGAACTGAACGCGCGCCTCGACACCAAGTCCGACAAGAGCGCCGCGCTGGACCTGGTCAACCAGCACGAACAGACGATGCAGGAGATCGCGCGCCTGCGCGGCCAGCTCGAAGTGCTGGCCAACGAGATCGCCACCTCGCAAAAGCAGCAGAAGGATTTCTACACCGACCTCGATACGCGCATCGCCAAGCTCGAGCCGCGCCAGGTCATCATCGACGGCAAGCAGGCCGAAGTCGAGCCGAGCGAGCTGAAGTCGTACGAGGCGGCGATGGCGCTGTTCAAGAGCGGCGACTACAAGGTGGCCGCGGGCGCGCTGGCCGACTTCGTGCGGCGTTATCCCGATTCGACCTACTCGCCGAACGCGCAGTACTGGCTGGGTAACGCCTACTACGCGCAGCGCGATTACAAGAACGCGATCGCCGCGCAGGAAGTGGTGGCGAGCACCTACAAGGACAGCGCCAAGGCGCCCGACGCGATGCTCAACATCGCCAGCAGCTACACCGAGCTCAAGGACAAGAAGAACGCCAAGAAAGCATTGCAGCAGCTGGTGCTGAAGTACCCGGACTCGTCGGCAGCGGCTGCCGCCAAGGACCGCCTGTCGGCGTTGAAGTAAGGGAATTTGCAAAAAAATGTAGGCTTGGGCATTTGACAGGATCGCTGATGCCCCCTATAATCTTGCTTCTTTCGGGTCGTTAGCTCAGCTGGTAGAGCAGCGGACTTTTAATCCGTTGGTCGCAGGTTCGAATCCCGCACGGCCTACCACGAATAAGTATCAAGCCCACGAATTTACGTTCGTGGGCTTTTTGCTTTTCAGTTGCTGTTTGGTCGCTTCGAAAGCGTCGTGCCGCTGCGGGTCGATGTCTGTCAACGTTCGTGTCGTAAGCGGCGACGTCGTGTTAACCTGCCGTATAATTGTCCGATCATGAAGACCGTCCTGTCACCGATTGAATCCGAGTTCGCCACGGTTGAAGAAGCCGAAGCGTACGACCGCTGGTTTCGAGACAAGGTTCAAGCATCGCTTGACGACTCGCACCCCTGCACACCGCACGATCAGGTAATGGCCGCAATGCGGGAAATCATCGAAGCAAAGCGGCGTGCCCATGCTTCCGATCCTTTGGCGCGCTGAAGCAAGAGCGAATCTCGCTACAATTCTCGAATATGTTGCCGAGCGCAACCCGCAGGCTGCCCTCGACCTTTACAACGACATCGAGCGCGTTGTTTCTCAACTGCCCCAGCATCCGTATCTGTACCGTCTTGGGCGCGTGGCCGGCACGCGCGAACTGGTAGCCCACCCCAATTACATTGTCGTCTATCGCGTCAGCGGTTCCGCGATCGAAATAGTGTCCATTCTTCATTCTCGCAGGCAGTACCCTTGACACTGCTTCGCGGAATACGCGGGGTGGAAGGTCGGCACCGTCCCTGCGCCGCGCGGGAAGTCATCCGGCGCGTTTCACGGACAACGCACCACCCAGATAACAATCATTTTCAGGCTTCGGGAATATTTCATTTTTAACTTCATTGACAATGTGATATGTTTATCAGCATGATTTTCTGTTGAGTCCAAATGCTGCAACGAAGCTAGACGCGTCACACCGTGATGCCCGCGGCCTTGTCCGCACAGGCCGAAAGCGCTTTCGCGGTACCGCATCCCCCTTGCACTACACGTTCGACGCTCAGGTGTTAGGCTAACTATTTATTCAGAAAAAACGCTTGCATGAGAACCGAACAGACCGAGTTATCCTCACCGCCCAATAGCGACGCTCAGGCCCCGCGCCTGGAAATACAGATCATCGCCGACCGGACGATCGGGTATGCGGCCATTCAGAACAGCGTTCCCGTCGTGCGCGCCATTTCCCTTCGCAATATCGGCAGCGAGCCGCTGGTCGACCTCGAAGTCGTGGTGCGCTGCGCGCCCGCCTTCGCCGCCGCCGTCACGCTCAAGTTCGAGCGCCTGCTGCCCGGCGAGAGCCGGCGGGTGTCACCGGTCGACCTCGCGCCCAACCACGACTACCTGTCGCGGCTGGACGAAGCCGAACACGCGTCCATTTCCGCTACCGCGTCTGCGCGCGGCGAAGTGATCGCCGAGGCGAGCCAAGGCGTTGAGGTGCTCGCCTACGACCAGTGGGCAGGCACACGTTCGCTGCCCGAGCTGCTGGCGGCGTTCTGCATGCCGAACTCGCGCGTGGTCGACAATCTGATCGCCAACGCATCGTCCTTGCTGCGCGAGGCGGCCGGCGGCTTTTCGATGAACGGCTATCAGTCGAAGAATCGCGAGAACGTCTGGAAGCAGATCTCCGCCGTCTACAGCGCGGTGCTCGGCGAAGACCTCCATTATTCGAATCCGCCGGCCTCGTTCGGCACCGATGGCCAGAAAATTCGCACCCCGGAGCGCGTATTGGAGGGCCGGGTGGCGACCTGCCTCGACACGGCGATGCTGTTCGCGGCCTGCTTCGAACAGGTCGGCCTGCATCCGGTGGTTCTGTTCAAGGAAGGCCATGCGTGGGTCGGCGTCTGGCTGATCGACACCGTGTTCCCGACGGCGCTCATCGACGACGTGCAAGCCGTGCGCAAGCGCGTCAAGTCCGGCGAATTCATGGCGTTCGAGACGACCGGCGCGGCGAGCGGCCAAAAGCCGTCGCTAAGGTGGGCCAGTGCGACGGCGGACGAATACCTCGCCGACGAAGGCAGCTTCCTCTACGCCGTCGACATCCGCCGCGCCCGCGAAGTGCAGATCCGCCCCCTGCCCTCCCGCTCCACCATCGTCGACACGCCAGCGCCAGCCACGCCTGTATCGCTGCCGTCGATCGAAGACATGCCGGCGCTGCCGCCGCTCGACCCCGCCGTGATCCCCGCCGGCGAATCGGAGCTGCCCGATACGCCGGAAGGCCGCCTCGCGCGCTGGAAAGCCAAGCTGCTCGATCTGACGCTGCGAAACAGGCTCCTCAACTTCAAGCCGACGAAAACGAATTTGCGCGTGATTTGCCCGGACCCGTGCGCGTTCGAAGACGCTCTGTCCGAGGGCAAGGAATTCAAGATCCGGGCGCTGCCTCCCGTCATGACGGGTGCCGACGCGCGTGATGCGGCGACCTTCACCGCGCGCACCGCGACAACGCCGCTGGACGCGATTGCGGCCGACGCCCTGGCGCGGCGCGAAATCATCGTCGACGCCACCGAGGACATCCTCGACGCGCGCCTGGTCGAGATATTCCGCGCCGCCGGAACAAGCCTAGAAGAAGGCGGCGCCAATACGCTGTTCCTGGCATTTGGCCTGCTTCAATGGCAGGAAGCTCAAGACGCCGAGGCGCGCCATCTGGCGCCGATATTGCTGATACCGGTCACGCTGACTCGCCAGTCGGTCAGGAGCGGCTTCCGGCTGATCCGCCACGACGATGACGCGCTGGTCAATCCCACCTTGATTGAAAAGCTGTGGCAGGACTTCGACCTGAAGCTGCCCTCCTTCGACGTGCTGCCGCAGGACGAAAAGGGTATCGACGTCGGTAACATCCTGCAGGCGTTCCGGCTGAAGGTCGCCGAATTGAAGGGCTGGGAAGTCAAGGACCAGGTCCATCTCGGCATCTTCTCGTTCGCCAAATACCTGATGTGGAAGGATTTGCAGGACCGCCAGCAGCAGCTGATGGAAAGCCCTGTCGTCGCCCACCTGATCAACAACCCGGGAAAGGCGTTCGCCGACAGCGAGGTGGGCTTCGAGGTGGCAACGCTCGACGACACCTATCGCCCGCAGGACCTGTTCGCCCCATTGATGTCGGACTCGTCGCAGCTACGCGCGATCTGCGTCGCCAGCGCCGGCAAGAACCTCGTGATCGAAGGCCCGCCAGGCACCGGCAAAAGCCAGACCATCACCAATCTCATCGCGCATCTGCTGGCATCGGGGAAGACCGTGCTGTTCGTGTCCGAGAAAATGGCGGCGCTCGAGGTGGTGCACCGGCGTTTGAATTCGCTCGGACTCGGCGCTTTCTGTTTCGAGCTGCACTCGTCGAAAGCGAAGAAGTCCGACGTGCTGAAACAGCTCGGCAACGCGCTCGACGCCGCCGGCACCCGCACGGTCAAGGACTGGGAGATGGAGGCGGAGCGGCTTTCGTCGCTGCGGCAGGAGCTCAATTCGCTGGCGCAGGCATTGCATCGCGTCTATCCGAACGACTTGACGGTGTACGGCGCCATTGGCCTGTGCGTTCAGTACGGAGACACCATACCGGCCGTGCTGAACTGGGCCGATTTATACACGCACGACCGTGCCGGGTTGGACCGCCTGCGTCAACTCTCGCGGCGGATGGCGGCGCTGGGCGCACAAATTTCGGACATGTCGGCGCACCCGCTGGCGGCTATCCGGAAAACGGACTGGACGCCGACGTGGCAGCAGAGACTGCTCGACGAGGCAGCGCAAATGAGCCGGCTGGCAAACGCGCTGCAAGAGCGCGCCGCGCCGATATTGAATCGCATCGGCCTCGCGGACCAGGGGCTGTCAATGCAAGACTTTGCCGCGTTAGACGAGCTGGCCGATGTACTGATTCTCGCGCCCAAAGTCCCGGTCGGCGTCGCCCGCAACGCCCATGACGAAGACAGTCGCACCAAGCTCGCATTCCTGGTCGCGCACGGAAAGGAGCGCGCGTCGGCGTGGAGCTCGCTTGGCGGCGTATATCGCGATGACGTCGCGTCCTTGAGCGCTAACGAGTTGAAGCTGCAGTGGACGGACGCCCAGACTACCTGGTGGCCGCGAACATGGTTCGCCAAACGCGCAGTCCTCAATCGCCTTCGGCTTTATCGCAATGACGGCGCACGGCCGGCCGCGGAGAGCCTGCCCGATTTCCTCGCGTCGCTGGCACGCGTAAATGCGGAAGACCGCAGCGTCGATTCGATGGCTGCGGACGCACGCACGCTGCTGCAGGAAAGCTTCCTCGGCGAACGCACCGACTGGAGCGACGTCGAAAAGAGCGGCACGTGGGCCCGGCAATTCGCTGCCGTCGTCCATCGTCTCGCAGGCGGGGATGCCGAACTCCTGCAGGCACTCCGGACCAATCTCGAGGTGCTCGTCACGCAGGAGCGCGGCATGCTCGATCCGGCCGCCGCAGTCGGCGCCGCGCTGTACCGGTACCGCGATGCCCACCGCGAGTTTGCGGCCCACATGGAGAAGCTGACTGCGACGGCAGAAGGCGCCGATATGTTCGGCCTTGACGCGGACGATAGCGGCGTCATTTCGCGCCTGCTGGAGATGATGCAGGGATGGCAGAGCGCGAGCCGGCAGCTGCAACCCTGGAGCCTGTGGCAGCGCGTCCGCGCGGATGCCGTCGCGCAGTCGCTCACAGGGCTGGTGGGGCCGCTCGAAGCGGGCGAAGTCGCCATGGCCGACGCCGCCGAATTCTTCGAGTACAGCTATCAGAACTGGTGGCTGAAGAAGGCGGTCGATCACGAACCGGTGTTGAGCACCTTCTCCAGCGCCGACCACGAACGCAAGATTACAGAATTCCGCCAGGCGGATGAACGCTTCCAGCAGCTCTCGCAGCAGACCATCGTCGCCAGGCTGTCGGCGCAAATTCCGTCGAGCGCGGGCATCGAGCCCGGCGCCGACTCGGAACTGGGACGGCTGCGGCGCGAGCTGCAGAAGCAGCGCCGGCACCAGCCCGTGCGCCAGCTGATGCAAAGCCTGCCGACGCTGCTGTCCAAGCTCAAACCCTGCATGCTGATGTCGCCGCTCTCGGTCGCCCAGTACCTCGATCCGGCGCATGCCCAGTTCGATGTGGTGGTGTTCGACGAAGCATCACAGATTCCAGTGTGGGATGCGGTCGGCGCGATTGCGCGCGGCCGCCAGCTCGTTTGCGTGGGCGACCCCAAGCAGCTGCCGCCGACGAATTTCTTCAACCGGGTCGACGACTCCGAAGAAGGCGTGGGTGACGACAACATCCAGGACCTGGAAAGCATCCTCGACGAGTGCATGGGCATCGGCATGCCGAAACTGAGCCTGAACTGGCACTACCGCAGCCGCAACGAAAGCCTCATCACCTTCAGCAACGTCACCTACTACGACAGCGCACTGATCACATTCCCTTCGCCGACGACGGTCGACAACGGCGTGCGCTTCGAGCGCGTTATCGGCGTGTACGACCGCGGCGGCTCGCGCACCAATCGCGCCGAGGCCGACGCCATCGTCGCCTCGATCGAACGCCACTTCTTGAGCCCCAGGTCGAAGCCGCAAACCCTGGGCGTGGTGACCTTCAATCAGGCGCAGCAGAATCTCATCGAGAAGCTGCTCGATGCGCGCCGGCGCGCCTCGGCCGACCTTGACCAGGCCATCGCGACGACGGCGCATGAGCCGCTGTTCATCAAGAATATCGAGAACGTCCAGGGCGACGAGCGGGACGTGATCTACTTCTCGATCACGTATGGCCCCGACGCCGCCGGCAAACTCAATCTGAACTTCGGGCCACTCAACCTGGAAGGAGGCCACCGGCGCCTGAACGTGGCGGTATCGCGCGCGCGCCAGAACGTGGTCATCTTCAGCACGCTCCTGCCTGAACAAATCGACCTGTCCAGGGTGCGCGCAACGGGCGTGCGGGATCTCAAGAACTACCTCGACTTTGCGATGCGCGGTCCGCGCGCGCTCGTCGAACAGGCGCTGCCAGCGACGATGGAGCCGGACAGCCCGTTCGAGCGCGAGGTGATCGCGGTGCTGCGCAATAAAGGCTGGACCGTTCACCCCCAGGTCGGTGTGTCCGGATACCGGATCGATTTCGGCATCGTCGACCCGCGCGCGCCGGGACGCTACCTGCTCGGCGTCGAGTGCGACGGACGGACCTACCATTCGGGCGCCACGGCGCGCGACCGCGACCGCTTGCGCCAGTACGTACTCGAAGGCTTGGGCTGGGAGCTGTTCAGGATCTGGTCGACCGACTGGTGGCTCAACCCGCAGGAGCCAATCCGCCGGCTCGAAGCGCGGCTGGAGAAATTGCTGGCAGCCGCGCCTTCGGCGGACGCTGTCGAAGCCGTGCCTGCAAGCGCGGCTGCCGAGCAATCGGCGCCCGCGGAACTGCCGTCGGCCGCCTCCGCCCTTGCCCGATACTGCGCGGCGCAACTGGAACCTGTGTCAGGCCGTGATTTCTATGCGCAGTCCTCGATGGACATACTGCGCTCGCAACTGCTTGCCGTCATCAATGCGGAAGGCCCGGTGGCCGACCACATCGCCTTCAAGCGCATCGCCCGTTCATGGGGCAACGCCAAGACCGGCCGCAGGATGCATGAGCTCCTGGCCAGCCTGGTGCCCCGGCAAATCATCTGCACGGGAGACGCCACGAAGTTTTATTGGCCGGAAAGCGTCGATCCCGCAGCCTGGCATGAATTCAGGGTGCCAGGCGACGCCGCCGAATCCCGGCGCCCCCTCGACGAAGTGTCGCCCGAGGAAATTCGAAACATTGCGCGTTTCCTGCTGAGCCAGCACGGAAGCATGCCGGTCGAGGGGCTGGCGCGCTCCGTCAGCCGGCTGCTCGGCTTCGCCAGGACCACGGCCGACGCGGTCAAATGCGTCGAGAGTGCGCTCGACATGGCGTCGGATCGCCGAGCATTTGAAGTCACCGGCGGACTGGTTCAGCTCGTCGAGCGAGCGGCGAAGGCGGTGGTGTGACCGGTTCTTGAAACGTAAATTTAGATATTTCCAAAGGCGGCGAAGACATGGTTGCACCGGCACAGCGGTTTCAAATATTTGTGGTCGTCTCGATGATTGTGTTCGGCTTGATCCTTTGCTTTGTGACGCGGAAGCGCTCAGCCCGGCCGGGCCTGCCGATCTTGGCCGCACTGACAGTCGTCGTCGCCGGCGGCATGTATTTCGCCGTGTTCGGGCAAAAATCGGGATGGCCCTGGTGGGTCTATTATTCCATCCCTGCGATGGTCACCTTGTTTCTACCGCCGATGGCACTGCGAATGCCGCGGGGCGAGGCGTTGCCTTATTTGGTACTGGCGTTTCTATCTTCGCCTTTGATTCACGTCGTTTTCTCGCTTCTGTTCGACTGGCATGAATACATGCCCTTTTTACGCGTACCTTCGCTGGCTACCATCCTTTAATAATGAGCGCGTCGCCCGCAATCGATATCCGCATCCCGGTATCGATCCGCGATGTAATCATATGATGTGGAACCGATGCCTCGCCGCCGGAACTTCGGTTTTACGAACACCATATTGATAGAAACGCTTTCGGCCGCTCGCGTGAAGTCCAGCGCTGCCACCAGTTCGTCACCCAGGTAGGCATAGAGAATCGCGTCAATTCGATCGAGGCAGGAGCTGTTTATCCTTTCACGCATCTCGAGAACAGTCATTTCGACGCCCGGGTCCTCATCCCTGCCCGCGCCAAAGGGGCGGGCAAGCGCTGCTGTCCCGACAAATCGCGAG
>JBBRXM010000050.1:0-36824 GCA_038248405.1 Burkholderiales bacterium
CTTCAGCGCCGCCGATTCGATCTGGCGGATGCGCTCGGCCGAGACACCGAACTCCTCGGCCAGCGTGTGCAAGGTGGCGCCCGAGCCGTCGTCGTTCGCCAGCCAGCGCGCTTCGACGATCCGGCGCGAACGCGGATCGAGCTTGCCCAGCGCCGACTCGAGCCCTTCGGACTGCAGCCGCGTAACCTGCTCGGCCTCGAGCACCTTGGTCGGCTCCGACAGGTCCGACGACAGGTAGGCGATCGGCGAGAACTTGTCGTCCTCGTCGTCGGTCGGCGCTTCGAGCGCAATGTCGCGGCCCGACAGGCGCGTTTCCATCTCGATCACTTCCTCGCGCTTGACGTCGAGCAGCTTGGCCAGCGCGTCGATCTGCGTCGGCGTCATCGCGTCCAGGCCGACCTTGTTGCTGCGCAGGTTGAAGAACAGCTTGCGCTGCGCCTTGGTGGTCGCTACCTTGACCAGCCGCCAGTTTTTCAGGATGTACTCGTGCATCTCGGCCTTGATCCAGTGCATCGCGTACGACACCAGGCGCACGCCCTGGTTCGGGTCGAAACGCTTGACCGCCTTCATCAGGCCGATATTGCCTTCCTGGATCAGGTCGGCGTGCGGCAGGCCGTAGCCGAGGTAGCCGCGCGCGATCGAGACCACCAGGCGCAGGTGCGACAGCACCAGCTCCTGCGCGGCGCCGAGGTCGTTCTTTTCCTGCAGACGCTTCGCCAGCGAGATTTCTTCCTCGTGCGTCAGCATCGGCAGGCGGTTTACGGCCGAAATATACGCATCGATGTTGCCAAGGTTGCCCGTGAAGCCCAATCCCAGAGCACGATTACCGGTTGGAACCAGTGCGGATTGCGCGGTCATTGTCGTCATGTGTGCCTCATATGTAATTTTGCTGCATCGTCAGCCTGAAAGGAGTATCCCCCCGGCGCGAACATAGCTGTTTTCTTACTGATGCAGGCGGTGGGCTCTTGTATTCCCCGCCACGCAAACATAGTTTAGCACTCTCTCGGGTAGAGTGCCAATTGCCTCATGCTATGGCTTTGATAGGCAATAAAATTTCCTGATGGAATCAAAAGCCCGCACGTAAACTGTAGTGGACGGGCCGGTCCCACGTTTGAGACATATCAACCCGAACGTGTTGTTCATTATGAAGAGTCGTCAACATGCCGCCAGGCGGCGGTACCGTGAAGTATACGATAGCTGCGGAAGCAGCGTAGTTCTGTACGTGAACGCACGCTGGACGGCGTCGCGCGCCGTCCGCGTCGATCGCGTCAGTTCAGCCGCGCCAGATGGCGCTGCACCGACAGCACCGCGCCCACCAGGCCGAGGCCCGCGCTGATGGCCAGCAGGGCGGCGACGCCCAGCGGCGCCAGCGGCGTGAGCTGGAATTCGCTGGCGTACAGCTGGGCGAACTCGGCGATAGCTGTATTTAATGGCAACAGCGACAGCGCCACCGCGCCCAGCGCCACCGCGCCCGCGCACAGGCCCAGCAGGGCGCCGGTGTAATAGAAGGGGCGATGGATGAAGACGTCGGTGGCGCCGATCAGCTTGGAGACGGCGATTTCGTCGCGCTGGGTCAGTACCTGCAGGCGGATGGTGTTGAACACCACGGCGATGACCACCGTGCCGAGCGTGACTGCCAGCAGCAGCAGCACCAGCCGCAGCACGCCCAGCAGCGCCGCCAGCCGCTTTACCCAGGCCGAGTCGACCTGCACCGTATCGACGCCCGGCAGGGCGCGCAGCTTGTCGGCCAGCGCGTCGATCTGGCCGGCGTCGGCCGCATTCTTGAAGCCGTCGAGCTTGATGACGTAGCTGTCGGGCAGCGGATTTTCGCCCAGCGTGCCGAGCACGTCGGACAGGCCGCTCTTGGCCTTCAGCGATTCGAGCGCCTGCTCGCGTGGCACGAAGGCGATCTTCGCCTTGTGGTCCTTGAGCACGCTGCGCAGGGCCGGCTCGAGCGCCTGTGCCTGCTCGCGGGTGGTGTCGGCGCCGGCAAACAGGCTCATCTCAGGATCGACCGACAGCTGTTCCGACATCGGCCGCACGTTGTCGAGCAGGGTGATGCCGGCGAACGGCAGCGCCAGCGCAATCGCCACCACCACCACGTTGAACAGGAAACTGCCGGGCGCCTTGCGCAGGTTGCCCAGCGCCGCGAACAGGGCGAAACGGTGTTGCCGCAGCCAGCCCTTCATGGCGCCACCTGCACCAGTTGGCCATGGTCGAGATGGATGACGCGGGCGGCGCCGTCGAGCACCTGCTCGTCATGGGTGGAAATGAGGCAGGTCACGCCCACCGAGTGGAAGGCGCGCAGGGCGTCGAGCACCTTGTCGGCGGCGACCCGGTCGAGGTTGGCCGTGGGCTCGTCGGCGAGGATGATCTGCGGGCGGTTGACGATGGCGCGGGCGATCGCCACGCGCTGCTGCTCGCCGCCGGACAACTCGAGCGGCAGCGCCTTGGCGCGATCGAGCAGGCCGACCTTGTCGAGGGCGGCGCGGGCGCGCTGTTCGGCCTGCGCCTTGGAGGCGCCGGTCACCAACAGCGGCAGCATGGTGTTGGCCAGGATGTTGCGGTCGTTCAGCAGTTTTTGCTGCTGGAAGATCAGGCCGAGGTTGCGGCGCAGGAAAGGGACGCCTTCCTTGCGCAGCTTGCCGATGTCCTGGCCGTTGACCAGCACCGAGCCGGAGGTCGGCCGCTCGATGGCGGCGATCATTTTCAGCAGCGTCGACTTGCCGGCGCCGGACGGGCCGGCCAGGTACACCAGCTCGCCCTTGTCGACCTTGAATGACACGGAACGCAAAGCGGTGGCGTGGGTGGAATATTGCTTCGATACAGACTGGAATTCGATCATGTGGTGGCTTTATCCGAGCAGCGCTTCGACGAATTCGTCGGCACTGAATGGCTGCAGGTCTTCGATTTTTTCACCGACGCCGATGAAGTACACCGGCACCGGCCGGGTGCGTGCGATGGCGGCCAGCACGCCGCCCTTGGCGGTGCCGTCGAGCTTGGTGATGACCAGGCCGGTCAGGCCGAGCGCATCGTCGAACGCTTTCACCTGCGCCAGCGCGTTCTGGCCGGTGTTGCCGTCGATGACGAGCAGCAGTTCGTGCGGGGCGCCTTGCATGCCCTTGCCGATGACGCGCTTGATCTTTTTCAGCTCTTCCATCAGGTGCAGCTGGGTCGGCAGGCGGCCGGCGGTGTCGACCATGACGACGTCCATGCCGCGCGCCTTGCCCGACTGCACCGCGTCGAAGGCGACGGCGGCGGGATCGCCCGACGCCTGCGAGATGACGGTGACGTTATTGCGCTGGCCCCACACCATCAGCTGTTCGCGGGCGGCGGCGCGGAAGGTGTCGCCGGCGGCCAGCAGCACCGATTGCTCGTACTTCTGCATGTGCTTGGCGAGCTTGCCGATGGTGGTGGTCTTGCCGGCGCCGTTGACGCCGGCGATCATCATCACCAGCGGCACGTGGCGGCCCAGTTCGAGCGGCTTTTCCAGCGGGCGCAGCATGTCCGTCATCAGCACCTTCAGCGCGCCCTTGACGGCGGCGGCGTCGAGCAGCTTGTCTTCCTTGACCTTGCGGCGCAGGCCGTCGAGCAGGAACTGGGTGGCGTCCATGCCGGCGTCGGCCATCAGCAGCGCCGATTCGAGTTCCTCGTAGAGGTCTTCGTCGATGCGGGCGCCGACAAACAGCAGCGACAGGTTGGTCGAGGTCTTCGACAGCCCCGCCTTCAGGCGCGCCATCCACGAGCTCTTGCGGTCCGCTTCCGACGTGAGGCGCTCGGCGGTTTCAACGATCGGCGCCGGCACGTGCAGCGGGATCGGATCCGGGCGCGGCGGCGCCGCCACGGCAGGCTGGGGCGCGGCCACCGGCGGCGGCACGAAAGTGGACGTGCTGCCGTAGCGGCGCGAAATGCCGGCGGCAGGGGCGGGCGCAGGCGCGATCGACGGCGCCTCGGCTACGGGCTGCGGCGTTGCTGTGTCGGGTAAGGGTGGTTTTTTCTTAAAAAAACTGAACATTGGTGTCTGGGGGAGGGCGCTGCATGCACATGCCCGGCGGTGCCGGGCACGACGAATCGACTGGCGGGTATTTTACCAGAGCAGGGCGGACCAGTATTGCTTAAGCGGCAAGCGCGCCGTGCTGCGCCCGCCAGCGTGCGACCGCCGCCGGAATCGCGCCCAGGTCCAGCACGCTGCCCGGGCTCAGGTGGCGGCGCGCCGTTTCGACGCCGGCGCCGCCGGCCCATACCTCGGCCTGGTTGCCAAGGCGCGTGCGCAGCTCGTTGACGTTGTCGACCGCCGCGCGCGGCGAGGTGACGCCCGAAAACGACAGCGCCACGATGTCGGCGCGCTGCGAGCGCGCCGCTTCGACGATGTCGCCGAGCGGCGTCTGCACGCCCAGCGACACGCAGTGCGCCCCTTCGAGCGCCAGCAGCGCCTCGGCCATCAGCAGGCCGAGGCCGTGCCGCTCCTGCGGCACCGTGGTCAAGAGCACGCGCGGGGTGGCATGGGCATGCCCGGCCTGCTGGGTGGCGGCCGTGATGGCGTTGCGCATTACTCCCTGCAGCATTTCGGAAAACAGGTGCTCTTCGAAGACGGCGAGCTCGCCGCGCCCCCAGGCGACGCCGACGGCGGTGGTCAGCGGGGCGACCAGTTCGGTGACGCCGCGCTGCAATCCCATCAGCAGCATCGACTGCGTCAGCCGCTGGCGCAGCTCGGCAACCTTGTGCGAGCGCAGCAGGTCGACGCAGGCGCGGATTTCCGGGTCGTCCGGATTGCCGCTGTCGGCCGCCGGACTGTGCCTGGTGCCCAGCTCCGACAACTCCTGCGCGCCGAGGCTCATGATCTTGCCCGGCCGGTAGCCCTGGTCGAGCAGGCGCTTGACCAGCGACAGCCGGTGCACCTGGTCGGGCGGATAGATGCGCTCGCCGTTGGCGTCGCGCGACGGCTGCGGGAAGCCGTAGCGGCGTTCCCACACGCGCAAGGTCTCCTTCGCCACGCCAATGTCGCGTTCGACATCGCTGATGCTGGAGAAGACGGCTGGGACAGGGACGGTGGTCATGGCGGCTCGATCAGTTTTTTAGTTTGTTCAGGACATTGCCACCTTGGCGCGGCAATGAGCATTCTACATTGAGTTCACCCGACTACAACAAATACGACAGATGTTATCGACTGGTCAATGCGTTACGGCTGTCGTGCCCGGCAGCACCCCGTTGCGGGCACGCCGGAGGCACGCACTGTTGCCACATATAAACATCTAAATACACGTTTGTCTAGGACAAACGTTTGACTTCGCGGCCGGTATGGCTGATTATCCCCTCTGCATAGGCTTTGTCATGAACAAATTGCGAAAAACAGGGTGGAACGTATGAAAATAGCGGTGGTCGGGGCGGGGATATCCGGTTTGTCTTGTGCGTACCGGCTGGCGCAGGCGTCGGCCGACGTGACCTTGTTCGAGGCGGGCGACTATTTCGGCGGGCACAGCAACACCGTCGACGTCACCGTCGACGGCCAGCGCTTCGGCGTCGACACCGGCTTTCTGGTGTTCAACGACCGCACCTATCCGAACCTGGTCAAGCTGTTCGACGAACTGGACGTGGAAACGGCGCCCAGCGAGATGTCGTTTTCGGTGCGGCTGCCGCTGGCCGGCGGTCGCGCGCTCGAATGGGCCGGCGCCAGCCTTGATACCGTGTTCGCCCAGCGCGCCAACCTGGCACGGCCGCGCTTTTTGCGCATGCTGGCCGACATCGTGCGCTTTAACCGCGAAGCCGGCGCGCTGGCGCAGGCGGCGGCCGTGCCCGACACCGCGCTGGGCGACTGGCTGGCCGCGCAAGGCTACAGCGAGCAGTTCCGCAACTGGTACCTGTTGCCGATGGCGGCCTGCATCTGGTCCTGTCCGTCCGACCAGATGCTGGCGTTCCCGCTGTCGACCTTCGTGCGCTTTTGCCACAATCACGGCCTGCTGCAGGTGAGCGACCGGCCGCAATGGCGCACCGTCAAGGCCGGTTCGCGCACCTACGTCGACAAGATGCTGGCGGCGATCCCGTCGCGCCGGTTGGGTACGCCGGTGCGCTCGGTGATGCGCGGCGGCGCCGGCGCGCGCTCGGTGCGCATCGAGACCGGCGCCGGCATCGAGAGTTTCGATCACGTCGTCATGGCCTGCCACAGCGACCAGGCGCTGGCGCTGCTGGGCGACGCCCGCGCCGACGAGCGCGACGTGCTCGCGGCCATCCGCTACCAGGCCAACCGCGCCGTGCTGCACACCGATGCCAGCTGCCTGCCGGCGCGCCGCAAGGCCTGGTCGGCCTGGAACTACCAGAGCAACGCCGCCGCCTCGCCCGACGTCTGCGTGCACTACCTTCTTAATATGCTGCAGCCCTTGCCGTGCGAGACGCCGGTGATCGTCTCGCTGAACCCGATCGACGCGCCCGACCCGGCGCGGGTGCTGGCGCAGTTCGACTACGCCCACCCGGTGTTCGACCAGGCGGCGGTGGCGGCGCAGGCGCGGCTGGCGCGCTTCCAGGGTGCGCAGAACACCTGGTTCGCCGGCGCCTGGACCGGCTACGGCTTTCACGAGGACGGCCTCAAGTCCGGCATGGCGGTGGCGGCGTCGCTGGCGGCACTGATGGCGGCGCGGCGACATGCGGCAGCCTGATTCGCCCGTCGCGCAGCTCTGCTTCGGCGAAGTGCGCCACAAGCGCTTGCGCCCGGCCGTCAACGCCTTCGCCTACCGCGCCTACTACCTGCGCCTGCCGCTGCGCAGCTTGGCCGCCGATGCGCCGCGCTGCGCGCTGTTTTCGCGCAACCGCTTCAACCTGCTGTCGTTCCACGATGCCGACCACGGCGACGGCGCCATCCCGCTGACCGACTGGATCGACGGCCTGCTCGCGCGCGAGGGCGTCACCGATGCCGACGGCGAAATCTGGCTGCAGGCGATGCCGCGCGTGCTCGGCTTCGTCTTCAACCCGGTCTCGTTCTGGTTCTGCCACCGCGCCGACGGCGCCCTGCGGGCGGTGCTGTGCGACGTGCGCAACACCTTCGGCGAGCGCCATTTCTACCTGCTCGATAACGGCGGCGTCATCGCCAACGGCAGCGCGCTCAGCGCCCGCAAGGTGTTCCACGTCTCGCCCTTTTGCGCCGTCGAGGGCAGTTACCGCTTCCGCTTCGTGCGCGCCATGCGCGGCGCCGCCGAGAGCACGCTGGCGGCCATCGACTACCACGACGGCGCCGGCCTGCTGCTGCAAACGAGCGTGTCGGGCCGCGGCGCGCCGATCACCGCCGCCAGGACGGCCGCCGCCTTTTTCGCCTTCCCGCTGCTGACCTTCGGCGTCGTCGCCCGCATCCACTGGCAGGCGCTGCGCCTGTGGCTGCGGCGCGTGCCATTTCATTCCCAACCCGCTCCACCCCAAGACAAGGTGACCCGATGACTTTCGAATCCACGCGGCCGCTGGCCGCGCCACGCGCATCAAGGCCGCCGGCGGCGGCCCGGATCATCCTGGCGCTGCTGCCCGACCTGCAACACGGCGCGCTGACGCTCACGACGCCCGACGGCGAATGCCGCCACTACGGCGACGATTCGCCGCCGATCGCGCTCGAACTGAAGAACTGGCAGCCCTTCACGCTGGCGCTGCGCTCGGGCGACATCGGCTTTGCCGAGTCCTACATCGCCGGCGACTGGACCACCAGCAACCTGGCCGGCCTGATCGAACTGCTGGCCCGCAACCGCGCTCGCATCGAGTCGCTGGTCTACGGCAGCTGGTGGGGCAGCCTGGCGTACCGCATCAAGCACCTGTTCAACCGCAACAGCCGTGCCGGCAGCCGCAAGAACATCCACGCCCATTACGATATCGGCAACCGCTTCTATCAATTGTGGCTCGATCCGTCGATGACCTATTCGAGCGCGCTGTTCACGCCGCACGCCGGCGGCGACCTCGAACTGGCGCAGGCGGCGAAGTACCAGCGCATCGCCGGCCAGCTGCAGCTCGCGCCCGGCGCGCGGGTGCTGGAAATCGGCTGCGGCTGGGGCGGATTTGCCGAACTGGCCGCGCGCGAAGCCGGCGCCTTCGTCACCGGCCTGACCCTGTCGACCGAGCAGCTGCAGTACGCGCGCCGCCGCATCGACCAGGCCGGCCTCGCGGCGCAGGTCGACCTGCACCTGCGCGACTACCGCGACAGCATCGGCACCTTCGACGCGGTGGCGTCGATCGAGATGTTCGAGGCGGTCGGCGAAAGCTACTGGCCGAGCTACTTCGAATGCATCGCCAGCAGCCTCAAGGCGGGCGGGCGCGCCTGCGTGCAGACTATCGTCATCGCCGACGAACTGTTCGAGCGCTACCGCAAGGGCACCGACTTCATCCAGCAGTTCATCTTCCCGGGCGGAATGCTGCCGTCGCCATCTAAGTTCGCCGCCATGGCCGAGGCGCACGGCCTCGACGTCGTCGACCGCTTCAGCTTCGGCATCGACTACGCCGACACGCTGGCCGAATGGCGCAAGCTCTTCCACGCGCGCCAGGGCGCCGTGCGCGCACAGGGCTTCGACGAGCGCTTCATCCTGACCTGGGAGTTCTACCTGTGCTACTGCGAAGCGGCCTTCAGGGCCGGCAACACCAACGTGATGCACTTTACGCTGGTGAAGCGGTGAGAGCGCTGCTGCTGGCGCTGCTGATGACGGCGTCCCTGCTGGCGCGGGCGGCGCCCGCGCATATCGAACAGTCGGTTCCGCAGGCGCGGCTGGCCGGCAAGGGCGACTTCACCTGGTTCGCGCTGCAGGTGTATTCGGCCGAACTGTGGGTGGGGCCTGGCGCCTTCAGCGCCACCGCCCCGTTCGCCCTCGAGCTGCGCTACGCGCGCAAGCTGGCCGGGCGCAAGATCGCCGAGGCGAGCGCGGACCAGATGCAGAAAATCGGCGCCGGCAGCGCCGTCCAGCGCCAGGCCTGGCTGCAGCAGATGGTCAACCTGTTCCCGGACGTCGCCGAGGGCACGCGCATCACCGGGGTGCATATCCCGCAGCAGGGCGCGCGCTTTTATCTGGACGGCGTCCTGCTGGGCAGCGTGAACGACCCACAGTTCGCGCGCGCCTTCTTCGGCATCTGGCTCGATGCGGCCACCACCGCGCCGGCATTGCGCCGCGCGCTGCTGCAAAACGCCGCCCCGCCATGACGCGGCTGGCGATGCCCGGCTTGCTGGCGTATGGCCTGTTCGGCATGCCGCTGGCGATGGTCGCCTTGCCGATCTATGTCTACCTGCCGCAGTTCTATGCCGAGCGCGCCGGCCTGCCGCTGGCGCTGCTGGGCGCGGCGCTGCTGGCGGCGCGCATCGGCGCCGCCTTCATCGACCCGCTGCTGGGCTGGTGGATAGGGCGCACCGGCGGCGCCTACGCGCGCTGCATCGCGCTGGCGTTGCCGGTGCTGCTGGCCGGTTTCCTGGCGCTGTTCCATCCGCCGGCGGCGGCATCGGGCGCCACGCTGGCCTGGTTCGGCGCCGCGCTGATGCTGGTGTACCTGGGCTTTGGCCTGGCCACGATCGCGCACCAGAGCTGGGGCGCGGCGCTGTCCCACGCGCCGGCCGAACGCTCGCGCGTGACGGGCGTGCGCGAAGCGTGCGGCCTGGCCGGCGTGGTGCTGGCGGCCGGCGTCACCGCCGCTGCCGGCTACGACGCGCTGTCGGCAGCGTTCGCGCTGGCGCTGGGCCTTGCCGGCGCGCTGCTGCTGGCCGCGGCGCCGCGCGCTGCGACCGCGGCCGTGGTGCCGGCGCTGCGCTGGCGCGCGCTCGCCGCGCCATTTGGCCAGCCGCGCTTTCGCGCCCTGTTCGCGGTGCTGCTGGTGAACGGCGTAGCCTCGGCCATCCCCGCCACCCTGTTCCTGTTCTTTGCCGCCGACCGCCTGCGCCTGCCCGGCATGGCGGGACCCTTCCTGATCCTGTACTTCTGCGCCGCGGCGCTGTCGATGCCGCTGTGGATCGCGCTGGCGCGCCGCTTCGGCGAGGCGCGCGCCTGGGCCGGCGCCATGCTCGCCTCGGCGCTGGTGTTCGTCTGGGCCTTCGGCCTGGCGCCCGGCGCCGCGCTGGGCTTCGGCGCCATCTGCCTCCTGTCGGGCGTGGCGCTGGGCGCCGACCTGGCGCTGCCGCCGGCGCTGCTGACCGGGGTGATCGCCCGCGCCGGCGATGCGGGCGGGGAGGCGGCCTATTTCGGCGTCTGGAACTGGGGCGTGCAGATGACGCTGGCGCTGGCCGCCGGCATCGCCTTGCCGCTGCTGGGCGCCTTCGGCTATGTGCCGGGCCAGCAGGAAGGCGTGCCTGCGCTGGCTGCCGCCTACGCGCTTCTGCCTTGTGCGATGAAACTTGCGGCGGCCGCCATGCTGTGGCGCGCACCGCTGCGCGACTGTTAAACCAAAGGAGAACATCATGAGGATCAAAATGGTATTGGGCGTCGCCGCTGTCGCAGCGGCAGCCGTCACGCTGTCGGCCTGTTCGGGGCCGGCCCCGGCGCAGTACGCGAGCGAGCAGCCGCGCCTCGACATCCAGCGCTATTTCAACGGCACGCTCGACGCCCACGGCATGTTCCAGGACCGCTCGGGCAAGGTGGTCAAGCGCTTCGTCGTCGTGATGCAGTGCCGGTGGCAGGGCGACACCGGCACGCTCGACGAAGACTTCACCTACTCGGACGGCAGCAAGCAAAAGCGCGTCTGGACGCTGCGCAAGACCGGCGAAGGCACCTTCACCGCCACCGCGCCCGACGTCATCGGCACCGCCGAAGGCGTCTCGTCGGGCAATTCGCTGCGCTGGAAGTACGTGCTGGCGCAGCCGGTGGGCGACAAGGTCTACAACGTCGACATGGAAGACTGGATGTTCCTGGTCGACGACAAGGTGATGCTGAACCGCACCGCGATGAGCAAGTTCGGCGTGCACCTGGGCGACGTCACGCTGTCGTTTACCAAGCGATGAATCCGCGTATCGCCGACTGGCGCGGCCAGCGCGTGTGGATGATCGGCGCCTCCAGCGGCATCGGCGCCGCCGCCGCCGCGCGCCTGCTGCAGCTTGGCGCGCGCGTCGCCCTGTCGGCGCGCAATGCCGGCGCGCTGGAGCGGCAGGCGGCGGCCTCGGAGGACGCGCTGGCGCTGCCGCTCGACGTCACCGACCACGCCAGCGTGCTCGCCGCGCGCGACGCCATCGTCGCGCACTGGGGCGGCATCGACCTGGTGCTGGTGGTAGCCGGCGGCTACAACGAAATGCGCGCCGACAGCTTCGATCTCGCGGCCGCCAATGCACTGGTCGGCCTGAACCTGGGCGGCGTCTTCAACTGCCTCGACGCCGCGCTGCCGGTGCTGCTGCGCCAGGGCGCCGGCGGCATCGGCATTGTCGCCTCGGTGGCCGGCTACGGCGGCCTGCCCAAGGCCCTGGTGTACGGCGCCACCAAGGCCGCGCTGATCAACCTGACCGAGTCGCTCTACCTCGACCTGCGCCCGCGCGGCATCGCCGTCTACCAGGTCAACCCCGGCTTCGTCGACACCCCGCTGACGGCCCACAACGACTTTCCGATGCCGGCGCTGATGAGCGCCGCAGACGCCGCCGCCGAGATGGTGCGCGGCATCGAGCGCGGCCGGTTCCACATCCATTTCCCACGCCGCTTCACCAACAGCCTGCGGCTGGCGCGCCTGTTGCCTTACCGATTATATTTCTGGCTGATCCACAAGGTGACGGGCCTATGAGCTTCACGAACGAGTTGGAAAGGCTGGTGCAGTTCTACGAAAACATCAGCGAGGACGCGCTGGCGCAGCTGCCGGCCATTTACGCCGCCGACGTGCAGTTCAAGGATCCCTTCAACGAGGTGCGCGGGGTCGCGCCGGTGACGGCGATTTTCCGCCACATGTACGAGCAGGTCGACGAGCCGCGTTTCGTGGTCGGCACGCGCGTGCTGCAGGGCGCCGACGCCTTCCTGGTGTGGGAGTTCAGCTTCCGCATGAAGCGCTTTTCGGCGCGCACGCAGTGCATCCGCGGTTCCACCCACGTGCGATTCGACGCCGCCGGCGCGGTGGCGCTGCACCGCGATTACTGGGATGCGGCGGAGGAACTGTATGAGAAATTGCCGCTGCTGGGCTCGCTGATGCGCTGGCTGAAGCGCGCTGCCAACAAATGATGTGCCTGCACTTGAAGTAGATCAGCTGGAGTGAATATTGTTGCTGGTATAAATCAGACTAATACTCATCCGGGAGGTTGGAAATGAAGATTTCGGCCTATCTCAAGCGCATTCTTTCGCAGGATAAAATCGTCGTCGGCGGCGCGGTCACGCTGCGCACGGTGTTGTGCGGCTTGTTCATTGCGGTAATCGCGCTGTTTTTCACCAGTCCCGTCGGCGAGCGCGGGCCGCACGACAAGCCCGTGCCGCTGCCACCTGAGCTGGGGCTGGAGTAACGTTAAATGTTAGCTCAAAGACCGTCGTCCCCGCGCACGCGGGGACCCCATTTCGACGCCAATCGATGACTCAAATTTCAGCCCGGCTGCTCACCTGAACGGGCGATTACTCAGCGGACTTCGCTTTCTCCGCATTAGCCCGAATCGTCTCCAGCGTCGCCCCCGGCGTGATCAGGTTGCCGTCGTAGCGCAATTCGATCAGCGCCGGCAGCTTCTGCGAGCGCGTGTGCTCGAGCGCACGCGCCAGCGCCGGCCCGAACTCCCCGGTGCGCTCGACCACCTCGCCATGCGCGCCGTACGCCCGGGCCAGCGCCGCAAAGTCCGGATTGTGCAGCGTCGTGCCCGACACCCGGCCAGGGTAGTCGCGCTCCTGGTGCATGCGGATGGTGCCGAACATGCTGTTGTTAAAGACGATGATCACCACGCCCGCCTGATACTGCACTGCGGTGGCCAGCTCCTGGCCGTTCATCATGAATTCGCCGTCGCCGGCGAACGTCACCACGGTGCGCTGCGGGTCGATGATCTTGGCGGCGATGCCGGCCGGCACGCCATAGCCCATCGCGCCGCTGGTGGGCGCCAGCTGCGTGCGCATCGCCCCGTAGCGGTAGAAGCGGTGCGCCCAGGTCGCGTAGTTGCCGGCGCCGTTGGTGATGATGGTGTCCTTCGGCACCGCCGCCATCAGCTGCTGCACCAGCTGCCACAGGTCGAGCGGGGCGCTGCCGTCCTTGAAGATCGGCGGCTGCTGCTGGTAGGCCGCCAGCTCCATCTTCGCTTCCGCAACCGTGCCGCGCCAGGCGTCGGCGGCCACCGGCGCCATCGCCGCCAGCATCGCCGCCGCCTGCGGCGCGCCGCTGTTGATCATCAGGTCGGCCTGGTACACGCTGCCCAGTTCCTCGGCGTCCGGGTGGATGTGCACCAGCTGCTGTTGCGGCCTTGGTGCGGCCAGCAGCGAGTAGCCGCTGGTGGTCATCTCGCCCAGGCGCGGGCCGAACGCGATCAGCAGGTCGGCATTCTTCACGCGCGCGGCCAGTTTTGGGTTGATGCCGATGCCGACGTCGCCGACGTAGTTGGGATGGGCGTTGTCGAGCAGGTCCTGGAAGCGGAAGGCACACGCCACCGGCAGCGCGTTCGCTTCGGCGAAGCGCTGCACGTCGCTGCAGGCCTGCGCGTTCCAGGTGCCGCCGCCGAGCAGCAGCAGCGGGTTTTTGGCGGCCGCCAGCATCGTGCGCAAGGTGTCGATCTGCGCCGCGGAGGGCGACGCCTGCACCGGCTGGTAGCGCCGGGTATCGGCCACCGCCGCCATCGAGATCAGCATGTCCTCGGGCAGCGCCAGCACCACCGGCCCTGGCCGGCCGCTGGTGGCGACCTGGAAGGCGCGCGCGATGTATTCGGGGATGCGGTCGGCGCGGTCGATCTGCGCCACCCACTTTGCCATCTGGCCATACATGCGGCGGTAGTCGATTTCCTGGAACGCCTCGCGGTCCATGAAGTCCAGGCCCACCTGGCCGATGAACAGGATCATCGGCGTCGAATCCTGATAGGCGGTGTGCACGCCGATCGCCGCATTGGTGGCGCCCGGCCCGCGGGTGACGAAACAGATCCCCGGCCGCCCGCTCATCTTGCCGTAGGCTTCGGCCATGAACGCGGCGCCGCCTTCCTGGCGGTTGATGATGAAGCGGATGCTCGAGTCGTGCAGCGCGTCGAGCACGTCGAGGTAGCTCTCGCCCGGTACGCCGAAGGCGGTGTCGACGCCGTGGATCTTGAGTGCATCGACCAGGATCTGGCCGCCGCTGCGGGATGGGTGGGTCATGGCTGCCTTTGTGGTTGTGCGCTTCCCAAGCAAACTGGGCGTGCGGCCATTCTAAGCGAGCCATTTCCCTGCGGCTTTTGAAATGGCGACACGGAATTTCAAAAACCACCACACCATTCGGAACACCACTTTGCCGCCTTGCAGAGCAGATTAATAAAGAGTCAATAATACACATTGACACATATTGCCAATAGGAATTAAAGTCTATCTGGCAACAAGAGGGAGTTCTCCCACAATAAAATCGTAAAAATAAGGAAGAAAATGAAGAGAATCCTCATCGCGACTCTGTCCGCGAGTATGGTCTTGGCCGGATGCGCCACCGCATCGAAAGACATCTCGCCGACCTACACCTCGCCGATGCAATATCAGTCCTACGATTGCGATCAGCTCGCCAGTGAATCTCAACGTATTCAAACCCGCGTTGTGCAACTTGGCGGGCGGTTGGACACCGCAGCCTCTAATGACAAGGCGATCGCCGGAGTCGGCGCGATTCTGTTTTGGCCAGCGCTGTTCGCGCTAGGCGGTACCAAGCAACAGGAAGCGGACTATGCCCGTCTGCGCGGCGAATACGACGCCGTCCAGCAGTCTGCGGTGATTCGCAAATGCCCAGGAATAGTAGCTGCCCCGGCTTCCCGCCCAACCTAAGGAATAAAATGAAATCATTATCGTTAGCTTCAGTGCTCGTCTTGTCCGCCGCCTTGTTGTCCGGTTGCGCCGCCCCAGCCCGAACCGATCAGATGACCGCGCAGGTCAGTGCCGCGCAGCGCATCGCCAACACGCCGATGCGAACCAATATCGCCGTGAAGGACGTTTCCGGCGGCAAGGAGACCAATCCGATGTGGGTGTCGAATGTCGGGAACAGCGAATTCGAGCAGGCGCTGGAAAGTTCCTTACGCGATGCCGGCTTGCTGTCAGCAGGTAAACAGGCTGGCAAGTACTTGTTGGTGGCGCACATGCAAAAAGTCGAGCAGCCGATGTTTGGGGTCAGCATGACTGTCACAGCTACCGTCAATTATGTCTTGACGGAGCGGGCGAACGGCAAGGAGGTACTGAACCGTACAGTTAGCCTGCCTTACACCGCAGAGTTCAGCTCGGCGTTCATCGGCACCGAGCGGCTTCGACTTGCCAATGAGGGCGCCATCCGCGTCAACATCGGCAAGATGATCGACGAGCTGTTCACAATCCGGGCCGACCAGGTCGCAGTGAACTGACCTCTCTCCTGGTTCCTTCCGCCAAAAGCGCCTCCAGCGAGTACAATGTCGCCGTGAAGCAGGCCAGACAGTCGCTGGCTGGCGCGTAATGCGTCGGCGGGAGGAAGGTCCGGACTCCATAGAGCAGGGTGACGGTTAACGGCCGTCCGCCGAAAGCCGCAAGGTATAAGGCGAGGAATAGGGCCACAGAGACGAGCGTATTAAGTTACGGTGAAACGCGGTAACCTCCACCTGGAGCAATCCCAAATAGGCACGCGTTGAGGCGGCTCGCGGAGCGTGCGGGTAGGGAGCTTGAGCGCAGGAGTAATTTTGCGCCTAGAGGAATGGCTGTCATAGCTGGTGTTCGCAAGGGCACCGGCCGTAACAAAATCCGGCCTATCGGCTTGCTTCACTTTTTATATTCACGGCCCCGCCGACACGGCGCGGGCCGCCCCGGGGAGCTGCCTTTGAAACAGTACATCCTCGCCCTCGACCAGGGCACGACCAGTTCGCGCGCCATCCTGTTCGACCATCAGGGCCGCCTGTGCGGTAGCGCCCAGCAGGAATTCCCCCAGCATTTTCCCGTCCCCGGATGGGTCGAGCACGACCCCGGCGACATCTGGAACAGCCAGCTCGCCTGCGCCCGCCAGGTGCTGCGCGACGCCGACGTGACGGCCGCGCAGGTGGCCGCCATCGGCATCGCCAACCAGCGCGAAACCACCCTGCTGTGGGACCGGCGCAGCGGCGAACCGGTCGCGCCCGCCATCGTCTGGCAGGACCGCCGCACCGCCGACGCCTGCGAACGGCTGCGCGCCGACGGCAAGGCCGGCATGATCGAGCAAGCGACCGGCCTGGAACTGGACGCCTATTTTTCCGCCACCAAGCTTGCCTGGCTGCTGGACAACGTGCCCGGCGCCCGCGGCCGCGCCGAACGGGGCGAACTGGCCTTCGGCACCGTCGACAGCTACCTGGTCTTCAAGCTGACCGGGCGCCATGTCACCGACGTGTCGAACGCGTCGCGCACGATGCTTTTCAATATACACAGGCTGGCATGGGACGAGCAGCTGCTGGCGCTGTTCGATATTCCCCCCGCGGTGCTGCCGCAGGTGGTGTCCAGTTCCGAGGTGGTCGGTCATTCCGATTCGCAATGGTTCGGCCAGCCGATCCCGGTGTCGGGTATCGCCGGCGACCAGCAGGCCGCCACCTTCGGCCAGGCTTGCCACCGCCAGGGCATGGTCAAGAATACGTATGGCACCGGCTGCTTCATGCTGATGCACGCGGGCACGCGCCCGGTGGCGTCGCACAACCGCCTGCTGGCCACCGTTGGCTGGCGCGTCGACGGCCGCACCGACTACCTGTTGGAGGGCAGCGTGTTCATGGGCGGCGCCACGGTGCAGTGGCTGCGCGACGGCCTGGGCATGATCGACAAATCGTCGGACGTGGAAAGCCTGGCGCTGAGCGTGCCGGACAACGGCGGCGTCTACCTGGTGCCGGCGTTCGCCGGCCTCGGCGCGCCGCACTGGGACCCGTATGCACGCGGCGCGCTGATCGGCATGACGCGCGGCAGCGGGCGAGGGCACGTGGCGCGCGCGGCGTTGGAGGCGATTGCCTACCAAAGCGCGGAGTTACTGCAGGCGATGCAGAAGGACGCGGCCATCCCCGTGACCGAGATCAGGGCCGACGGCGGCGCCGCGCGCAACGACCTGCTGATGCAGTTCCAGGCCGACCTGCTGGGCGTGCCGGTGGTGCGGCCGAAGGTCACGGAGACCACCGCGCTCGGCGCCGCCTGGCTGGCCGGCCTGGCGATCGGCTTCTGGGACTCGCGCGAGGAAATCGCCGCACAGTGGCAGGCCGAACGCCAGTTCGAGCCGCTCATGGCCGAGGGCCGGCGGCTCGAACTGATGGCGACCTGGGCGAGGGCGGTCGAGCGCTCGCGCGGCTGGATTGCGCCGTCGCCCGCGCCTCAGTGAATGCCGAGGTGGTGCTTGACGGCAGTGGCCCCGGTGCCGGCCTGCTGCACGGCGCTGCGCAGCTGCTCCCTGCTGACGCCCAGTTCCTTCATCCAGTAGGCGACTTCCATTTCTTCATGCAGGTAGATCGAACGGTCGGGGACGGACTTGCTTGGCAGGTTCTCGTTCATGGTCGGGCCTCGTAGGGTGCGGCGTTAGTCGGTAACAAGAGCATCTCATGCATGCTGTCTCTCTTCTGTACGCTCGCGCACTTTCCCCGCGTTGCACGCGCCTAGGTCGCCAGTTCGTCCGGCGCCAGCCCGCTGGCGACGGCCATTTCCGCGCGCGCGGCGGCAAAGATAGCCAGCCCGAAGATGGCCTCGATGGCCGCCCCGGTGAACGCGCCGGCGATCGGCGAGGCATGCAGCATGACCAGCACGATGCCTGCCTCGGCGAGCGCGGCGCCCAAGAACGAATACTTGCGGATGCCGAACAGGGTGCTGAAGGTGAGGTAGCGCCCGCCGATGATGAGCAGCATGGCGGGAAAAAACCATTCGATTTTCAGCAGGGAGACGGCGAAGGCCAGGGGCATCATCAGGATCATCCAGGCCGTGCTGCTGAGCGCGAGCGCGCCCAGGGGATTGTCCGCCGCGTGCTTGCCGGTCCGCCCCAGCAGCTTGTTCCACGTCACCGCCAGCGGATGGATGAGCATGCCGCCGATGAACAGCGTCCAGACCGCCTTTTGCGGCGAGGCGGTCACTGCGGCGATTGCCGCCGCCAGCCAGACCATGGCGGACGTCAGGACGCCGGGAGCGCCGCCGTAATAGGCCAGGCGCATGTCGCGCTGCGCATCGCCGATCAAGGCGGTTGAAGCTTCAGCTGGCATGCCCATTGTTTGTCCTCGCGCGATAGAATGAGGCCATACTGCCACAGCAATATTGCCAAAGCAACGGGCAGTAGGCTCAGCGCATTTTCATTGTGGAGGCGCCATGCAATTTCTGGTCAATCTCGACGTGGACGATCTCGACGCCGCCATCGCGTTCTATGGCGCCGCGTTCGGCCTGGCGGTGGGGCGCCGCTTCGGTGCGGCGGGCGCAGAGCTGCTCGGTGGTCCCGCGCCGTTGTATCTGCTGGTCAAGGCAGCCGGGACAGCCTCCAGCGCGGCCAGCGGGCAGGCGCGCAGCTACGGTCGCCACTGGACGCCCGTGCATCTCGATTTTGTCGTGGAAGAGATCGATGGCGCCGTCCGGCGGGCCGTCGCCGCCGGGGCGCGGCTCGAGGAAGAAGTCAGCGTCCACCCTTGGGGCAAGCTGGCGCTGATGGCGGATCCCTTCGGGCACGGCTTCTGTTTCGTCCAGTTTGTGGGCCGCGGGTACGATGAAATTGCTACCGATCAGATGCCTGGCGGAGTCACCGAAGTCGATGAAGTCAGAAGCAGTCCAACAAAATCAACGTCGTCCTGGCGAAAGCGGGACGACGTCAAGCTAAGTGTCCACTTCGCGATTTCTTCGAACACGACGCTAAATAAGATCAGAACCCGATCCGCGCCTTCGCCGCTCCCGGCTTGATGCGGATATCGGCCGGCATTACCTGGTCGCGCCCGGCCGCCACCGCATAGCCCAGGCTGTCGAGCAGCGTCTTGCGCATGTCGCGCGGCGACACGCCCGCCAGCTTGTCGATGACGGCGCCGTCGAGCTGCGGAGCGAATTTGCCAAGGTGCAGCTCGCGCAGCAGCCCCGCATAGATGCGCTGGGCGATGCCGGCCGCCTGTTCGGGGGTCGGCGCCGGCACCTCGTACACCGCCATCCGGTTGAGCAGCGGCGAAGGAATGCCGTCGGTGCTGTTGGCCGTCAGCACCCAGAAGATCTGGCTGGCGTCGATCTCGACATCGATGAACTCGTCGCGAAAGGCGCGCGAGGTCTCCGGCTCGAGCAGCTGGTACAGCGCCGCCAGCGGGTCGGACTGCGACGATCCGCTCGCCTTTTCGACTTCGTCGAGCACCACCACCGGGTTGGCGAACTGGCCGCGCACCAGCCGTTCGGCCACCTTGCCGCACTTGGCGCCCTTCCAGCTGGCCGAACTGCCGGTGATGACGAAACCGGCCGACAGCGCGTTCATGCTGATCAGCTCGCACTCGGTCTGCATCGTCTTCGCCAGCCGCTTGGCGAAGTGGGTCTTGCCCACGCCCGGGTCGCCCAGCAGCAGGATCGGCATCACGTTGAAGCCGCCGTCGCCGGCGTGCGCCAGGCCCAGGTAGCGCGTCAGGTCGTCGACGACCTCGTCGAAGTTGGGACAATCCTCGGCCAGCGGCGCCAGCGCGGCAGTGGAAGAGGGGGTGGTGACGAAGCGCTCGGCGCCGATGCCCAGCATGCGCTCGTAGAACGCTTCAAGCTCGGGCGAGCGGCCGCGGCTGCGCTCGAGCGCGCCCTGGACGTCGCCCAGGTCGTACAGCGCGCGGGTGCGCGCCAGGGTGATGCTCACGACAGTCTCCTCATCAGTGGAGTCGGACGACGCCCCCGGACGGCGGCGGCGCTCCCGGAAAACGGCTGGCCTGCCCTCGAATCCTACGCCGGAGCGCGCCGGCGCGCAATGTCGTGACGTGCGGCCAATTGTTGTGTTTCTTGAACTGTGGACATTTATTTTTGTTAATAATCTTTCCTATACAGATGAGAGTCCACATTCACTGTCTTTGATAAGTGCCTAATTTATCGACATATTTTTACTTTACATCACTTCAGCGAAGTGCGCTAAGTCATTGACTTCATTGGAAAATTTACCATTTTCCAATCGGAAACCGCTTGACCCTGAGGAATGCTTCCTCTAAAGTGGGCAACTGTGTGGAAAAGTGTAGTTTTGTGGGAGGAAATTGAACTCCCGGCGCGCAAACTAAGCCGATCCATCAAACTCTAAGCTAGGTAAAAAACCGTGTTTCAAGGCGCGTCCGCAATCAACCTCGATGCCAAAGGCAGGATGTCTATCCCCGCCAAGCACCGTGACGCACTCGCAGTGCAGTGCGAAGGACGCCTTACGCTTACCAAGCATCCCCATGGCTGCCTGCTGTTCTTCCCGCGCCCGGTGTGGGAATCGCACCGCGAACAAATTGCCGCCTGGCCGATGTCGGCGCGCGCGTGGCAACGCATTTTCCTCGGTAACGCCTGCGATGTCGAGATGGATTCGGCCGGTCGCATCCTCATTTCGCCCGAGCTGCGCAGCGCCGTCGGCCTGGCCAAGGATGTGATGCTGCTCGGTATGGGTACCCATTTCGAAATCTGGGATGCCGCCAAGCTCAATGACAACGAGCAGGAAGCGGTCGCCGGCGGCATGCCCGATGTTCTCTCCAATTTCTCCTTCTGAAGGCGCCCCGATGACTCTTGCGGCGGCGCCCGAGTTTCAGCACCGGACGGTGCTGCTCGACGAAGCGGTTGACGCGCTCAACCTGGCCGGCGCGCGCGCCGACGGTATCTATATAGACGGCACCTTCGGCCGCGGCGGCCACAGCCGCCTGATCCTGTCGAAACTGGGGCCCAGCGGCCGCCTGTTCGCCTTCGACAAGGACCTGCAGGCCATCGCCACCGCCGAACAGATCAGCGACCCCCGCTTCGAGATCGTCCACGACAGCTTCGCCACCATGAAGCGTGCGATGGCCGAACGCGGCATTGCCCAGGTCGACGGCATCCTGCTCGACCTTGGCATCTCGTCGCCACAGGTGGACGACGCCGCCCGCGGCTTCAGTTTCCGCAACGACGGTCCGCTCGACATGCGCATGGACACCACCCGCGGCATGTCCGCGGCCCAGTGGCTGGCCATCGAAACCGAACAACAACTGGAAAAGGTGATACGCGATTATGGGGAAGAACGGTTTGCTTTTCAGATTGCAAAGGCGATTGTTGCTCGCCGGGCAATCGAGCCAATTTCAAGCACACGACAGCTTGCCGGCATCGTGGCAAACGCGGTCAAGACTCGGGAAAAGGGCAAGGATCCGGCCACCCGTACCTTTCAGGCTATCCGGATTTTCATCAATCAGGAGCTTGAAGACCTTGCGGCAGGCCTGAGCGAAGCCTACGCCATGCTCGCGCCCGGCGCGCGCATGGTGGTGATCAGCTTCCATTCGCTGGAAGACCGCATCGTCAAGCAGTTTTTGGCCAGCAAGGCGAAGGTCGAGCAGCCCGATCGCCGCCTGCCGATCCGCGCGGTCGACCTGCCGCAGCCGCTGATGAAACTGGTCGCCAAGATCAAGCCGTCCGACCTCGAGGTCGACGGCAACCCGCGCGCGCGCTCGGCGGTGATGCGCGTGGCCGAACGGCTGCCGACGAAAGGCGCCCGATGAACGGCAAGATCAACGTGCTGCTGGCAGTTGCGCTGGTCGGCTGCGGCCTGTCGGTCGTCACTGCCCAATACCGCGCGCGCCACCTGTTCATCGACCTCGAAAGCCTGCAGCAGCAGGCGCGCCAGCTCGACATCGACTGGGCCCAGCTGCAGCTCGACCAGTCCACGCTGGGCAAGAACGCCCGCATCGAGCAGATCGCGCGCACCGACCTGAACATGACGCCGCTGACGCCGGCGCGCACGCAATACCTGACGGAAGGCGCCCAATGAAGCGCGGCGGGAACGGCGTGAACGGCGCGCGCGTCGCCGCCTCGAAGGGGGTGGCGTTCTCGAAAAGCCCGGTGCTGGCGGTTCGCCTGCCGATCTGGCGTTCGCGCGTGGTGCTGTTCTTCATGTTCGCCGCCTTCGTCTTGCTGGCCGGCCGCGCATTGTGGCTGCAGGCGGTGTCGACCCAGTTTCTGCAAAAGCAGGGCGCCAAGCGCTACGGCGCCACCATCGAGCTGCCCGCCACGCGCGGCAAGATCATGGACCGCAACGGCCAGGTGCTGGCGTCGTCGCTGCCGGTGCGCGCGGTATGGGCGTTCCCGGACGTCGTGCTGTCCGAGCCGCCGGAGAAGCTGCGCGCGCTCGCCAGGCTGCTCGACATGCCGGAAGCGGAGATGCGCCGCAAGCTCGACTCCGACCGCACCTTCGTCTACCTCAAGCGCCAGGTCGAGATGGACGTCATCGACCAGATCAAGAAGCTCGACATCAATGGCCTCGACGAGCGCCCCGAGTACAAGCGCTTCTATCCGCAGGGCGAAGTGATGACCCACCTGGTAGGCTTTACCAGCGTCGAGGACATCGGCCAGGAGAGCATGGAACTGGCGCAGCAAAAGACGCTGGTCGGCGCCACCGGCAGCCGCCGCGTCATCAAGGACCGCCTCGGCCACATCGTCGAGGACGTCGGCCTGTCGAAGGAACCGCACGACGGCAAGGACCTGACGCTGTCGGTCGACAGCAAGCTGCAGTACATCGCCTTCACCAGCGTCAAGGACGCGGTCGAGAAATTCCACGCCAAGGCCGGCGCCGCGGTGGTGCTCGACGTGCACACCGGCGAAGTGCTGGCGCTGGCCAACTGGCCGACCTACAACCCGAACGACCGCAGCAAGCTGACCGGCGAGCAGCTGCGCAACCGCGTGCTGACCGATACCTTCGAGCCCGGCTCCACGCTCAAGCCCTTCACGGTGGCGCTGGCGCTCGACACCAACCGGGTCAAGCCGGGCACGATGTACGACACCGGCAACGGCCGCATGATCGTCGGCGACCGCACCATTCGCGACACCCACCCGCACGGGGTGATCGATGTCTCCACCATCATCCAGAAGTCGTCGAACATCGGCATGACCAAGATCGCGCTGCCGATTCCGCCGCAGGAGATGTGGGAGATGTTCACCAAGTCGGGCTTCGGCACCGCGCCGCGCTTCGGTTTCCCCGGCGCCGTCGCCGGCCGCGTGCGTCCATATAAGATCTGGCGCCCGATCGAGCAGGCCAACATGTCCTTCGGCCAGGGCATCTCGGTGTCGCTGCTGCAGCTGGCGCGTTCGTACATGATCTTCGCGCGCGATGGCGACATCATTCCGCTGTCGTTCCAGAAGGTGACCGAGAACCCGGTCGGCCAGCGGGTGATCTCGCCGAAGACCGCCGCCCAGATGCGCGTGATGCTGGAAACGGCGGCTGGCCCCGGCGGCACGGCGCCGCTGGCGCAGATTGCCGGTTACCGGGTCGGCGGCAAGACCGGCACCGCGCAGAAGTTCCTCAACGGCCACTACTCGCAGACCAAGTACATCGGCTCGTTCGCCGGCATCGCGCCGATGTCGAACCCGCGCTTCATCATCGCCGTGATGATCGACGAGCCGGTCGGCGCCATCCACACGGGCGGCGGCGTCGCCGCGCCGACCTTCGCCGCGCTGGCCGCCAATGCGCTGCGGGCGGCCAACGTGCCGCCCGATTCGACCGTCACCGAGATCATCATTCCCGAGCATCCGCTCGAGGACTAGCCATGGACGCCATGACCCATACCGACATCTGCCAGTGGATTCGCCAGGCCGCCCCGCAAGGCCGGCTGGTGTCCGATTCGCGCAAGGTTCTGGCCGGCGACGTCTTCTTCGCCTACCCGGGCGAAGCGAGCGACGGCCGCGCATTCATCGGCGTCGCCGTCGAGCAGGGCGCCGGCGCCGTGGTCTACGACGGCCGCGACTTTGCCTGGAACCCGGCCTGGAACGTGCCGCACCTGGCGGTGGCGGACCTGAAGATGAACGCCGGCCCGATCGCCCACGCCTGCCTCGGCATGCCCGATGCCGCCATGTTTACCGTCGGCGTCACCGGCACCAACGGCAAGACCTCGTGCGCGGTGTGGCTCGGCCAGGCGATGGCGCGCCTGGGCTTTCCCACCGCCGTCATCGGCACCCTCGGCGTCGGCCTGTTCAAGGGTCGCGCCGAACCCGGCTTCGACGTCACCGGCTACACCACGCCGGACGCCGTGCTGCTGGCGGCCAAGCTGGCGTCGGTGCGCGACGCCGGCGCCACCGCGCTGGCCATCGAAGTGTCGTCGATCGGGCTGGAACAGGGCCGCGTGCTCGGCATGCATTTCGACGTTGCGTTGTTTACCAACCTGACGCGCGACCATCTCGACTACCACGGCGACATGGCGAGCTACGAAGCGGCCAAGGTCAAACTGTTCGAGTGGCCTGGCCTGAAGGCGGCCGTCCTCAATCTCGACGACGCCGCCGGCGCTCGCCTGCTCGCGCACCTGCGCGGGCGCGAAGGCGCTCCTGCGCTGACGGCCTACACGCTGCATGACCGCGCCACCCAGCCCGACATCGACGGCGTGGCCATGCTGCGCGCCTCGCAGTTCAAGAGTCGCAATTCGGGCACCGACTTCCACCTCGACTCGCCGTGGGGCAGCGCCACCGTCAAGACCCAGCTGGTCGGCCACTTCAACGTCAGCAATGCGCTGGCGGTGTTCGGCGCGCTGATGGCCAAGGGCGTGGCGCTGCGCGCTGCGGTCGACGCCATCGAGGCGTTGACGCCGGCGCCCGGCCGCATGCAGCAGGTCGGCGGCCAGGATGCGCCGATGGTCGTCATCGATTACGCCCACACGCCGGACGCGCTGGAAAAGACGCTGCTGGCGCTGCGCCAGGTGGCGCAGGAGCGCGGCGGCCAGCTGTGGTGCGTGTTCGGCTGCGGCGGCGACCGCGATCCGGGCAAGCGCTCGCAGATGGGCGCCATCTCGCAGATCGCCCGGCACGTGCTGGTCACCAGCGACAATCCGCGCAGCGAAGATCCGGCGGCGATCATCGCCGCCATCGTCGCCGGCATGGACGCCGCCCACCCGGATTCGACCTTCCAGGCCATCGAAGACCGCGCCGCCGCGATCCTGTCGGCGATCAAGCACGCCGCCAAGCCGGACGTGATCCTGCTCGCCGGTAAAGGCCACGAGCCCTACCAGGAAATCAAGGGCCGCAAGATGCCGTTTTCCGATGCCGACCACGCCGCCCTGGCGCTGGCCGCCCGGGTCACCATGATGAGGACAAACTGATGCGCGCTTCGCTGGCCCAATTGGTCTCTTCGCTCTCGGGCGCCCGCATGACGAAGAATGCCGCGTTCGAGGGCGTCACCACCGACAGCCGCACGCTCGCCGCCGGCTCCCTGTTCGTCGCCCTGCGCGGCGAGCACTTCGACGGCCACCACTTCCTGCCGCAGATGGCCGGGAAGGGCGCCGCCGCCGTCATCGCCGAACAGCTGCCACCCGACTGGACGCTGCCGGCCATCATCGTGCCCAACACGCTGACCGCGCTCGGCCAGCTGGGCCACTTCTGGCGTGCCAAATTCGCCATTCCGGTCATCGGTGTCACCGGCAGCAACGGCAAGACCACGGTCAAGGAGATGATCGCCGCCATCCTCGCCGCCGGCTTCGGCGAAGAGCACCGCCTCGCCACGCGCGGCAACCTGAATAACGAAATCGGCGTGCCGCTGACCCTGATGCGCCTCGGGCCCGAACACCGGGCGGCCGTGATCGAACTGGGCATGAACCATCCCGGCGAGATCGCACGCCTGGCGGCCATTGCCGCGCCCACCGTGGGCCTGGTCAACAACGCCCAGCGCGAGCACCAGGAATTCATGCACACGGTCGAAGCGGTGGCGCTCGAAAACGGCGCCGTGCTGGCCAGCCTGCCGAAGAACGGCACCGCCGTCTATCCGGGCGACGACGTCTACACGCCGCTGTGGGCCAGGCTGGCCGAGCACCGCCACAGCATCACCTTCGGCCTCACCGGCGCCTGCGACGTCAGCTGCACCCATGCCGCACGCGGCTTCGGCAGCGAACTGGAAGTGACCGTGCGCGTCGGCGAGCAGCAGCATTTCGCCGTCAGGCTGGCCGCGGCCGGGGAGCATAACGTGCGCAACGCGCTGGCGGCGATCGCCTGCGCGCTGGCCGCCGGCGTCGAGCACGGCGCCATCGTGCGCGGGCTCGAGGCGTTCGCGCCGGTGTCGGGCCGACTGCAGCACAATAGAAGCGCGAACGGCGCAACCATTATCGATGACAGCTACAATGCGAACCCCGATTCGGTGCGCGCCGCCATCGACGTGCTGGCGCAATCGCCGTCGCCGCGCATCCTGGTGCTGGGCGACATGGGAGAAGTCGGCACCCAGGGCCAGCAGTTTCACGAGGAAATCGGCGCCTACGCCGTCAGCCGCGGCGTCGACATGGTACTGGTGGCGGGCGAACTGACGCGCCACATGACGGGCGCCGGCGCACGACATTTTGAACAGTTTGACGAATTATTGGCAGCACTGGATACAGCACTGGGCAGCAAATCTGACGCGACTGTGTTGGTGAAGGGCTCGCGTTTCATGAAGATGGAACGCGCGGTCCAACACCTGCTTGGATCACACAACACTGGCAAGGAAGCCCACTAACATGCTGCTCTGGCTCGCACAATTTTTTCAGCAGGACCTCGGTCCCCTGCGTATTTTCAATTTCATCACCTTCCGCGCGGTGTTCGCGACCATCACCGCCACCGTCATTGGCCTGGGCTTCGGCCCGTTCGTGATCCGCTGGCTGACCCGCATGAAGGTCGGCCAGGCGGTGCGCACCTACGGCCCCGAGACCCACCTGGCCAAGCACGGCACGCCGACCATGGGCGGCGTATTGATCATCATCTCGATCGGCATCTCGACCTTCCTGTGGTGCGACTTCTCCAACCGGCTGATCTGGCCGGTGCTGGTCGTCACGCTCGGCTTCGGCGCGGTCGGCTGGGCCGACGACTACCGCAAGGTCGTCTACAAGGACCCGGAAGGCATGCGTTCGGGCGAAAAATACTTCTGGATGTCGCTGATCGGCGTCGCCGCGGCGCTGTACCTGGCGTTCTCGGTGTCGGCGCCGACTCCGATCAAGGTGTGGGAACTGTTCTACGCGTGGGTGCAGTCGGGCTTTTCGCTCGACCTGCCGCCCAAGGCCGACCTGATCGTCCCGTTCGTGAAAACCATCAGCTACCCGCTGGGCGTGTGGGGCTTCATCGCGCTGACCTACTGCGTCATCGTCGGTACCAGCAACGCCGTCAACTTCACCGATGGCCTCGACGGCCTGGCGATCATGCCCACCGTGATGGTCGGCTCGGCCCTCGGCCTGTTCGCCTACCTGACCGGTTCGGCGACCTATTCGCGCTACCTGTTTATCCCGCACATCCCGGGCGCCGGCGAACTGCTGATCTTCTGCGGCGCGATGGCCGGCGCGGGCCTGGCCTTCCTCTGGTATAACGCGCACCCGGCGCAGATGTTCATGGGCGACGTCGGCGCGCTGGCCCTGGGCGGCGCGCTCGGCACCATCGCCGTCATCGTGCGCCAGGAGATCGTCCTGTTCATCATGGGCGGCGTGTTCGTCGCCGAAACGTTGTCGGTGATCATCCAGGTAGCGTGGTTCAAGTTCACCAAGAAGCGCTATGGCGTCGGCCGCCGCGTGTTCCGCATGGCGCCGCTGCACCATCATTTTGAACAAAAGGGCATGAAAGAGACCAAGGTTGTCGTGCGATTCTGGATCGTGACGATGATGCTGGTGCTGGTCGGCCTGTCCACACTGAAGCTGCGCTGATGAACTACGAGGGCAAACAGGCACTGGTGCTGGGACTCGGCGAGTCCGGGCTGGCAATGGCGCAATGGCTGGCCCGTTGCGGCGCGCGCGTGCGCGTGGCCGACACCCGCACCGAGCCGCAGCGCCTGCACGCCCTGCGCACCGCGGTGCCGGGCGTCGACTTTGTCTGCGGCGAATTCAACGACGCGCTGCTCGATGGCGCCGACTTCGTCACCCTGAGCCCGGGCCTGGCGCCCCAGCGCGAGCTGCGCACCATCGTGCCGAGCGCGCAGGCGCGCGGCATCCCGGTGTGGGGCGAGATCGAACTGTTCGCCCAGGCGCTGGCGGACCTCAAGCTTGAGCGCGGCTACGCGCCGAAAGTCATCGCCATCACCGGCACCAACGGCAAGACCACCGTCACCAGCCTGACGGGCCTGTTGTGCCAGCGCGCCGGCCTGTCGACCCGCGTGGCCGGCAACATCAGCCCGGCCGCGCTGGACGTGCTGCGCGAAGCGCTCGACCAGGACGATCTGCCGCAGGCGTGGGTGCTCGAGCTGTCGAGCTTCCAGCTGCACGCCACCTTCAGCCTGGAGGCCGATGCGGCCACCGTACTGAATGTCACCCAGGACCACCTCGACTGGCACGGCGACATGGCCTCGTACGCCTTCGACAAGTCGCGCATCTTCGGCGCCCATACCGTGCGGGTACTGAACCGCGACGACGTCGCCGTCATGCGCATGTCCTCCGAAAGCGCGCCGGCGGTCACCTTCGGCGCCGGCGCGCCGGCCAAGGCCGGCGACTTCGGCCTGGTTCAGGAGCGCGGCGTGCTGTGGCTCACCAGCGCCACGGCGGGCGAGGGCAGCGACAAGAAACTCAAGAAGGGCGAAGTGGCCGAGGCTGTCGAATGCGTCGTCAACCGGCTGATGCCGGCCGACGCGCTGCACATCCGCGGCATCCACAACGCCACCAATGCGCTGGCCGCGCTGGCGCTGTGCCGCGCGATCGGCCTGCCGATGGCGCAGCTGCTGCATGGCCTGCGCGAGTACAAGGGCGAGCCGCACCGCGTCGAACTGGTCGCCGCCATCGACGGCGTCGACTACTACGACGACAGCAAGGGCACCAACGTCGGCGCCACTGTCGCCGCCCTGAATGGCCTCGGCAAGGCGTTCAGTGGAGAGAATCAACGCATCGTGCTCATTGCCGGCGGCGACGGCAAGGGACAGGACTTCGAGCCGCTCGCCGAGCCGGTGTCGCGCTACGTGCGCAGCGTGCTGCTGATCGGGCGCGACGCGCCGAAGCTGCGCGTCGCGCTCGAGCCGTCCGGCGTCGAGCTGGTCGACTGCCGCACCTTGCCCGAAGCGGTGCAGCGCGCCGCCGTCATGGCGCAGCCTGGCGACGCCGTGCTGCTCTCGCCTGCCTGCGCCAGCCTTGACATGTTCACCAACTACGCACACCGCGCCCAGGTATTCGTCGATGCCGTGCGCGAACTCGCGTTGTCGAAAGGCCAGGACCTCTGATGGCCTTCCAGCTCCCGTTCTCGTTCTCCGGATCGTCGGCCGATGCGCTCGGCAGCAGCCGCGCGCGCCCGTCGAAGATGATGGAGTACGACCAGCCGCTGGTGTGGGTGACGGTGCTGCTGATGCTGTTCGGGATGGTGATGGTGTATTCGGCGTCGATTTCGCTGCCCGACTCGCCCAAGTTCGCCGCCTACAAGAATACCTATTTCCTGACCCGCCAGGCGGCCTTCATCAGCGTCGGCATGCTGGCCGGCCTGTTCGTGTTCCGCGTGCGGATCGCCACCTGGCAGCGCTTCGCGCCCTGGCTGTTCGTCGCCACCCTGCTGTTGCTGGCGCTGGTGTTCATGCCCAAGCTCGGCTACTCGGTCAATGGCGCGCGCCGCTGGCTCGACCTCAAGTTCATCAAGCTGCAGCCGTCCGAACTGATGAAGGTGGTGGCGGTGCTGTACGCGGCCGACTACACTGTCCGCAAGCAGGAATACATGCACAAGCTGACCAAGGGCTTCCTGCCGATGGCCGGCGCGATCGGCCTGGTGGGCTTCCTGCTGCTGCTCGAGCCCGACCTTGGCGCCTTCGGCGTCATCGTTTGCATCGCCATGGGCATCCTGTTCCTGGGCGGGATCAACGCGGTCTGGTTCGGCGGCATCGGCGTGCTGCTGGTGATGATCTTCACCGCCATCATCGCGCTGTCGCCATTTCGCCGCGCGCGCATGTTCGCCTACCTCGACCCGTGGCAGGGCGACAATTCGCTCAACAAGGCCTACCAGCTGACGCACTCGCTGATCGCTTTCGGCCGCGGCGAGATCTTCGGCGTGGGTCTCGGCGGCAGCGTCGAGAAGCTCCACTACCTGCCCGAAGCGCACACCGACTTCCTGCTCGCCGTGATCGGCGAAGAACTGGGCCTGGCCGGCGTGCTGGTGGTGATCGCCATGTTCTACTGGCTGGTCAAGCGCGCCTTCGACATCGGCCGCCAGGCCATCGCCATCGACCAGACCTTCGCCGGCCTGGCCGCCAAGGGCATCGGCATCTGGCTTGGCGTGCAGACCTTCATCAACATGGGCGTGAACCTGGGCCTGCTGCCGACCAAGGGGCTGACCCTGCCGTTGATGAGCTACGGCGGCACCGGCGTGGTGATCAACTGCGTCGGCCTGGCGATCCTGCTGCGCATCGACTACGAAAACCGCGTGCTGATGCGCGGAGGCCGCCCATGAAGCGCCTGATGATCATGGCCGCCGGCACCGGCGGGCACATCTTCCCCGGCATTGCCATCGCGCAGACCATGCGCGCGCGCGGCTGGGAAGTGAGCTGGCTGGGCACCGCCCTCGGCATGGAGCAGGACATCGTGCCCAAGCACGACATCGCGTTAGATGCCATCGACTTTTCCGGCATGCGCGGCAAGGGCTTGCAGCACACGCTGACGGGCGCCTTCAAGCTCACCGCCAGCTTCGCCACCTGCCTGCGCATCATCGCGCGCCGCAAGCCCGACATGGTGCTCGGCATGGGCGGCTACGTCACCGTCCCCGGCGGCATGATGGCGCGCCTGCGCGGCATCCCGCTGGTGCTGGTCAATGCCGACGCCGCGCTGCTGTTGTCGAACAGGACGCTCACGCCGCTGGCGCAGCGCGTGCTGTTCGGCTTCCCGGCCGATTTCGGCCGCGCCGCCGGCAAGGCCAGCGTCACCGGCAACCCGGTGCGCAAGGAGATCCTCGACATCGCGCCGCCGCAGACCCGTTTCGACGGCCGCGAGGGGCCGCTGCGGATCCTGGTCGTCGGCGGCAGCCTGGGCGCCAAGGCGCTCAACGACAGCGTGCCGGCGGCGCTGGCCCTGATGCCCCCAAGCGCGCGCGCGGTGGTCACCCACCAGTCGGGCAAGAAGAATATCGACGCGCTGCGCAAGGCGTACCTCGACGCCGGCGTCGAGGCGAATGTCGTCGACTTCATCGAGGACATGGGCGCCGCCTATGCCGAAGCCGACCTGGTGATCTGCCGCGCCGGCGCCATCACGATGTCGGAACTGACGGCGGCGGGCGTGGCCAGCGTGCTGGTGCCGTTCGTCGCCGCCACCACCAGCCACCAGCGCGACAACGCCCAGTGGCTGGCCACGCAGAAGGCGGCGATCCACCTGCCGCAGCAGGAACTGTCGGCAGCGCGCGTGGCGCAGCTGCTGCAATCGCTCACCCGCGACGACTGCCAAAGAATGGCGATCGCAGCGCAGGCGGTGGGCAAGCGCGACGCCAACGAGGCGATCGCGGACATACTCGAAAAATTAGCGGAAGCACGAAAATGAAACACAAGATCAAGAACATCCACTTCGTAGGCATCGGCGGCAGCGGCATGAGCGGCATCGCCGAAGTGCTGCTCAACCTGGGCTACAAGGTGTCCGGCTCGGACCTGGGCAGCAACGCGGCCAGCCTGCGGCTCGAAAGCCTGGGCGCCTGCGTGCGGCTCGGGCACGACGCCGCCAATGTGGCAGGCGCCGACGTCGTCGTCACCTCCACCGCCGTCAACGAGAACAACCCGGAAGTGATCGCCGCGCGCGCCGCGATGATTCCGATCGTGCCGCGCGCGATCATGCTCGGTGAGCTGATGCGCCTCAAGCGCGGCATCGCCATTGCCGGCACCCACGGCAAGACCACCACCACCAGCCTGGTCGCCTCGGTGCTGGCCGAGGGCGGCCTCGATCCAACCTTCGTCATCGGCGGCAAGCTCACCAGCGCCGGCGCCAACGCCAAGCTGGGCACCGGCGACTACATCGTCGTCGAGGCGGACGAATCGGATGCGTCGTTCCTGAACCTGGCGCCGATGATCGAGGTGATCACCAACATCGACGCCGACCACATGGAGACGTACGAGCACGACTTCGAGAAGCTGAAGATGGCCTTCGTCCACTTCACCCACCGCCTGCCGTTCTATGGCCGCGCGATGCTGTGCATCGACGACCCGCACGTGCGCGCCATCATTCCGCACATCTCCAAGCCGATCACCACCTACGGCTTCTCGGCGCTGGCCCAGGTGCGCGCGGTGAACGCCCGCGCCGAAGGCCTGCAGATGCACTTCACCGTCATCCAGGACGGCTATGCCGACACCGATTTCGTGCTCAACCAGCCCGGCATGCACAACGTCGCCAACGCCTGCTCGGCCATTGCGATCGCGCGCGAAATCGGCATCGACGACAGCGCCACCCAGCGCGGCCTGGCCGGCTTCAACGGCGTCGGCCGCCGCTTCACCCGCTACGGCGACATCAACATTCCCGGCGGCGGCAGCTTCACGCTGGTCGACGACTTCGGCCACCACCCGATCGAGACCGAGGTCACGCTGGCGGCCGCGCGCGGCGCCTATCCGGGCCGGCGCCTGGTGCTGGCGTTTCAGCCGCACCGCTTCAGCCGCACCCGCGACCTGTTCGAAGACTTCGTCAAGGTGCTGTCCACGCCCGACGTGCTGCTGCTGGCCGACGTCTACGCCGCCGGCGAAGCGCCGATCGCGGCCGCCGACGGCCGCGCTCTGGCGCGGGCGCTGCGCGTGGGCGGCAAGATCGAGCCGATCTTCGTCGAGTCGATCGCCGACATGGCCGACACCGTCATGAGCGTGGTACGGGACGGCGACGTCGTCATCACCATGGGCGCCGGTTCGATCAGCGGCGTCCCGGCCAAACTGACTTCTTATACAAAGGCTTAAATCGTGAGCGCAAATTACCACACCGACGCGGCCGCACTTGGCAAAGTAGGCGTCCTGTTCGGCGGCAGCTCCGCCGAGCGCGACGTCTCGATCATGTCCGGCACCGGCGTGCTGGCGGCTTTGCAAAGCCGCGGCGTCGACGCCCACGCCTTCGACCCGGGCGCGCGCAGCATTGCCGAGCTGGCGGCCGAAAAATTCGACCGCGTCTTCATCGCGCTGCACGGCCGCTTCGGCGAAGACGGCAGCCTGCAGGGCGCGCTCGAGCAGCTCGGCATTCCCTACACCGGCAGCGGCGTGATGGCCTGCGCGATCGGCATGGACAAGATCTACACCAAGATGATCTGGCTGATGAAGGGCCTGCCGACGCCGAAGTACGCATCGCTCACCCCCGACACCGACCTGGCGCAGGTCGTGGCCGACCTCGGCCTGCCGCTGATCGTCAAGCCGCCCCACGAAGGCTCCACCATCGGCATCACCAAGGTGAACGCGGCCGGCGAACTGCAGGCGGCCTACGAGCTGGCGGCCGGCTTCGACGACGTCGTGCTGGCCGAGGAATTCGTCACCGGCCGCGAGTTCACCGTGACCGTGCTTGGCCGCGGCAAGGACGCGCGCGCGCTGCCGGTCGTCGAGATCGTCGCCCCGCAGGGGAACTACGACTACCAGAACAAGTACTTCACCGACGACGTCAAGTATTTTTGCCCGGCGCAGCTCGACGAGGCTACCGCCGCCGAGATGGCGCGCCTGGCCGTGGATGCCTACCGCGCGCTCGACTGCGAAGGCTGGGGCAGGGTCGACGTGCTGCTGCGCGCCGCCGACAACAAGCCGTTCCTGATCGAGGTCAATACGTCGCCCGGCATGACGGGCCACTCGCTGGTGCCGATGTCGGCGCGCGCGGTCGGCATGAGCTACGAAGATCTGTGCGTCGAGATTCTGGCGTCGGCGCGCCTGAAGATGGCCAAGGGACAGGGTTAAACACACATGTGGCAAGACGTACGCGCATTGAACGCAACCGCCAACGGCCTGATGGCCCTGGTGATACTCGCGTGCATCGCCTCCGGTGTGTGGTGGGTGTCGCAACGCCCGATGTTTTCGCTCAAGACGGTACGTATCGACAGCATGTACGACATCGAACTCAAGCGCGTGAGCGAGCTGACCTTGCGCGCCGGCGTGGTCGGCAAGTTCAAGGGTAATTTTTTCACGGCCAACCTGGAGCAGGTGCGCACGGCTTTCGAGTCGGTGCCGTGGGTGCGGCGGGCAACGGTGCGGCGCGAGTGGCCCGACCAGCTGATCGTGGCGATCGAGGAGCATGAGCCGCTCGGTACCTGGGGCGACGACGGCCGCCTGCTGTCGGTCAAGGGCGACATCTTCACCGCCAACCTGGCCGAGGCCGACGAAGACCACGCGTTGCCGGAGTTCGCGGGGCCGGACGGCAGCGAGAAGGAAGTGCTGGCGCGCTTTGCGGAACTGCGCGCGTGGTTCGCGCCGGTCAAGCTGGCGCCGGAGTCGCTCAGTTTGTCGAGCCGGTATGCGTGGACCGTCAAGCTCGACAACGGCATGCAGGTGGCGCTGGGGCGCGAGCAGGACCACACCACCTTGCGCAGCCGGGTGCAGCGGCTGGTGGGGATTTATCCGCAGCTAGTCGCCCGGGTGCAGGGCGGGATCGACACGGTCGACATGCGCTACCCGAACGGCCTGGCGCTGTCGGCAGCGAGCATCAAAGTGCCGAAAGATGGAACCAAGCCTGTGAAGGCCGTCGCGAAAATGACTCACTCAACAACCAACAAAACAAGCAAGCACTAGGCCACAGCAAAATGACAAAAGACGCTAAAAACCTGATCGTCGGACTCGATATCGGCACCTCGAAAGTGGTGGCGGTGGTCGCCGAGGTGATGTCCGACGGACGCCACGAGGTGATCGGACTCGGGCAGCACGAGTCGCGCGGCCTCAAGAAAGGCGTCGTCGTCAACATCGAGGCGACCGTCGAATCGATCCAGCGCGCGCTCGAGGAAGCCGAGCTGATGGCCGACTGCAAGATCCGCAATGTCTACGCCGGCATCGCCGGCAGCCATATCCGCTCGTTCAATTCGAGCGGCATGGTGGCCATCAAGGACCGCGAAGTGACCGCCACCGACGTCGCCCGCGTGATCGAGACGGCCAAGGCGGTCAACATCCCGACCGACCAGCAGCTGCTGCACACGGTGCCGCAGGAATTCATCGTCGACAGCCAGGAAGACGTGCGCGAGCCGATCGGCATGAGCGGCATCCGGCTGGAAGTGCGCGTGCACATCGTCACCGGTGCGGTGTCGGCGGTGCAGAACATCGTCAAGTGCGTGCGCCGCTGCGGCCTGGAAGTGTCGGACCTGATCCTGCAGCCGATGGCCTCGGCCGATGCGGTGCTCACGCCCGACGAAAAGGAACTCGGCGTGGTGCTGATCGACATCGGCGGCGGCACCACCGATATCGCCGTCTTCTCCGACGGCGCGATCCGTCACACGGCGGTCATTCCGATCGCCGGCGACCAGATCACCAACGACGTCGCCATGGCCTTGCGCACGCCGACCTCGGAAGCCGAGGAAATCAAGATCCGCTACGGCGTCGCCAAGCAGGTGCTGGCCGATCCGGGCGAGTCGCTCGAGGTGCCGGGCCTGGGCGACCGCGGTTCGCGCACGCTGTCGCGCCAGGCGCTGGCGGCGGTGATCGAGCCGCGCGTCGAGGAGCTGTTCGCGATGGTGCACCAGGTGGTGCGCGAGTCCGGCTACGAAGGCGTGCTGTCGTCGGGCATCGTGCTGACGGGCGGCAGCGCGATCATGCCGGGCATGGTCGAAATGGCGGAAGACATTTTCCTCAAGCCGGCGCGCCTTGGCACGCCGGACTACCGCGGTCAGCTGGCCGACGTGGTGCGCAGTCCGCGCTACGCCACGGTCCTCGGGCTGCTGCTGGAAGCGAAAAAGCAGTATCTGCGCGGGCACATCGTGACGCGCCAGGATGGTTCTGTGAAGGCGGTGTGGCAGCGTATGAAGGAATGGTTTTTAGGGAATTTTTAAGTCGGCGGCAGGGCGGTTGGCGGTGGATTTGCAGAAGCGGTAGCAACAAGAACACAAACACTTACATTTTTTGTTTATAAACGCGGTTTTCAATCTCCAGGTTTCATACGACTATGAGTCCTGGCGCTTGGAAACGGCTAATTGATTAGGAGTTTCATCATGGAGTTCGATATGGTCGATAACGCAGCACTGGGTACTGTCATCAAGGTCGTTGGCGTCGGCGGCGCCGGCGGCAATGCGGTTCAACACATGATCAACAAAGGCGTGTCCGGCGTTGAATTCATCGCCGCCAATACCGATGCGCAGGCGCTCGCTGCTTCGTCGGCGCACAACGTGATCCAGATCGGCGAGTCGGGCCTGGGCGCCGGCATGAAGCCGGAAGTGGGCCGCCAGCTGGCCGAGGAATCGCGCGCGCGCATCGAAGACTCGCTGCGCGGTGCGCACATGGTCTTCATCGCCGCCGGCATGGGCGGCGGCACCGGTACCGGCGCCGCCCCGATCGTGGCCGAAATCGCCAAGTCGATGGGCGCGCTGACGGTGGCGGTGGTATCGAAGCCGTTTTCGTACGAAGGCCAGAAGTGCATGGACATCGCCGAAGAAGGCCTCGACGAACTGACCAAGCACGTCGACTCGCTGATCATCATCCTCAACGAAAAGCTCGAAGAGATCTACGAAGACGAAAGCATGATCGACTGGATGAAGCACGCCGACGATGTGCTCAATAACGCGGTTGCCGGTATTGCCGAGATCATCAACGTGCCGGGCCACATCAACGTCGACTTCAACGACGTCAAGACCATC
>JBBRXM010000051.1:0-36145 GCA_038248405.1 Burkholderiales bacterium
AAAAAGATCGCGCCATGCTGGTATCCGGTGCACGCCATGGGCTACAACTTCATTAAGAGCAATGGCGTGTCTGCGGTTGTCATTGCCGAGCGTATAAGAGGTTTGGTCAAGGGGTATCGAAATCGTGGCCTTAAATGCAAAGAAGTCATTATTGTCACACATAGTATGGGCGGCCTTTTGGCGAGGGCGCTAATTCATCCGCAGTATGGAAATCTTCTCAACGACAACGACGTAGAAGTCCTCGGTATTTATCACAATGTAATGCCGACGATGGGCGCCGCTGGCGCCTATAAGCGCATGAGGTTCGGCTTCCGTGAAAATAGCAACCCAACAGTCCCAGGGTACGTCGATGGACTCGCTGCGCAAGTATTAGGCACGGATGGCCCGAACGCAACGGCAATACTGGCCAACGCGCCGGCCCCGCTGGAAATGATGCCGGGCGCAGCATATGGAAAGGAGTGGCTCAAGGTCGTCAATTATAGCGGCCAGGTCTTGTTCAGTTGGCCCCGCGGGTCTGAGACTGCATTGGAAAGTATTTATCTACAGCCGCCGAAGGCGTGGTGGCGGTTAATTAATCCGATTTGGGTAAATCCCGGAAACGTCCCTACCGCTGAGGGGGGCGGAATCCAAAATGTCTACATCCGGATTAAATCAGCGAGCGAGTTTCTCCATTCTATCGAGTCGACATTTCACCCTGTCACATACGCCAGTTTCTGCTCATCGCCCAAACAGACAAGTTACGGCGAGATTGTATTTAGAGCGGCCTCGACGGGTGGAAACGATGTTGACAAGAATGGGAATTTTGTCCCTTGGCCTTCACCAGAAACTTGGGAATTGTTGTCCGACGATGGGAAGGGCCAGCTCACCGCAAGGGCCGGTGGACGCGTAATGACATTAGATTTGCAGCCGGCGACCGCCGCGGGCGATCAAACAGTTCCTGCTAATCGTTCTGCTTGTCGTATTAAAGGTGTGCTCTTTGAACATGGAAAGCACGGAATTGGTTACGAGCACCAAGGCAGCTACGCTGACCCGCAAGTACTGGCGTCGCTTTTGTTTTCAGTTGTGCAGATTGCCAAAACTGCGAATTGGGACAGGAAATGAAAATATCGAACACGTCAAGGAGTTTTCTTTACTTCCTCATGTTTGCAGCTACAGTGAATCCACTGCAGGCCTGCTCCAGGAGTTACTCTTACAAGGAGATTGCTGTGCCCGAGCCTGTCAAAATTAGCAAGCGCCTTGCAGCGCTTTTTCATGAAAAAAAAGTGGTGTGCTTCGGTCGCTATGCGCTTGAGGTTCCAAAAGAAGCCGAGCTGGTTTGGGGAGAAATTTCGATTCCAAGTCCGGTTGAAGTTTTTTCGGGTGATGCTCTTGAGCGTGATCGACTGATCCAAGCCGCCATCGCAGAAATTACGCGTTTTGAGAAAAGCGCCGAAATTACATTTAAGGGCAAAGAAGCTCATGCGAAGAGTGAGCAAATTCGATATTTCGAAAATAAATTCGCGAAAGAAGATGGGATGCTCTTTTTCAAGACGTATGTGGACCTACCACCCTTTATCTTTGTTACCGGGGACGCAGTGAGTGAGGGGGAGACCGAGGGACAAGTAGTAGCCAGGCAGGCGGCATGGGCGAAGGGTCTACGCCTCCGCGCACCGGATGAAGTGCCTGACGAGCCCGGATTTTGTGCTGAACACAGCTTTATTGCGGAATCACTCTACGGTCGACAGGAGATGGCAAACGCCGGAATTCGTTTTCCCAGCTTGCCAGATATAACGTTTTCCGTCAGTTCGAACAAGGACGCATACGGTGACTACCCCAAGGAGGAATTTGAAAAAGAGCAAAGGCTTAAGCTCTCGTTGCTTGCACGTATTGACGCGGCGAAAGCGGAGCAGCCGGGCAGCTACCCCAGCCGCACAGTTCTACGCGAAGGCAAGCGCATTGTGCAGCACTGGCACGGCGAGGAGTCGTTAATCAAACGTAAGGACGGCACTCACGATTTCGAATGGGCATTCGTCGGGACGCCAAGAGATGTTGCGAATCCATCTGAGTTCAACGCAGTCATGTACTCCAAAGTGCAGCACAACACCATTGGCGCGGCGCAAGCAGCTTCACTTAGCGATGATGAAGCGGTAGCACTGTTTGACAAACTCCTCTCCGGTTTGAAGTTCCGGGTCAAGGTCCCGGGCGCACCGGAGGGCTCGTACTATTTACTGGACAGAAAGACGACGCAGTCAGCGTCGAGATGACATCGGCATAGCGTGTGCCGGTCTGATTCATCGACTCGGCAGCGCCGCTAGCTGCGCTGTTGGCCAAACATCGCGTGGAAATATCTCCACTGGAGTAACCATGAAACACAAGGGACGCAACGTCATTCGGCTCAACGACAAGACCGACCACGGCGGCAAGGTTACTTCCGCTTCGTCTGGCACGACTGTCATGGGAATTGTCGCCGCGCTCGCGGATGACATGACGTATTGCCCGCAGTGCAAAGGGCATTTTCCAATCAAGCCGGATGGCGTCGGCGCCAAGCATGAAGGTGTGCCGTATGCGTATCACGATGACCTGACGGCGTGCGGGGCTCGCTTGATCGCGTCGCTGGAATAGTGGCTTTAGCTTTACTTTGGTTTGGAATACAAGGTCCGTGCGTTTGTGGCCTCGGACGACTCAACGGAATTGATCGCCCCATTCGCGAGGATGACGGTTTTTCGGTCAGGAGCGAAGGCGGGCATCTCGATGACGCGGCGGCGCTTTTTCAGGCCAGCGGCCACTGAGCCGTCGTCATCGCGCACGCGGCGGCCCCATTGCTTTGCGCTGCGTTGGCTGCGTGGGTGGCCGCGGACGACTCAACGGAGTTGGATCCCCGCATTCGCGAGGATGACGGTTTTTAGGCCAGTGGATTGAGGGCAGCGCCCGGCTCAGGCGTTTGCGGCGGGCGTGCGCGAAGGCGTCAGCGCAGCGTCAGCCCATCCATCGAAAACGGCGGCGCCTTGCCGCTCACGCAGTCGGCCAGCAGCTTGGCCGAGCCGCAGGCGAAGGTGAAGCCGAGCGGGCCCTGGCCGACGTTGAGCCACAGGTTGGGGTAGCGCGTGGCGCCGATGATCGGCGCGCTGTCGGGCGTGGCCGGCCGCAGACCCGCCCACGGCGAGATGCGGCCGTAGTCCGCGGCATCGGGCATCGTCTCGCGCACCTGGCGCGTGAGGCCGGCGATGCGCTTCGCATCGAGCCTCAGGTCTTCACCCACCATGTCGACCATCGCCGCCACCCGCAAAGAGTCGCCGATGCGCGCGTACAGCACCTTGCGCTCGAAGTCGGTCACCGAAATCTCCGGTGCGCGGTCGCCGGCGCGGATCGGCGCGGTCAGGCTGTAGCCCTTGAGCGGATACAGCGGCAGATAGATACCGGCGTCGGCGGCCAGCTCGCGGCTCTGGATGCCGGCCGCCAGCACGTACGAATCGGCCGTCAGCATGCCGGCACTGGTGTCGAGTCCCATCACCGCGCCGCCGGCAATGACGAAGCGGCGCGCCTCGCCATTGACGATGCCGCGAAAGCGCGGGTGCGCGCGCAGCCGGTCGGCCAGCACCAGGCAGAACGCATGGCAGTCGGCGACCGCTTCGCCTTCGTTGAAGATGCCGCCCGCGAGCACCGGCAGCGCCGCCGCCAGCGCCGGCTCGCGCGCCACGCATTCGGCCGGCGAGAGCACCTGGCGCGCATCTTCCGAGTCGGGCCGCGACACCGCCTTGTCGAACACTTTCCTGGAGCGGTACACCACCATCTTGCCGGCGTCGCGCCACGAAAAGGCGTCCAGCGGAACGGTCAGCTCAAGTTCGCCCATCGCGCGGCGCGACAGTTCTCCCAGCTCGAGCAGCTTGGCGGTGGTCTTGCGGTTGGAGGCGGCGTTGCAGTTGGCGAGGAAACTGGCCAGCCAGCGCCACTGGCGCAGGTCGGCCTCGGGACGAAAGTGCAGCGGGCCGTCCTGCTGGAACATCCACTGGACCGCCTTGAGCGGCACGCCCTGGTCGGCCAGCGGCGAGACGTAGCGGTAGCTGAGCTGTCCGCCATTGCGAAAGCTGGCGGCGCTGCCGACGGCCGCCTCGCGCTCGAGGATCGTCACCGCGAAGCCGGCTTCCAGCAGCCACCAGGCCGATGTCAGCCCGATCACACCGCCCCCGATTACGATTACTTCCTGCATGCTGCCTCTGGTGTTCTCTATATGGACTTGCGACAGCTTAGGGGCTGGTTCAAGATCGGGCTAATGAATGTAGATGGTGTGGTCATAACCACCAGTCATGCGGCGCAACAAGACAACGCGTCACGGCCGACCGAGGATGGCGCGCCGGTGAAGCGCCGTGAGGGTGCGCTCCTGAAAGCGCGCCATCGACGAATAACGCCCCTTCTGTGCGGCCGGGTCGGAGGAGGTGCCGCCCACCAGCACCACCATGCCGTTGTTGGCGAGCGGGTCGAACACGAACACCGACATCAGGCCGTAGGCGTCGCCCAAGTGGCCGACGCCGGCAAAGCCGCCGCCGTCGACCAGTGCGCCCGAGAACTGCTGGTTGCCCAGTCCCCAACCGTTAAACAGGCCGCCGCTGGTGTCGCCATTGGCGCCGTCGTAAGTCCACTGGCGCGCGAACATGCGCTCGATGCTGGCCGGCGCGAGGATGCGGCGGCCCTGGTGCACGCCGCCGTTCATCAGCATCAGCATCACCTGCCCCATGCCGTGCGCCGAGATGCGCAAGCCGCCGGTGGGGCTGAAGGGCGTGGCGTTGGCGCCGGCGACGTAGGCGTCGACGCCGGCCGGGGGCGCCGGCGCGCGGGCGCTGTAGTCGTCGACCTGCGCGATCCACGGGCCAGCCGGATCCCACACTTCGGTGTCGACGGTGCGCTTGCGGTACAGCGTGGCGACGTTGGCCAGGTCGGCCGCCGACAGCTCGGACGCGTTGTAGCCGCCGTGCAGGCCCATCGGCTCGAGCAGCAGGCGCTTCATCAGGCGGTCGAAACGCTCGCCGGTGACGCGCTCCATCAAGGTGCCGATCACCCCCCAGTTCAGGTTGCAATAGGTGAAGTAGGCACCGGGCGGGGCATTGCGCGCCCACATGGCGCCCTTGCCGTAGCCGGCGGCGCCCGGCACCAGGATGGCCGACAGCGCGGTGTCGAGCGGCCACGAGTAGCCGGCATCGTCGCGCAGCGAGGAGGTGTGGGTGAGCAGGCTGCGCAGCGTGACGACGCGCTCCGGAAAGTGCGGATTGCGCAGCGGGAAGCCGAGGTAGCCGCCGGCGTCGGCGTCGAGCGCGAGCTTGCCCTGCTCGACCAGCATCATCACGCCCAGCGTGGTCATCATCTTGGAGATCGAGGCGATGCGGTACAGGGTGTGCTGGTCGGCGGGACGCGCGGCGCCGATGGCGCGCTGGCCGAACTGGCGCTCGTAGCGAATGGCGCCGCCGCGGATCGCCAGCACCGACAGGCTGACCAGCTGGCAGGCGGGGTCGGCGGCGATGGCGGCCAGCTCGGCATCGAGCAGGGCGTCGGCGTCCGCGACCGGCGCGGCACGCACCATCCGGCTGATGCCGCCGGCCAGCGCCAGCCCCAGCAACGTTCTCCTGCTTTGTCTCATGATGATCTTTTGTAAGTACGCCCTCGCGCGGGCCTGCCTGTCGAGAATACGGTCACCGTTATATCCGGGCCAATGAATTGACGCTAAGATGCCATAACTTTTTAACATGGCAACCGACGGCGAGACATTGGCCCGCCAACTCGCGATAAAATACAACAACAGCAGGGGGCAGGCCGGTGCCGGACCGAGCGCGATCGAGAGCGAACAATGAGCAATGCCAGTACCGATTTCAAGGCCAACCTGAACGACAACTCCCCCCTCTACATGCAAGTGGCGCGCAAGCTGATCGCCGACGTGCGCGAAGGGCGCTACCAGGTCGACCAGGCGCTGCCGTCCGAACGTCTGCTGTCCGAGCAACTCGACGTTTCCCGCGTGACCGCGCGCAAGGCGATCGACCAGCTGGTGGGACAGGGACTGGTGGTGCGCAAGCGCGGCTCGGGCAACTACATCGCGCCGCGCATCGAGCAGCCGCTGTCGAACCTGTCGAGCTTTTCGGAGCAGCTGCTGCAGCGCGGCTACCGTCCGCGCTCGCAGTGGCTCAAGCGCGCGATCGTCGTCGCCGCCGCCGACGAGCAGCTCAGCCTCGGACTGTCGCCCCATACGCGGGTGGCGCGGCTGGAGCGGCTGCGCCTGGCCGACGACGTCGTCATGGCCTACGAAGTGAGCGTGATCCCGGCCAGCGTGCTGCCGCGCCCGGAAAGCGTGGGCGGCTCGCTGTACGAACACCTGGCGCAGACCGGCCACATGCCGGTGCGCGCGCTGCAGCACATCCGCGCGATGAACGCGCCGGCGATCCTGGCCGGGCAGCTGGGCATCCCGGAAGGCCAGGCGGTGCTGTTCATCACCCGCATCGGCTACCTCGAGTCGGGCCAGGCGGTCGAGCTGACCCATTCCTACTGCCGCAGCGATCATTACGACTTTGTTGCGGAAATGCGACGCGTGTCCTGAGGCGTCTTCATAACCTTTCGTCATGGCCGCAGCCCTACCTTTCATGGGAGCGGCCGAGTGGTTGGTATTACACTGGTAACAACTACCAATCACGTCAGATCGCGATGCTTAAAACCGAATCTCCTTCGCCGGAACACGCGCAGCTCGACCAGTATCCGACGACCGAACTGATCAACACACTGGTCGACGACCAGGCCAACGCCGTCAAGGCCGTGCGCGCCGCCGCGCCTCGCCTGGCCGCCGCCGTCACCGCCGCACTGCCGCGCATCGAAGCGGGCGGGCGCCTGATCTACGTCGGTGCCGGCACCTCGGGCCGGCTGGGCGTGCTCGACAGCGTGGAACTGTATCCGACGTTTTCCTGGCCGCACGAGCGCGCGCTGGCGCTGCTGGCCGGCGGCGAGCGGGCGATGTTCGTCGCCGTCGAAGGCGCCGAGGACGACCTCGAGCAGGGCGCCGCCGACCTCAACGCCACTCACCCCACCGGCAACGACGTCGTGCTGCTGCTGGCCGCCTCCGGCGCCACGCCGTATGTGCTGGGCGCGCTGCGCGCGGCGCGCGCGGCCGGGGCGCTGACGATCGGCTTTGCCAACAATCCGGATGCGCCGGTGGCCGGCGAGGCCGAAATCGGCGTCACCCTCGACACCGGCGCCGAAGTCATTTCCGGCAGCACGCGCCTGAAGGCGGGCACCAGCCAGAAGATCGCGCTGAACACCTTCTCCAGTGCGCTGATGGTGCGTTTGAACAAGGTCTATGGCAACCTGATGGTAGACTTGAAGCCGACCAACGCCAAGCTGGTAACGCGCGCGGTGCGGCTGACGATGTTTGCCACCGGCGCCGATGAAAGCGCGGCCCGCGCGGCGTTGGAACAATGCGATTTCCATGTCAAGGTCGCCATCGTGGCCCTGACCAAAAAAACCAGTATCGACCAGGCCCGGGCGTTGCTCGACAGTGCGCGCGGCAGCGTGCGCCATGCGCTTGCCACGTAACCGGCGCGGCTCGATCACGAAAGACTTATGCAAAATGCACCAGTGAAGAGCCGCCCGTGGCTGTGGATACCGTCGCTGTATTTCAGCCAGTCGATTCCGTACGTGATCGTGATGATGCTGTCCGTCGTCATGTACAAGGACCTCGGCATTTCCAATACCGACATCGCGCTCTACACCAGCTGGCTGTACCTGCCGTGGGTGATCAAGCCGCTGTGGTCGCCCGTGGTCGACATGTTCCGCACCAAGCGCTGGTGGATCGTCGGCCTGCAGCTGGTGATCGGCGCCTCGCTGGCGATGGTGGCGCTGACGATGCCGCTGCCCGGCTTTTTCCAGGCCAGCCTGGCGGTGATGTGGCTGATGGCGTTCAGTTCGGCCACCCATGACATCGCCGCCGACGGCTTCTACATGCTGGGCCTGCGCCAGCAGCAGCAGGCCGCGTTCGTCGGCGTGCGCAGCACCTTCTACCGGCTCGGCATGCTCGCCGGCCAGGGCGGCCTGGTATTCCTGGCCGGCCAGCTGACGGAACGCACCGGCGACGTCCACTTTGCCTGGTCGGTGGTCTTTTTCGTGCTGGCTGCAATGTTCATCATGCTGTGCGCCTACCACCAGTTCATCCTGCCGCGCCCCCTCGAGGACAAGGCGGTCGTGCAAAGCGACAACTACCTGAAGGAGTTCTTCGCCACCTTCGGCGCCTTCTTCAAGCGCCGCGACATCTGGCTGATCCTCGGTTTCATCCTGACGTACCGGCTGGGCGAGTCGCAGCTGCTGAAAATGGTGGCGCCGTTCCTGATGGATCCGGTCGTCAAGGGCGGCCTGGGACTGACCACCAAGCAGGTCGGGGTGGCCTACAGCACCGTCGGGGTGATGTCGCTGGTGCTGGGCGGGCTGCTGGGCGGCTACGTCATCTCGAAGCTGGGCCTGAAGCGCTGCCTGTGGCTGATGGTGTTCTCGGTGCACATTCCCGACCTGGTGTTCGTGTTCCTGGCCAGCGCGCAGCCGCAGAACCTGGTGCTGGTGTCGGCCTTCCTCGCGCTCGAACAGTTCGGCTACGGCTTCGGCTTCACCGCCATGATGATGTACATGATCATGGTGGCCGATGGCGAACACAAGACGGCGCACTACGCCATCTGCACCGGGCTGATGGCGCTGGGCATGATGGTGCCGGGCATGGTCAGCGGCAAGATCCAGGAGTTTCTCGGTTACCAGCACTTCTTCATCTACGTCTGCCTGATGACGATTCCGGCCTTCATCATGGCGGCGCTGGTGAAGATCGATCCCGAATTCGGCAAGAAGTAAGGACGATGAAGGATACCGGGGCAAGGCTCGCATCGTTGGACGCATTTCGCGGCTTCACCATTGCCGCCATGGTGCTGGTGAATAACCCCGGCGACTGGGGCAACCTGTATCCGCAGCTGGAACACGCCAAGTGGAACGGCTGGACCTTCACCGACACCGTCTTTCCGTTCTTCCTGTTCATCGGCGGCGTCTCGATGGCGCTGTCGCTGGGGCGCCTGGCGGCAGCCGGCGCCGACAAGCCCAGCCTGCTGCGCAAGCTGGCCGTGCGCGCCCTGCTGATCTTCCTGATCGGCTTCGCGCTGAACCTGATTCCCTATTTTAATTTCGCCGCCGTGCGCATTCCCGGCGTGCTGCAACGCATTGCCGTGTGCACCCTGCTGGCCGCGCCGATCGTCGTCTACTGCAGCTGGCGCCAGCAGCTGGGCTGGATCGCCGGCCTGCTGGCGGCGTATTCGGTGCTGATGCTGGCGGTGCCGGTACCCGGCATCGGCGCCGGCGTGCTGGAACCGGGCAAGGACATCGGCGCCTGGCTCGACCGCCTGGCGCTGGGCAAGCACCTGTGGGTGCAGTCGAAGAGCTGGGATCCGGAAGGGCTCGTCAGCACGATTCCGGCGCTGTGCAGCCAGCTGGTGGGCGTGCTGGCGGGGCGCTGGCTGCTGTCCTCCACGCCGCGCACCGAACAGACCGTGTGGATGCTGCTGATCGGCCTGTTGCTGCTGGCGGCCGGCTCCATCCTCGACGCCATTCTCATGCCGATCAACAAGAGCCTGTGGACGCCGTCGTATTGCCTGCTGATGAGCGGCTGGGCCCTGACCGCGTTTTCCGCATTCTACTGGCTGCTCGACGTCAGCCCCAGCGCCGCCGTGCGCGCGATCGCCGCGCGCTGGAGCCGGCCGTTCATCATCTACGGCATGAACGCGCTGTTCATCTTCGCGCTGTCCGGCCTGATCGCCAAGATGCTCGGCTTTATCAAGCTGCAGCAGCCGGACGGCAGCCTGGTCTCGCTCGGCAAAATGCTGTACGCGCCGATCCGCGCGTTGCCGATTGCGCCGGTGAATACGTCCTTGCTTTATGCTCTGCTGTTTAACGCCTTCATGTTCAGCATCGCCTGGCTCATGTGGCGCAAGAAATGGTTTGTCAAAGTCTAATAAAAACGGAGCTGTTTTGTTGCCCAATCTGAATAAACGCGCCTTTGCCATCGCGACAGCCCTGGCTGTCGCCGCGCTGGTAACGAGCTGCACCACCGTCAAGCCGAAGCCGCCCGCGGGCGCCGCACCGGCCGTCGTGCCCGGCGCCGTGCCTGGCGGATCGGCCCTGGCGCCGCCGCCGAGCCCGCGCGAGTTCCGCGCCGCCTGGGTGTCGACCGTCGCCAACATCGACTGGCCGAGCAAGTCGAGCCTGAACGCGGCGCAGCAGCAGGCCGAGGCCATCGCCATCCTCGACCGCGCCCAGTCGATGCACATGAACGCGGTGGTGCTGCAGGTACGCCCCAGCGCCGACGCGATCTATCCGTCCAGGCTGGAACCATGGACCGAGTACCTGACCGGCGCGCAGGGCGCGGCGCCGCGCCCGCTGTACGACCCGCTCAAGTTCTGGGTCACCGAGGCGCACGCGCGCGGCCTGCAGCTGCACGCCTGGTTCAATCCCTACCGGGCGCGCCATTCGGGCGCGAAGTCGCCGCTGGCGGCCAACCACATCGCCAGGACCAGTCCGGCCGCGGTGAAAACCTACGGCAAGTTCCTGTGGATGGATCCGGCCGAGGAAGCGGCGTCGAAGCAGACGCTCGACGTCGTGCTCGACGTGGTGCGCCGCTACGACATCGACGGCGTCCACATCGACGATTATTTCTATCCCTACCCGATCGAGGCGCCCGGCGCCGCCGGCGAAGCGGCCGCGCTGGACGGCGCCGCGCCGAAGAGCGAGCTGGACTTCCCCGACCAGCCGGCGTGGCAGCGCTACCTGCTGTCCGGCGGCAAGCTCGACCGTGCATCGTGGCGGCGCGACAACGTCAACCGCCTGATCGAGGCGCTCTACACGGGCATCCACCGCGAAAAGAGCTGGGTGCTGTTTGGCATCAGCCCGTTTGGCCTGGGCAAGCCGGCGCTGCGCCCGCGCGGCATCGCCGGCTTCAGCCAGTACGACAAGCTGTACGCCGACGCCGAGCTGTGGCTGGCCAACGGCTGGCTCGACTACCTGTCGCCGCAGCTGTACTGGTCGATCGCGGCGCCGCCGCAGTCGTATCCGGTGCTGCTGGACTACTGGCTCGGCCAGAACCGCAAGGGCCGCCACATCTGGCCGGGGCTGTTCACCAGCCGCATCGGCGCGCCGTCCAAGGATTTTCCGCCCGAAGAAATCGTCCAACAGATCAGCGCCACGCGCGCGCGCCCTGCCGCCACCGGCCACGTGCATTTCAGCATGGCCGCGCTGATGGGCAACCGCAAGGGCATCAGCGACCAGCTCAAGGCCGGCCACTACGCCGCACCAGCGCTGGTGCCGGCGACGCCGTGGCTGGGCAGCGGGGCGCCCGGCGCGCCGGTGGTCACTGCAAGGCGCGAGGCGCATGCCGTCAGCCTGAAGCTGTCGGCCGGCAAGGACAACGCGCAGTACGCGATCTGGTCGCACTATGGCAATGAATGGCGCTTCGCCGTGGCGCCGGCCTCGCGCACGGACTGGACTGTCGCGGACGACCCGAAACTGGGCGCGGCGAGCGCCGTGTTCGTCAACGCGGTCGATCGCCTCGGCAACGAAAGCGCGCCGGTCTCGGTGCTGGCGCAGTGAACCAGGAAGGAACATGTTGAACGAGGAAGCAGAACGGGACGGCAGACTGGGCCTGGGCATCGACGCCGGCGGCACCCGCACACGCTGGGCGCTGGCCGCGGCCGATGGCAGCATCGTCGCCGAAGGCCAGGTGGCGGGACTGTCGGCGCTGCAGATGGGCAGCGCGGCCGGCCGCCAGACCGTGCACGCCAACTTTTCGGCGCTGGCCAGGGCGGTGCTGCAGCACGGCAGCCCCGTGCGCGTGCGCGCCGGCATGACCGGATTCGGCGGCGACGGCGAGCAGCTGCAGCGCTGGCTGGCCGAACTGCTGGGCCTGGCCCCGCGCGCCGTCACCCTGTGCAACGACATCGAAATCGCCTACCTCGACAGCTTCGCCCCCGGCCAGGGCTACCTGGTGTACGCCGGCACCGGCTCGATCGGTGCCTGGATCGACGAAGCCGGCAAGTTCCACCGCGCCGGCGGGCGCGGCGTGGTGCTCGATGACGGCGGCGGCGGCTTCTGGATCGCGCGCGAGGCGCTGCGGCAGATCTGGCGCAACGAAGACGAATGCCCTGGCATCTGGCGGCAGTCGCCGATGGCGCACAAGGTGTTCGAGCACGTCGGCGGCGACGACTGGTCGTTCTCGCGCCAGTTCATCTACGGCCAGGAACGCGGCGCAGTGGGCAAGCTGGCGCTGGCGGTCGCCGCCAGCGCCGAGCTCGATCCTGCCGCGGCCGCGATCCTGCGCGGCGCCGGCAATGAACTGGCGCGGCTGGCGAAGGCGCTCACCAGCCGCTTCGGCGTGCGCCCGGTGGTGCTGGCCGGGCGCGCCTCGGCGCTGCACCCGCTCATTTTCGGCGCCATGCGCGCCGCCTTGCCGAGCGAAACGGCACTGACCCAGACCGTCGGCCAGCCGCACCATGCGGCGGCCCGGATTGCCGTCCAAGATCAATCATTTAACGACAGGCCATGCTCATGAAAAAAACATTGTTCGCCACCCTGATGCTGGCCCTGCTGTCCGGCTGCGCTACCCAGGGACAGAAGATCGACACCTCGCTCAACGCCGTCGGCCAGAGCAGCCGCGTCAAGTTCGTCGTGCTGCACTATACGGTCAGCAACCTGCCCAGCTCGATCAAGATCCTCAGCGAGCAGGTCGTCAGCGCCCATTACCTGCTGACCGACCAGGCCGAGCCGGTGATCTACCGGCTGGTCGACGAGACGCGCCAGGCCAACCACGCCGGCGTGTCGAACTACAAGGGCTACACGATGATCAATGCCAGCTCGATCGGCATCGAGATCGTCAACCCGGGCTTCACCGAAGGGCCGTTCGGGCGCATCTGGTATCCGTTCCCGCAGGCGCAGATCGACCAGCTGATCGTGCTGCTGAAAGACATCGTCGCGCGCCACAAGATCGCGCCGGAGAACATCATTGGTCACAGCGACGTCGCGCCCGGCCGCAAGCAGGATCCGGGGCCGATGTTCCCGTGGTTCCAGCTGGCGCAGGCCGGTTTGATCGTCTGGCCGGAGGCGGCGCGCGTGACCGCGGTGCGTCCGCTGTACGACCAGCAGCTGCCGGACGTGGCCTGGTTCCAGAAGCGCCTGGCGACCCAGGGCTACGCGGTGCCGCAGACGGGCGAACTCGACGCCGCCACCAAGTCGGTGATCACCTCGTTCCAGATGAAGTACCGTCCGGCCATCATCGACGGCACCCCGGATGCCGAGACGGCGTCGCTGCTGGACGTGTTGACAACCCCGGTGGCGAAAGCGCCGTGAGCGGTCGCGGCGCTGGAATTTTTCCTATATGCTGCGGGAATTGGCGCGCCTTGCGGGCCGTAATGTAAGGTGAACGCCATGCGGTTGCGTCATATCGAAGTTTTTCACGCCATCATGCAGGTCGGCACCATCAGCGGCGCCGCCCAGGTGCTGCACATTTCGCAGCCGGCGGTGACGAAAGTGCTGCAGCACGCCGAGCTGCAACTGGGCATGCCGCTGTTCGAGCGCGTGCGCGGCAAGCTCTATCCGAAGCCGGAGGCGCACCGCCTGTTCGTCGAAACCGAAAAGCTCCACCGCGACCTGCAGGGCATCCGCCGCCTCGCCGCCAGCCTCAAGGGCCGGGCGGTGGAGACCATCCGGCTGGTGTCGACGCCGACCATCGCCATCAGCGTGCTGCCGGCGGCGATGACGGCGTGGCGGCGCGACTTTCCCGCCACCCGCTGCGAGCTGGCCACCTTTCACACCAGCGAGATCGTCAACGCGCTGCGCCTGGGCGAAGCGGACCTGGCCTTGTCGCTGCAGGATCCGCGCCATCCCGGCATCGTCGCCGAGCCGATCGCGCAGGGCGTGATGACGGTGATCGCGCCGGCCGGCAGCTGGAGTGCGGCCGACAGCCTGCTGCCGGTGTCCGCCGATGGCCTGAGCGGCGAGCTGATCGGCCACGCCGACAACGACCCGCTGGGCGACCTGGTGGTGGCCGCCTGCGAAGAGCAGGGCGTGCATCCGGTGTTCCACACGGTGGTGCAGACTTACCAGATCGCCCGTTCGCTGGTCGAGGCCGGCGCCGGCATGGCGGTGGTCGATCCCTTCACCGCCGCCTCGGCCGTCGACAGCAAGGTGCAGCGGCGCGCCTGGGCGCCGGCGATCCCGGTGCAGCTCTATTTATTAACCGCGAGCCATTCGCCGCTGTCGCACGGCGCGCGCGAACTGGCCAACAGCATCGGCGCCACCGCGCGCGCCTGCATCGCATAGGAATCGTTCCGAATGAAGCACACAGTGGCCAACGAAGACGTCGCCGGCAGCGGGCAGTTCCGCCACCTGTCGACGATCGCGGGCATCGCAGTCGACCTGCGCTACGCCAGCGCCAACAATTTTCTCGGGCGCGACCTGTATTCGCCCTGCGACTGCGCCTGGCTGCACCGCGAGGGGGCGGACGCGCTGGAGCGGGTGGTGGCGTGGCTGGCCCGGCATCGGCCCGGCCATACCGCGCTGGTGCTCGACGCGCTGCGCCCGCAGCGGGTGCAGCAGCAGTTATGGGATGCGCTGGCCGGCACCGACATGCAGCTGTACCTGGCCAATCCGGAGCGCGGCTCGATCCATTCGTTCGGCATGGCGCTCGACATCACCATCCTCGACGAGGCCGGCGTGGAACTCGACATGGGTACCGGCTTCGACGAAATGACCGACCGCTCGCATCCGGCGCTGGAAGCGCAGATGCTCTCGCGCGGCGAGCTCACGCCGGCGCAGGTGGCCAACCGCCAGCTGCTGCGCGACGCCATGTTCCAGGCCGGCTTCCATGGCATCAACACGGAGTGGTGGCACTACGATTGCGGCGACCGCGCGCTGGTGCGGGAGACGTTCAAGCGGGTGTTGTAGGTTCGTCCGCGCCACAGAAACGCCGATCGACGACATTCTTGACGTCGTCCTCGGGCTCGGCGCCCCCCTTCGCGGGGACCCCATTTCGACGATCAGTCCGGGTCACCCGCCAACACGACTCGCGCAAATTGGATCCCCGCGTTCGCGACGATGACGTCCTACTTTTAGTGGGAAATGGCTTGGACTGGCGGCGCGCTGGCGACGGCCGGCTCGCTGCCGAGGCGCGCCACCCAGTCGACCAGCGCGTCGAGCACCGCGCGACCCTTGCCGTTGCCGATATTGTCGCCGTTGAGCATCGCCACCACCACGCACTGCTGCCCGCTGGCGTCGCGCACGTAGCCGGCCACCGCCGTCACGTTGTTGAGGGTGCCGGTCTTCATGCGCGCGTGCCCGGCGGCCGGGCTGTCCTTCAGGCGCCGACGCATGGTGCCGTCCACCGCGACGATCGGCAGACTGGCCTGGAACTCGGGCGCCCAGTCGCTGCGCAGCCCGGCTTTGAGCAAGCCGCCCATCTGCGCCGCGGTGATGCGTTCGAGCCGCGACAGGCCGGAACCGTTTTCCATCACCAGGCCCTCGTCGTTGATACCGTGCTCGCGCATCCAGTGGCGCACCGCGCGGTCGGCGCGCGAGAAGGTGGTCTCGGCACTCGGTGCGAGCGGGCGGCTGCCGAGCACCGGATCGGCCTCGAGGCTGCCCAGGCTGAGGAACACCGTGCGCGCCAGCGTGTTGTCGGATGGCTTGTTGATGTCGCGGATGACTTCGGGCAGCGCCCGCGATGCGTGCTCGGCCAGGATGCGCGACTCCGGCGCCGTGCTGCCTTCGATGACGTCGCCGCCGAACGAGCCGCCCAGCTTTTTCCAGATACCGCGGAACAGCCGGCCGACATAGTCCTGGCGGTCGACCACGTTGATGCTGTAGCCCCTGGCGCAGTTTTTCGGGAAGGTGCCCTGCAGGACGACCTTGAGCTTGCCGTTGCCTTGCTGCTGCACCTGCGGCTGCTTCCAGCCGTCCTCCCAGCGGGCGCAGTCGGCGTCGACCAGCGTCATGCCCGAGGCGATGCTGACGCGCTCGAGCGGCGGCTGCATCACCAGCTGCAGCTTGCGGTCGGTCGAGCGCATGTCGACCTGCAGCATGTTCTTGTTGACCAGCAGCGCATCGGGAATGACGTTGTAATAGGCGTCGGGCGACTCGTCGAACGGCGGCAGGCCGACGTCGGTGCGGCTGGGCGAAAACAGCGAGCGGTCCAGCACCAGGTTGCCGGCGACGCGGTCGATGCCCTGGTTGCGCAGGCTTTGCAGCATCTTTTCGAGCACCTCGTCGCTGAAGTCGGCGTCGGCGCCGCCGCGCAGCACCAGGTCGCCCTTGAGCACGCCCCGCACCACTTCGCCTGTGCTGCGCAGCTCGGTGCGGCCCTTGAACACCGGGCCGAGCTGTTCGAGGCCGACCAGCGTGGTGACCAGTTTCATCGTCGAGGCCGGCTGCATGGGGCGGTCCGCCAGGTGCGACACCAGGGTGGTGTCGCCGCGCAGCACCAGCACGCCGATGGCGTCCTGCGCGATGCCGCCGGCGGCCAGCTTGCCGGCCACCGGCTCGGGCAGCTGGGCCTGGGCGAACGGCAGCCAGGCGGCGAGGGCGGCGGCGAGAGCGAGGCGTCGGAACATGCGAGTCCTTTATTAACCGAAGAACATGTACGCTACCAGAATAGCGGCGACGATGCCGGCGAAATCGGCGATCAGGCCGCAGGAGATCGCGTAGCGCGTCTTGCGGATGCCGACCGAGCCGAAGTACAGCGCGACGATGTAGAAGGTGGTGTCGGCCGAGCCCTGGAAGATGCAGGCGAGGCGGCCGACGAAGGAATCGACGCCGTAGGTGGTCATGGCGTCGATCATCATCGCCTTCGAGCCGCTGCCCGAGAGCGGCTTCATCAGCGCGGTCGGCAGCGCCGGCGTGAATTCGGTCGTCATGCCCAGGTGCACGAACACCCACTCGAGGCCGCTGACGACAAAGCCCAGCACGCCCGAATTGCGGATCACGCTGATGGCCACCAGCATGCCGACCAGGTAGGGGATGATGGTCAGCGAGGTCTGGATGCCGCCCTTGGCGCCCTCGATGAAGGCCTCGTAGACGTTGACCTTCTTGCGCATGGCGCCGACGATGAAGGCGATGATGATCGAAAAGAGGATCAGGTTGCTGGCCACCTTGGACACCAGCTGGATCTCCGGCTTGGTCAGGAAGTGCGTGAAATACCACACCATCAGCGCGATGGCGCTCGTCATGCCGACCAGCCAGGACAGCACGACGCGGTCGAACAGGTTGATACGCTGGCGGATCGCCACGGCGATGAGGCCGGTGACGGTGGCCACGTAGGTGGCGATCATGCAGGGGATGAAGATGTCGGACGGATCCTTGGCGCCGAGAATGGCGCGCTGCGCCATGATCGCCAGCGGGATCAGGGTCAGGCCGGAGGTATGCAGCACCAGGAACATGATCTGCGCGTTGGTGGCGGTGTCCTTGTTGGGATTGAGCGTCTGCAGGCTTTCCATCGCCTTCAGGCCGAACGGCGTGGCGGCGTTGTCGAGCCCGAGCAGGTTGGCCGAGAAGTTCATCACCATGTGGCCGGTGGCCGGGTGGTCTTTCGGCACTTCCGGGAAGATGCGCGAGAAGAAAGGCGAGATGATCCTGGCCAGCACGTTGATGGCGCCGGCCTTTTCGCCGATGTTCATGATGCCCAGCCACAGCGTCATGACGCCGGCCAGCGGCAGCGCGATGTCCATCACGCCCATCTTGGCCGACTCGAAGGTGCCGTCGATGATCTTCTTGAAGATATCGGTGTCGCCAAGAAAAATCCACTGCAGCAGCGCGGCGGCGAAACCTACCAGGAAAAATCCCGACCAGATGTAATTCAATGCCATGTCGTCGACTAAATTCTATTGTGTGAGCACGATTGTGCAGCGAGAGTATAGGCGCAGGCCGCCGCGCAATGATGAAAGAATACATTGGCCCCATGCAAAAAGGTTATGCAGCTTCCTTCACACGCTGGTGTCAGGTCTGACATTCGGACATTCCAATGCCTCAACCCTGGTGTCAGGTCTGACAATCGGACATTCCCGGCGATCATTTGCCATGCTGACATGCCGAGCGCCCCATTTCTCCATGAAATGTCCGAATGTCAGACCTGACACCAGCGTTTGGGGCTGGAAATGGAAGACTAAAATTTCTGCGCCGGCGGGCCGGCCTCGCATATCATACCCATCGCACAAACCGGACTTCCAAATATGAAACTCTGTAAAACCGCCGCCGCCCTCGTGTTCGCCTCGTTCTGCTTCGCCGCGGGGCCGGCGGCACAGGGCGCGCCCGCGCCCGCCGGCGGCAAGGTGCTGCACATGTTTCTGTCGACCAGCGAAACGGGCCTGGACCCCGCCGTGGCGTCCGATATCGCCTCGCTCAGCCTGCTCGAGAACCTGTTCGACCCGCTGCTGCACTACGATTACCTGGCCCGTCCGGTCAAGCTGCGCGAAAATACCATCGCCGGCATGCCGACCGTCGAGGACGGCGGCCTCACGTATACCTTCAAGATCCAGCCGGGCATCTATTTCACGCCTGACCCCGCCTTCAAGGGCCAGCGCCGCGAGCTGACCGCCGCCGACTACGTCTACAGCCTCAAGCGCCTGTACGATCCCGCCATCAAGTCGCCCTGGCTGAGCCTGTTCGAGGGCAAGGTCGCCGGCGACGCCGCCCTGAAGGAAAAGTTCAGCTACGACGCGCCGTTCGAGAGCATCAAGGCCGTCGACCGCTACACCCTGCGCATCCGGCTGGCGGCGCCGGACAACAATTTCCTGTTCTACCTGGCCACGCCGGCCAGCGGCGTCGTCGCCCGCGAAGTGGTCGAGGCCTACCCCGGCCAGGTCGGCAACCATCCGGTCGGCACCGGACCGTTCATGATGGGCGAGTGGAAGCGCAGCGACAAGATCGTGCTGCTGGCGAACCCCCTTTCGCACGCGGTGTTCCATGCCTCGGCCGGCCAGAATGCGGCCGACCAGGCGATCGGCGCCCTCGAAGGCAAGCGCCTGCCGCTGGTCGACCGCGTCGAAGTGAAGATCGCCGAGGAGTTCCAGGGCCGCATGCTGGGCTTTCTCGACGGCGAATACGACTACATCGAGCAGGTGCCCGAATCGATGACCGACATGGTGATCGCCGACGGCAAGCTGAAACCGGCGCTGGCCGCGCGCGGCATGGAGCTGTACCGCTTCCCGGTGATGCAGACCTACTACATGTGGATGAACATGGACGACCCGCTCATCGGCGGCTACGGCAAGGAGAAGGTGGCGCTGCGGCGGGCCATCGCGCTCGGCTACAACAGCGCCGAGGACATCAGCCTGCTCAAGAAGGGCTTCGCCATCCGCGCGCAGTCGCCGCTGCCGCCCAACGTGCTCGGCTACGACGCCGCTTACCGCAGCCCGGTGCCCTACGACCCGGCGCTGGCCAACGCGCTGCTGGAGCGCTTCGGCTACGACAAGCGCGATGCCGACGGGCTTCGGCGCGCGCCGGGCAACCTGCCGCTGACGCTGTCCATGCACAGCGAGGCGACCGTCGGCGGCCGCCTGCGCGACGAACTGTGGCGCAAGAACCTGAACGCCATCGGCCTGCGCGTGGCCTTTGTCACCGACAAGAAGACCGAGATCATCAAGGCTTCGCGCCTCGGCAAGGTAATGATGTTCGAGAGTAACTGGATCGCCGACTTCCCCGACGGCGACAATTTCTACCAGCTGCTGTACGGCCCCAACGCCGGGCGCGCCAACTATGCGCGCTTCAACCTGCCGGACTACAACCAGCGCTACGAGCAGGCGCGCGCGCTGGCCGATTCGCCGGCCCGCCAGAAGCTGTACTTCGAGATGAACCAGCTGATCCATGCCTATAACCCGTGGGTGCCGCTGACCCACGTGATCTCGGCCGACATCCGCCAACCGTGGCTTAAAAACTACAAGCGCCACCCGGTTGAATTCACCAATTGGCGTTATCTCGACGTCGACCTTGCGGAGCGTCAACGAGTCAGTAGAATGGCTCGCTAGCCGGCGCTCGACACAACATTCCTAAAAGTTATAGTTGTCGCCGGTTATTTCATTGGCAGGCGGCGCGCCGCTGCGCTTACTCTGAAATGATGCATAACGTAATGCAAAGACATTACGACTAAAAGAATTTGTCGCGTTGCTACAAGTTCGGCCACCGCTGAAGAAAAACCCCAAGGAGATCCACCCGTGAAGTTAAAGAAACTAGCGCATTTGATTGCCCTTATCGGCGCCGTCAGCCCTGCCATGGCGCAAGAAGCGCCACCGCAAGCCAATCAGCCGCTGCAGCGCGTTGAAATCACGGGTAGTAGCATCAAGCGCCTGGCCAAGGAAGGCGCCCTGCCGGTCCAGGTGATCACCTTCGACGAAATCGAAAAGCTCGGCATCACCAGCGCCGAAGACTTGCTGCGCAACGTGTCGGCCAACGGCACCGGCGCCGACAACATGACGTCCGGTAACAACGTGTTCGGCCCCGACGCCGACCGCGTCAGCGGCGGCGCCTCGTTCGCCTCGCTGCGCGGCCTCGGCGCCGGCAGCACGCTGGTACTGCTCAACGGCCGCCGCATCGCCACCCACGGCGGCAGCGGCAAGGCGGTCGACCTGAACTCGATTCCGATGGGCGCCATCGCCCGCGTCGAGATCCTCAAGGACGGCGCTTCGGCGATCTATGGCACCGATGCCGTCGGCGGCGTCATCAACTTCATCCTCAAGACCAACTACGAGGGCGCGGAAGTGTCGGCCTCGACCAACGTCACCGAAGCCGGCGGCGGCACCACGCGCCGCGTCTCGATACTCGGCGGCAAAGGTTCGCTGGAAAAGGACGGCTTCAACATCATGGGCAGCCTGACGTTCGACAAGAACGACCGCCTCGATTCGAAGCAGCGTTCGTTCGCCAACGGCTTCCAGCCCGAGCGCGGCCTGTCGCCCGACACCACCGGCACCCCGTTCGCCAACCAGTTGGCCGGCACCGGCACTGCGCTGGGCACCAACTTCACCATCGCGGGCGACCCGAACAAGTACCTGCAGGCCAATCCGCTGAGCTTCCAGGGCAAGTGCGACACCGTTCCCGGCATGTCGCAATACCAGACCGAGCTGTGGAAAGACGTCACCTCGCCGCTGCGCACCAAGTATTCCTGTGCCTACGACTATGGCGCCGACTACGTGATCCAGATCCCGGTCAAGCGCAGCAACGGCTTGCTGCGCGGCTCGATCCAGCTCGCCCCCGGCCACAAGATGTTCATCGAAGGCCTGGCCTCGCGCACCGACGCCACCTCGATCTTCACCCCGGCCCAGGTCTCGACGACGCTCGCCAACAAGAACGCCTACCCGGTCGGCGGCCCGTACTACCAGGACCTGACGCCGTACATTGCGACGTTCGACAAGACCAAGCCGATCATCTACAAGTGGCGCGCCACGCCGTTCGGCGAACGCACCCAGGGCAACGTCACCGAAAGCGCGCGCCTGCTGGTCGGCTTCGAAGGCACGGTCGGCAAGTGGGACTACAAGGCCGGCATGTCGCACGCGCAAAGCAAGACCCAGACCACGCTGATCAACGGCTACGCCTACCAGGACAAGATGTTCGCCGCCCTCGGCAGCGGTGTCATCAATCCGTTCGCCACCGGCGCCCAGACCCAGGCGGCGATGGACCTGATCGAATCGACCAAGTTCCGCGGCGATCTGCAGCACGGCAACACCAAGCTGACCCAGGTCGACGGTTCCGTGTCGGGCGAGCTGTTCCAGCTGCCGGGCGGCCCGCTGGCAGTGGCCGCCGGCTTCGACCTGCGCCGTGAAAACTACGCCTACACCCAGGACCAGGACGCCACCGTCATCTTCCTGGCGCCGGGCAATGCACGGCTGCCGGAAGCGAGCCGCGACATCAAGGCCGTCTACGCCGAGCTGATCGTGCCGGTCACCAAGCGCCTGGAAGTGCAGCTGGCGATCCGCCGCGACCACTACAGCGTGATCGGCGCCACCACCAACCCGAAAGTGGCGTTCCGCTACGAGCCGACCAGCTGGCTGCTGTTCCGCGGTTCGGCCAACAAGGGCTTCCTGGCACCGAGCTTTGTCCAGCTGTACTCCGGTTCGCTCGACCAGGAACTGCCGAACGGCATCACCGACCCGATCGGCTGCCCGGCCCACCCTGGCGACCCGGCCTACTGCGCCATTTCGCGCCTCGACTACAAGTCCGGCGGCAACCCGAACCTGCGTCCGGAAACGTCCAAGCAGGGCACGCTCGGCTTCGTGGTCGAGCCGTTCAAGGGCTTCTCGGCATCGGTCGACTACTTCGCCATCAATTCGGAAGACCGCATCCTGAACCGCACCCCGCAAGTGGTGCTGGCCAACGCCGTTGCGCTGTCGGGCAACATCATCCGCAACGCCGACGGCACCATCGACTACGTGCAGGCAGGCTGGATCAATGCCGCCGGCAACAAGGTGCGCGGCGCCGACGTCGGCCTGCGCGCCAACGGCCTGGTCGGCAGCGGCTACAAGTGGAGCGCTTCGCTCGACGGCACCTACATGAACAGCTTCCAGTTCTCCGAGATCGCAGGCCAGCCGTACAAGGAACTGGTCGGCAACTTCTACACCCGCGACCTGTACCTGCGCTGGAAGCACAACGCTTCGCTGCGCCTGGCCAAGGGCGACTGGAGCGCCTTGCTGAGCCAGAGCTACGGCAGCGGCTACAAGGACCAGGTGCCGAACGGCGGCAAGGGCACGCCACCGCCGGGCTTCGTGCCTGAGATCGATGCCCACACCACCTATGGCCTGTCGGGTACCTACACCGGTTTCCGCAATACCACCATCACGGTCGGTATCCAGAACCTGTTCGACACCGATCCGCCGTTCACCGCCCACAACGTCGACGAAGTGGTCGGCGCCGGCTGGGATCCACGCGCAGCGAGCCCGCGTGGCCGCGCGTACTCGTTCCAGGCCAAGTACCGGTTCTAATATACTGAAGTGGCCAACCCTGCCCATGCCAATCGACCGGCGCGGGCAGCTTGCCCCCATGTTCGGCGGCGCTGCAGTTGGGGCGCCGCCGTTTTTTTATCTATTTTTATGGCAGGACGATGCCCGACAATCCAAGCAGCCGGCGCCGCTTCGGCGGTGCGCTGGCCGCCGCCGCGGCGGCAGTGGCGCTGCCCGCCTCCGCTGCTACGCGGCGGCCCCATGCCCGCCCCATGAAACAACAAGCCCTCATCAAGCCGCCGCGCCTGCGTGAAGGCGACGTCGTCGGCCTGATCGCGCCGGGCGGCTACACCAGCGACGCCTCGATCGAAAAGTCGGTGCGCCGCATCGAAGCGCTCGGCTTCAAGGCGCGGCTGGGCGCCAACCTGCGCGAGGTACACGGCAACTACGCCGGCTCGGTGCAGCAGCGCGTCGCCGACCTGCACGCCATGTTCCTCGACCCGGAAGTGAAGGCCATCTGGTGCATCCGCGGCGGCTCCGGCTCCATTTCGCTGCTGTCGTCGATCGACTACGCGCTGGTGCGCGCGCATCCGAAGATCCTGCTCGGTTACTCCGACATCACCGCGCTGCACCTGGCGATCCACCGCCACGCCGGGCTGGTGACCTTCCACGGGCCGGTGGCGTCGTCGGGCGACTCCGATTATTCGACCACCCACATGCTGGGGGTGCTGATGGATCCGCTGCCGACGTACACGATCCCGATGGCGATGGAAAACGCCCGCCACGCCCAGGTCGAGCCGCATTACGCGATCCGCACCGTGCATGGCGGCGTCGCCAGCGGGCCGCTGATGGGCGGCAACCTCAGCATGGTCAGCGCGCTGGCCGGCACGCCGTACGCGGGCGACTTCCGCCACAGCATCCTGTTCCTGGAAGACGTCAACGAGGAGCCCTACCGCATCGACCGCTGGATGACCCAGCTCGATCTGTCGGCGGGCTTGGGACGCGCGGCGGCGGTGATGATCGGCATCTGCGACAAGTGCGGGCCGGCCGGCGACGGCAGTTCGCTCACGCTCGACGAGACCTTCGACATCCACCTGCAGCCGTTGAAGATTCCGGCGGTGACGGGCTATTCGTTCGGCCATATCCGCAACCAGTTCACGCTGCCGATGGGGGTGCGGGCCAGGCTCGACACCGAGCGGCAGACGGTGACCTTGCTGGAGCCTGCGGTGGTTTGACGCATCCGAGCGTGACCGCTCCGCTCACGCCATCCAGAAGAACACGGCCGTCATGCGCTTTTCTGCATGGTCGAAGCCGAAGTAGGCGCTGGCCGAATGCACCAGGTTGGCCCGGTACAGCAGCATCCGGTTGAATTTGTTCTCGACCCGCACCTCTTCCTGCCACGCCTCCAGCGGCAGCCCGGTCACGCCCAGCGCCTGGCGCAGGTTGGCGTGCGGCGGGCTGCAGATGTTGCCGCCCAGCGTGCCGTCCGGATAGCGCAGGCGGTAGAACGAGGTGCCGCCGTCCGGATCCGGATCGGGCGTCAGGTAAATCACCGCGGCGTAGCGGCACAAGGCGCGCGAATCGGTGTGCGGGCGCGGCCCCGACTCGGCGATGCCGACCAGCTGCGCATAGTTGTGATTGAGCGTGGCCCCTTGCGGCGTCGCTTCCAGCCACAGTTTTCTGGCGCCCGTTACCTGCTTCACCCATGCTTCCACCAGCGCCAGTTCATCCGGCAGCAAGGCGCCGGCGGCGCGCATGCCGGGCCACGGCTCGTTGCGGTGCGGCGCGCCCAGCTCCCACTGCGTCCGCGCGTAGCAGCGCCCGGATACCGCCAGCGGATCGGCCAGGATGCTGTCGTTGATCCAGTAGTCGCGCCCGAGCAGCGGCTTGCGGTAAGTGAGCGGGCGGTGCGCCACGTCAGTGCCCGACGATCTGCGACAGCACCGAAAACGCCGCCCCCGTCTGCGACTGCTCGAGCAGGATGGTCAGTTCGGAAAAGGTGCACATCATGTTCACCACGCTGATCTTGTCCCACGCCAGCTTCTTCAGCACGGCGTGATAGACCCCCGGCGTGCCGCGCGTCTCCGGATTCATGCGCACGGTCAGCGCGGTCAGGTTCTGCACCCGCGCCAGCAGGCGCTCGGCGGCGAAGGCCTGTTCCACCAGGTGCGTCAGCGGCCCGCTGCACACCACCAGCACTTCATGCACGCCGCGGGTGACGGTGACGAAATTGCCGGCATACGGCTCGGCCAGCGCGAGCAGCTGGCGCTGGCATTCGTTGCTGTTGTCCGACAGCCGGTAGGTCGAGATCGACAGGTCGCCGCGCGTGGTCAGTTCGCCCAGCCGCGGCGCCAGCACGATCGGCGGCGACATGCCCTGCTGCGGCAGGCGGTCCGAAATGCGGCGCAGCGCCATTACCACGGCGGCCTGGCCGACTGGTTTCCACAGGTCAGATTCGAGCTGCGGGCGCAGCTGGCGCGCCAGCTCCGACAGGTTGATCAGCCCCATCGCGATTCCCTCGGTGAGGAATGGCGATTCGGCCACCAGTTGTTCCACTTTGTTTGTGATCGAGAGCATATCTTTCCGGTCCCGGAAGGGTTCACGAATGGCTCGCGGATCCATCGCGCGGGCGGATGGATGCGGGAAGCCGCTGCGGAATACCCGGAAAAATCAGGGCGAGCCGGTGCGCGCGGACGCTGCCGGAGAGGGCGGAGATGCGCCGACGGACGCCAGATATGATGATGAAGTCATGTTTTTCCCGTTAACTGATTCGCGCTGTATGCCGGGCCTTGCCCGCGCGCTGCTATCGATGTCGCCTGACATTTCTGTCGGCAACTTTGGATCAGTGTAGACCGCAGCGCGGAAAAATTGCAATCGAATTACGGTAGCCATTCTCACAAAATGTATCGAATCGGCCGCACGCACATGCGCGCCGCATAGGCAGGCCGCTTCCCTCTATTCAGTGCACGTGAAATTGAACAAAGCGGCGTCTGGATGGGTCGAAACGGGTACGCGCGATGGCAGCGCAAGGGCACTTTCGGCGCCCCGGCGCCGAGCGGTTCGGCACCAAATGTCACCGACCTACCGTACTACCCCCTGCTCACCGACCTCTCACCGGAGAAGAACATGAATGTAAGAAGAACCCTGATCGCCGCTTCCCTCGCCGCCCTTCCCCTGATGCTGTGCTCCGGGGCCCTGGCGGCAGGGCAGATGATGGCCGGCCCGCTGGCAGCGCTGCCGTCCGATGCGGCCGCGCTCGCCGCCACGCTGCGCGCCGGCCACCTCAAGCTGGGGCTCGATCCGGACCATGGCTACCTCGTCGAACGCGACCATCCCGGCGTCGGCGGCACCCGCATCACGCGCCTGGCGCACACCTACAAGGGCGTGCGCGTGTTCCGGTCCGAATCGGTGCTGGTCACCAACGACGCCGGCAAGATCGTCAGCGAGTCGGCCAGCGACCTGCGCGCGGGCCTGGGCTACGGCGCCGCCAGCGCCGCCATGGCGGGCCGCTTCTCCAGCTTCAGCGTGCAGCCGGCCATCTCTGCCCAGGCCGCCGTCGGCGCCGCCATCGCCACGGTGGCGCCGATGAGGGTGGCGCACGCGGTCAAGCCGAGCGCGGAACTGATCGTGTTCCCGATCGTCGCCTCGACCCGTCTGCCGTCTGCCGTCAACAAGACCGACAGCGAACTCAATGCGACCGACCTGCAGGAACAAGTGACCGGCTACGAACTCGCCTACCTGGTGCGCACCCGCATGATCGCCGGCGCCAGGCGGCCGGTGTACTACGACAGCATCATCAGCGCCAGCGACGGCCGCGTGCTCAAGCGATGGGATGCGCTGCAGACCGTGATCGGCACCGGCAACAGCCAGTACAACGGCGCGGTCCCGGTCAGCACCACGCTGTCGGGCGGCGTCTACTCGATGCGCGACCCGCTGCGCGGCACCGGGGGCGTGTATGGCGCGATGGCGATCACCAATGCCGACCATACCGGCTCGGCCGGCGCGGTCTACACCAACGCCACCAATACCTGGGGCGACGGCCAGCAGTACAGCGGCGGCAGCACCACCAACGCCAACGGCCAGACCGCCGCGGTGAACGCCATGTGGGGGCTGATGAACACCTACGACATGCTCAAGAACACGCTCGGCTGGCAGTCGCTGGACGGCAACAACACCGCCACCTACATCGCCGCCCACGTCTACACCGGCTACGACAACGCCTACTACGACGACACCTGCCGCTGCATGTTCATCGGCGACGGCACCACCTTCCTCAGCCTGGGCGCCATCGACGTCATCGGCCACGAGATGTCGCACGGCGTCACCGCCGCCACCTCCAACCTGACCTACTACGGCGAATCGGGCGGCCTGAACGAATCGAATTCCGACATCGGCGGCGAGGCGGTGGAAGCCTACGCGCGCGCCGGCGGCACCGGCACCACCATCCCCAACAGCGGCAACGACTGGAAAGTGGGCGCCGAGATCAGCCGCACCGGCACGCCGCTGCGCTGGCTGTACAAGCCGAGCAAGGACGGCGCCAGCCCGGACGCCTGGAGCAGCGGCCTGGGCAACCTCGACGTGCACTACAGCAGCGGCCCCAACAACCGCATGTTCTACTTCCTGTCGCAGGGCTCCAACGCCACCGCCGGCAGCGACTACTACAGCCCCTACCTGACCGCCACGCCGCGGGCGATGACCGGCATCGGCAGCGACAAGGCCTACCGCATCTGGTTCCGTTCGCTGACCACCAAGTTCACCGCCGCCACCAACTACGCCGACGCCCGCAACAAGGTGCTGCTGTCGGCGCAGGAGCTGTACGGCGTCGGCAGCCGCGAGGCGATCGCGGTGCAGCGCGCGTACGCGGCCATCAATGTCGGCAGCGACGTCAACGAGACGGGCGGCGGCGGCGGAGCGCTGGCGATCAGCGCCAACCCGGCCAGCATCACCGTCGCGCCCGGGGCGACCGCCAATTTCTCCGTCACCGCCACCGGCGGCACCGCGCCCTACAAGTATCAGTGGCTGCGCAACGGCGCCGTCATCTCCGGCGCCACCGCCCCCACGCTGAGTTTTACCGCCCAGACGAGCGACAACGGCGCCGGTTTCAGCGCCCGGGTCACCGATTCGGCCAGCACCCCGGCGACCGTGACCAGCGCCACCGCCAGGCTGACGGTGTCGACAAGCAAATCGACCGAGCGGGCCGTCAACGGCAGCTTCGAGAACGGCACCACCGGCTGGAGCGGCTCGACCTTCGTGATCGGCAGCTACGCGGGACAGGCTCCGTACGACGGCAGCCGCTTTGCCTGGCTGGGCGGCAACGGCTACAGCGCGCGCGAGACGATCAGCCAGCCGATCGCTTTGCCATCATCGATCACGGCGGCCACCCTGAGCTTCGCGCTGCACATCGACACCGCCGAGAACACGTCCTCGATCGCGTACGACCGCATGGTGGTGACGGTGCGCAATTCGGCCGGCCAGGTGCTCGGCACGCTGGCGAGCTACACCAACCTGAACAAGGCGGCCGGCTACCAGATCCGCAGCTTCAGCCTGCTGCCGTACAAGGGGCAGACCATCACGCTGACGTTCGACATGACGGAGGATTACTCGCTGCAGACCTCGTTCGTGGTGGACAGGGTGAGCGTGGCGACGCAGTAGCGATGTTCAGGCGCGGCGCAAGGCGGTGAAGCTGGCGGGTTCCCACTCGCGCATCGCCAGCAGCAGGCCGCTGCCGCGCCGCTTCGGCAAGGGCGACGCCAGGCTCTCTTCGTGCAGTTGCGCGAAGCTCTGGCGCAGCCGGCGCAGCTCGGCCTGCACCTTGTCGATGGCGGCGTCGGTCAGCATGCCATGCGAAAAGGTCAGCGATTCGTCGGCGTGCGCGAAGCGGCTGTCGAGAAATTCCACCAGGCCTTGCTGGCGGAAATACAGGCGGATGGGGCCGTCGACGAGCCAGTCGAAGTCGCGCGCCACGGTGAGCCGGATGCGGTTGCCCGGCAACAGCGAGATCAGCTTCAGGCGGTCCAGCCGCAGCAGGCGCTGCAAGGCTTGCGCTTCGGTCAGGCGATACGCGGCCAGCATGTCGGCCAGCGTCCAGTGGTTGAGCGCGCACACCGCCACCAGCAGCAGCATCGGGTCGGACATCAATTCCTTTTCCTGCGCCGCCGTCAAGGTGCGCAGGCGGCTGTCGCCGGCGCCGGCCTCCTGCGCCAGTTCGGCCAGCGTGAAGCCGAGCAGGTTGCACACCTCTACCAGCCGGTCCAGCGAAAACTTCTCCGACGCGAACAGGCGCTTGACGCTCGGTTCCGACAAGCCCAGCGCGGCGGCGACGTCGCGGTAGGTCTTGCCCTGCAGCTTGAGCTGGCGCTTGAGCGCCGTCACCAGTTGTGTAGCTTCTGTCATGGTCAAGGTATCGGAAAGTGATGCCGCGGTGGATAAAATGGACGACTCCGATCGGCAGAGTACCATTTCTCGATGACTTCAAGCAACCTTAGGTATTCCACCACGTAGCGGAGAATGCCTTGAAACGTTTGCTGGTCCACCTGCCACTCTTTCTCACCGTGGCGCTGTGCCTCTTGCTGGCCGCACATGGCCCGATCGCCCAGCTGACCCATTACCACGAATTTGCTGACGGCTCGGTGCTGTTCGGCGTGCCGCACGCGGCCGACGTGCTGTCCAACATCGGCTTCGGCGTCGTCGCGTTGTGGGGGATGGCGCGCCTGTGGCACATGCAGGGAGCGGGACGTGACGGCTATCGCCTGTTCCTGGTGGGCCTGTTGCTCACCGCGCTAGGCTCTTCGCTGTATCACCTGGCGCCCGACAATGCGCGCCTGGTATGGGACCGGATTCCGATCGCGCTGGCGTGTGCCGGCTTGCTGGCGGCGGTGCGCGCCGAGTGCATGGGCAAGCCTGGCTCGCTGGCGGCGTCGATCGGGCTGGGAGTGTTTGCCGTGCTGAGCGTGCTCTGGTGGTACTTCACCGAGCAAGACGGGGCGGGCGACTTGCGTCCCTATCTGCTGCTGCAGAGCCTGCCGCTGGTGCTCATTCCGCTGTGGCAGTTCATCTACCAGGCGCCGCGCGCGGACAAGGTGGCGTTCGGGGGTGCGCTGGCGCTGTATGTATTGGCGAAGGTGGCCGAGCTGAACGACCAGGCGTTGCGGGATGCGCTAGACCTGGTCAGCGGGCATACGCTCAAACATGTGCTGGCGAGCGCTGCGGCAGCGGCGCTGGTTGCGCGGCTGATCGAGCGCCAACACAACCGGGGTCAGACCCTTTGAAAGAAGAACCGGGTCTGACCCCTCAGCGGGTCTGACCCCTTACAGCGCGCGGGCGATCAGGATCTTCTGGATGTCGCTGGTGCCTTCGTAGATCTGGCACACGCGCACGTCGCGGTAGATGCGCTCGACCGGGAAGTCGCTGACGTAGCCGTAGCCGCCGAAGACCTGCATCGCATCCGACACCACGCGCTCGGCCATCTCGGAGGCGAACAGCTTGGCCATCGCCGCTTCCTTCAGGCACGGCAGGCCGGCGTCCTTCATCGATGCGGCATGCCGGATCAGCTGGCGCGCCGCCTCGATCCTGGTCGCCATCTCGGCCAGCTTGAACTGCACCGACTGGTGTTCGAAGATCGGCTTGCCGAAAGTCTCGCGCTCGCGCGCATACGCCAGCGCCGCGTCGAACGCGGCGCGCGCCATGCCGACCGATTGCGAGGCGATGCCGATGCGCCCGCCCTCCAGGCCCGACAAGGCGATCTTGTAGCCCTGTCCTTCCTCCCCGATCAGGTTCTCCACCGGAATGCGGCAGTTCTCGAACAGGATCTGCGCCGTGTCCGACGAATGCTGGCCCATCTTCTGTTCGAGCCCGGCGACGATGTAGCCGGGATTCGAGGTCGGCACCCAGAACGCGCTGATGCCGCGTTTGCCGGCCGCCTTGTCGGTCACCGCCATGACAATGGCGACATCGCCGTATTTGCCGCTGGTGATGAACTGCTTGGTGCCGTTGATGACGTACTCGTCGCCGTCGCGCACGGCGGTGGTGCGCAGCGCCGAGGCGTCGCTGCCGGTGTGCGGCTCGGTCAGCGCGAAGGCGCCCAGCATCTCGCCCTGCGCCAAAGGCCGCAGCCACTGTTCCTTCTGCGCGTCGTTGGCATACATCATGGCGATGCTGCACACGGGGCAGTTGTTGACCGAGATGATGGTGGAGGTGCCGCCGTCGCCGGCGGCGATCTCTTCCAGCACCAGCGCCAGCGACACGTAATCGAGCCCGGCGCCGCCCAGGTGTTCCGGCACCGCCACGCCAAAGGCGCCGAGGGCGGCCAGTTCCTTCAGTTCTTCCTTCGGGAAGTGGTGCTCCTTGTCCCAGCGCGCGGCATTGGGGGCGAGGCGCTCCTGCGAAAACGCGCGCAGGGCGTCGCGGATCATCTGGTGTTCTTCGGTCAGTATCATTGAAATGTCGTTTCGCTTTCGGCTACCAGGGGATCGGCGTGCCGTCGTAATTCAGGAAGCTGCCGTTGTCGGCAGCGCGGAGGCGCGAGAGCGTGGTACGCAGGCCTTGCACGCTCGCTTCGACCGGCAGGTCGGCGCCGGCGCCGCCCATGTCGGTCTGCACCCAGCCCGGATGGAAGGCGACGCAAGTGGCGCCCTTCGGGCCGAACACGATCGAGGCGTCCTTCAGCACCGAGTTGAGCGCGGCCTTGCTGGCGCGGTACAGCGAGCCGTCGGCCGACGTGCGCGCGCCGATCGATCCCATCCGCGAGGACAGCACCGCCAGCTTGCCGCCGGCGGCCGCCACCATCGGCGCCACCATCGGCAGCAGCCGCATCGCCGCCAGCACGTTGGTGTGCATGACGGCGTCGAAATCGCCCGCGGTCGGAAAGCCGTCGTGGCGCGGACCGTACAGGCCCGCCACCAGCAGCGCGCAATCGAGCTTCTGGTCGTCGAGGTTCCAGCCGAGGCCCGCGATCGACTCGGCGTTGGTGACGTCGAGCGGATACGCGGTGGCGCCCATCGCAGCGAGCGCGGCGCATTGCTCGCTGCTGCGGGCGGTGGCAATCACGCGCCAACCGTCGTCCAGGTACTGGCGCACCAGTTCGCGTCCGATGCCCCGCGAGGCACCGATGATCAGCGCGGTCGCCATCGTTACACCATCTCGAAGGCCATGGCGGTCGCCTCACCGCCGCCGATGCACAGGGCCGCCACGCCGCGCTTGCCGCCGGTCTTCTTCAAGGCGCCCAGCAGGGTGACGATGATGCGCGCGCCGGAGGCGCCGATCGGGTGGCCCAGCGCGCAGGCGCCGCCGTGGATGTTGACCTTGCTGTGCGGGATATCGAGTTCGTGCATCGCCGCCATCGGCACCGCCGCGAACGCCTCGTTGATCTCGAACAGGTCCACTTCCGACGGGCTCCAGCCGGTCTTTTTCATCAGCTTTTGCAGCGCGCCGATGGGGGCGGTGGTAAACAGGTTCGGTTCCTGCGCATGGGTGGCGTGGGCGACGATGCGGGCGATCGGCGTCAGGCCCAGTTCCTTCGCTTTCGATTCGCGCATCAGCACCAGCGCGGCGGCGCCGTCGTTGATCGACGACGACGAGGCGGCGGTGATGGTGCCGTCCTTCTTGAACGCAGGCCGCAGCGAAGCGATCTTGTCGAGCTTGGCCTTGAGCGGGCCCTCGTCCTTCTCGACGACGGTGTCGCCGCCGCGCCCGCTGACGGTGACGGGCGCGATCTCCCACTTGAAGTGGCCTTCGTTGGCAGCGGCCTGGGCGCGCTTGACCGACTCGATCGCGAACGCATCCTGCGCTTCGCGCGTGAACGAATACTTGGTGGCGCATTCTTCGGCGAAGGTGCCCATCGAACGGCCGCCGCCGGTTTTTTCGTCCTTGCTGTAGGCGTCTTCCAGGCCGTCGAGCATCATGTGGTCGAACAGCATGCCGTGGCCGATGCGGTAGCCGCCGCGCGCCTTCGGCACCAGGTAGGGCGCATTGGTCATCGACTCCATGCCGCCGGCGACGATGATGTCGGCGCTGCCGGCCAGCAGGCTGTCATGGGCGAAGATGGTGGTCTGCATTGCCGAGCCGCACATCTTCGACAGCGTGACGGCGCCGGCCGACAGCGGCAGGCCGGCCTTGATGGCGGCCTGGCGCGCCGGCGCCTGGCCCTGGCCGGCCATCAGGCAGTTGCCGAAGTAGACGTGCTCGACGAGGTTCTTGTCGACCCCGGAGCGCTCGACGGCGGCGGCGATCGCGACGGCGCCGAGCTCATTGGCGCTCTTGGAGGAAAAATCGCCCTGGAACGCGCCCATGGGTGTGCGGGCTGCGCCGACGATAACGACAGGATCATTCATTGTGAAGGTTCTCCAGATAAGGTGGCGTAAAAACCGGCCGCGCCTGCGCCGCCGGGGTTGTTGAAACAGGTGTGCTTGATATCAGGTTGCAAAAGCGGACTTCCTGCGGATAAGGATAGACGTCCTCGATGTGCCCGTCCAGAATGCGCTGCTTGCGCGCCTGCCAGAAGTCGCGGGTCAACAAGTCGGCGTGGTGGGCCATGAAATACTTGCGGATCTTCGCATTGCCGAGCAGGAAGCGCCCGAACTGCTCGGGGAAGACGTCGTGCTTGCCGATCGCGTACCACGGCTCGGCCGACATTTCGTCTTCCTCGTTGCGGGCCTCCGGGATATCGCGGAAATTGCAGTCTGTAATGTACTCGATTTCGTCGTAGTCGTAGAAAACCACGCGGCCGTGGCGGGTCACGCCGAAGTTCTTGTACAGCATGTCGCCGGGGAAAATATTGGCCGTCACCAGTTCCTTGATGGCGTTGCCGTATTCGACGATGCCGTGCTCGATGAGGGCGTCGTCGCCGGCCTGCTCCGCGCGCGCGAGGAAAATATTGAGCGGCACCATGCGGCGCTCGATGTACAGGTGGCGGATGATGAGCTGGCCGCCTTCGATCTCCACCAGCGAGGGCGCTTCGCGCATCAGTTCGGCGATCAGCGCTTCCGAAAAGCGCTCCAGCGGAAACGCCACGTTCGAGTATTCCAGCGTGTCGGCCATGCGGCCGACGCGGTCATGGTGCTTGACCAGCAGGTACTTGTCCTTGATCTGCGCGCGGGTCGTTTCCTTTGGCGCCGGGAAGAAATCCTTGATGACCTTGAACACGTACGGAAAGGACGGCAGCGCGAACACCAGCATCACCAGGCCGCGGATGCCGGGCGCGATCTCGAAGCGGTCGGAAGTATGCTTGAGGTGCTGCAGGTAATCGCGGTAGAACAGCGTCTTGCCCTGCTTTTGCAGGCCGAGGATGGTATAGATCTCGCTGCGTGGCTTGCGCGGCAGCATGCTGCGCAGGAACTGCACGTAGGCCGACGGCACTTCCATGTCGACCAGGAAGTAGGCGCGTGTAAACGAGAACAGGATGGTGATCTGTTCCTGGTCGTCCAGCACCGTGTCGAGCACCAGCTTGCCGTGGCGGTTGTGCAGGATCGGCACGATGAACGGGTATTCGCGGCCGCCGTTGATGGCCTTGGCGACGATGTAGGCGCCCTTGTTGCGGTAGAACAGCGTCGACAGCACCTGGATCTGGTGGTTCGGCTCCATCGTGCCGGGCCCGAACAGCAGTTTCAGGCGCTCTTCGACCAGCGCGATGTCGCGGTCGAGGTTGTGGAATTCGCAGTCGAGCTGGAAATTCGTCACCATCCGCTTGAGCGTGAAGCGCAGCCCGTCGACGTGCGGGTAGTAGACGCGGTAGGTCGGCAGCAGTTCCTCGGTCTCGAGGTACTCGGTGGAGACGACCGGGCGCACGAAGATGAAGTCGTTGTGGAAATAGGTGCGGTGCAGGATGTTGCAGCAGACCGAGTTGAAGAAGGTTTCGGCCAGTTCCGGCTGCTTGTGCTCGGCCAGCATGCCGATGTAGTGCAGCTTGGTTTCGCGCCACACTTCGTCCGTCAGTTCCGCGCTGGCGTATTCGTCTTCGAGGGCCTGCACGCATTCCTGCACGCGCTTGTCGTAGAAGCCGATGCGTTCGCGCGCCGCCTGCTGCGCCACGCCCCACGCGCCGGTTTCGAAATGGCGCTTGGCGGCCTGGCTGGTCTGGCGGAACAGGCGGTAGTGCTTGTCGAAGCCGTCGAGGATCGTGCGCGCGATGTCGAATGCGATCTGGGACGACAGCAGTTTCGGGAACGCGGCTTGGGTCATCGTGCTTTTCGTAGTTCAGCTATGGAACGGACTGTTATTCTACGTCGTCCTCGCGTCAGCGGGGATCCATACTGAGCATCCATGGTCGGCGCTGTATGGGTCCCCGCTGCGCGAGGACGACGTTTTTGCAGTCGATCCCTAGCGGGTCTCGGCGTACAGCTCGCGGCCGATCAGCATGCGGCGAATCTCGCTGGTGCCGGCGCCGATTTCGTACAGCTTGGCGTCGCGCCACAGGCGCCCGACCGGGTATTCGTTGATGTAGCCGTTGCCGCCCAGCGCCTGGATCGCTTCGCCGGCCATCCAGGTCGCTTTCTCGGCGCTGTACAGAATGGCGCCGGCGGCGTCCTTGCGCAGGTTGCGCACCGCTTCCGGCGTCGTCGCCCGGTCGCAGGCCTGGCCGACGGCATACACGTAGGCCTTGCACGCCATCATGGTCGAGTACATGTCGGCCAACTTACCCTGCATCAGCTGGAATTCGCCGATCGGCTGGCCGAACTGCTTGCGGTCGTGCACGTAAGGCACCACTGCATCCATGCACGCCTGCATGATGCCCAGCGGTCCGCCCGACAGCACGGTGCGCTCGAAGTCGAGGCCCGACATCAGCACGTTGACGCCCTTGCCGAGGCCACCGAGCACGTTTTCGGCCGGCACTTCGCAGTCGACGAACACCAGTTCGCCCGTGTGCGAGCCGCGCATACCCAGCTTGTCGAGCTTTTGCGCCACCGAGAAACCCTTGAAGCCTTTTTCCACCAGGAAGGCGGTCATGCCGCGCGCACCCGCCTCGAGGTCGTTCTTGGCGTACACCACCAGCACGTCGGCGTCGGGGCCGTTGGTGATCCACATCTTGGTGCCGTTGAGCACCCAGCGGTCGCCCTTGAACTCGGCTTTCAACTTCATGCTGACGACGTCGGAACCGGCGTTCGGCTCGGACATGGCAAGCGCGCCGACGTACTCGCCGGAGATGAGCTTGGGCAGGTACTTCTGCTTCTGCTCTTCGGTGCCGTTGCGCTTGATCTGGTTGACGCACAGGTTCGAGT
>JBBRXM010000052.1:0-35200 GCA_038248405.1 Burkholderiales bacterium
GCAGGCAGACGTCGCCGGCGGCATGGCCGAGGGTGTCGTTGTAGAGCTTGAAGTGGTCGACGTCGAGCACGATCAGCGACAGCGGCTGGCCGCTGCGCAGCGCGCGCAGCCACTCCTGCTCGAGGAAGCTGTCGAAGCGGCGGCGGTTGGCGATCTGGGTCAGCTGGTCGACCATGGCGGCGTGCTGCAGCGCCGTTTCCGACTGCTTGTGGTGGGTGATGTCGTGCAGCAGGCCGATGAACAGCGGTTCGCCCGCCACCATCGGTGTGAGCGTCAGGTCCATCGCGCGCAGCGAGCCGTCGCTGTGGCGGATCAGCACCTCGCGCGCGCCGCCCTGGCGCGCCGCGGCCGGGTCGTCGGCGCAGGCGGCGAAGTAGTCGAGGTATTCCTGCGCCAGCGCCGGCCCGAGCAGTTCGGGAATGGCGTGGCCGGCCAGCTCGCCAGGGCCGTAGCCCAGATAGCGTTCGCAGGCCGGATTGCTGTACTGGATGCGCCCGCTGGCCTCGATCACCATCAGCCCTTCGTCCATGGCGCTGACGATCATGCGCAGGCGGTCGGCCTGCTGCTGTTGCGCCGCGCTGGTGCAGCGCAGTTGCAGCTGGGCGCGCACGCGCGCGCACACTTCGGCCATGCGCAGCGGCTTGCCGACGTAGTCGACGGCGCCGATGTCGAAGCCGGCGACGATGTCCTCGGGATCGGTCCTCGCGCTCATGAAAATGACCGGAATTTGCTGGGTGCCCGGATGGCCCTTGAGGCGGCGGCAGGTCTCGAGTCCGCCGATGCCGGGCATGACGACGTCAAGCAGGATCAGGTCGGGATGCACGCGCTGCGCGATCGATAAAGCGCGCTCGCCGGAGGTGGCGACGAAGGTCTGATACCCCTGTTTCGACATCATCGTCCGCAGCGGCCCGAGACTGGCCGGCGCGTCGTCCACGATCAGGATGGCGGGAACGCGCGAGGCCGGCGGCGGCGGATAGGCGGAGGTATTCATTCCTCAAAATCATACCCCTAAGTAATCTTTTCAGGGAATAATTGTTGCCGGTAGGTTAGGTTTCTGTGTTGTAACTGCACAACCGGGCTTTACAAAGCCCGGTTGACAGCTGGTCGAGCAGCGCGCGTTCCCTGCAGGGCGGGGACGCGCGCGAAGGCCTTACTTGAACGAGGCGATCAGCTTGCCGAGGATGGCGATGCCTTCCTGGATGCGTGCCGGCGACACGGTGACGAACGACAGGCGCAGGGTATTGGTTTCCGGCTCGTTGGCGTAGAACGGGGCGCCCGGCACGAAGGCGACCTTGGCGGCGAGCGCCTGGTCGAGCAGCTGCATGGCGTCGATGTGCTTGGGCAGCTGCACCCAGACGAACATGCCGCCTTCCGGCCTGGTCCAGGAGACGCCGGCCGGGAAGTGTTCCTTCATGGCGTCGAGCATGACCTGGCACTGGTTGGCGTACAGCGTGCGGATGGTCGGGATGTGTTCGGCCAGGAAGCCGTCCTTGATGACTTCGTGGACGACCATCTGGGTCAGCTGCGAGGTGTGCAGGTCGGCCGCCTGCTTGGCCAGTTCGAGGCGGCGCACCAGCGGCAGCGGCGCCACCACGTAGCCGAGGCGGATGCCTGGCGTCAGCACCTTCGAGAACGAGCCCATGTAGATGACGCCGTCGGGATTCATGTTCAGCATCTTCGGGAACGGCTCGCCCTTGTAGCTGAGGGCGCCGTACGGATCGTCTTCGATCAGCGGCAGGTTGTGGCGGGCACAGGTCTCGACCAGCTCCAGGCGGCGCTCGACCGACAGGCTGCGGCCGGTCGGGTTCTGGAAGTTCGGCAGCGCGTACAGCATGCGCGCGCCCTTGACGACCTTTTCGATCGAGCTGGGCACCAGGCCGTGCTCGTCGGTGGCGACCGAGGCGAATTCCGGGCGGTACACGGAAAACGCCTGCAGGGCGCCGAGGTAGCTCGGCGTTTCAACCAGCACGCGGCTGCCTTCGTCGATCAGCACCTTGCCGATCAGGTCGAGGGCCTGTTGCGAGCCGGACGTCATCAAGACCTGTTCAGGGGCGATGGTGCACCCTTCCGTGGACAGCGAATTGGCGATCCATGCGCGCAGCGGCGGGAAGCCGTCGGTGGGGCCGTACTGCAGGGCCACTCTGCCGTTCTCGGTGAGCACCTTGTCGAAGGCCGCCTTCATTTTTTCGACCGGGAACGTATCCGCCGATGGCAGGCCGCCGGCGAACGAGATGATCTCGGGACGCTGGGTAACTTTCAGGATCTCGCGGATGAACGAGCTCTGCATTGCGGCGGCACGTTCGGCGAAGTGCCACGTGATCGGATTTGGATTTTCAATTTTCATACTGGTCTCACAGAGGAAGGGGGCCGCTGGGGTGCCGGGCCATTATAAAGCAACCGGGTAGGCAGCTTCTCGATGGGCGCCGCTGGGTAAGCGCCGCCCGCATGCACAATTAGTACGCAGTTGCGCTGGTTTGTTAAGCGACTTCGACGATCATTTCAATCTCGACGCAGGCGCCGCGCGGGATCTGCGCCACGCCGAAGGCGGAGCGAGCGTGCTTGCCGGCGTCGCCGAACAGTTCTCCGAGCAGCTCGGAGGCGCCGTTGGTGACCAGGTGGTGTTCGGTGAAGTCGGGCGTCGAATTGACCAGGCTCATCAGCTTGACGATGCGCTTGACGCGGGTGAGGTCGCCGCCGCAGGCTTCCTGCAGGGTGCCGACGAGGTCGACGGCGATGCTGCGCGCGGCCTGCTGGCCCTGCTCGGTGGTCTTGTTCTTGCCCAGCTGGCCGACGTTGGGGGTGCCGTCGGCATTCTTGGCGATGTGGCCCGACAGAAAGATCAGGTTGCCAGTTTGCACGTACATGACATAGGCGGCGACGGGCGCGGCCGGCGGCGCCAGGGTGATGTCGAGTTCTTTGAGTTTTTGATAAACGGACATGTTCGATCCTGGTTCTGTAAATGAAAGACAGTATTGTACGTCCGCACTGCGCCGCTGCCCACCACACGCTGGTGTCAGGGCTGACATTCGGACAAAATGTCCGAATGTCAGACCAGACACCAGCGGTAGGGGGCTAGCGGCGCACCTGCATCTTGCGCCCGGCCGCCACGACCGCGATCACGGCGCAGGCGAAGACGAAGTTCGACGCCGCCAGCGGCTCGCCCAGCAACCATGCCGCGCCCAGCAACGACAGGAACGGCTGCACCAGCTGCACCTGGCCGACCCGCGCGATGCCGCCCACCGCCATCCCCCGGTACCAGAAGAAAAAGCCGATGAACATGGAGAATACCGACACATAGGCAAAGCCGGTCCACGCGCGCGCGCCGGCGGCGGCAATGGCGTGCGCGTGCGGCCAGCACAGCCACAGGACCAGCGGCGCCAGCACGGGCGCCGACAGCACCAGCGCCCAGCAGATCACCTGCTGGCCACCCAGCGTGCGCGCCAGCCGGCCGCCTTCGGCGTAGCCCAGCGCGCCCAGCGCCACGGCGCCAAACACCAGCAGGTCCGCCACGTGGAAGCTGCCGCCGCTGGTGCGCAGCGCGAAGCCGATCACCAGGCCCGAACCCAGCAGCGCCATCGCCCAGAAGCCGGCCGTGGGCTTTTCGTTGCCGCGCAGCGCGGAAATGACGGCAGTCGCCAGCGGCAGGATGCCGACCAGTACCGCGCCGTGCGAAGCGGGCAGGGTGCGCAGCGCGATCGAGGTCAGCCAGGGAAAGCCGATCACGCAGCCAAGCGACACCATCGCCAGCGGCAGCAGCGCCGAACGGGGCGGCAGCGGCGAGCGCTTCCAGCGCAGCCAGGCCGCAGCCAGCACCGCCGCCACCAGCGCCCGGCCGAGCGCGACAAAAGCGGGATCCAGGTCGGCCACCGCCATCCGCGTGAACGGCAGCGTCAGGCTGAACATGGCGACACCGACCAGGCCGAGCAGCATGCCGCGCGTTTCTTCCGTCACCGGGAGCGGGGAAGTGGCGCTGGTATTGGTCAAAGTCATGGTAGCCATTCAAGATGTGATTGTTGTATGCTAGACCTTATGACCAGTACAGTACCGGTACACTTCCACATATAATTTGACATACTGTGACGGTAAATTGACCAGTACATTCACCACCTTGCTGTTGCGCGATGCCGGCGAGACGCTGATCGACCAGATCGCCCGCTCGGTGGCCGCCCGCATCGACGACAAGCAGCTGCGCGGCGGCGCGCGCATGCCGTCGATCCGCACATTCGCCGCCGCGCACGGCGTGTCGTGCTTCACCGTGGTGGCCAGTTACGACAAGCTGGTGGCGCGCGGCTACCTCGAATCGCGCCGCGGCGCCGGCTTTTTCGTGCGCGAGCGCTCGCCGCTGAACACGGCCGAGCGTTCCGGCGGGCCTGCCGCGCCAGGCGCCGGAACGGCGGACACCGCCAGGCCGCTCGACGTGGTCTGGCTGATCCGCAACATGTTCCGCCCGTCGCCGCTGCAGAAGGCGCCCGGTGCCGGCGTGCTGCCGGCCGAGTGGCTCGACGGCGCGGCGATCGCCAACGCGCTGCGCAGCATCGGCCGCCAGCACGGCAACCTGCTGCTCAACTACGGCGACCCGCAAGGCTTCCTGCCGCTGCGCCAGCAGCTGCAGTTGAAGCTGGCCGAACTGGAAATCGAGGCCGCGCCCGGCCAGATCGTCACCACCGTCGGCGTCACCCAGGCACTCGACCTGGTGGCGCGCGAATTCACCCGCCCCGGCGACACTATTTTCGTCGACGACCCGGCCTGGTTCCTGATGTTCGGCTCCTTCGCCGCGCTCGGCGCGAAGGTGGTCGGCATCCCGCGCCTGGCCGACGGCCCCGACATGGCGCAGCTGGCGCAACTGGCGGCGCTGCACAAGCCGAAGCTGTATGTGATCAACTCGGTGCTGCACAATCCCACCTCGACCTCGCTGTCGGCGGCCAAGGCCTTCCAGGTGCTGCGCATGGCCGAGGAACATGGCTTCACCATCGTCGAGGACGACATCTACTGCGACCTGCACCCCGGCAGCGCGGTGCAGCCGGCCACCCGCCTGGCCGCGCTCGACCAGCTGCGCCGCGTGATCTACCTGGGCGGCTTCTCGAAGTCGATGGCGGCCAACCTGCGGGTCGGCTTCATCGCCACCTCGCCCGAGTGGGCGCAGCGGCTGGCCGACCGCAAGATGCTCGGCACCCTCACCAGCAGCGACATCGCCGAGCGGGTGGTCTACAAGGTGTTGTCCGAAGGCCTGTACCGCAAGCACCTGGACCGCATCCGCGCGCGGCTCGACGCCATCCGCGCCAGGACGGTGCGCCGGATGGAGCAGGTGGGCATGACGGTCGACGTGGCGCCGCCGGCCGGCATGTTCGTCTGGGCCGATTGCGGCATCGACACCAGCGTGCTGGCCGAACGGGCGCTGGCCGAGGGGCTGCTGCTGGCCCCCGGCGCCCTGTTTTCGCCCAGCCAGCTGCCGTCGACCCGCATGCGCCTGAACATCGCGGCGATGCAGGAACCGGCGGCGTGGCAGTTCCTCGAGCGGGAAATTGGTTCCAGGAACCCTTGAAATTGCTTTTTCGACCCCAATCTTGCAAGCATCTGTTCAACCCTGATCAACCGTTCCACAAGAGGAAAAAATGGCCGTCGCCCAAAAAGAGACCCTTGGCTTTCAAGCTGAAGTAAAGCAGCTGCTGCAACTGATGATCCACTCGCTGTACTCGAACAAGGAAATTTTCCTGCGCGAGCTGATCTCGAACGCGTCCGACGCCGCCGACAAGCTGCGCTTCGAAGCGATCAACAACGATGCCCTGTACGGCAACGACCACGAGCTCAAGATCATCGTCTCGTTCGACAAGGACGCCAAGACCATCACCATCTCCGACAACGGCATCGGCATGAGCCGCGATGAAGTCATCTCGCACCTGGGCACCATCGCCAAGTCGGGCACCAAGGAGTTCTTCGGCAAGCTGTCGGGCGACCAGCAGGCCGACGCGGCCCTGATCGGCCAGTTCGGCGTCGGCTTCTATTCCGGCTTCATCGTCGCCGACCGCATCATCGTCAACACCCGCCGCGCCGGCGAGTTCGCTTCCGAAGGCGTGCGCTGGGAGTCGCGCGGCGAGGGCGACTATTCGGTCGAATCGATCGAGAAGACCAGCCGCGGCACCGACGTCATCCTGCACCTGCGCGCCGGCGAGGAAGAGCTGCTCTCGAGCTGGAAGCTCAAGTCGATCATCCGCAAGTATTCCGACCACATCTCGCTGCCGATCCAGATGCAGAAGGAGGAGTGGGACGCCGAGAAGAACGAGCAGGTGCTGAAGGAAGAATTCGAGACCGTCAACCAGGCCAGCGCGCTGTGGGCCCGCAACAAGGCCGACATCGAGCCGCAGCAGTACGAGGAATTCTACAAGCACGTCTCGCACGACTTCCAGGCGCCGCTGACGCACACCCACAACCGCGTCGAGGGCCGCAGCGAATACACCCAGCTGCTGTACGTGCCGAGCCACGCGCCGTTCGACCTGTGGGACCGCAACAAGCGCGGCGGCATCAAGCTGTACGTCAAGCGCGTCTTCATCATGGACGACGCCGAGCAGCTGATGCCGGCCTACCTGCGCTTCATCAAGGGCGTGATCGACTCGAACGACCTGCCGCTGAACGTCTCGCGCGAGATCCTGCAGGAGTCGCGCGACGTCAAGGTGATCCGCGAAGGCTCGACCAAGCGCGTGCTGGGCATGCTGGAAGAGCTGGCCAACGCCGACGAGCAGGAAAAGAAGGACAAGTACGTCACCTTCTGGAAGGAGTTCGGCCAGGTGCTCAAGGAAGGCATCGGCGAGGACGCCACCAACAAGGAGCGCATCGCCAAGCTGCTGCGCTTCGCCTCGACCGCCAACGACAGCGACGAGCAGAACACCTCGCTGGCCGACTATGTCGCTCGCATGAAGGAAGGCCAGGAGAAGATCTACTACGTGGCCGGCGACAACTACACCGCGGCCAAGAACAGCCCGCACCTCGAGATCTTCCGCAAGAAGGGCGTGGAAGTGCTGCTGATGACGGACCGCGTCGACGAGTGGATGCTGTCGTTCCTGAACGATTTCGAAGGCAAGGAGCTGGTGTCGGTGGCCAAGGGCGACCTGGACCTGGGCGCGCTGGAAGACGAAGCCGAGAAGAAGGAGCACGAGGAGACCGAGACCTCGTACAAGGAGCTGGTCGAGAAGATGAAGGCGGCGCTGGGCGAGAAGGCCAAGGACGTGCGCGTGACGTTCCGCCTGACCGATTCGCCGGCCTGCCTGGTCGCCGACGAGAACGAATTGTCCGGCAACCTGCTGCGCATGCTGAAGGCGGCCGGCCAGAACGCGCCGGAGTCGAAGCCTATCCTTGAGATCAATCCGAATCACCCCCTGGTGGCGAGGTTGAAGAACGAGGAGGGCGATGCCGACAAGTTTGGCGCCTGGGCGCATATCCTGTTTGATCAGGCGTTGCTGGCGGAGGGCGGCTCCTTGTCGGATCCTGCGACCTTCGTCAAGCGGCTCAATGAGATGCTGCTGGCGAAGTAAGCTAAGCTAAGCGAAGCGGAAACTAAAAAGGGCGGAGAATATTCTCTGCCCTTTTTTCATATCGCTGACTTGAAAGTCTGGGCCCCTCAACAGGGGGCAAGGAGGGGCCCGGTGCTCGACCGTCGGGTCATGATCGCGCCGCTACCGCCGCCTGCGGCCGCGCCGGCCGGCTGCCGCCAGCAACAGCACGCCGGCGCCGAGCATGGCCGCATGCGCCGGTTCAGGTACCGGCGGCACATATTCCTGGCCGCTTGTCCCGTAGTAGTTGACGGCGGTCCATCCGCCATACTGGAAAAGCGGGAAGCCGTAGTAAAAGTCGCCGTCCGGCGCGTGCAACAGGCTCAACGGAACTGAGAAGGACAGCGTGTCGCCCGCCAGCGTGTAGTCCGAATACGTCCTCAGCACGGCCTGGCTGTCAGGATCGCCCGGGATCCATTCCGAGATGGGCTTCGGCCACCAGATGTTGAGCTGGTGCCGGGTTGCGATCTCATAGCCGCTGATGATGGTCTGCGTGCCGAGCGGGCCGCGGCCAGCCAGTCCGTCGAAGGTGCTCTGGATGGGATCGCTCGAGGCCGTGTCGGTGAAGAATTCAAAGGCATCGGCCGGCCGTCCGGCATCGTCGAGAGTGAAGAAGTCGGGCGCCCGGTCGAAGCGGACTGAGAAGTTCGCCAGCCCGGCGGCAAGGTCGATCGACGTAGCGTACCGGATGGGTTGCAGCGGCAGATCGGCGCGTGCCGGCCCGCTTGCGAGCGCGAACCAGGCCAGCAAGCCGGCGGTAAGCTGGCGCCATGGGGAAGTTAGGTGTTTAGTTTCGTGCGGTCGAGTTCATCTCGTGCTCCTGGTTGCAGATAGCGTGCACTCATCATGCGATCCGGGTAAGCGCGAGGTTATGATCCACGTCAACGCCTCAGGCGGATACGCCGTGCGTGAGGTTGTCGGTGTGACGCAGTGCATCGTTGGCAACGTCGCTCGGCGCCACCAGAAATTCGCCGGACACCCTTCAGCGCCGAGCCGCACGCCGCCCAGGGTGTGGTCAGCAGGGCGGGGTCAGTGCCGACTAACGGACACGGCCTCAGCCACTTACGACAAACTCATTTCTCAGCTACCGCTCGGCTCGTGTCCGGTTGTCGGCACTGACCCCATTCCCGGTTCTGACCCCATTCCCGGTTGCTCGGCTCGTGTCCGGTTGTCGGCACTGACCCCATTCCCTGGTTGTCGGCACTGACCCCATTCCCTGCCCCACGTCCCTGCTGGGTTGAATCTCCACCCACTGCGTTAACGCTCAGGTGGTGTCCGTTTGTTGGCACTGCCCCCGTCCCTGCTGACCCCCGTCCCTGACCCCCGTCCCTTTTGGAAACCAGGTTGAATCTCCGCCCACTGCGTTAATGCCGAGGTCGTGTCCATTTGCAGGCGTGATGGGGCGAGGCGAAATATTCTAGGCTGTGCTGATTTTCCTGGCTTTTGGTTTATTCGTTATGCGTATTGATTGCTTTGTAAATATGGTGATTAAATTGCGTGGGCGCACCGAGCAAATTTAACGGTCGTTCTCCGATTGGGAAAAGTGTCCCACACAGGCGTCGATTGTGATGAGGCGAAAGCCGCCGGTGGGTACGTCTTCGGAGGCGAAATCGCGACGAAGACGTACCGCCTGTACTCGTCTCTGCTGACGGCGCGGTTGCTATGGGCGGGTATCCTTGGACGCCCACGCTCGATGGCGGCTTCACAGTGTTGGAACTGCCTTCGCGCGATGAGGCCATCGCGCGGGCGGCACGCATCGCCAAGGCCTGTCGCTGCGACCAAGAACTGCGCGTCTTCGGGTTCGACCGGCAATCCTAAGGGCCACACTGGAAACGACAGTGCGGGCGGTGGGGTGTTGGAGACTACTTCGCCACCTCGGCGCAGAAATCGATCAGCATCTGCTCGCCCTCCGGCCACGCGCCATACCCGCTGTCCCCATTGATATGCCCCGCCGCGCCGATCTCCACGAACCGGCTGCCCCACGCTTCGGCAAACGCGCGCGCGCGTTCCAGCGACACGTACGGATCATCCGCGCTGGCCACGACGATGCTGGGAAAGCCCAGCTTTTGCATCGGCATCGGCGCGAAGCCCTTGGCGTCGGCGGGGTAGGTCGGCGCATCGACGTCGCTGGGCGCCACCAGGAACGCGCCGGCCACCTTCAGCGCCGAGTTACATGCCGCCCAATGCGCGACCAGCGCGCAGCCCAAGCTGTGCGCCACCAGCACCGGCGGCCCCGACTCGGCAGCTGCCACCGCCGCATCGAGTTCGGCCACCCACTCGTGGCACTCGGGATTGAACCAGTCGCGGTGCGGCACGCGCTGGAACGTGGGATGCTTGCGCTCCCACAGCGTCTGCCAGTGCTGCGGGCCGGAGTTCCACAAACCGGCCAGTACCAGAACATCGCATTTCATCGCGCCTCCCGTGTCGATCAGGCTATTGTACTTCGCTTATTACAGCGCGGTGCGCAGCGAGAACAGCTCCGGGAACAGCACCACGTCGAGCATCTTGCGCAGGTAGCTCACTCCCGCAGTACCGCCGGTGCCGGTCTTGAAACCGATGATGCGCTCGACCGTGGTGACGTGGCGGAAGCGCCAGAAGCGAAACGCCGTCTCCAGGTCGACCAGCTTTTCGGCCAGCTCGTACAGCGCCCAGTGCTTCTCCGGATCCTGGTACACGCCCAGCCACGCGGCCTTGACCGAGTCGTCGTGGCGCGTCGGCAGCGTCCAGTCGGCGGCCAGGCGCTCGGGCGCGATCTCAAAGCCGGCGCGCTCGAGCAGCATCACCGCTTCGTCGTACACCGACGGCGCGTGCAGTTCCTGCGACAGGATCGCGTGCGCGGCGGGCGCCGTTTCATGCAGCGACACCAGCGCGGCATTTTTGTTGCCGAGGATGAACTCGAGCTGGCGGTACTGGTGCGACTGGAAGCCCGACGAGGCGCCGAGAAAAGGGCGGATCGCCGTGTACTCTGGCGGCGTCATCGTCGCCAGCACGTCCCACGCATGGACCAGCTGGTCCATGATGCGCGCCACCCGCGCCAGCATCTTGAAGGCCGGCGCCAGTTCGCCGTTCTTCATGTTGACGCGCACCGCCTGCAGCTCGTGCAGCATGAGCTTGAGCCACAGCTCACTGGTCTGGTGCTGGACGATGAACAGCATCTCGTTGTGGTTCGGCGAACGCGGATGCTGGGCATTGAGGATCTGGTCCAGGCCCAGGTAGTCGCCGTAGCTCATGGCGGTGCTGAAGTCCATCTTGGCGCCGTGCCATTCGGCCTTGGTGTCGGGTTGAGTCATGTGATTTCCTGTGTCAGGTGACGGCGCCGCGGCTGGCAGCGACGTCGTAGGCTTCGGTGTCGAGGATGTCGCGCAGGATCTCGACCGCATCCCAGACGTCGGCGTAGCTGGTGTACAGCGGCGTGAAACCGAAGCGCATGATGGCCGGCTCGCGGTAGTCGCCGATGACGCCGCGGGCGATCAGCGCCGCCATTACCGCGTAGCCGTGCGGGTGGGTGAAGCTGACCTGGCTGCCGCGCCTCGCATGCTCGCGCGGCGTCACCAGGCCCAGTGGATGGCCGCCGCAGCGCGCCTCCACCAGGTCGATGAACAGGTCGGTCAGGGCCAGCGACTTGACGCGGATGTCCGCCATCGTGGTCGCTTCGAACACTTCCAGCCCGCATTCGACCAGCGCGAGCGACACCACCGGCTGGGTGCCGCACAGGGCGCGCTTGATGCCCGCGGCGGGCGCGAAGTCGGGCGCCATCGCGAACGGCGCGGCGTGGCTCCACCAGCCCGACAGCGGCTGCCTGAACGCACCCTGGTGGTGCTGCGGCACCCAGATGAAGGCCGGCGCGCCGGGGCCGCCGTTGAGGTATTTATATGTGCAGCCCACCGCCAGGTCGGCGCCGGCCGCATGCAGGTCGACCGGCACGGCGCCGGCCGAATGGGCCAGGTCCCACACGATCAGCGCGCCCTGGGCGTGCGCATGGGCGCTGATGGCCGCCATGTCGTGCTGGTAGCCGCTGCGGTAATTGACGTGGGTGAGCATGACGACGGCGCAGTCGGCATCGATCGCCGCCGGCAGTTCTTCCACCGAGTCGACCAGCCGCACCGTGTAGCCGCGCGCCAGCCAGCCGGCCATGCCCTGCGCCATATATATGTCGGTCGGGAAGTTGGCGCGCTCGGTGACGATGACGCGGCGCGCGGCGCCGGCGCCGTTCGCCTGCATCGTCAGCGCCGCCGCCAGCGCCTTGAACAGGTTGAGCGAGGTGCTGTCGGTGACGACCACTTCGCCGGCGCGCGCGCCGATCAGCGGGGCGAGGCGGTCCCCGAGCCGCGTCGGCAGGTCGAACCAGCCGGCCGTGTTCCAGCTGCGGATCAGGTCCTGGCCCCATTCGCGGGCGATGACGTCGGTGGCGCGCGCCAGCGCCGACTTCGGCCGGGCGCCCAGCGAATTGCCGTCGAGGTAGATCACGCCGTCGGGCAGGTCGAAGCGCGCGCGCAGCGGCGCCAGGGCATCGTCGGCGTCGCGCGCCAGGCAGTCGTTTCGGGTCGTCGTCATATCAGTTGTGGGGAGCCGGGGGCGGGGTTGCAGTTTAACAAACAAAGCGGCCCACCTAAAAATATTCGATCGCAGCCCTAAAGTTGCCGCAACCAGCGCCGTAAAAGACTTCAAGGTAGCAATTTAAAAGAATTTTAGATTTATTTCAAAAAAACCCTAAAGTTCCCGAAAGGTTTGACGTAACAGGTACAAGACGACAGAAGATCGGCGTCAAAGGTTTTTGAAAATCGAAGTTGCTTCACATCATTTCCGCCCTGTTCTCATAGGGGCGCGACCACGGCTACGTAGTGTTTGTCAGACAAACACCGACGGGTCGACCTCGTCATACCCCCACCGAAAATACAGTCCTCGTCCTATTTGCCAAAAGTTTCCGCACAGTCAGAATGTATCCCATCGGCAATACAACTGATTGCCAGATTTCAAACGGATTCAAGGAGATGGAAATGACTGCGAACGACATGATGGCGGAAATTCGTGATGCGAACCTGAGCTACCTGATGCTCGCCCAGCAAATGATCCGTGCAGACAAGGTGACCGCCATTTTCCGCCTCGGCATCGCCGCCGACATAGCCGAGCTGATTGAGGGCATGAGCAACGCCCAGATCCTGAAACTGGCCGGAGGCAACATGATGCTGGCCCGATTTCGATTTGACGACAGCGCCATCCTCTCTATGCTGACCAACTACAACAAGGACCGCGGCCTGGCCCAGTCGCACGCCGCCATCCTGATGGCCGGCCAGGCAGTCGAAGAAATCGCGTAAGCAGTCCCAGTCTTTAGCAAGCAGCCCCGGAGTCACACATGAGCAAGAAAAGCGTCGTCACGGAAGCCCAGGAAATCCAGCTGGCCATCGAACTGATCCAGCTTGGCGCCCGCCTGCAACTGCTCGAGACCGAAGTGACGCTGTCGCGCGAACGCCTGCTCAAGCTGTACAAGGAACTGCGCGGGATGTCGCCGCCAAAAGGCATGCTGCCGTTTTCGACCGACTGGTTCCTGACCTGGCAGCCGAACATCCACTCCTCGCTGTTCATCAACATCCACAAATTCCTCGTCGAGCACGCCGGCGCCACCGGCATCGAAGCGGTGATGAAAGCCTACAAGCTCTACCTCGAACAGATGCCGCCGGAACCGGGCGAAGAGCCGCTGCTGTCGCTGACGCGCGCGTGGACGCTGGTTCGTTTCTTCCAGAGCAAGATGCTGTCGACGGCCTCGTGCAGCTGCTGCCAGGGCAAGTTCGTCGTCAACCAGCTTGACCTCAACGACGGCTACCAGTGCGGCCTGTGCCACATGCCTTCGCGCGCCGGCAAGACCAAGAAGTCGAAGGACGCCGCGGCGGCGCTGCTGGCCGCGTGACCTTCCGCGCTCCGATATCCCCATCGAAGGGCAGGGCGTGAGCCTTGCCCTTCGTCGCATCTGGCGCGCGCCGGCGGTGCAGGCGCTGCTGATGCAGCTGGCCGCGGCGCCCGTCGCGCTCGCCGTCATCATGCTGCTGCTGCGCGCCGGCGCGCCAGTCAGCCTGGCCGGCGCCGCCCTGCTGCAGGGCGCGCTCGCCGCCGCCATCGGCGCCTGGCGCAAGCTGGCGCCCTGGTGGCTGGCCATCGAGCTGCTGTTCCCGCTGGCGCTGCTGGGCGCCACCGGCCTGAACCTGCCGCCGACGCTGTTCCTGGCCGCCTTCCTGGTCATGCTATTAATATACTGGTCGACCTTCCGCACCCAGGTGCCGTACTACCCGTCGGGCCGGCGCGCCTGGGATGCGGTGGCCGGCGTGCTGCCGCCGGACCGGCCGGTGTACCTGATCGACATCGGCAGCGGCCTGGGCGGACTGGTGCTGGACCTGGCGCGGCGGCGGCCGGACTCGACCTTCGCCGGCATCGAGCTGGCGCCGCTGCCGTGGCTGGTGAGCCGCCTGCGCGCGTCTTTCGCCGGCGGCAACGCGCGCTTCGTGCGCGGCGACTACGAGCAGCTCGACTTCGGCGACTACGACGTCGTCTTCGCCTACCTGTCGCCGGCGGCGATGGAAGCACTGTGGCGCAAGGCCAGCACCGAGATGCGGCCCGGTTCCCTGCTGCTCAGTTATGAATTTGGTATGACAGCGGCGCCCGATCTTACTATCTTGCCCACAGGTTCGGGCCCGGCGCTTTACGGATGGCACTTTTAGACGACACAGGTTGAAAAACGGGGCGTTTTTACTTGCCCACAGGCCATTCTCACGCTATTGTAGTTCCCTAGAGCATTTTTTTGCTCGTGCGCCAAGCCCTTGCGCCACCAGCGGTTGTCTTTCCTGCATCGCTATTAACAACCCAACATCACACCGGACGCGTCCGGGTTTCCTTCCTCTTTCGGAGTCAGCTTGCTAGTCATCATTGGATACATCGTCGTGTGCGGTGCGGTATTCGGCGGTTTTGCCCTCAACGGCGGCCACCTGGCCGCACTGTGGCAGCCGCTCGAGCTGTTGATGATCGGCGGCGCCGCGGTCGGCGCTTTCTTTGTCGGCAACAATGGCAAGTCGATCAAGGCGACCCTGTCGGCCTTGCCGAGCCTGTTCAAGGGCTCGCGCCACACCAAGGAACTGTACATGGAGATGATGTCGCTGCTGTTCGACGTCCTCTCCAAGGTGCGCAAGGAAGGCCTGATGTCGATCGAAGGCGACATCGACTCGCCGGCCGAGAGCCCGGTGTTTTCCAAGTACCCGGGCGTGCTGGCCGACCACCACATCGTCGAGTTCATGACCGATTACCTGCGCCTGATGGTGTCGGGCAACATGGACGCCTTCCAGATCGAAAACCTGATGGACAACGAGATCGAGACCCATCACCACGAAGGTGCGGTGCCGGGCCACTGCATCGCCAAGATCGGCGACGGCCTGCCCGCGTTCGGCATCGTCGCCGCCGTGATGGGCGTGGTGCACACGATGGAATCGGTCGGCATCCCGCCGGCCGAGCTGGGCATCCTGATCGCCCACGCGCTGGTCGGTACCTTCCTCGGCATCCTGCTCGCTTACGGCTTCGTCAGCCCGCTGTCGAGCCTGCTCGAGCAGAAGCTGGAAGAGTCGACCAAGATGTTCCAGTGCGTCAAGGTCACGCTGCTGGCCAGCCTGAACGGCTACGCGCCGGCGCTGGCGGTCGAATTCGGCCGCAAGGTGCTGTACTCGACCGAGCGGCCGACCTTCGGCGAGCTCGAAGAGCACATCAAGAAATCGAAGACCAAGTAAAGATGGCCGCCACTTACCTTCACCACGCAGGCAAGCTGCTTCGGAGCGCATATGGCCGATGAGGGCTTACGGCCGATTATCGTCAAGCGCATCAAGAAGACTGCCGCCGGCCACCACGGCGGCGCCTGGAAAATCGCCTATGCCGACTTCGTGACGGCGATGATGGCCTTCTTCCTGCTGATGTGGCTGCTCGGCTCGACCACCAAGGGCGACCTCAACGGCATTTCCGAGTTCTTCAAGACGCCGCTGAAGGTGGCCATGTCGGGCGGCTCCGGCAGCGGCGACAGCGCCTCGGTGATCCAGGGCGGCGGCAAGGACCTGACGGCACGCAGCGGCCAGGTCAAGAAGGGCGATACGCCGGCGCCGAAGAAGAGCTACGACCTGAAGGCGGCCAAGGCGGCGCTGGAGCGGGAAGAGGGCGCGCGCCTGCAGCAGCTCAAGGCGAAGATCGAGGCGACCATCGAAGCCAATCCCCTGCTCAAGAAATACAAGAATCAGCTGCTGCTCGACATCACGAGCGAAGGCTTGCGCATCCAGATCGTCGATGAGCTGAACCGGCCGATGTTTGCCTTGGCGAAGGCAGAACTGAAGCCGTACACGGTGGAAATCCTGCACGTGATCGGCATCGTGCTCAACGAGGTGCCCAACCGCATCGGCCTGTCCGGCCACACCGATTCGACGCCGTACATGTCGGACGTGGGCTACAGCAACTGGGAACTGTCGAGCGACCGCGCGAACGCCTCGCGCCGCGAGCTGATCATCGGCGGCATGAACGAGAACAAGATTTTGCGGGTGGTCGGGCTCGGCTCGGCGGCGCACCTGGACCGCGAGGATCCGTTCAGCCCGGTCAACCGCCGCATCAGCATCATTGTCATGAACAAGAAAACGGAAGAGACGGTCATGCGCGACAACGCGGCAACGGTGCAGGTGCCGGAGCAGGCGCCCGAGCAGGCGCCCGCGCCGGCGGCGAAGGCGGCCAAATGATGGCGCGCGCAAGAATGGGAGGCGGCGGATGACGAGGAAGAAGATACTGGGTTCGCACGTGAAGCGGCTACTCTCGGGCGTGTCCGACCACGGCAAGCGGCACCTGTCGGAGGTCGAAATCGACCTGCGCCAGACCGAGCTGCTGCTGGAGGAGGCGGTCGACAAGCTCACCCACAGTTTCATGGCGATCCACCAGGCGGTCGGCGCGCGCCAGGACGGCATCAACCTGCTGCTGGCCGGCGGCACTCCCAGCGACGAAGAAATCGCGCGCATGAAAGGCATGTCCGGCGAAGTGGGCGTGCATGTCAATTCGGCCATCACCAGCATGCAGTTCCAGGACATGACGAGCCAGCTGATCGACCGCACCCTCAAGCGCGTGACCGGCCTGCACGCCTTCCTCGGCACGCTCGGCACCCACGGCGAGGACGTCGCGGCCGAAGCGGGCAGCGAGGAAATCGTCGACCTGCTCGGCAAGGTGAGCATGGCGCTGGCGATCCAGTCGCTCGAGCTGCGCAGCGTGCTGCGCAAGGCGGTCCACCAGCAGCACCTCGAAAGCGGGGACATCGAGCTGTTTTGAGCGCGCTATCTTTGTCAGTTTAACCACCCCGGGGCTAGGGCCCTGAAACCAAGAAAAGCAGGAGCAGCAAATGGCTAAAACAATTCTCGCGGTCGACGATTCAAGCTCATTGCGCCAGATGGTCGCGTTCAGCCTGAAGGCGGCCGGCTACCTGGTGGTGGAAGCGGTCGACGGCCAGGACGGCCTCGACAAGGCCAAACTGCAGACGGTCGACCTGGTGCTGACGGACCAGAACATGCCGCGCATGGACGGCCTGGCGCTGATCAAGCTGCTGCGGGCGATGCCGTCGTACCAGAAGGTACCGATCCTGATGCTGACCACCGAATCGTCCGACGACATGAAATCGAAGGGCCGTGCCGCCGGCGCCAATGGCTGGCTGGTCAAGCCGTTCGACCCGCAGCGCCTGATCGAAGTGGTCAAAAAAGTTATCGGCTGATGCTGTGTAGTTGAAAAGAAAGTTGCCAGTATGTTGTATCGAGAAATTGACGGAGTTTCATCATGACCATCGACATAAGCCAGTTTTTCCAGGTCTTTTTCGATGAGGCAGAGGAACTGCTGGCGGAGAAAGAACGGCTGTTGCTGGCGGTGGACATCGACGCCCCCGACGCCGAAGACCTGAACGCGATTTTCCGCACCGCCCATTCGATCAAGGGCGGCGCCTCGACGTTCGGCCTGAACGACATGACCGAGGTCACCCACATCCTCGAGTCGCTGCTCGACCGCATCCGCAAGGGCGAAATGGCGCTCACGAGCGAACACGTCGATGCCTTCCTGGCGGCCAAGGACATCCTCAAGATGCAGCTCGACGGCCACCGCAACGGCGCCCCGGTCGACCAGGACGCCGTCGCCGACGTCCGCATGATGCTGCAGGAACTGTCGCAGGACGCGCCGGCGCCGGCGGTGGCGCCGGCCTTCATCCACGCCGCCGCCAGGCCCCAGCTGGGAGCCGGCGGGCGCCGGTTCCGCATCGAGCTGCCGCCGGTCGAGCAGCGTGACGTCAACGCCCTGGCCGCCGAACTCGGCTTGCTCGGCCGCATTGCCGTCGCGCCGCTCGACGGCGGCCGCCATGCGCTGATCCTCACCACCCACGAGAGCCTCGACGACATCGTCGCCATCTGCTCGTTCGTGCTCGATCCCGACGACCTGAAGATCTTCGAGGCGCCGGCCCTGACGCCGGCCCAGCGCGCCATCGAGGATGCCGAACGCGCACGCGTGGAACAGGCGCTCGGCTACGGCTTCTTCGAGCCGGCCGACCCTGACGAGGCGCTCGCCGCCGCCGAGCAGTCCGACGACGAGCGCGGCTACGGTTTCTTCCAGCCGATCGAGCAGATCCGCGCCGCTGCGGCCAGCGCCGCCGCGGCGTCGCCGCTGAAGGCGGCGCCGGCGGTCCACCGCGTCGAAGCGCTCGAGATCAGCGAACTGGCAGCCGAGAAAAAGGCTGCCGCCCGCAAGGACGACAAGCTCGCCGCCGGCGCCGAATCGTCGTCGATCCGGGTGTCGATCGAAAAGGTCGACCAGCTCATCAACCTGATCGGCGAACTGGTGATCACCCAGGCGATGATCGAACAGCGCAGCGACGGCCTCGACCCGATGGTGCACGAGCGCCTGTTAAACAGCGTCTCCCAGCTCACGCGCAACACGCGGGACCTGCAGGAAGCGGTGATGTCGATCCGCATGATGCCGATGGACTTCGTGTTCTCGCGCTTTCCGCGCATGGTGCGCGACCTCGCCGCCAAGCTGGGCAAGAAGGTCGACTTCATCACCCACGGCGCCGCCACCGAACTGGACAAGGGCCTGATCGAGCGCATCGTCGATCCGCTGACCCACCTGGTGAGAAACAGCATCGACCATGGCATCGAGATGCCGGCCGCGCGCATTGCCGCCGGCAAGACCGAGACCGGGCGACTGTTCCTGTCGGCCGGCCACCAGGGCGGCAACATCGTCATCGAAGTGTCCGACGACGGCGGCGGCCTGAACCGCGGCCGCATCCTCGAAAAGGCCGCCCAGAACGGTATCGCCATCGGCGACAACGGCGGCGAGGGCATGGCCGACGCCGACGTCTGGCAGCTCATTTTCGCGCCCGGCTTCTCGACCGCCGAAACCGTCACCGACGTCTCCGGGCGCGGCGTCGGCATGGATGTCGTCAAGCGCAACATCGCGGCGATGGGCGGCTCGGTCGACATCCGCTCGGCGAAGGGCTTCGGCACCACCATCTCGATCTCGCTGCCGCTGACGCTGGCCATCCTCGACGGCATGTCGATCCGCTGCGGCGAGGAAGTCTACATCCTGCCGCTCGGCTTCGTCGTCGAGTCGCTGCAGCCGGCGCCGGAAGACATCAAGGAAATCGCCAACCGCGGCCGCGTCATCAAGGTGCGCGGCGAATACCTGCCGCTCATTCCGCTGCACCTGATGTTCGAGATCGAACCGCGCTTTACCAACCCGTGCGAGGGCATCGTCGTCATCCTCGAGGCGGACGGGCGCAAGGCGGCGCTGTTCGTCGACGACCTGGTCGGCCAGCAGCAGGTGGTGGTCAAGAACCTCGAATCGAACTACCGCAAGGTGACCGGCATTTCCGGCGCCACCATCCTCGGCGACGGCGGCGTGTCGCTGATCCTCGACGTCGCCGCGCTGATGCGCTCGTCGCGCCAGCTGGCCGACGACGCCGTGTTTTCGTAAGCGTTTTCAGACTTTCAATTCACTTCAACTTTTTTGCAACAGACCAGGATAGGAAACCACCATGTCGATGACATCTTCCAGCAACAAGGCCGGCGACAACAACGACGGCGCAGGCAGCGAGTTCCTCGCCTTCACGCTCGGCTCCGAGGAGTACGGCATCGATATCCTGAAGGTGCAGGAAATCCGCGGCTACGAGGCGGTCACCCGCATCGCCAACGCCCCCGAATTCATCAAGGGCGTGATCAACCTGCGCGGCATCATCATCCCGGTGGTCGACATGCGCATCAAGTTCAACCTCGGCACCCCGGTGTACGACCAGTTCACCGTCGTCATCATCCTCAACATCGGCGGGCGCATCATGGGCATGGTGGTCGACTCGGTTTCCGACGTCACCACCCTGACGCCCGACCAGGTCAAGCCGGCGCCGGAAATGGGCACCGCCTTCAATTCGGACTACCTGATTGGCCTGGGCACCATCGACGAGCGCATGCTGATCCTGGTCGACATCGACAAGCTGATGTCGTCGGGCGAAATGGGCCTGATCGAGAAAATCGCCGCCTGACACGCCGCGGCACCGCCGCCACGGCCCGCATGCGCGGCCGCGGCACCGCCGCCACGGCCCGCATGCGCGGCCGCGGCGGCACCGATTATTCAAGCAGTTCAGCAGAGCCAGAAGGTGGAGCAACGTGTCGCAAATTAAAGCGGAATCGACCAAGGAATTCAATTTCACCAAGAGTGACTTTGAAAGGGTCCGTGCGCTGATTTACAAACGGGCCGGCATTTCGCTGGCCGACAGCAAGCATGAAATGGTGTACAGCCGCATCGCGCGGCGCCTGCGGGCGACCGGCATCGTTTCCTTCGGCACTTACCTCGACGAGCTCGAGGCGGGCAAACTGGGCGGCGACGAGTGGGAATCGTTTACCAACGCGCTCACCACCAACCTGACCTCGTTCTTTCGCGAGGCGCACCACTTCCCGCTGCTCGCCGAGCACGCCAGGAAGCTGGCCGGACCGATCACGATCTGGTGTTCGGCCAGCTCGACCGGCGAAGAGCCGTACTCGATCGCGATGACCATGTGCGAGGCCTTCAACACCTTGACGCCGCCGGTGCAGATCATCGCCACCGACATCGACACCAACGTGCTGGCCATCGGCGCCCAGGGCGTGTACGGCATCGAGCGGCTCGAGAAGATGTCGCCCGAACGCGCCAAGCGGTTTTTCCTGCGCGGCAAGGGCGAGCAGGAGGGCATGGTGCGCGTGCGCCCGGAGCTGCGCCAGCTGGTCGCCTTTAAGCCGCTCAACCTGCTGGCCGACAGCTGGCCGCTGACCGGGCAGTTCGACGTCATCTTCTGCCGCAACGTGATGATCTATTTCGACAAGGCGACCCAGCGCAAGATCCTGGCGCGCTTTGTACCACTGATGAAGCCGCACGCCTTGCTGTTTGCCGGTCACTCGGAAAATTTTCTGTACGTCTCTGAATCGCTCAAGTTGCGCGGCAAGACGGTCTATGAACTCGAAGAAAGTCGTTCCGGCGCCCGTTAAGGGCGGCGCGAACAGAAGCAACCATGGACTCAAAAGAACAGTTTGCCACCAACGTCTATTACGACCGGACGTTCGAGTGCGACGCCGCCAAGATCCTGCCGGGCGAGTATTACCACACCGGCAAGGACATGCTGATCGTGACGGTGCTCGGCTCCTGCGTGTCGGCCTGCATCCGCGACCGCGTCAGCGGCCTGGGCGGCATGAACCACTTCATGCTGCCCGACGGCGGCGGCAGCGACAGCAACAGCCCGGTGTCGGCCTCGATGCGCTACGGCACCTATGCGATGGAGGTACTGATCAACGAACTGCTCAAGTCCGGCGCGCGCCGCGAGAACCTCGAAGCGAAGGTGTTCGGCGGCGGCGCCGTCCTCAAGGGCTTCACCGCCATCAACGTCGGCGAGCGCAACGCCGCCTTCGTCATCAGCTACCTGAAGACGGAAAAAATCCGCGTGCTGGCCGAAGACCTCAACGACATCTATCCGCGCAAGGTGTACTTTTTCCCGCGCACGGGCAAGGTGCTGGTCAAGAAACTGATGCAAACCCATAACGACACGCTGGCGCGGCGCGAGCAGGATTACGCCAGCCGCCTGAAGGTCGCCCCCGTCGGCGGCGAGATCGACCTGTTCTGACGAGGAACACCTGACCATGAAGAACATTGTATGAAGATCAAAGTACTGATCGTGGACGACTCGGCGCTGATCCGCGGCGTCATGCGCGAAATCATTTCCAGCCAGCCCGACATGGAAGTGGTCGGCGTGGCGCCGGACCCGCTGGTGGCGCGCGAGCTGATCAAGCAGACCAACCCGGACGTGCTCACCCTCGACGTCGAGATGCCGAAGATGGACGGCCTCGACTTCCTGGAAAAGCTGATGCGGCTGCGGCCGATGCCGGTGCTGATGGTGTCCTCGCTGACCGAGCGCGGCTCCGAAATCACCATGCGCGCGCTGGAACTGGGCGCGGTCGACTTCGTCACCAAGCCGAAGATCTCGATCCAGGCCGGGATGCGCGAATACACCGAACTCATCGCCGACAAGATCCGCGCCGCCGCCAAGGCGCGCGTGAAGGCGCGCACGCTGGCGCCGGCCAGGGCGGCCGACGCGCTGCCGCAGATCCGCAATCCGCTGACGTCCTCGGAGAAACTGATCATCATCGGCGCTTCCACCGGCGGCACCGAGGCGATCCGCGAATTCTTGATGCAGATGCCGTCCGACTGCCCCGGCATCCTGATCGCCCAGCACATGCCGGAAGGCTTCACCACTTCGTTCGCGCGCCGCCTCGATTCGCTGTGCAAGATCAGCGTGCGCGAAGCGGCCGGCGAAGAGCGGGTGCTGCCCGGCCACGCCTACATCGCGCCCGGCCACTCGCACCTGATGCTGGCGCGCTCGGGCGCCAACTACGTCACCCGCATCGACCAGGCCGATCCGGTCAACCGCCACCGGCCCTCGGTCGACGTGCTGTTCCGCTCGGCGGCGGTGGCGGCCGGCAAGAACGCCGTCGGCGTGATCCTCACCGGTATGGGCAAGGACGGCGCCCTCGGCATGCTCGAGATGAAGAACGCCGGCGCCTACAACTTCGCCCAGGATGAAGCTTCGTGCGTCGTGTTCGGCATGCCGCGCGAGGCGATCGCCGTCGGCGCCACCCACGAAGTGGCGCCCCTGATCGAGTTGCCGGGCAAAGTTCTTAACCATCTGGCAACGCAAGGTGGACGTTCGTTGCGTGTGTGACCGTTTAAAACACGATTCCTTGTGAGTTTTATCGCCGTACGGCAACAAAAATGCTATCCTTTAGGCTGCTTCTGCGTGTGAAGAAGTGTGTCGATAACCAAGTAGAAGAAACAACGGAGTAATTCATGGCTGATCCAAAAATGCGCTTTTTAGTTGTTGACGATTTCTCGACGATGCGCCGTATTGTCCGGAACTTGTTGAAGGAACTGGGATACGCGAACGTCGACGAAGCCGAGGACGGCGTGATGGCGCTGGCCAAGCTGCGCAGCGAGCCCTTCGACTTCGTCGTCTCCGACTGGAACATGCCCAACATGGACGGCCTGACGATGCTGCAGAACATACGCGCCGACCCGCAGCTGGCCAAGCTGCCGGTGCTGATGGTGACGGCCGAAGCGAAGAAGGAAAACATCATCGCCGCGGCCCAGGCCGGCGCCAACGGCTACGTGGTCAAGCCGTTTACCGCCGCCACGCTGGACGAGAAGCTCAACAAGATTTTCGAGAAACTCGAAAAAATCGGAGCCTGAAATGGGCGAGACTAACGCCGACGTCGCCGCTGGCGCGCCCGGCGCCCTCGGGATGGATGCCGCCGACGAGTTCCTGAGCCGGATCGGCCACATGACCCGCTCGCTGCACGACAGCCTGCGCGGCCTCGGCCTCGACAAGCTGATCGAAAAAGCGGCCACCGACATTCCCGATGCGCGCGACCGCCTCGACTACGTCGCCCGGCTCTCCGAGCAGGCGGCCCAGAAGGTCCTCAACGCCACCGACGCGGCCGGCCCGCTGCAGGACAAGATCGACAGCGACTCCCAGCAGCTGTCGGCAGCCTGGAACGGCCTGCTCGAAGCGCCCGGCACCACCGACGCCCAGTGGCGCGCGCTGGCCGAGACCACCATCATGCGCCTGGACGGCACCCGCGGCGCCACCGTCGACACCAAGGCCTACCTGATGGACATCATGATGGCCCAGGATTTCCAGGACCTGACCGGCCAGGTCATCACCAAGGTAACGGCAATCGCGCAGAACCTCGAACAGCAGCTGGTGCAGATGCTGGTCGACTTCGCGCCGGCCGAAGTGAAGCGCGAATACGACAACGGCCTGCTCAACGGGCCGCAGATCAATCCGACCGGCAACAGCGAAGTGGTGTCCAACCAGGGACAGGTCGACGACCTGCTCGACAGCCTCGGTTTCTGAGTTTCTCTTTGTACTAGCAACACCGAAGCGATTTCTCCATGCATCACACAAATTTTATCGTTCGTGAACCGCTGCTCGATCCGAAGCAGCGGGTGATCGGTTACGAGTTGTCGTGGAAGCACGACGACATGCAGCCGATCACCGACGCCGACCTCGAATCGCTGGTCGGCTTCGTCGCCGAACACGTCAACGACGACGAGCGCGGCTGGCTGCTGCGCGACAAGGTCCTGTTCCTCGACGCGGTGCCGGCGATGCTCTCGACCGACGCGCTGCACGCGCTGCCGCCGGACCGCACGGTGCTGACGATGAAGGCGGCCGACCTGGCCAATCCGGACACGCTGGCCGCGGTGCAGGGCTTGCGCGCCGGCGGCGTCGGCATTTCGGTGCGCGACGGCGACCTGGGCCACCTCGGCAAGAATCTCGGCATGAGCGCCTCCTACATCGAAGTGCGCTTCACCGGCGCCGACGTCGCCGCCCAGGCGCGCACCTACGCCGCCGTCAAGCAGTCGACGGTGCGCATGGTCGGCCGGCCGGTGACGTCGTGGGCCGACTTCGACGCCTGCGCCGCGCTGGGGCTGGACGCCTTTGTCGGCAAGCTGCACCTGACGCCGCGCGCCGGCAGCCCCGTCAAGGGCATGAACCCGGCCCAGGCGATCATCCTGCAGTTGATGCAGATGGTGACGGCGAACGAAGACATTCCCAAGATCGAAAGCGTGCTCAAGCGCGATCCGGCGTTGTCGTACAAGCTGCTGCGCTTCATCAACTCGGCCGGTTTCGGCAGCGGGCGCGAGATCCAGTCGCTGCGCCAGGCCATCGGCATGCTCGGCTACGCGCCGCTGTACCGCTGGCTGACCCTGCTGCTGGCGACGGCCAGCAAGAGCGGCTATTCGCCGGTGCTGATGGAGACGGCGGTGGTGCGCGGCCGGCTCGCCGAGCTGCTCGGCTCGAAGTTCCTGGCGCGCGGCGAAGGCGAGAACCTGTTCGTGGCCGGCATGTTCTCGCTGCTCGACCGCCTGCTCGGGCTGTCGATGCGCGAGGTGCTCGACACCATCCAGTTGCCCGACGAAGTGGTGCGCGCGCTGCTCACGCGCGGCGGCATGTACGGTCCCTACCTGGCGCTGGCCGAAGCGTGCGAACTCAATTCGCACCTGGTGGCGTCGCTGGCCAAGTCGCTCGGCATTTCGCCGCTGGAAGTGAACAAGGCGCACCTGTCGGCGCTGGCGTGGGCGCAGAACGTGTCGACCTGATGCGGCCGCCGCAGCGCCGGCGACCCACCCGGCTCACGCGCCGCGGCGGGTGCGGCTGGTAGCCACGATATAGCGTTCCACCTGCTGCCGGGTCTGCATCGAGAGGTTGACGAAGCTGCAGCCGATCTGCACCTGCTCGCCGAGCAGGAAAGTCTTGAAGGGGCGCAGCAGGCGAATTTCGAGGTCGGCAGTCAGCACCAGCGCCGGTCCCAGCCTCAGCTGCACGTTGTCGATCCGCTTGCGCACGCGCAGGCCAAAGGCTTCGCCGGGCGTGGCGCGCAGGCCGACGCCGCCGAGCGAGACGTCGTCGAGCGGCAGGTCGTACGGCTTGCTCAGGAGCTTGAAAGAAGCGGTGTTGTAGACGCCGACCGGGGTGCCCACGCGCTGGGCGGCGCGGCGGTTGAGCACCTGGCAGAAGGGTGGGAACTGCGCCGGCACCAGGTTCGGCTCGCCAGGCAGGCAGCGCCACTCCTGCGCCAGCTCGAACTGCAACTTGGCGTTGCCGCCGAGGGCGGCGACGAAGGTGGCGGGCCCGGCCGGGGGGAGGGCGCCGGCGAAGTCGATCACGAAGGTCGGCTGCTCCGGGTCCACCGCATGCAGGCGCGCCAGCAGCAAGCCCCTGACCATGCCGGACGGATGCACCGACACCGCCTCGCCGCTGCGCGCCAGCAATTCGAAGGCCTCGCCGATGTCGAAGGGATCGCGCATTTCGTGGGCGCCGGCATCGGGGGCGATCTGCTCGAGCGCGTCGGACGGGCGCGGTGCGCCCTTGCGCGGGATGGTGATCTCGGGAGTTGTCACAGGGATGACCTTTTCGTTAGCGTGGCATATCCAAGTATAAAGCTTCAGGATGCGAAGTTGCCAACTAACAAGAAATATTTCTTTCGCCGCGGGCCTGGCATATCGCGTGCGCCCGCGAAATCGCCGAAATCGATGAATTCAGAGAAAATCTAACAAAATCAACGTCCTCGCGAAAGCGGAGACCCATGGCTGAGCAAATTCAGCATGGATCCCCGCTCCGCGAGGACGACGTGTTCTGGTTTTGTGGACAAATATCGCGTCATATCTCGCGGTTCTCGATCAGCCTACGACGTGTGCTGGTTTTGTGGACAGCTATCGCGTCAGATCTCGAGGTTGTCGATCAGCCGCGTCGTGCCCAGCTTGGCTGCGGCCAGCACCACCAGCGGCGCCCCTTGCGCCAGGTCGCCGGCCGACGGCACCTGCAGGTCGGACTGCTTGCGCACCGAAATGTAGTCCGGGTTCCAGCCGCGGCTGGCCAGGTTGTCCATCGCCTGGTGCTCCAGCTGGAAAATGTCGAGGTGGCCGGCGCGCATCTCGGCGGCGACCATGTTCAGGCTCTGGAACAGCGCCGGCGCTTCCTTGCGTTCGTCCGCGGACAGGTACATATTGCGCGACGACAGCGCCAGGCCGTCGTCGGCGCGGTAGGTCTCGGCGGCGATGATCTCGGTCGGCAGCGCGAACTGGCGGCTCATGTTACGAACGATCATCAGCTGCTGGTAATCCTTCTTGCCGAACACCGCCACCCGCGGGCGCACGCAGGAAAACAGCTTGAGCACCACCGTCGTCACGCCGGTGAAAAAGCCGGGGCGGAACTCGCCCTCGAGCGTGTTGCCGAGGTCGTCCGGCGGGCGCACGCGAAATTCCTGCGGCTCCGGGTACAGATCCTTTTCGGTCGGCGCGAACAGGATGTAGACGCCTTCCTTCTCCAGCTTGTCGACGTCGCTCTGGAAGGTGCGCGGATACTTGTCGAAGTCTTCGTTCGGCCCGAACTGCAGGCGGTTGACGAAGATGGAAGCGACCACCGGATCGCCATGCTTGCGCGCCAGGCGCATCAGCGACAGGTGGCCTTCGTGCAGGTTGCCCATGGTCGGCACGAACGCCGTGCGCAGTTGCCCGCTCAGATGGTCGCGCAGTTCTTCGATGGAAGAGATAATTTTCATGGGTCAGTCAGGTAGGGGGAAGAGGGAGCCGGCATCACGCCGGCGAATAGGCCAGCCGCACGTATATCGGCGCGAACGGCTCGGCCTGGGTAATCTCGATCAGCGTTTCCTTCGCCAGCTCCAGCATGGCCACGAAATGCACCACCACGATCGGCACGCCGCTCTGGCCCTGGAACAGGTCGGTGAATTCGACGAAGCGCGCCGTCTGCAATTGTCGCAAAATCGCCGACATGTGTTCGCGCACCGACAATTCCTGGCGGCTGATCCGGTGATGCTGGGTCAGCGTGGCGCGCTTGATGACGTCCAGCCAGGCGCGCTGCAGGTCGGCGGGATCGACGTCCGGCCAGGTCGGCACGCGGCTTTCTTCGATGAACAGCTGCGGGCGCACGAAGTCGCGGTCGAGCTGCGGCATCGCGTTCAGCTCGCCGGCGGCCAGCTTGATCTGCTCGTAGTCGAGCAGGCGGCGCACCAGCTCGGCGCGCGGATCGCCGGCGTCGATGTCGAGGTCGGCGTGCCGCTGCGGCAGCAGCATGCGCGACTTGATCTCGATGAGCATGGCCGCCATCAGCAGGTACTCGGCGGCCAGCTCCAGGTTGTGCAGGCGGATCTGGTCGACATACTTCAGGTATTGCAGGGTGACCTGCGCCATCGGGATGTCGAGGATGTTGAAGTTCTGCTTGCGGATCAGGTACAGCAGCAGGTCGAGCGGTCCTTCGAAGGCGTCGAGGAAGATTTCCAGCGCGTCCGGCGGGATGTACAGGTCGGTCGGCATGCGCAGCATCGGCTCGCCGTACAGGCGCGCGCTGGCCACGGCAGCTTCGGCCGGCTCGACTACAGTGAGCGCCGCCTCGTCTGGCAACATCTCTCGGTCCGGAAAAGATTACAGCTTGTTCTGGTACACGTACGCTTGCTGCCTGATGCGCGATTCGGTGTTGCGGTCCTGTTCCGTCAGCGTGATCGGCGCCTTGTCCCACAGCAGCGCACGGCCTTCGCGCTGGCCTTCTTCGATGGCCGGGTTGGCCGCCTTCAGCGCCTTGATGAACAAGGTGTGGTCGGATTCGTACAGCTGGTGTTGTTTGGTCAATTTCATCGTCGGCTATCAGTTTGGAGGCAGGGTATTCTACCCGAGCGCGCAGCGGCCGGGGAAAACCCCCGGCGCCGCCGGCATGGCTTAAGGGTGCAGCGAAACGAGTTCGCGCGCGATGATGTCGTGGCCCAGCCACAGCACCGGGCCGATCTTTTCGGCGGCGCCGTGGAACATCAGCGGGCCGGCCCCTTCCAGCACCAGCGAACTGAGGTGGTCGGTGATGAGCGCCTTGCGGTCCTTGTGCAGCTTGGTGATGTCGTCGGAGGTGCCGATCATCACCTCGGCCAGCTCGGGGGTGTTGTCCATCGGCCAGGCTTCGAAGTTGCGGAAGGAGGCGCTGGTCGGATCCTGGTTGTAGGCCTCGATTTTTTCCAGCAGCGACTCGAGCGAGACGCCGTCTTCCAGCAAGCCCTGGCAGATCGCCCACTGCTGGTCGACCCAGGCGCCGCCGCCTTCCTTCTTCAGTGCCGTCAGCAGCGGGAACAGCGACAGCTCGACGCCGACAAAAATGTCGGACGAGTTGGTGCGGATCTCCGGGCAGTTGAACACGGTCGCGCTGATGCCCTGCGCCCAGGCCGCCTCGGCCACGCTTTCCAGGCGCATCTTGGCGTAGCCCTGGGTGTAGTTGGTGTAGGTCTGCCAGCGGTACTCGCCGCCGATGAGGATCTCGGTGCCGTGGTAGCCGTAGGCGCTGTAGCGCACCTGGCCACCGGTTTTCGTCACCCGCTCGCGGATGGCGCTGCTGGCGTGGATCAGGTGCTGCAGCGTGTTGGCGGTGACTTCGTCGAAGTTCATCAGGATCAGCTTGCCCAGGTCGCTCTCGAGCAGCGCGCGCGAGGACATGAAGCGCTCGCCGCGGCCCTTGTAGATGCGGTTGGCGATGGCCAGGAAGGCCTTGATCTTCGGAATGCCGCCGGCCATGGTGTGGGCGAAAAAGACGTTGGCGCCGTCCGGCACCAGCTTGTCGATCTCGGCCATGACGATGGCGGCCGACGCCGTGAAGCGCTGCACGCCGGTTTCGCGGCAGCGCTCGACCTTGTTCCAGTCGAGCTGTTCTTCCTGCCAGTTCTTCAGCGTCAGGCCGGCCAGCATCTCGGTCGGGTTCTGCTCGCCTTCGGGCGCGTCGAGGTCGAAGCCGGCCATCAGCGGCACGTTGATGATGCGTCCGCCCAGCTTCGCTTCCGCTTCGGCCAGCTCTTCCGCGTCGAGGGCGCGCAGCGCGTTGTTCTCGTCGCGCCGGCCGACGGTGATGCCGACGATGGTCATGCCGGCCTTGCGCGCTTCATCGATCAGGCCATTGACGTAGCCGCGGCCGAACAGCTCGCCGAACAGGACGAACACGTCGCCCTTGCGAAACAGATTGGCCTGCGGGATGTGCCTCAAGGAAGTCAGTTCGGTCATAGAAAGTAGTGTCGCTTCTAAAGGTGGGCGCGTCATGGCGCGGATTTCTCATCAACTGCGCATTATAAACCCCGCCAAGCCCAACGAACCAGTTCCGGGACCACGGAATTGGCATAGAATCGGCGCGTGCAATCATTTTAGAAAGACAACAATGTTGCGGTCGCCCACCTTGCGTTACGTTGCCTTCCTGTTCCTCGTGTCGGGCTTTTCGGCGCTGATCTACCAGGTGGTGTGGCAGCGCACCCTGTTCGCCACCTTTGGCATCAACAGCGAATCGGTCACCGTGATCGTCTCGGTGTTCATGTTCGGCCTCGGCGTGGGGGCGCTGGCCGGCGGCTACCTGCAGCAGCGCTTCCCGCGCCACCTGCTGCGCCTGTTCCTCGGGCTGGAAACGGGCATCGGTGCCTTCGGCCTGGTCAGCCTGCAGCTGATCGACCTGGTCAGCAGCGCCGCCGGCGACACCTCCACCGGCGCGCTGGTGCTGTGGGTCTACCTGATCCTGGCGGTGCCGACGCTGATGATGGGGGCGACGCTGCCGGTCCTGGTGGCGTGGCTGCAGGGCTACCTGCGCAACATCGGCCACTCGGTCGGCCTGCTGTACGCCGTCAATACGATCGGCTCGGCCATCGCCGCCTTCTGCACGGTGGAGCTGCTGTTCGTCTTCCTCGGCCAGCAGGCGGCGGTGCTGATCGCCGCCGGCTGCAACTTCGCCACCGCCGCCCTGATCTACGACGCCAGCCGCCGCCTCGCGCGTGCCGGCGTCGCCGCCGACCACAAGGTTGCCGCCGCCCCGGTGCCGGCCCGCAGCGCGCCGCTCCTGCCCTACGGCCTGGTGTGCGCCACCTTGCTGGCGATCGGCTTCATTTCGCTGAGCCAGGAAATCCTCTGGTTCCGCCTGCTCGGCTTCATGACCGCCAACCGGCCGCAGGTGTTCGGGCTGATGCTGGCCGCCTTCCTGGTCGGCATCGCCGCCGGCGCGCTGCATTCGCGCCGGGCGTGCGAGCCGGGCGGCAAGCCGGTCGAGTACCTGGTGCGCTCGCTGCTGGTCGCCGTCGCCGTTTTTTACCTGGCACTGCCGGTGGTGGCGCAGGCCAGCCTCGTCGGCAAGGAGCTGGGCGAAATGGTCGCCTACATCGCCATCGGCTTGGTCGCCTTCTGCACCGGCGGCATCCTGCCGATGCTGATGCACCTGGGCATCTCGGACGAGCGCGCGGACGCGGCGCGGGCGATGTCGTGGCTGTACTTCGCCAACATCGTCGGCGCCACGCTGGGGCCGCTGGTGACCGGCTTCATCCTGCTCGACCTGTTCACGCTGGAAGCGAACATCGCCATCCTCAGCGCGCTGACGGTACTGCTGTTGCTGGCCCTCTTGGTGGCGTTGCCGCCGGCGCGCAGCTACAAGCTGGGCGCGCTGGCGCTGACGGCGGCGATGGTGGCCGGCGCCTGGGCGCTGCACGGCGGCCTGTACGCGGGCCACCTCGAAAAGCTTCAGTTCGGCGAGGGCGATCGCCCGCCGTTCGCGTACACCCGGCAAAACCGCAGCGGCATCATCACCGTCGAGCACGACGCCAAGGGCGACATCATGTACGGCAACGGCATCTACGACGGCCGCTACAACCTCGATCCGCTGCGAAACTCGAACCTGATCGACCGCGCCTACATGATGGCCAGCCTGCACCGCAAGCCTGCGCGGGTGCTCGAGATAGGGCTTTCCACGGGCTCATGGGCGAAGGTCATCGCCGAGTACGGGCCGGTCGAGTCGCTCACCATTGTCGAGATCAACAAGGGCTATCCGGGCGTGATGCAGCATTACCCGGAAATTGCCGGCGTGCTCAAGGATCCGAAAGTGACGCTGTACTTCGACGACGGCCGCCGCTGGCTGCGCAACCATCCGGGCGAGCGGTTCGACTTCATCCTGATGAACACGACCTACCACTGGCGCAGCAACGCGACCAATCTGCTGTCGGTGGAGTTTCTGGAGCTGGCGAAGCGGCACCTGAACCCGGGCGGGGTAATTTATTACAACGCCACCGGCTCGCGCGACGTGCTGCATACGGCGGCGCACGTGTTCAAACATGTGACGACGTATTCCACGTTCGTGGCGGCGAGTGACGCGCCGTTCGATATGAGCACGGAGGAGCGGCGCGCGAATTTGCTGCTGTTCAAGCGGGCTGACGGCAGTGCGCTGTTCGAGCAGGATGCGGCGCACCGTGCCGAACTGGAACGGATGGCGTCGGCGCCGCTGCTGGCGATGCGCGCCGCGCTATTGCGGAGGAAAGAGTTGTGGAAGATTACGGACGATAATATGGCGGTGGAGTACAAGGTGCCGTAGAGTTTGTTGACATCAAGACCGACTCCCCGCGGGACGAGGCTGTCGCAAAACGCCTGGCCGGTATGTTTGCTTACTGAATCGCAACGCAAGGGAAACTCGAAAACCTGAACACGTCGTCCTCGCAACGCGGGGATCCATACTGAATTTGCTCCGCATAGATCCCCGCTTTCGCGAGGATGACGTTGATTTTTGCTAGATTATTTTCTGATTTCGTAGACTTCGGCGACTTCGATCCGACGGGCACCCTGATTCGACGGAGAGCCAGGATGCGGCTCCGTCAAACGCTAACAACTTGCTGCGAAATTGGATCCCCGCGTTCGCAAGGATGACGGTTTTTAGGTCAACGAAGCAATCTGACGCTGGCTTCAGCGGATGCGCATGCCCGGCTTGGCGCCAGGCCACGGCTCCAGCACGTACAGCCCCGGATCGGCTTTCTCGTCCGCCGCCGACGCGCACAGCACCATGCCCTCGGACACGCCGAACTTCATCTTGCGCGGCGCCAGGTTGGCCACCAGCACCGTCAGCTTGCCGACCAGCTGCTCCGGCTGGTAGGCCGACTTGATGCCCGAGAAGACGTTGCGCAGCCGGCCTTCGCCGACGTCGAGCGTCAGGCGCAGCAGCTTGTCCGAGCCGTCGACCTGCTCGCAGTTGACGATCATGGCGATGCGCAGGTCGATCTTGGTGAAGTCGTCGATCTTGATTTCCGGCGCCAGCTCTTCGATATCGGTCGAGGCGGCAGCTTCGGCCACCGGTGCGGCAATCGCCGCCGGCGCAGGGCGATCGAACAAGTCCTCGACCATCTTGGCGTCGACCCGCTGCATCAGGTGGCTGTAGGTGAAGATCGAACGGCCGAGCATCGATTCGTAGACGGTGGCGCCGCTGGTGTCGCGCCACGAATAGTCCTGGTCGCCCAGGAATTCGGCCACCCGGTCCGCCACTTGCGGCAGCACCGGCGAGAGCAGGATCGTCAGCTGGCGGAACAGGATCAGCGCCGTCGTGCAGACGTCGTGCAGTTCGGCGTTCTTCTCCGGATCCTTGGCCAGGATCCACGGCTTGTTCTCGTCGACGTACTGGTTGGTGATGTCGGCGATCTCCATGATCTCGCGCAGCGCCTTGCCGTACTCGCGGTTCTCGAAGTTGGCGGCGATGTTCTCCTGGCGCTCGGCGCCGTTGACCGTCAGCGCGCGGCCGATCCATTGCTGGGCCTGCGGCGAGAGCGTCTCGGCCAGCTTGCCGTCGAACTTCTTGGCGATGAAGCCGGCGCAGCGGCTGGCGATGTTGATGTATTTGCCGATCAGGTCGCTGTTGACGCGCGCCACGAAGTCGTCGCCGTTAAAATCGAGGTCCTCGACCTTCGAGTTGAGCTTGAAGGCGATGTAGTAGCGCAGCCACTCCGGGTTCATCTTCAGGTCGAGGTAGCGCAGCGGCGAAATGCCGGTGCCGCGCGACTTCGACATCTTTTCGTTGTTCACCGTCAGGTGGCCGTGGACGTTGACCTTCAGCTTGTCGATGATCGGGTGGCCCGCAAAGTTCAGCATCGCCGGCCAGAACAGCAGGTGGAAGGAGACGATGTCCTTGCCGATGAAGTGCACCTGCTCGGCGTCGGGGTCGTTGAGGAAGGCGTCGAAGTCGATGCCTTTGTGGCTGAAGTAGTTCTTCAGGCTGGCCAGGTAGCCGACCGGCGCATCGAGCCACACATAGAAGAACTTGCCCGGCGCATCGGGAATCGGGATGCCGAAGTAGGGCGCGTCGCGCGAAATGTCCCAGTCGGCCAGCTTCTCGCCCGCTTCGCCGAGCCACTCGGAGACCTTGTTGACCATCTCGGGCTGCAGGCGGCCAGGCGTATTGAGCCACTCCTTGAGGAAGGTGTAGCAGCGCGGGTCCGACAGGGCGAAGAAATACTGCTCCGACGGTTTGAGGATCGGCGTCGAGCCCGTAAAGACGGAAAACGGGTTGACCAGTTCGGTCGGCTGGTAGGCGGCGCCGCACACTTCGCAGTTGTCGCCGTATTGGTCCTTGGCGCCGCACTTCGGGCACTCGCCCTTGATGTTGCGGTCGGCCAGGAACATGCCCTTGACCGGGTCGAAGAAGCGGTCCACCGTCTTGGTGACGATCAGGCCGGCGTCGCGCAGCTTGCGGTAGATGCCCTGCGACAGTTCGACGTTTTCCGGCGAATCGGTCGAATACCAGTTGTCGAAGCCGATGTGGAAGCCGTCGAGGTACTGCTTGCGCCCGGCGGCGATCTTGGCGACGAACTCCTGCGGCGTGATGCCTTCCTTTTCGGCGGCAATCATGATGGGCGTGCCGTGGGTGTCGTCGGCGCATACGAAGTGGACCTGGCGCGGGCCCTCACTGTCGCGCTGCATTCGCTGGAAACGCACCCAGATATCGGCCTGGATGTACTCCATCATGTGGCCGATGTGGAAGGCTGCGTTGGCGTAGGGCAGGGCGGTAGTGACGAACAGCTTGCGGGTCATGGTCGAAATGCGCTTATCGTTAGATGAAAATAAGCATTTTACCAGCGCCGGGCGCCAATGGGCACGTCGGCGGCGCCCGGTTTGCCATTCCGGCAAGGTCGCCGTGGCCGTTTTGCGCTAAACTTCGGCATCACATCCGAAAGGCTTTCAATGAGCATCACAGTAGAAGACGTCAAGGCGGCGCTGGCAGCGGTCATCGATCCGAACACCGGCAAGGACTTCGTTTCCGCGCGGGCAGTCAAGAACGTCAAGGTCGGCGGCGCCGGCGATATTGCCCTCGACATCGAACTGGGCTACCCCGCCCGCAGCCAGATGGCAGCGATCCGCGCCGACGTCACGCGCGCGCTGTCGGCGCTGCCCGGCGCCGGCGCGGTCGACGTCAACGTCACCTCCAAGATCCTGTCGCACACGGTGCAGCGCGGCCTGAAGGTGATGCCGAACGTGAAGAACATCATCGCGGTGGCCTCCGGCAAGGGCGGCGTCGGCAAGTCCACCACGGCGGTGAACCTGGCGCTGGCGCTGGCCGCCGAAGGCGCGTCCGTCGGCATCCTCGACGCCGACATCTACGGCCCTTCGCTGCCGATGATGCTGGGCATCAGCGGACGTCCCGAGACCACCGACGGCAAGACCATGGAGCCGCTGGAGAACTACGGTGTGCAGGTCATGTCCATCGGTTTCCTGGTGGCCCAGGACGA
>JBBRXM010000053.1:0-34912 GCA_038248405.1 Burkholderiales bacterium
AAGCTATCTGAAGATTTACAATAACAGCATCCCGCAACGCGCCTTGAAGCATTTGACGCCTATTCAAGCCCTCAAGGAATGGCAGCAAAAAAAGCCGGAACTATTCCTAAAACGCGTCTATAACCAAGCGGGTCTTGACACTTAGGAGCCCCTTCGGGGCGGTTTTGCTTCGCAAATCCCGTCCGCGGGGCGGGGGTGGGTTCCGGCGAGCAATCTCGCCGCCACCGCAGCTAATTGCGCCTGAAACGATGAGCAGGGAATTTGCGCTGCATGCCGCGCGCCTGCGTAACGGGCCTGCCTTGCAAGGCAGACCTCCATTCTAGGGCAAGGTTCTCCGATTCGCCTGCGCCGGCCCATCTACCGATGGAGCCACCCTAACTATGCTTGCGACGGCTTACTGCAAACCCAATCAGCCCGAGGCTGATCAACGCTGCCGTCGCAGGCTCCGGGACCGATCCGGAAGCTTCAACCGCGTTGAACTCGATTGAATCGGATCGTGCGTCGAAAGTAGTTGAAATATTCAATACAAAATCAAAGAACACAAAATTCTGATAATACTCGTCACCGGGTTGGACAACACCTAAGTAATGCATGCCGGGGTCGGCGATGGCGCCGACAAAAGGAGTTTTTGAAAATACGTACTGATATCCCTGGAAGCCGGAGGTGGCGTTGAAATCCTGCGCGACGGCGCTAATTCCATCCGATTTGAAATCAATGCCAAGAAACGCCTTGTTGACGACGGCGAAACCGTTTCCATTACTCGACGGGCTGACGATCCTGGTGAAGGTGATGTTGTTGACGGTTGTGGCAACGGTCGCCGGAGACGTCCCAATGCTCTGGGCTTGACCTTCAAACACGCCGTCAACATTAAGGGCGCGATCGAGACTGATTGTCTGGCTATATTGCAGGCCTTTCAGATCTGCCCCCGCCTGTCCAAAAAGTCCCATCCCGTCGATTCCGTACGTAATAACGCCATGTGCAGTACTCTTAATGATCGCAGCCTGAGCGCAGGTTGAACTCAAGCACACCAATATGAACGCCAACATTGCTTTGAAATTTCTCATTTCCCAGACTCCCCATAGTTATTTTTTGTAACTACAGATGCAAGCAAATTTTATGCCCCGGAAATTTTCTCATGCAATCAAAGGCTTAGTTTCTCGGCGATTTCTCACTGTAAAGATGCTCGACAAATCGCGCGCTTCAGTCGTTCGCCTGGCCACTCGGTTCGTCCGATAGTCGGCCCGCTCTCCCATCTCTGCAACATTGCCCGTCCATTCAACTGAACGCCCGTTGACACCCCGTCCCATGTATGTGAACATATTTTTCCCTGGAACAACATAACCAACCGGTCGCCGCCGAAATCCGACCCGGCCGGCACTCGCTGAACCCACATGACCGTCCTCTCCCCCACCGCCTTCGACCATCCCGACCTCGCCGCCCGCCTGGCCACCCTCACCCTGGACGAACTCGACGCCCTCGATTTCGGCGTGATTGGTTTCGACACCGAATCGATCGTCCGGCAATACAACGCCTTCGAATCGAACGCGGCCGGCCTGTCGCCCCAGCGCGTGCTCGGCCAGCCGCTGTTTACCATCGTCGCGCCGTGCATGAACAACTTCCTGGTGGCCCAGCGTTTCGAAGACGCGATGGAGGCCGGCGAGGCGCTCGACGCCACCATCAATTACGTGCTGACGCTGCGCATGCGCCCGGTCAAGGTCGCGCTGCGGCTGCTGGCGTCACCGGGCGCGGCCACGCGCTACGTCCTCGTCAATCGCGCAGCAGCATGAGTAACGCCGGCGCGGACGGCATCAGCGACGAGCACGAGGCGCTGCTCCAGTTCCTCTACCTGGCGCCCGTCGGCCTGGTCCAGGCCGCGCTGGACGGTACCATCGCGATGATCAATCCGGTCTCGGCGCAGTTGCTGATGCCGCTGTCGCGCGACGGCGACCTTTCGAATCTGTTCACCGCGCTCGAAGGCGTGGCGCCGGCGCTGCGCCACCTGTGCGCCGATTTCGCCCCTGCCCAGGGGGTGATCTGCGACGCCATGCAGCTGCACCTGACCGACGCCTCCGGGCGCGCAGGCGCCATCCAGGTGCTGTCGCTGAGCATCGTCAAGCTCGACAACACGCGCCTGATGGCGGTGCTGGGCGACGTCACCCAGCAGGTGCTGCGCGAGCGCGCCCTCAAGCAGGCCGACGCCTGGCTCAACGCCATCCTCAGCAACGTCACCGATTACGCCATGGTCAGTCTCGACAGCGACGGCCGTGTCGATGCCTGGAACGAGACCATCGGCCGCATGCTGGGCCACAGCGCCGACGCGCTGCTGGGGCAGCCCTATTCGGTGTTCTACCCGGCCGGCGCGACCACGGCGGACCATGTGCTGGACCGCCTGCGCGAAGCCGACGCCGACGGCTGGAGCCTGGACGAAGGCCAGCGCCAGCGTGCCGACGGCAGCCTGTTCTGGGGCAGCGCGATGATCGCGCCGGTGCAGGAACGCGACCTGCCGCTGGCCGGCGGCGGCGGCGCCACGCCCGCCTACTGCATGATCCTGCGCGACATCAGCGACAAGCGCGAAGCGAGCGAACAGCAGCGCCAGGCGACCTTCTGCGACTACCTTACCGGCCTGGCTAACCGCCGCGCCTTCTTCGAGGCGGCCGAACGGGAGCTGGCGCGCAGCCGGCATTCGCCGCGCTCGACGGCGCTGATCATGTTCGACGCCGACCACTTCAAGGCCGTCAACGACCGCTTCGGCCACCCCGCCGGCGACGCCGTGCTGCGCCACTTCGCCGCCATCCTGCGCGCGGCCTTTCGCGATGTCGACGTCGTCGCCCGCGTCGGCGGCGATGAGTTCGCCGTGCTGCTGCCGTCGACCGACCTGGCCGGCGCGGCGGCCGTGGCCGAGCGAGTGCGCCTGCTGGTCGAAGCGGGCCCGGCCACGATCGACGGCGACTCGATCGGCTACACCGTCAGCGCCGGCGTGGCGGTCATCGACGACGGCGGCGGCGGCCTGGAAGGCCTGATGAAGCGCGCCGGCCAGGCGCTGTACGCGGCCAAGGCGCGCGGGCGCAACCGGGTCGACTGCTGGAGCCCGGAATACCCCTCGCACCAGGACCATCTGAAAGGACCCGCCCATGCAGGCTGACCACACCGACGCCTACGAAGCGCTGATCCAGTTTCTCTACCGCGCCCCGATCGGGCTGGTACAGATCGGCGTCGACGGCACCATCGAGATGCTCAACCCGATGTCGTCGAGCCTGCTCATGCCGCTGTCGGCCGACGGCAACCTCGACAACCTGTTCGACGTGCTGGCCGGCGTCGCGCCGCAACTGGCAAGCATGGCGGCCGGTTTCGGCGCCGCCAGCGGGGTCGTCTGCGAATCCTTGCGCATCGACCTGACCGGCACGGCCGGCGCCGACACCGGCCCGCGCTTCCTGTCGATCAGCCTGCTGAAGACGGACGCCCACCGGCTGATGGCGGTGGTCGACGACGCCACCGCAGAAATCGAGCGCGAACAGGAGACGCTGACGCGGCGCCTGAACAGCGCCGCGCGCACCGACAGCCTGACCAGGATGCCCAACCGCTGGGCCGTGCAAGAGCAGATCGCTCTGATGATGGCGCGCCCGAACGCCGCCGCCCGCGCCGAATTCGCGGTGCTGTTCATGAACTTCGACCGCTTCAAGCAGATCAACGACACGCTCGGCAACGGCGTCGGCGACCAGGTGCTGACGACGATGGCCGACCGCATGCGCGCGACCCTGCGCCCGCCCACCAACCGCATCGCGATGGCCGGCCCCAGCCAGATGGCGGCGCGCATCGGCGGCGACGAATTCGTCGTCGTGCTCGACGGCATGCGCCACGCCGGCGACGTCGAGAGCGTGGCGCTGCGCCTGCTCGAGGCAATCGGCAAGCCCTACCGCATGGCCGCCACCGACATCATCTGCAACATCAGCATGGGCATCGTGCTCGGCAACCAGGCGGAAGGCGACGCCGATGCGGTGCTGCGCGACGCCAGCATCGCGATGGCGGAAGCCAAGCGCGGCGGCGGCGGACGGTATGTGCTGTTCGACACCTCGATGCGCGAGCGCGCCGCGCGGCGCGGCGATCTCGAAGCTGACCTGCGCCGCGCGCTGCAGGAAAACGAGCTGTTCGTGCTGTACCAGCCGGTAGTGGGCCTGCTCGACGGCGGCGGCACCGACCATGCGACGGGGGTCGAAGCGCTGGTGCGCTGGCAGCATCCGACGCGCGGGGTCGTCTCGCCGCTGGAATTCATCCCGATCGCCGAAGAATGCGGCCTGATCTGCGCGCTGGGCGACTTCGTGCTGGCGCGCGCCTGCCGCGACTTCGTCCAGTGGCAGGCCGAGCTGGGCGCCGGGGCGCCGCGCCTGCTGGCGGTTAACCTGTCGCGCGCGCAACTGGCGCAACCCGGGTGGACCGGGGTCGTCGGCGACATCCTGCGCGCCAGCGGCATGCAGGCCGAGCGCCTGCAGCTGGAAATAACGGAAAGCCTGGCCGCGCAGGACCAGCAGGTGCAGCAGCGCCTGCACGAATTGAAGGCGCTCGGCGTCAAGCTCGCGCTCGACGATTTCGGCACCGGCTACTCGTCGCTGGCGAGCCTGCACCTGCTGCCGGTCGACACGGTCAAGATCGACCGCTCCTTCGTCAGCCAGGGCGACACCAGCCCCCACCACCGCGTACTGATCGAGGCAACCGTGAAAGTGGCGCGCAGCCTCGGCATGGACACCGTTGCCGAAGGTATCGAGACGCAATCGCAGGCCGACGTCGTGCGGGAACTGGCATGCGACAAGGGACAGGGCTACCTCTTCAGCAAGCCGCTGACGTCCGCCGCGCTGACACAGTGGCTGGCCGAGCGCCGCCGAGACCTCGTCTAGGCAATTCAGGCCCCGGATCGATCGACGAATGTCGAGAAATCTTACATTTGCCACGTTGTCGATTTCACACTATTGAGCACAAGGTACTGATATGTAAGCGAAATCGTCCGGTGGTACAGAAAATGCTTCGTAACGGGTACAGGAGATTTTCCTGCGCTCCTTCCGCCGCAAAGGCATCACACCATGACATTCGCGCTACCATCGAGCCTGCCTGGCAAGCGCTCATTGTTTTCCGCTGCCATTTGCGCCCTGGCCCTGGCCGCCTCGCTGGGCGCCGCCACCCGCGCCGAGGCGGCGCCGATCCTCGGCGCCGACCTGGCCGGCTTCGCCGTGCTGGGCGCATCGGCCGTCACCAACGTTGCACCGAGCACGATCGGCGGCAACCTAGGCGCCGCGCCGAGCGTCACGGTCGGCACCGGCTACATCTTCACGTCGGGGTCGCTGCAGCCGAACACGCCGCTGTCGCAGCGTGCCCAAGTCGAACTCGACGCCGCCGTCGCCAGCCTGGCCGCGTTCGGCGGCGGCTCCCTCATCGACGGCAACCTCGACGCCTGGCAGGCAGCGCACGGCGGCAGCGTCGCCCCGGGCGTCTACACCGTCGCGGCAGTGGCGATGAACCTGACCGGCACCCTGTTCCTCGATGGCGGCGGCGACGCCAACGCCGTGTGGGTGTTCCAGTTCCCCAGCACGCTGGTCACCGCGGCGACGTCGAGCATCGTGGTGCGCAACGTCGGCTCCGGCGACGGCGTCGGCCTGTACTGGAATGTCGGCAGCGCGGCCACCCTGGACGGCGACACCTTTGCCGGCAATGTCCTCGCGCAGGACGTGATCAGCAGCGACGGCAACCTGAACATTGCCTGCGGCCGGCTGCTGTCGGCCAACGGCGCGGTCACGCTGAACCAGGACCGCATCGCGTTCACCGGATGCCTGAACGGCAGCGGCGGCTTCGACCAGCGCGCGGCCGTGGTCGACGGCGGCACCGGCGGCCCGGTACGCGATGTGCCGGAGCCGGCGTCGCTGGCCTTGCTGGGCCTGGGGCTGGCCGCGGCCGGCGCTGCGCGGCGCCGCCGGGCGGTGTAGCGTCCGGGCATAAAAAAACCGCCGGCTTCGGCGGTTTTTTCAAGCGGCGCAGAACGCCTCAGAACTGACGCGGCGCCGTCATGACGTCGGGCCGGAATCTTCGCCCTGCCCGGCCAGCAACTCCTTCATGATGGCGTCGTTGAAGGCCGGCAGGTCATCGGGTTTGCGGCTGGTAATGAGGCGGCCATCGATGACCACCTCGTCATCGGTCCACTCGGCGCCGGCGTTGCGCAAATCCGTCTGCAAGCTCGGCCAGCTCGTCATGTGCTTCGCCCTGGCCACGCCGGCGTCGATCAGCGTCCACGGTCCGTGGCAGATGGCGGCCAGCGGCCGGTCAGATTCGGCAAACTCGCGGATGAAGGCGATCGATTCCTGGCTCAGGCGCAGCATGTCGGGATTGGCTACGCCGCCCGGCAACACGAGCGCATCGTAGTCGCCCGGGTTCGCTTCCTTGATGTTCTTTTCCACTTTGAAGGTGTCGCCGGGCGTCATGTGATTGAAGCCTTGGATCGATTCGCCTGCGTTCTTGGGCGAGAGCAAAATGACCTGCGCGCCATGCTGCTCGAGAAAACTGCGCGGCGAGGTGTATTCGATTTGCTCGACGCCGTCGGTCATCAATACCGCCACGCGCTTGCCCTTGAGCGATTGTTGTTCCATGTTCTGTGCCATTGCTGCTCCTTGTCTGTGTCGATGCGAAGTCGCCCAATTGTAGACAAATTCATATGCCGGCGGCGCGCGGCTGCCGGCCGGCGCCGGCGGCGGGATGCACAAACAGCGCCGATTGGCGAGGAAGAAATTCGATCGCTGGAGTGTTGCGATGCAGCCTCAGCAGTGCGCCCATGTGCTGCCGATCCGCATAGAATAAGCACGGTGCATATGGCTGGCGAGCGGCGTTCGGCCGCCGCCCGACGAACGAAAGCAATTTCATGACCGTCAAGAGGCTGATCTGCATTGCCCCCCGTGCCGCCACCGCGGTGCGTGACTTGTGCGGGCCGTTGGAAGGATGGGACGTGTGCATCGTGTCGACCCTGCACGAGGCCAGCCGGGTGCTGCAGACGCAACGCTACATGGTCGGGCTGCTGTTCGAAATGTTCGGCACCGAATCGCATGCCCAGGCCGATCAGTTCCTGCGCTGCCATTGCAACATGCAATGGGTTGGCGTCATCGAAGCCGGCGCGCTCGATCATCCCGAAGCGCGCGCGCTGGTGACCGATCATTTGTGCGACTTCCACACCATCCCGCTCGACCGCGAGCGCCTGCATCACACGCTCGGCCACGCGCACGGCTGGGCGATGCTGCGCGAGCGCGGCGCCGCCCCCGCCACGCCGGACGCCGTCACCACCATCGAAGGCCAGTCCGCGGCCGTCGTCGCCCTGCGCGCCCACATCCGCAAGGTGGCGCAGGTCAACGCGCCGGTGCTGATCTGGGGCGAAAGCGGCAGCGGCAAGGAACTCACCGCGCACGCGATCCACGCCAGTTCGCCGCGCGCGGCGGGTCCGTTCGTGCCGATCAATTGCGGCGCCCTGCCCGCCAGCCTGATCCAGTCCGAGCTGTTCGGCTACGAGCGCGGCGCGTTTACCGGCGCGGCCAGGGAAAAGGCCGGCCTGATCGAATCGGCGGCCGGCGGCACCATCTTCCTCGATGAAATCGGCGACCTGCCGCGCGAGATCCAGTCGAACCTGCTGCGCTTCCTGCAGGAGCACACCATCACCCGCATCGGCGCCACGCGCGAAACGACGGTCGACGCGCGCGTCATCGCCGCCTCGCACGTGAACCTGAAAAGCGCGGTGGCGCAAGGCTTGTTCCGCGAAGACCTGTACTACCGCCTGAACGTGCTGCCGATCGAAGTGCCGCCGCTGCGCGAGCGCAAGGCGGACCTGGCGATGCTGGCCGAGCACATCTTCCACGCCCACGCGGCCGAAAAAGGCGCCCACGTCAAAGGCTTCAGCAGCAAGGCGATGCAGGCCATGGAACAGCATGACTGGCCAGGCAATGTGCGCGAGCTGATCAATTGCATCCGGCGCGCGATGGTGCTGGCCGACGGCCCGCTGATCACGCCGGGCGACCTCAACCTGGCCGAGCAGCCGTCCGCGTTCTACGGCGAGGCGCTGGGCGAGTCGCGAGTGCGCGCCGAGCGCGATGCGGTCTGCGCCAGCCTCGCCATCGCCGGCAAGAACGTCACCCAGGCGGCGCGCTACCTCGGCGTGTCGAGAATGACCTTGTACCGCCTGATCGCCAAGCACCGCATCTCCATCGAATGAGCTGATGCCGGCGGGCGGCGGGCCCAGTGTCACGTTAGCGTTACATCTGCTTACAACCATCCACCCTGCATTACACAACGCGGACGCGGACGCTGAACCCGACTGTGACAGCCCGGCGGGCTCACTGTCACACAGATGTGACAGTTCTCACGGATTCCTTGGCGACAGGAATTTTCTCGCGCGCGCTTGGGTGGCGCGAAAAATTATTCGTCTTGCATTCAATGGTTTAGAAAAAACTATTCAGTTGGCATTGATTTTGCTCAGGTGCAGATGTCCGACAGGAACCTGGCGGTCGCCACTTTTTCGATTCGGTACTCAACCTGAGGGAGATCTTCCATGAAACGCACTACCATTGCAGCGTCAATATTGATGGCGTTCAGCCTGTCGGCGCTGGCGGCCGACGACCCGTCCAACCGTGTGCGCAGGGTCGGCGGCGACAACACGCAGACCGCCACCACCACCGCCACCCACAGCGGCAGCGGCGCCTCGGCCAGCGACCAGGCCAGCGCCTCGCAAGACAACAACAGCGGGCAAAACAATAGCAGCGGCGACGCCCGCGCCACTGCCGCCGGCGCGGCGGCGGCCAACAACGGCGGCACGGCCAGCGCCACCTTTACCGACTCCTTCAATACCAACACGGCGACGGCCACCAGTTCGCTGTCGGGTACCGTGACCGGCAACAACGTCACCAACATCGGCAACGTCGCCACCAACAGCGGCAACGCCAACGGTGGCGCCGGCCGCGGCGCCAGCGGCGGCGCCGGCAATGGCGGCGACGCAGAAGGGGCGCGCGGCGGCGATGGCGCCCGCGCCAGCGGCGCCAATGCATCTTCCGGCTCCGAAGGCGGCAGCGCCACCTCCGGCGCCGCCTCCAACGGCACCGTGCGGGTCGGTGCGGCCACCGGCGGCGATGGCGGTGCGGGCGGCGCGGCCAGCGACGCGCGCAGCGGCCGGGTCGGCGCCGGCGGCGCCGGCGGCGATGGCGGCGCCGGCGGCCTGGCACGCGGCACCGGTGGCGACGGCGGTGGTGCCGGCGCCAACGGCGGTGCCGGCGGTTCGAGCAGCACCAGCAGCGGCGACGGCGGCCTGGCGCGCGCGACTGGCGGCGCCACCGGCGGCGCCGGCGGCGTGGCCGGCCCGCTCGATGGCGCCAACGGCGCCGGCAGCGGCAATGCGCGCGGCGCCAACGGCGGCGACGGCGGCCGCATCGGCGCGGCGACGGCCGGCACCGGTGAAGCGGGCGGCGGCGGCGGCTCCGGTGGTGGCGGCGGCGCCGGTGGCGGCTCCAGCGGCTCGACCCAGACGGCAACGAACGGCGCCGGCGGCGGCAATGCGATGGCGGCGGGCAGCCGGACCATCGTGCGCGAACGCGGCGCCGGCGACGCCAGCGCAACCGGTGGCGCAGGCGGCATGAGCAACGGCGGCGCAGGCACCAGCGGGGCCAACAGCGCCACTGCCGGCGACACCACCGCGGGCCTGGGTGGCGCCGGCGCCGGCGGCGGCGCAGGCGGCGGCGGCGGCACCGGCGGCGGCGTCAGCAACACTTCCGGCGCTGGCGCGGCGGGCGGCACCGCCAGCAGCGGCGCCGGTGGCACCGGCGGCACCCTCACCAGTACCGGCGGGGCGGGCGCGACAGGCACCGGCGGCGCGGGCGGCGGCGGCGGCTCCGGCGCCAGCGGCACGGCAACGGCAGGCACCGGTTCGGGCGGCAGCGCCACCGCTGGCGCGGCCACCGGCGGCAGTTCGACCGGCGGCGCAGCAAGCGGCGGTACCGCGACCGCGGGCGCCGGTTCGGGCGGCAGCGCCACCGGCGGCGGTGGTGCGGCAGGCGGCAACGGCGGCGCCGGCGGCACCAGCGGCCTGGCCTCCAACACCGGCGGCGGCGGCGCGGCCGGCGGCGCGGCCACCGGCGGCAGCGCCACTGGCGGCACCAGCACCAGCGGCGCCGCAACCGGTGGCGCCGGCGGCAGCGGCGGCTCCGGCGGCACCAACACCGGCGGCATGGGCGGCGCGGGCGGCACCAATACTGCGGGCGTGGGCACCGGCGGCGCCGGCGGCGCGGGAGCGGGCGGGGCCGGCGGCAGCAACTCGGTCACTACCGGCGCCTTCGACATGTCGAATGCGATGAGCGGCGCGGCGCAGTCTGCGGCGGGGATCATGGTGATGAGCCAGAACAGCGGCATTTCCTCGCTGGTGCAGCAGAGCGTCAACGTCCAGGCCAACCTCGCGGTGGGCAGCCACTAGGCCCCTTTCACCGCCATGCCGCAACCGGCATGGCGGTGTCTTTTTGCGATCCGGGAGAAAGCCATGAACAAGCTGTTGATCAAGACGGCCATGCTGGGAGGCCTGGCCAGCGCCAGCGTGGCCGCGCTGGCCGAGGAAAAGAATCCACCGGCGCCGGTGGCAGCGACGCCGGCGCCGGCGCCAAGCCAGCAAGCGAGCGCTGCGGATCCTGGCTGGGGTGCGCCGCTCAAGCCGTCGCAACTGGCCGGTGCGAGCGGGCGCGCCGACACCACGACGGCCATCAGCGACGCCCGCCTGAAAGCGACCGTGACGAACAACACGGCAACGAACGTTTCGAGCGGCAACAACACAATCGACAGCGGTTCGTTCGCCAACATGAGCGGCTTGCCGATGGTAATCCAGAACAGCGGCGCGAACGTGCTGATCCAGAACGCCACGGTCATCAACCTGCAGCTGCGATGAGCGCGCCGGTGGTGGGGCTGGCGCTGGCGCTGCTGTGCGCGCAGGCGCATGCCATCGAACTGGCGGGCGCGTCGGGAATGCGGCTGGTGGTGCCGCTGAAAACGCTCAAGCAGACACGCTTCGATGCCACCGTGCGCCAGCAATACGATTTCAGCTGCGGCTCGGCGGCGCTGGCGACTTTGCTGAGCCACCATTACGGTATCACTGTGTCCGAGCAGGAAGTATTCGAGTGGATGTTCACGAACGGCGACCAGGCCAAGATCCGCCAGCAAGGCTTTTCGCTGCTCGACATGCAGCGTTTCCTGGCCACCCGCGGCTTGCGCGGCGATGGCTTTGCCTTGCCGCTGGAAAAACTGAGCGCGTCCGCACTGCCGGCCATCGTGCTGGTGTCGGACAAGGGGTTCAACCATTTCGTCGTCATCAAGGGCATTGCCGGCGACCGCGTGCTGCTGGGCGACCCGTCGAGCGGGGCGCGCGCGGTGCCGCTCGAGCGCTTCGAACAGATGTGGAGTACCAAATTGCTGTTTGTAATTCACGGCTACCAGGGCACGGTCGCGTTCAACCGCAGCGACGACTGGCGCGCGGCGCCGATCGCGCCGCTGGCCGAAGGCGTCGCGCGCACCGCGCTTGACAACGCCGGCCTGCCCAAGTTCGGGCCCGGCGATTTTTAGGAGGACAGTGCCATGCGCTATCGTTCCATTCCGGTCCTGCTGCTTGCCATGGCGGCGAGCGTCGAGGTGCGCTGCGAGACACCCGCCCAGTGGCAGCGGGCCGATGCCGCCGCGCTCGATGCGATGCGCGGCGGCTTCACCGCGCCCGGCGGCCTGGCCGTGTCGCTGGGCATCGAGCGCCAGGTGACGATCAATGGCGAAGTCGTCGCCCGCACCACCTTCCAGATCGCCAACGTGCGCGCCATCACGCCGGACGAGGCGCGCCAGGCGCACGCGGCGCTGACGTCGGCCACGCTGGTGCAGAACGGCGCCAGCAATGCGGTCGTCGGCGCCGGCCTGGCCGGTGGCGGCACCTTCGTCCAGAACACCCTCGATGGCCAGTCGATCAACAGCCAGACCATCATCAGTGCCAGCGTCAACAGCGCGTCGCTGCTCAAGGAGATGCAGTTCCAGGCAGGCATGCGCGACGCCGGCATCCGTGCGATCGGCACCCATTAGCGGACCCAACGAGGAGACACCCATGCAAGAAAAATTCGTAGTCGGACTTGGCGCGGCGAGCCTGGCGGCGCTGTTGCTGGCGCCGCCGGTCTTGGCCCAAACTGCCGGGCCCAGCCTGCAGGAGATGGAAGCGTCGCTGGCCAAGCTGCAGCGCGCCCTCGACGAGCAGCGCCGCCTCGTCGAGCAGTTGTCGAACGAGGTCAGCGCCCAGCGCGCGCAGCTGCAGGCGCTGCAGCCGGCGGTGCCGGCGCTGCTGGCAAACGAGCGCGGCACCGGCGTCGAAGGCCAGGCCGCAGCGCCGACCTCCAGCACGCCCGCCAAGGACAGCCGGCCGCCCCAGATCGCGCCGCTGTTCGAACAACCCGGCGTGCTGACGCAAAAGGGCAAGTATGTGCTCGAGCCGGCGCTGCAGTTCGGTTACTCGTCGAGCAACCGGGTGGCGCTGGTCGGCTACACCATCATTCCGGCCTTGCTGATCGGCCTGATCGACGTGCGCGAAATCAAGCGTAATACGTTCACCGCGTCGTTGAGCGCGCGCACCGGCCTGTCCAACCGGCTCGAAGTGGAAATGAAAGTGCCTTACGTGTACCGGTCGGACGCCACCGTCAGCCGCGAAATTTTCACCGGCACCGCCGTCGAACGCGCTTTCGACACCAGCGGCCGCGCGCTCGGCGACGTCGAACTGGCGGCGCGCCTGCAGCTCAATGACGGTGGCGCCAACAAGCCCTACTACATCGGCGGCCTGCGCCTGAAGTCGCGCACCGGGCGCGACCCGTTCGACGTCGTCACCGATTGCACCAAGCGCTGCATCGGCGAGAACGTCACCGGCACCGGCCTGCCGCTGCAGTTGCCGACCGGCTCCGGCTTTTATTCAGCGCAGCCGAGCTTGACCTGGCTCTTTCCGTCCGATCCCGCAATCTTTTTTGGCAGCGTCAGCTACATCCACACCTTCAAGCGCGCCAACGTCAGCCGCCTGATCCTCGAAGGGGTGCGCGAAGCGGTCGGCGAACTGGCACCGGGCGGCGTGATCGGTTTCAATTTCGGCATGGGCCTGGCGCTCAACGAGAAGACCTCGCTCAGTCTTGGCTACGACCACAGCTCGATCGCGCGCATGCGCCAGAACGGCGCGCCAGTGCCGGGCTCGGTGCGCACCCAGCTCGGCACCGTGTTGATCGGATATTCGTACCGGATCAGCGACAAGCGCACCATCAACGTGTCGATCGGCGCAGGCGTCACGCGCGACACCCCGGACGTGTCGCTGTCGCTGCGCGTGCCGATCAATTTCTAGCAATGGCGCCTGCCCCGCTACTCCGCGCCCAGCACCCGCAGGCGCGCGCGCAGGCGGTGGATCTCGTCGCCCAGGTCGAGCACCAGTGCGGCGATATCCTCGTTGGCGTCGAACACGCTCTCGAGGCCGGCCAGGCGGCGCGCGCGCTGCAGGTCGGCGCTGCCGAAACGCCACTGTTCCACCGTGACGGTGTCGGCCTCGCCGCTGCCGAGCACGCCGGCGCGCACGTGCCGCACCACCCATTCCTGTTCGACGGCGCAGGCGCGCGCCAGCTCTTCGACGCTGAGCGCCGCTTCATCGACCAGCACGCCGCTGAGTGAATTGCCACCTGCCATGGTCATGCTCCCGTTCCTGCGCGCGGATTGAACGCCATTTCGCGCGCCATGGTTTCATACAGCGCGCGCGCCTTGTCGGTGTCGGCCGGCGGCAGCACCACTTCGAGCACCAGGTACAGGTCGCCCGGCGCGCTGGTGGGAATGCCGCGCCCCTTCAGGCGCAGCTTGCGCCCCGTCTGCGAACTGGCCGGCACCTTGACCTGCACCGTGCCCGACGGCGTCGGCACGTCGATGGCCGCGCCCAGCGCCGCCTCCCACGGCGCCACCGGCACCGTTTCGTAGACGTTGCTGCCTTCGACCCGGTAGCGCGCATCCGGGTTCAGGCCGATCTCGAGGAACAGGTCGCCCGGCGGGCCGCCGCCGATGCCGGGATGACCCTGGCCGGCCAGGCGCAGTTGCTGCCCCGGCAGCACGCCCTTGGGGATGTTGACGCTGAGCTGCTTGTCGCTGGTTACCACGCGCCCGGCAGCGTCGCGCTGCGGCACCCGCATGGTAATGGTGCGGGTGGCGCCGTGGTAGGCGTCGGCCAGGTCGACGCCGATGGAGGCGTGGATGTCCTCGCCGCGCATCTGGTAGCCGCCGCCGCGCTGCTGGCCGCCCGGGCGCGAACGGCGCCCGACATGCGCGAACAGGTCGGAAAAGAAGTCGCTGTCCATGTCGCCGCCGCCGAACGAGGAAGCCCATTCCGGCGGCGGCTGGAACTCCTGGCCGGGCCGGCGTCCGCTGCCCAATTCGTCGTAAGCGGCGCGTTTTTCCGGGTCGCCCAGCACGCCGTAGGCCTCGTTGATTTCCTTGGTCTTGGCGTCGGCGTCCTTGTGCTTGCTGACGTCGGGGTGGTATTTGCGCACGAGCTTGCGGTACGCCTTCTTGATGTCGTCGGCGGAGGCGCCCTTGTCGACCCCGAGGGCCTGGTAGTAATCCTTGTATTCCACGTAAAGTGCTCCCGCCGGCGGCTTTTTTCTCATCCTACAGCGCGTGCGCAGCTGGCGGCGCACGTCATCGCATCTTTTCCCATCGTCATCCCCTCGAACGGAGAACGAGGTCTTCAAGCTAAGCAAACAGCGCTGAATACACGGGAATGTCCCATCGTGCAGTAAAAAGCTGAACATTGCTTGACTTTTTGGTATCGGCTTTTTCACGGTGATGATAAATTGATACGCGCAGCAAAATCCGTTGAGAAAAGGAACTTGCCATGAATAAATGGGTGAAACGCACCAGTTTCGTTCTGGTTTCGCTGGCCTTGGCAGGCGTGGCCGCGGTAGTGGTCGGCAAGGGGCAAGGCGAGCGCAAGCTCGCGCGCAAGGTCGAGGTGAGCGTGGCGCCGATCGCGGTGGGCGCCGAGCCGGAGCGCATCGAACAGGGCCGCTACCTGTTCAATACACGCGGCTGCGCCGACTGCCACGGCGCCAACGGCGGCGGCCGCACCGTCATCAACGACGGCCCGATGCTGGTGATTTCCCCCAACATTACGGCCGGCGCCAACAGCGTCACCACCGGCTACCGCACCGAGGACTGGGTGCGCACCGTGCGCCACGGCGTCAAGCCGAACGGCAACCCGGTGATGATCATGCCCAGCGACGACTACAACCGCCTCACCGACGACGACATGGCCGCCATCATCGCCTACGTGCGGCAGCTGCCGCCCGCGGCCGGGCACGCGCCGCTGGTGCAGCTGCCGACGATGGTCAAGGTGCTGTACGCCTTCGGCGCCGTCAAGGACGCCGCCGAAAAGATCGACCACACGCTGCCGCCGTCGACGCCGGTGGCGGCGACCGTCTCGATCGAGCACGGCGCGTATGTCGCCAACACCTGCATCAACTGCCACGGCGCGCAATTTAGCGGCGGCAAGATTCCGGGCGCGCCGCCGGCCTGGCCATCGACCGCCAACCTGACGCCCGGCAAGGGCAGCGTGATGCCGCGCTATCCGACGGCGGAGGCCTTCATGGCGGCGCTGCGCAGCGGCCGCCGGCCCGACGGCAGCGCAATCAGCCCGGTGATGCCATTCTCGTCATTCAAGGAAATGAACGACACCGACCTGCGGGCGCTGTATGCCTACCTGAAAACCTTACCGGCGGTCGAAGCGGGCCACCGTTAGCGGCGTTCGCGCAACAGGCCGGCGATTTCTTCCAGCCTGGCCTCGATGGCGTGCAGGGCCGCCAGCTGCGCGGCGCCTTGCGGGTCGGCCGCCGCCGGCGCGACGCGCGATTTCAGCGCTTCGCGCGCAGCCATGATCCGGTTGCGAAATTGCTGGGCATCGACGATGCCGGTCAGGTGCATGTCCGATGCCTGGCCGACGCTGTGCCCGGCCGTCTCGAACTTGAGCGTGCTGAGATTGAAGCGGCGCAGGATCGGCCCCTCGACGAAGGTGACGTCCTGGATATTTTCCAGTGGAATGGTCTTTTCCGTCGTCACAAATATGCCTTTCTGGTAGCGCAAGGTCCTGCCGTCCAGGTGGCATTCGAGCTTGGCGTAATAATGCCGCGCCCACCAGCGGCCCACGCCCAGGAACCAGAGGATCGCCAGCGGGATGCCGACCACGGTGCCCACCATCACGAAGCCGATCTTGATCACCAGGAAGGGCTTGATCAGGGGATTGAATGTGGCGTGGTACGGTGCGTCTTCAGTCGTCATGGTGTCGCCAGGCAGGAAATTGGATGCGGCAAGTGTATTACAAAGTTGCAAATAGACAGTAAAATCGTCCGTTTCGCCTTCTGCCGTTCCTATGCCGATCACTGCCGTACGTCCCTCCTCCGCCGTCGTCACCGAAGCCAGGGCGCTGTGGCGCCTGTCGTGGCCGATGCTGGTCGGCCAGCTCGCCACCGTCGGCATGGGCGTGGCCGACGTCGCCATGACCGGCCACGTCAGCGCCGCCGAACTGGCCGCGGTGTCGCTCGGCGCCTCGGTATGGTCGATCGTGCTGGTGACCGTGATGGGCATCATGATGGCGATTAACACGGTCGTCGCGCACGAGATGGGCGCGGCCAACTTTCACCTGATCGCCCACTCGGTGCGCCAGTCGCTGTGGAAAGGACTGGGCGTGGGCCTGGTGGCCTGCGCGGCGGCGAACCTGTCGACCTTGCTGTTCGACCATATCGGGCTCGACGCCGCCGTCAACCACCAGGCGTCGATGTTCGTGCACGTCATCAGCCTCGGCATGCCGGCGTTCGCCTGCTACCGCGCGCTGTACGGCTACACCACCAGCATCAACCAGACCAAGCCGGTGATGGTGATCGCCGTCTGCGGCCTGCTGTTCAACGTGGTGGTCAACTGGCTGCTGGTGTTCGGCAACCTCGGCATGCCGAAGCTGGGCGGCGTCGGCTGCGCGGTGGCAACGGCGACCGGCATGTGGCTGATGCTCGGCGCCATGCTGGCGTGGATGCGGGTGGCGCCGGCCTACGAGCAGACGTATCCGTTTACGCACTGGGAGTGGCCGAACTGGCCCGAGATCGGCAGCATGCTGCGGCTGGGCCTGCCGATCGGCGTCACCTATTTTGCCGAGGTCAGCGCGTTCGGCGCCATCAGCCTGCTGGTGGCGCGCTTCGGCGTGGTGCAGGTGTCGGCGCACCAGATCGCCCTCAATTTTTCCTCGCTGGTGTTCATGGTGCCGCTCAGCTTCGGCATTGCGCTGATCACGCGCGTGGGGCAGTCGCTCGGCGAAGGCGATCCCGTGCGGGCGCGGTTCGTGTCGTGGGTGGGCGTGTGGATGTCGGTCGTGTTCGGCGTGCTGTCGGCCGCCTTCATCGCCGTGTTCCGCTGGCAGATCGCGCGCGCCTACACGTCCGATCCGGCGGTGCAGGAACTGTGCGTGCACCTGCTGCTGTTCGCCGCGCTGTTCCAGCTGTCCGACGCCACCCAGGTGGCAACCTCGAGCGCCATCCGCGGCTACAAGGTCACGCGCGCGCCGATGGTGATCCAGCTGGTGGCGTTCTGGGTGTTCTCGCTGCCGCTGGGCGTGGTGCTGGGGCTGGCGCCGGGCTGGCTGCCGTTCGGGCCGGCGGCGCCGCTGGCGGCTTACGGCTTCTGGATCGGGCTGGTGCTGGGGCTGACGGTGGCGGCGGTGCTGCTGACGCTGGCGCTGCGCAAGCTGGCCAACGAGCGCGCTGGGGTCTGACCCCGGTTGTTCCGTTGGGGGGCGGACCCCGGGGTGTTGGCGCCAACGGCACCGGGGTCAGACCCTCAAAAGAAAAACCAGGGTCGGACCCCTCGGTATGTACAGCCTTTTGCAGCCGACTCTGGTATCGTCTGGTGTTGTTCCAGTTCAACCCCTACGACGAGACAATCCATGCGTTTTATCCTCTGTTTTTTAGCCGCACTGTCGGCCGTTCCCGCATCCGCCGAACGCCTGACACTGGACCGAATCCACGCCGACCCGGCGCTGGCGGGACCGGGCGTGCGCAACCTGCGCGTGTCGCCTGACGGCGAACGCATCACCTTCCTGCGCGGCCGCGCCGACAACCAGTTCCAGCTGGACCTGTGGGAATTCAACATGAAGGACAAGACCGCGCGCCGCCTGGTCGACTCCAAAGTGCTGGTGCCCAACGAATCGATTTCGCCGGAAGAGCAGGCCCGCCGCGAACGCGCGCGCACGGCCAGCCTCAACGGCATCCTCAACTACAGCTGGTCGCCGGACGGCAAGCAGCTGCTGGTGCCGATCGGCGGCGACCTGTACCTGATCGACGCGGCCCATCCTGACGCCGCCCGCAAGGTCGCCTCCGGCAACGTGGCCGACCCGAAGATTTCGCCGAAGGGCCGTTACGTTTCGTTCGTGCGCGGCCAGAACCTGGTCGTCATCGACCTGACCAGCGGCGTGGAAAAGCAACTCACCACCGACGGCCGCGGCACCATCCACAACGGCGAAGCCGAGTTCGTGGCGCAGGAAGAAATGGGCCAGCGCACCGGCTACTACTGGGCGCAGGACGATTCGGCGATTGCCTACAAGCGCTTCGATGAAGCGCAGGTGCCGGTGGTGCGCCGCTTCGAAATCTTCGCCGACCGCACCGACGTCGTCGAGCAGCGCTACCCCGCCGCCGGCGACCCGAACGTGGTGGCCGAACTGATGATCGTCTCGCCCGCCACCGGCGTGCAGCGCAAGGTCGACATCGGCGCCGACCAGGACATCTACCTGGTCCGCGCCGACTGGAGCGCCGACAGCAAGACGCTGGTCTACCAGCGCCAGACGCGCGACCAGAAGCGCCTCGACCTGATCGCGGTCGATGCCGCCACGCTGGCGCAGCGCCCTTTGCTCACCGAAACGTCGAAGACCTGGGTCAGCATCCACGACGACCTGCGCTTCCTGAAGAACCAGAACGCCTTCCTGTGGTCGTCCGAGCGCAGCGGGCGCAACCACCTGTACCTGTATGACATGGACGGCAAGCTGCTGCGCACCTTGTCGAGCGGCGACTGGGGCATCGACGGCGTGCAGGCGGTCGACGAGAAGAACGGCCGCGTGTTCGTGTCGTCGAACCGCGACAACGTCATCGACAAGCAGATCTACGCGCTCGCGCTCGACGGCAGCAATGCCGTCAAGCCGGCGCGCATCACCAAGGCCGACGGCTGGCATGAGGCCTCATTCTCGCGCAACGGCGAAGTGTTCGTCGACACCTTCTCGGACCCGAACACGCCGCCGCAGATCTCGATCCGCCGCCCGGACGGCAGCATGGTCGGCTGGCTCGAACAGAACGAACTGAACGGCGCCCACCCTTACGCCAAATACAAGGCCGACCACCTGGCCACCGAGTACGGCACGATGAAGGCGAACGACGGCCAGACGCTGTACTACTCGATCATCAAGCCGAGCAACTTCAGCGCCGCCAAGCGCTATCCGGTGTACCTGTCGACCTACGGCGGCCCGCACGCGCAGCACGTGGCGCGCAAGTGGGGCAACCTGTTCGACCAGTACATGGCGCAGCAGGGCTTCGTCGTGTTTCGCCTGGATAACCGCGGTTCGTCACGCCGCGAGCGCGCCTTCACCGACGTCATCTACAAGGAACTGGGCAAGCACGAAGTCGAAGACCAGATCACCGGCATCGACTGGCTGGGCAAGCAGAGCTTCGTCGACGCCAGGCGGATCGGCGTGTTCGGCTGGAGCTACGGCGGCTTCATGAGCCTGCGCCTGCTGTCGGCGGCGTCGGACAAGATCGCGATGGGCGTGTCGGTCGCGCCGGTGACTGACTGGGCGCTGTACGACACCCACTACACCGAGCAGTTCGTCGGCGCCACGCCGAAAGCGGACGCCGAGGCGTACAAGCAAAGCGGCGTGTTCGCCCACCTGGACGGCCTGAAGTCGCCGCTGCTGCTGGTGCACGGCATGGCCGACGACAACGTGTTGTTCACCAACACCACGCGCCTGATCGACGGCCTGGTCAACCGCGGCATCCGCTTCGACCTGATGACCTACCCGGGCGCCAAGCACGGCATCTCGTCGCGCGCCGGCCAGCGCCACGTGTACGGCACCATCGAGGCCTTCTTCAAGAAGAACCTGATGCCGTGAACTGATGTAAAAAGTCATCCGCAATAAAAAACAGCCGCGAAATTCGCGGCTGTTTTTTATTGCATCTTTTAGTACGGCACCAACTTAGTTGGTAGCGTCCTTGATGATTTCCTTGGCATCGCCGAATTTTTCCTGGGTCTTGCCTTCGACCTGGTTTGCCAGGCCCTTGGCCTGCTGTTCGGTGCTGCCGACCAACTTGCCTGCCTCTTCCTGGATTTTGCCGCCGATGTCTTGCAGTTTGCCGTTGACTTGATCTTTGTTCATGATGAGCTCCTTGGTGTAGCGCATGGCGAGGATGGCCATGCAGTGAAGCCATCTTAACGGCCGCGCAGCTGGCGGTCTGTTCGCAAGCGAACGTTAACTCATCAATTTCACCTTACGCGATATCAAACAACGTCGATTCTCATCGGTCGGCCCGCGAACGGCTGGCTCTAACCATCAATACCAACAATCGATGAGGGAGGTTGTCATGACCAATTTTGCCAAATGGACATTGCCGATCACAGCGTTGTGCGCCCTGCTCGCAGGCTGCGGCGGCGGCGGCGGCGGCGACAGCGCCACCCCGCCGCCGGTGATCACGCCGGGCCCGGTCGTAGCCACCATCAATGCCGCCGTCGCGTGGCACGACTACCTTACCGCGGCGCACACCTGGAAAATGACGGGCAAAGGCGCCGACGGCCGCGCCTACGAGCTGGCGGTCGACATGAAACCGGGCGCCAGCGCGCCCTTCCCCCTGACCGGTTCGTCGGGCCAGACGACCGAACAAGCGGTGCGCTTCACCATCGACGGCGCCACCAGCGGCACTTCCGGCACGCTGTATTTCACCAACGACACCTTCATCGGCGTTGCCAGCAGCGACGGCGCCTGCGCACCCGCGCGCGGGGCGATGTCGGCGCTGCCGGCGGCGGCCACGGTCGGCCAGCAAGGGCCGCTGTATGTGCTCGAAGGCTACGCCGGCTGCAAGCTCAGCGGGCAAAGGCTGGGCACGACGACGTTCACGTGGTCGATCGAAGCGGACGGCGCGCTCAACATGTTCTGCATCACGTCGCAGCAGCAGAATGCCGAGGGCGCCAACATCGGCAGCGAGGTGGACTGCGTCGAGGTGAGCGCGGGCGGGGCGCTGGGAGCGAAGGCCAAGTTCACGCTCACCAAGGCGAACGGGCAAAGCATTACGGGGCGCAATTATTAGGTGCTCCTCTGCTGTCCGGAATAACGTTGCTAACGTTAAGACCGTCATCCTCGCGCACGCGGGGATCCATACTGAGCCTATCGGAGCGGTAGAGCGAACTCAGTATGGATCCCCGCGTTGCGAGGACGACGTGTTCAGGTTTTCGAGTTTCCCTTGCGTTGCGATTCCAGTCGGCGAAAGTACCGGCCAGGCGTTTTGCGACAGCCTCTTTCGCGGGGACGACGTCAACGCATCATCTGCGCGCGAGGGGGAATGGTCTCGCCTGCGGCTGGTCTACTCAAAAAAACAGCCGCGACATGCCGCGGCTGAATGTTGGTGAGAGCAGCAGCGATCAGCGGTTGCCGCGGGTGCTGTCCTTGATGACTTCCTTGGCGTCGCCCACCTTCTCCTGCAATTTACCCTCGGCCTGGTTGGCCAGTCCTTCGGATTGCTGCTTGTTGCTGCCCACAACCTTGCCGACCTCTTCCTGAATCTTGCCGCCGATGTCTTTCGCCCTGCCTTTGACCTGGTCCTTGTTCATGATGCGTACCTCGCTCCGGTTGATGGAACGCTTACCTTAGGTCCATTTCAGCGGCGATTCTGTTCGCTGCTTAACTTAAGGGCTTGCGCCACACACTGGCCAGCCACGGCTGTTGATCGCGTGGCAGGTTCGGAGGGCGGTAATAATGGTGCACCGGCAAGAAACCGGCGGCCGTCATGAAGCGCTCCCACGTCTCGTAATCGTAGTAGCTGCCGTAACGCGGGCCGTTCCAGCCCTCTTCGTTGTGGCCGCGCGGATTGGAACTGAACAACACGCCGCCGGGCTTGAGCGTCGCGTACAGGTCGGCCAGTACTTTCGGCAACACGCGGCTGGGCACGTGGAACAACGCCGCGTTGGCGTACACGCCGTCAAACAGTTGCGGCGGCAGGTCGAGGTGGACGAAATCCTGGTGCCACACCTCGCAGCCACTGTAAGCGCGCGCCATCTCGACGAAACGGGCCGCGCCGTCGATGCCGATCGCGCGGTGGCCCATGGCCGAAAACGTCTTGAGGTCGCGTCCGGGGCCGCAGCCGAGGTCGAGTATGGTGAACGGCGGCGCCGCGTCGATGGCCTTGATCAGCGCATCGATGTTCTGCGAGACGTCGTGGTCGATGGTGCCGGCGAAGAACTGCTGCGCGTGGCTGTCGTAGTAGTCGAGCGTGCGGTGGGTGATGTCGTCGATGTCGTCGGTCATGTTGGCGCGAAAAAAAGGGCGTCTTACCGGCGGATGCCGGCCCGACGCCCATACATTACCTCACCTTCTTACCAGACGCGCACGCGCTCCGCCGGCGCCAGGTACAGCGCCTGGCCAGGCTGCACGTTGAACGCCTTGTACCAGGCGTCGACGTTGCGCACCGTGGCGGCGCGGTACTGCGACGGCGCATGGCCATCGGTGGCGACGACCAGGCGCAACTGCGCTTCGCGCATCTTGCTGCGCTCGCTGTGGGCGAAGCCGAGGAAGAAGTCCTTGTCGGCATCGGCCGGCACCGGCTTGCCGGCCAGCGTCGCATGGTAGGCGTCGTAGGCGGCCGACAGGCCGGCCAGGTCGGCCAGGTTCTCCGACAGCGTCAGGTTGCCGTTGATGGCCAGGTCGGGGAAAGGCTTGTAGGCCGAGTACTGGCCGGCAAGCCTGGCAGACGCTTTCTTGAAATGCTCCATGTCTTCCTTGGTCCACCAGTCGCGCAGCCGGCCCTGGGCGTCGAACTGGGAACCCTGGTCATCGAAGCTGTGGCTGATTTCGTGGCCGATGACCGAGCCGATGGCGCCGTAGTTGGTGGCGTCGGACGCTTTCGGATCGTAGAACGGCGCCTGCAGGATGGCGGCCGGGAACACGATCGCATTTTGCAGCGGCATGTTGACGGCGTTGACCAGTTGCGGCGGCATCGCCCACTCGGTCTTGTCGACTTTCTTGTGCAGCTTGGCCAGCTGCTGCGCGGTGTGGAACTGTTCGGCGCGCACGACGTTACCGAAGGCGTCGCCGGGCACCACTTTCAGGCCGGCATACGAATCCCAGTGGTCCGGATAGGCAACGCCGACGTACAGCGTCTTGAGCTTTTCCTGCGCCTGGGCGCGGGTGGCCGGCGCCATCCAGTCGAGCTTGTCGACGCGCTTGCTGAAGGCGGCGATGATGTTGGTCACCATCTGGCGCACGCGGGCCTTGTCTTCGGCGGCGAAATAGCGCTCGACGTAGACCTTGCCGACCGACTGGTCGAGCGCATTGTTGGTGGCCGCCAGCGCCCGCTTCCAGCGCGCCGACTGCTCAGGCGTGCCCGACAGGGCCTTGCCGTAGAACGAGAAGCGCTGGTCGACGAAGGCCTTCGGCAGGCTGGAGGCGAAATGGTTGATGCGGTGGAAGGCCAGGTAATCCTTCCAGGTCGCCAGGTCGGTGCCGGCCACCAGCGCCGCCTCGCCCTTCACCGCGCTCGGGTGCCAGACAATGAACCTGGACTGGCCGGCCAGCCCGGCGCTCTTGAAGAACGCCGGCCAGTCGATGCCGGGCGCGTTGGTGGAAAAGTCTTTCAGCGTCCAGCTGTTGTTGCCTTTCAGGACGTCGGCCGAATCTTCGCGGGTGGCGTGCGACTTGGCGATTTCCGTTTCCAGCGCAAAAATTTTGGCCGCGCGCGCATCGCTGTCGGCGTAGCCGGCGAGCTTGAGCATGGCGGCGATGTGCTGCTGGTACTTGCCGCGCAGGTCAGCCATGCGCGGGCTGTCGGTGAGGTAGAAGGCGCGGTCGGGCATGCCCAGGCCGCCCTGCAGCACATACGGCACGTTGTGCGACGGATCGGTCAGGCCCTGGGCGATCCACAGGCCGAACACGTTCTCGGTGAAGAAGTTGGTGGCGTTGAGCGGATCGACGTCGGTGCGCAGCGAAGCGCCCAGCGCGCGCGTCAGCGCTGCCTTGTCCTTGATGGCGTCGATGCTTGCCAGCATAGGCTTGATCGGGGCGACGCCTTTCGCTTCGATCGCCGCCTCGTCCATGAAGGTGCGGTAGAACTCGGCGACCTTGCGCGCCTCGGGACTCGCCTTCGGGTCGGCGTGGATGGTGTCGAACATCTTGACGATGCGCTGGTTGGTGTCTTCGGCGATTGAGGCGAACGCGCCCCAGCTGCTGCGGTCAGCCGGGATGTCGGTCTTGTCGAGCCAGTCGCGGTTGGCGTAGGTGAAGAAGTCGTCGCCCGGCAGCATCACCATGTTGGCCTGCTTCGCCGGCGCGGCGGCCGGCTGGGCTTGCGCTGCGGCAAATGCCGGCGACAGGGTCAGCACGGCGCCGCACAGGGCAAGGCTGAGGGCGGTCTTGATGGGAGTCCAGCTGGTTTTCATAGCGTCCTTTTGTAGGGAATGTGACTTATTTTAGTGACTTAGTTACTTCGATGCGTTCAATGCGTGCAATGCAGCGCGCACTTGCGGCAGCAGCCGTGCCTTGAGCGCCGCGCGGATGCGGATGCCGTTGCCGACCCGCTGCGCCTCGACCAGCGCGTCCGGGCCGAAGTGCTGCCGGACGTACGATTCGAGCATGTCCGCGTGGGCCGCATTGGCTGAACTGGCAACGATACCCGAAAACGCGTGGTCGCGGCCTACCGCGTCCATGTTCCTCATCAGCGCTTCCCGGTGTTCGACCGCGAAGGCCCAGGCCTGGTCGATGTGCTCGTTGCCCGCCACCATGGGCACGATCATCGTCGTCACCTGCGGCGGCAGCTGCGGCGACAGCGCCAGCTGCAGCGTGCGCGCCGCCAGCGCCGGATCGGGCGAGCGCGCCAGCGCGGCGCCGAAGCGGTTGCGCTCCTCGGTGTTCTGGCTTTGCATGGCGCGCGCCGCCAGCGCGTCGTAGGTGGCCTGGTCGGCGTTGCGGCCGGCCACGCCGACGACGAAGTCGATCATCGACGGGCTCACGCTGGCCGGATCGGCCAGGTAGCGCGCAAAGCGCGCGCGTGCCTGGCCGATGGCGGCCGGGTCGCCGGCGCGCGCCAGCATGCCGGCCAGGCGCGAGCGCATCTGCCGTTCTTCCATCGTCTCGCCGGCGCGCTCGTCCCAGCCGAGGGTGGCGAATTTCGGGCCCACCAGGTCGATGATGAAGCGGCGCACCAGCGCCTGCTCCGGTTCGCCCGCGGCCAGCCGCTCGAGCGTGCCGAGGTTGGACAGGATGCCGTCCCATACCGCCAGGCGCGGCTCGGCGCCGTATTGCGACACCAGCTTCAGGTAGCTGCCCAATTGCATGCGGTCGGCCATGACCAGGCCCCAGGTGTCGCTTTGGAGCTTGAGGCGCGTGGTGTCGGCCAGTTTCGACACCTGCCCTGCCAGCGCGTCGAACGAGGCCTGGTCGTACTGCACCCGGAAAAAGCCGACGCTGGCCGGATCGACCACCAGGGTGCCGTCGCAGCCAGGCTGCAGCACCGACATGCTGGCGCCGGACAGCAAGCTGTAGTACGACTTGCCGTTGACGGTGCCGACCTGCACCGGCACGTTCCACAGCCGCTTTTCGGTCGCCGGCTCGTCGAGGCGGAACTGTTGCTGCGACAGCGTGACACGGCGCTTGCCGGCCTCACACGCCTGCTCCACCGTCAGCAGCGGAAAGCCCGGCTGGGTAGTCCAGTCGGACGCGAGCTTTTCGACCGGCTTGCCGGACGCCTTTTCCAGCGCGCTCCACAGGTCGGCGCTGGTGGTGTTGGAATACTGGTGTTTGGCCATGTAGGCGCGGATGCCCTTGCGGAACGGTTCCTCGCCGAGGTAGGCCTCGAGCATGCGCAGGAAGGCTTCGCCCTTGCCGTAGGTGATGGCGTCGAAGGCGTTGGCCGCCTGCGATTCGTTCAGTACCGGCGTCTGGATCGCATGCGTGCTCTTGCGCGCGTCGAGGTTGAGCACCGACTCGCGCTCGACCTGGGCATCGAGCAACGGCCGCCACTCCGGGTGGAAGTGGTCGGTGGCCTTGCTGGCCATCCACGACGCGAAGCCCTCGTTGAGCCACAGGTTGTCCCACCACGCCATCGTCACCAGGTTGCCGAACCACTGGTGCGCCACTTCGTGCGCGTTGACCGAGAACGACACCTGGCGGGTGCTGTCCGGACTGGTCTTGGGGTCGACCAGCAGCGCCGCCTCGTTATAGACGATGGCGCCCCAGTTTTCCATGGCGCCATTGAAGCCGCCGGGGATGGCGATCTGGTCGAGCTTGGCCAGCGGATACGGCACGCCGAAGTAGTTGTTGTAGTAGCGCAGCACGTCGCGCGTCACCGCCAGCGGGAAGGCGGTCGAGCCGAGCTTGCCGGCGGTGGTGACCACGCCGATGTCGACGCCGTCTTGCTTGCTGCTGACGCGTTCGAGTTCGCCGGCCACCAGCACCACCAGGTAGGTCGGCATCTTCGGCGTCACCGCGAACGAGATGCGCTGCAGGCCGCCGTCGAGCTTTTCCTGCCGCTCGACCGGGGTGTTGGAATAGGCCTTGAAGCTGGCCGGCACGTCGACTGCCAGCTTGAAGGTGGCGCGGAACGACGGCTCGTCCCAGCTCGGCAGCAGGCGGCGGGCGTCGGTCGGCTCCATGGTGGTGGCGATCATGGTCTTGTCGGCGCCGTTCACCTTGTACTGCATGTGGAACAGGCCGCGCGCTTCGCGGTTGATCACGCCATGGAACTTCAGCGCCAGCTTGTAGCGCCCCGGCGCCAGCGGGCGGGCCAGGTTGAAAGTGAGGGTCTCCTGCTCCTTGTCGATCTGCGGCGCCAGCTTGATCTCGCCGATGCCGGGGCCGGCCAGGCTGGCGGCGTCGATCTGCAGGTTGACGGCGTTGAGCATGATCGTCGAGGTGGTGCTGAGCACGTCGATTTCGACCGTCTCGGAGCCGAGGAAGGTATTGTCGGCGATGTTAGGAATGAGGTGGGCGGCGTATTGCACAGGCACCACGTCTTTCGGCAGTTTGCCGGGCGTGCTGCCGAACTTGTAGGGGGCTTCGGCGTGCGCCGCCGGGGTAGCGAGCGCGGCCACGGCGAGGGCGGTGGCGCTGGCAACTTGCTTGGCGTGAAGGTGTCTCATGGGTTCCTTTTTTTATTGTGAAGCTGCCGGCGGGCGTGCGGATCGACCATGCACTGTAATGAAACCGTGCGGCCGGGGCCGGGCGAATGCGACGAAGCGCAAAAAGGCCGCACCGGGCGGTCGAAATCGCGGAATGGCCGGGCGTCCCGACGCATGCACTTTTTGGCAATTTTTCCTGTTGAGGTAACAAATTGAAAGAATTTTTAATTTTTTCCAAAAAATCCCTAAAGTTCTGCCCGGGCATACCGTTATGTAGGGACACGCGGTGATCCGCCCAATTTTTTTGCTGGTGAATGCGATGACATCCAACGACGTACTCTCGATGTATGAAAACCTGGCCGGCCTGACAGCCAAGATGTCGCTGGCGGCGCAGGCGGGCGACTGGGATGCACTGGGCAGCATGGAAAAGCAGTGCGCCGGCCACGCCGCCGCCGCCGCTGCGGGCGGTGTGCCTGCCCTGTCGGGCGCGCCACGCATGCGCAAGATCGACCTGCTCAAGCAGATCATGGCCAACGACCGCGCCATCCGCGACGTCACCGAGCCATGGATGGGCCAGCTGGACAAGGCGATGGCGGCCCACTGAGCCGACCTTCCGAATGCAAAAAAAGCGCCCGCGGGCGCTTTTTTTACGTCTGCCCTGTCCTGCCGAGCAACATGGGAATCTGGGAGAGCGAACACCAGGTATCTCCTGGTGTCGCCTCGTGCCGGTTGCATCCGGCGTCCGCGAGCACTGGTTGGCCCAACAGACCGCTTCCGGGGACAGGCGTTTCTTCAACGTTCATCTGCTTGCCGCGCCACGCTATCGGTGGTGGCTGCGCCAGATCCTGGGCCCGTTTTTCGTGATCCCTCGGAACCACGGAAACGAGTATAGCGCAAAAAATACTCTTGTGTAGACAACTGTGCGCCAAAGCTTACTTTTTTACAATGTTGCCTGAATTATCCCGCCGCCGGCGCCGCCGCGCCCTCCTTTTTGCCGGGCAGCAGGCGGTTCTTGACGCTGGCGATGAAGCCGGCGCCGGCTTTCGGTGCCGGCGCCGACCGCGCAGCCTTGCGTTTGCGCAGCAGCACATATAGCAGCACGCCGGCCACCGACAACACGGCTGCGCTGGCGATGCCGATGAACAGCCACGGCGTCGCCCCGGCAGGCTGGGGTGCGGCGGCGGCCGGCACGCCCATCGGCACCAGCTTCGCCGGCGCGGCGGCCTTGACGGCGACCGGCGGCGGCGCTGCGCCGCCCTGGACCGCCGCGCTCAGGCGCCCTACTTTCGCTTCGAGCTCGGCGATTTGGGCCTTCAAGGCGGCATTCCTTTCGTCGAGCGCGGTGCAGGCGCCGATCTGGGCGGCGCTGAACTGCTGCGTGCAGGCGGCCGGCTGCATCCGGGGCAGCACGCGCGGCAGCATGGCGACAACCGGCGCGCCCGGGCGCATCGCGGCCGCCGCCGGACGCGGCGCTGGTGCCACCGCTTGCGGCGGCACCAGCACGGGCGCTGCGGGCGCCGGCGCCACTGGCGCCGGGTGCGGGTCAGGCGTGAACCACAGCGTCGCCTGGCGCACCGAGCGGCGGCCGCCCTCGCTCAGCTCGAGGAACACGTTGATGAACTCCGATTGCACCGCCTTTGGCGAGGCCAGGTGGACGAAGCGGCGGCCGTCGCGCCGCACGATGGTGATATTGATCGACGCCAGCGCCGGATGGATGGCGATGCTGGCGCCGCGGTAGACGTCAGGGTCGGCCAGCGCCGCCTGCACCACCGCCGCGTCGTTGTCGATGCCGGTCAGCTCGATGTCGGCCGACAAAGCCTGGCCGATGTGCGAGCGCACCAGCGTGTCGCCGAGCTCCACCGCGTGTACGCCGGCAAAGGCCGACAGCAGCACGGCGCCGGCTGCCAGGCGCGAAAATTGGCGTTGAAACTTGTGCATTGGACTCGATCGGCGAAGTTTGTCGGATATCAAAATCTGTACTCCCAGCGTCGTTAACGAGCGTTGAGGTAAACTCTTTAGTCCAATCCTCACAAAGAACAGGAATTCGCCATGGAAATCAGGACCGAAAGGGACAGTTTTGGGCCGATCGACGTGCCGGCCGCGCATTTGTGGGGCGCGCAGACACAGCGCTCGCTTGAACACTTCCATATTTCGACCGAGCGCATGGCGCCGGAGCTGATCGCCGCGCTGGCGCAGGTCAAGCGCGCCGCCGCCCAGGTGAACCGTTCGCTCGGCCTGCTCGAGAATGGGCCGGCCGAAGCCATCGTCGCGGCCGCCGACGAAGTGCTGGCCGGACAGCATCCGGACGAGTTTCCGCTGGCCGTGTGGCAGACCGGCTCCGGCACCCAGAGCAACATGAACATGAACGAGGTGCTGGCCAACCGCGGCTCCGAGCTGATGAACGGCGCGCGCGGCGAAGGCCGCCTGCTGCACCCGAACGACCACGTCAACATGGGCCAGTCGTCCAACGACATCTTCCCCACCGCCATGCACGTGGCGGCCGCCACTGCGGTGACGCAGGCGCTGCTGCCGGCGCTGGCCCAGCTGCGCGCCACCCTCGATGCCAAGGCGCGCGCGTTCGCCGACATCGTCAAGATCGGCCGCACCCACCTGCAGGACGCAACGCCGCTGACGCTGGGCCAGGAGTTTTCCGGCTACGTGGCGCAGCTCGACTACGCCGCACAGATGGTCAACGCCACCCTGCCGGGCCTGCTGCTGCTGGCCGCCGGCGGCACCGCGGTGGGCACGGGCCTGAACGCCCATCCGGAATTTGCTGCCGCCATCGCCGCCGAACTGGGCGCGCGCACCGGCCTCGCGTTCCAGACCGCCCCCAACAAGTTTGCCGCGCTGGCCGGCCACGACGCGCTGGTGGCGGCGCACGGCGCCCTGAAGACGCTGGCCACCGCCTTGATGAAAATTGCCAACGATGTGCGCTGGATGGCGTCCGGCCCGCGCTCGGGCCTGGGCGAAATCACCATTCCGGAAAACGAGCCGGGCAGTTCCATCATGCCGGGCAAGGTCAACCCGACCCAGTGCGAGGCGCTGACCATGCTGTGCTGCCAGGTGTTCGGCAACGACGTCGCCATCACCGTCGGCGGCGCCTCGGGCAACTTCGAACTGAACGTGTTCAAGCCGATGATCGCGCACAACTTCCTGCAAAGCGCGCGCCTGCTGGCCGACGGCATGCGTTCCTTCGACGAACACTGCGCGCACGGCATCGAGCCGAACCGCACTCGCATCGCCGAGCTGATGGAACGCTCGCTGATGCTGGTGACGGCGCTCGCGCCCCACATCGGCTACGATCGCGCGGCGCAGATCGCGAAGAAGGCGCAGCACGAGGGAAGCACGCTGAAAGAAGCGGCCTTGCAGCTCGGCTTTGTGAACGAACAGCAATTCGATGAATGGATCGTGCCGCTCGCCATGACCCGTCCGGGGTGAAAACGCGCGCACGGTGCGTTATCGAACAATAAATTGATATCTACAGGAATAAGATGCAAAAACTAACTTTCGAATTGAACGCGGAATTTGTCGAGGTCAACCAGCTGCTGAAGCTGTCCGGACTGGTCGACAGCGGCGGCGCCGGCAAGAATCTCGTTGCCAGTGGCGCCGTCTCGGTCGATGGCAAGAAGGAACTGCGCAAGACGGCCAAGATCCGCGCCGGCCAGACGGTGGCCGTCGGCGACGTGCGCATCAGCGTCGTCGCCGGCAACGCCGGCTAGGCTGCGCGGGAGCATTCGAAAGGTAAAACGCGGGCGAGCGGTCCCTTGTCATTGCGCCGACACAAATTGGCATGGGCTTGCTTGCTTATATCATAAGACGTGATCAACCGGCTCGAAGGTGACCGCCATGGACAGGCAAGAACAAACCGTGCAAACGCAGGAAAGACTGATCGGCGACTTGCGCCTCGTTATCGAAAATGCCGAGGAATTGCTGAAGAACACCGATCAATACACGAGCCTGCTCTACCAGAGCGCGCGCGCCAAACTGGCGCTGGCATTGTCGGCCGCCACCGAGGAACTGGCCCGCTTCGAAGACGCCCAGCTCGAACGCATGATCGGCGCCGCCAACGCGGCCAGCGCCAGGCACGGCGACACCAACGGCGAACAGCGCGTTCTGCGCGCCTTCCACTGACGCTGGCGCCGCAATCAGAAACGGCGCCTGCGTGGCGCCGTTCTCAATGGGTCAGTTGCCCGCTTTCTTGACGCGTTCCTTCTTGACGCTCGCCTTCTTGTGCTTGAGCGTGGGCGGCGCCTTCTTGTGCACCGGGATGGCGACCGGCGCTTCCGGGGCGACCGGGGCCTGGGCGAAGGCAGCGCCGGCCGCAAACCAGGCGACGGCGACGGCGGCGACGGCCGTTTTCATGGCACCCGTCAAGCCTTGGTATTGATGGTGTTGCCGAGGTGGGCCGGCAGCTTCGGCACCGGGGGGATGGCGTCGATCAGCTGCGTCGCCGTCGCGCTGTCGATCTCCTGCGCCTTCTTCAGCACGGCGATGCCCACTTCCTGCCTGGTTCCTGTCTCGGCAATGCTGCTGGCCAGCTTGGCCATTGCGCTTACGTCCATCTCGGTCTCCGCGTAAAAAGGGCTATCCTTTCTTTACGGAAGTTTTGGCCGAAACTTTAGCGATGCGCCGCAAGATGACCGTCGAGCCAGGCCAGCACCGCGGCCGGCTCGTTCAGGTCCAGCCAGGCGATGTTCGCCGGCAGAGGTGCCGGGCGCGGCGCGTCCGATGCCACCGCGACAACGTTGGCGTCGTCCGGGTACAGCGCCGGCCGGCCCAGCGACGGCCGGAACACCTCCAGCTTGGCGAACGGCTCCCACTTGTAGCCTTCGACCAGGGTCAGGCCGGCCGGCGCCAGGCGCGCCACATGGTCGGCCAGCGACGGCTCCCCGGCCCCGCGCAGCTCGCGCATGATCGCCACCCGAAACGGCGAGGCCAGCATCACCTCGGCGGCGCCGGCCATGCGCAGGCGCGCGCTGTCCTTGTGCGGCGGCTCGAGCAGCACGTCGTGGTGGCTGTGCTTGATGACGTTGACGCGCAGGCCGCGCGCGGCCAGTTGCGCGACCAGGTACTCGAGCAGCGTGGTCTTGCCGCTGCCGGACCAGCCGACGACGCCGAGCAGGCGCGGCGAGGGATCAGTAAGGGACGCGATAGCGGTATCCATTGAAGTTCATGACCGCGGCCTTGGGCAGCAGTTTTTCGAGCACCAGGCCGGGCGCGACCTCCTCGCCTTCACGGCGCAGCGTCTTGTCGATCAACAGCAGCCGGTCGGACGGATTCTTCGAATACATGTAGCCGCCGAAGACAAGCGGCGGCACCGTGCGCTGGATCGCCTCGGGCATCTCGCGCAGCAGCGGCAGGCGCTCGTCGTCGGCCGCCGGCGGCGTGGCGGCCACTGGGGCGGCGGCGCTGGCCGGCGCCACTGGCGGCCGGGCGGCAGGCTTGGGCGGAGGCGGCGGCGGGGACGACGGCGGCACCACCGCCAGCGGCGGCGCCACTGCCGCCGGCGTGTGTACAACGACGACCGATGCCGCCGGCGCCACCGGCGCGGCAGCAGGCGCCATCAAGCGCCAGGCCAGCAGCGCCAGCCCCGCTGCAAGGCCCACGGCTGCGAGAGCGATCCACACCGGCCGGCGCGATGCCGCGCCGGCCGCGGCGGGCGCGGCGCCGACCGGCACCGCGCTGATGGTGGGCGCGCTGCCCAGCTGGCGTTCGGCCTGCGATTTTTTCAGCGCTTCGAGAATATAGGACATCTTATTTCCCCTTCCCTTTCGCCGCCAGCAGGCGCGGTTCATCGACCCCGCCCAGCTGCGACAGGCGCATGTAGGTGCGCGGGCCGGCCACGCCGTCCGCCTTCAGGTTCTGGCTCGCCTGGAACTGGCGCAGCAGCTTTTGCATGCGCTCGTCGAGCGGCTTGTCCAGCGCCGGCGCGGCGACGCCGTTCAGCTGTGCCAGCCGGCCCGCGATCCAGTCCACGTCGGGGCCGGCCACGCCGAGCACCACCTGCTCGCGGAACCCACGTGGCGCCGTCCAGAAGGTGGTGTATTCGCCGTCGAAGCGCGCCGCCAGCGCCGCTACCGGCAGCGCATGGGTCTTGCCGTTCACGCGCAGGCGCGCCGTGGTGTCGTCCAGGCTTGCGAGCACCGCGTAGCCGACCTGCTGGCCGTCGTGCAGCGTGAGGATCGCCGGGCGATCCAGCAGGCGCAGCTCGTACAGCCCGCCCTTGCCCTGGTGGCAGTGCAGGTTGCGCTTGAGGGCGGCCTCGCACGGCTCGCCGCCGGGCAGCTGCTTGCCCCACAGGAGGGCCAGTTCGCGCAGCGCGTCGCCGGTGCTGGCGTAGGCCGGCGTCGCCGCGGCCGGCGGCGTGGCCGCGACCGGCGCCGGCTTGACCTGCACCGCCGGCGCCGGCGCCGCCTTCTGCGGCATCAGCTGCCAGGCCGCCGCCGCGCTGACCACGGCGACGGCGAGGACAGCGGCGCCGACCAGCGGCCAGCGCGCCGCCGAACGCGCGCCGGCCACCACGGCGAACACCTCGCCGGCCGACTTGCGCAGGATGGCGCGCGTCACCACGCTGCTGTTTTCGACATAGGCGCCCAGCAGCGCGCGGTCGCACAGCAGGTTGATCCGGCGCGGCACGCCGCGCGTGAGCCGGAAAACCTGTCCCATCAGCGCGCGCGGGAACGGCGTCGCCGCCCCTGCCCCGGCAACCGCCAGCCGGTGCGCCACGTAGCTGCCCGTCTCGCTCTCGGTGAGGGAACCCAGGTGGTAGCGCGCGATGACCCGCTGCGCCAGCTGTTCGAGTTCCGGGCGCGCCAGCATCTCGCGCAGCTCCGGCTGGCCGATCAGGATAATCTGCAGCAGCTTGCGCTCGCTCGTTTCGAGGTTGGTCAGCAGGCGCAGTTGTTCGAGCACGTCGGCCGACAGGTTCTGCGCCTCGTCGATCACCAGCACGTTGTTCATGCCCTGCGCATGGCTGGCCAGCAGATAGCCGTTGATGGCATCGACGTAGCCCTTGACGCTGACCGCGCCGGCGCCGTGCGGCGCCAGCGCGATGCCGAATTCGTCGCAGATCGACAGCAGCAGTTCTTCCACCGACAGCTTCGGGTTGAAGATGTAGGCCAGCTTGCAGTTCGCCGGGATCTGCTCCATGAAGCAGCGGCACACGGTGGTCTTGCCGGCGCCGATTTCGCCGGTGAGCAGCACGAAGCCGCCGCCGCTGCCCACGCCGTACAGAAGATGGGCCAGCGCCTCGCGATGGCGCTCGCTCATGAACAGGTAGCGCGGATCGGGCGCGATCGAGAACGGGGGCTGCGTCAGCTTGAAGTATTGCGTGTACATGGATCAGGGCAAAGCCGGCAGCGGCTTGTATTTGGCGCAGTAGATCTTCGACTTGTCCTTGAAGTAGACGATCTGGCTGCCGGGTCCGGACTCGCGCACCGGGAAGGCCGAGCCGTCCTGCGGACGATGGCGCACGCCGACGGCGGCGCGG
>JBBRXM010000054.1:0-33504 GCA_038248405.1 Burkholderiales bacterium
TTCCGAAATCTCGTCGAGCAACAGCAGGCGCGCGCCGGTGCGCAGGATGCGCGCCACCGCCAGCATCTGCTGCTCGCCGCCGGACAGGCGCGTGCCCTGGCTGTTGCGGCGCTCGTACAGGTTGGGGAACATCTGGTAGATCTCCTGCACCGACATGCCTTTTTCGCTGCCGGCCAACGCCGGCGGCAACATCAGGTTTTCCTCGGTCGACAGCGACGAGAAGATGCCGCGTTCCTCGGGGCAGTAGCCGATGCCGAGGTGGGCGATCTTGTGGGTCGGCAGGCCGATCGCCTCGACGCCGTTGACCTTGATCGAGCCGGTACGCTTGCCGGTCAGGCCCATGATGGCGCGCAGCGTGGTGGTGCGGCCGGCGCCGTTGCGGCCCAGCAGCGTCACCACTTCGCCCTGGTTGACGGTCAGGTTGACGTTGTGGAGGATGTGCGATTCGCCATACCACGCCTGCAGGTTGCTGATCTCGAGCGCGGCGGCCATCAGTGCGCTCCTTCCAGGTCGGCGGAGGTGGTGCCCATGTAAGCTTCCATCACCTGCGGGTTGCGCGAGACCTCGGCGTACGTGCCCTCGGCCAGCATGGCGCCGCGCTGCAGCACCGAAATCTTGTCGCAAATACCGGAAACCACGTTCATATTATGTTCAACCATCAGGATGGTGCGGCCGGCCGATACTTTTTTGATCAGCTCGGTGACGCGGTGGACGTCTTCGTGGCCCATGCCCTGGGTCGGCTCGTCGAGCAGCATCAGCTCGGGCTCCATCGCCAGGGTGGTGGCGATTTCCAGCGCGCGCTTGCGGCCGTACGGCATGTCGACGGTGACGGTGTCGGCGAACTCGGTCAGGTCGACCTCGGCCAGCAGCTGCATGGCACGGTCGTCCAGGCGCGACAGTGAGCGCTCGCTCTGCCAGAAATTGAAGGACGTGCCCAGTTCCCGCTGCAAGCCGATGCGCACGTTCTGCAGCACCGTCAGGTGCGGGAACACCGCCGATATCTGGAACGAACGGATGATGCCCATGCGGGCGATCTGGGCCGGCCTGGCGTCGGTGATGTCGCGGCCGTTGAACAGGATCTGGCCCGAAGTGGGCACCAGGAACTTGGTCAGCAGGTTGAAGCAGGTGGTCTTGCCGGCGCCGTTGGGGCCGATCAGGGCGTGGATATGGCCGCGCTCGACGCGCAGGTCGACGTCACTGACCGCAGTGAAACCCTTGAACTCTTTGGTCAAGTTCTTTGTCTCTAATATGACATCCGTCATGGGGTCTCCGAAATATTTTTATCATACTGCTATGTATTTTTTTCACGATAATACACACAATAAAATTTCGTCACAATACGGTATAACTACCATTTCCCCCTGAATCGTCTCAGCGGCTTGCAGCGGCGATCATCTCGGCGGCCTTCTCGGCGATCATCAGGGTCGGCGAGTTCGTGTTGCCGGACGTGATGTTCGGCATCACCGATGCATCGATAACGCGCAAGCCCCCCACCCCGATGACGCGCAGCTGGCTGTCGACCACGGCCATCGGGTCGCCCTCGCGCCCCATCTTGCAGGTGCCGACCGGGTGGAAGATGGTCGTGCCGATCAGGCCGGCAGCTTCCGCGAGCTCGTCCTCGGTGCGGTAATGGATACCCGGTTTGAATTCCTCCGGCGCGTACCTGGCCAGGGCCGGCGCGGCGACGATCTTGCGCGTGAGGGTCAGCGCGGCGGCCGCGGTCTTGCGGTCTTCCGCCGTGCTCAGGTAGTTGGGCGAAATTTTCGGCGCGGCGTGGCTGTCCTTGCTGGCCAGGCGCACGTGTCCGCGCGAGGTCGGCCGCAGGTTGCACACGCTGGCCGTGAACGCCGGGAACGGGTGCAGCGGGTCGCCGAACTTTTCCAGCGACAGCGGCTGCACGTGGTACTGCAGGTTGGCGCTGGCCTGGCCCGGGTCGGATCTGGCGAAAGCGCCCAGCTGCGACGGCGCCATCGACATCGGCCCGCTCTGCCGCATGGCGTATTCGAGGCCGATCTTCATCTTGCCGAACCAGCTGGCGGCGCTGGTGTTGAGCGTCTTGGCGCCGTTGACCTTGTAGATCATCCGCAGTTGCAGGTGGTCTTGCAGGTTTTCGCCGACGCCGGGCGCGTCCGCCAGCGGCGCGATGCCGTGCTGGTGCAGCGTTGCGGCCGGCCCGACGCCGGACAATTGCAGGATCTGCGGCGAGCCGATGGCGCCGGCCGCCAGCAAGGTTTCACGGACGGCGTCAGCGTGAAAACGCTTGCCGCCGCCGGTAAACTCGACCCCGCGGCAGACCGGACCCTGATCGGTATCCTCGATCACCAGGCGCTCGACGTGGCAGCCGGTCATGATGGTCAGGTTGTCGCGCGTGGCGGCAGGCTTCAGGAAAGCCTTCGCGGTGTTCCAGCGGATGCCGCGCTTCTGGTTGACCTCGAAATAGGAGCAGCCTTCGTTGTCGCCGCTATTGAAATCGTCCACCTTGGGGATGCCGGCCTGGTCGGCGGCGTCACGGAAGGCGTCGAGGATCTGCCACGACAGGCGCTGCTTTTCGACCCGCCATTCGCCGCCGCTGCCGTGCAGCGCGCTGGCGCCGGCGTGGTGGTCCTCGGTTTTCATGAACAGCGGCAGCACCTTGTCCCAGGCCCAGGACGAGTCGCCGGTCAGTTCGGCCCAGCGGTCGTAGTCGCCCGACTGGCCGCGCATGTAAATCATGCCGTTGATCGAAGAACTGCCGCCGAGCACCTTGCCGCGCGGGTAGACCAGCGATCGGCCACCGATGCCGGCGTCCGGTTCGGTCTTGTACAGCCAGTCGGTGCGCGGATTGCCGATGCAATGCAGGTAGCCCACCGGGATGTGGATCCACATGTAATCATCCTTGCCGCCGGCCTCGATCAAGAGAACGGTGGTGTTTTTCGCTCGGGTCAGGCGGTTCGCCAGCAGGCAGCCGGCAGTGCCGGCGCCCACGATAATGTAGTCGTATTGTCCTGCCGATTCCAATCAAGGCTCCTTAGGTAGGGCGCATTTCCGCGACAAGGGTTTGCATCAGCTGCGCCACCGACAGCGCGCGCGCGCGGCCGACTTCGGCGCCGGCCCACATCGACATCAGCCCGGTGTCGCCGGTGGCCGCGGCAGCCGACCGTATGCTTCCTGTTAATGCATTTTGCACAGGATACGCTGGAACTTGCGTCTCCACACTCTCCATTTGCTTCATGAAACGATTTTCGACGCCGCGGGCGTAGCGTCCGGAGAAAGCGCGGGTCAGCCGGGTCTTTACGCCGCTGCCCGACAGCAGCTCTTTTTTGTAGGCCGGGTGAATGCCGGACTCGTCGGTGACAAGGAAGGCGGTTCCCATCTGCACCGCCTTGGCGCCCATGGCAAGCGCTTCGCGAATGTCGACGCCCGTCATGATGCCGCCGGCGGCAATCACCGGAATCCCGACTGCTTCGGCGACCAGCGGCCACAGCTGGCGCGCCGACAGCGTCGCTTCTTCCTGCGGCCCGAGGAAGGTGCCGCGGTGGCCGCCCGATTCGATGCCGGACGCTACCACCGCATCCGCCCCCACCTGTTCCCATGCCAGCGCCTCGTCGACCGTGGTGACGGTGCCGATGACGGCGATGCCGGCAGAGTGCAGCCGTTCGACCTGGCTGGCGGTCAGGATATCGAAGGTGAAACTGGCGGCGGCGGGCTTGAGCTCGAGCAGGGTTTCGAACTGGGCGGAAAAGTCCTGGCACCATTGCTGGGGGACAGGCAGCTCGGTCCAGCCCAGGCTTTCCCACACCGGCCGCAGCAGCTCGACGCCGGCGCTCACTTCAGCCGGGCTGGGCGAGGGAGTGTCCTGCACGAAGAAGTTGAGCTGGAAAGGCCGGTCGGTCAGCGCGCGGACCTGGGCGAACTGCTCGCGCATCGTTGCGGGACTGAACAGCGAGCACGGCAAACTGCCCAGGCCGCCTGCGTTGGAGACGCCGGCCACCAGCGCCGGGGTGCAGGAGCCCCCTGCCATCGGACCTTGAACGATCGGAAATTCCATTAGCGACAACACATCCATTACAGCCTCCTGTGGATAAGTCTATGAATATCCACAGGTACTGTTTGTGGATAAACGCCATTTTATTCACAACCTGAATTTTGTCCAGAATTGCCACCAGCGGCATACAAAGTCGTTAACCGGTTTATACAGCTTGCAAGTCGTTGATTCGGTGGATGTTTACGGCATTATCCACAGAAAACGGCCTGCGTTAACTACTACTACTAACCTTGTATACTTACTTTGTTAAGTAAACAAGCAAATGAAGTTCGACGTTCGGAAGACCTGAAAAATCCGTTGGTGGACCTCCCGATCAAAAAAAAGAGGCGAAGGTTCGTGACTCTTTTTTGTGCAGACTGTTTTTGGAATTTAAAAAATCGAGGCGCCAATTATTTCGATAACTTTACTGTTTTGCTAACTCAGCATGGATCCCCGCTGTCGCGAGGATGAAGGAGCAAAGGGTGTCTCACTAAAGGGCCTGTGGATAAGCTATTGGATATCCACAGGGTCCAATGTGCAGAACTGGTCCATTTGTCCACAGGCGTTTTTTTATCCAACAATGATCCCAACTGGATACAATGTTTTTCGGCCTAGTTGTAAACGCTGTAAACCGTTGAGCCTGTTGATAAAAACCGACTTATCCACAAAAAATTCCTCGTTTACTATTAATACTAAATTTATATATATATCTTTGTATAAAACAGTAAACGCAGCGAACGCTGTGCATAAGCCCCAAAAAAACCGTCTTCCAGAAACATGAGTCTCCATAAAATCAAGCGCTTAGGCATCATCAGTGCCCTCCATGAAGAACAGGAAGGCCTCGTGCAGGCCATGGAAGGCCCCGCCACGCTCAAGCACGGCATGCGCGACTACTCCGTCGGCCGTCTCTGGGGAATCGACGCTGTGTGCGTCCTGTCGCGTATTGGGAAGGTCGCGGCATCGATGACGGCGACCATGCTTGTGGAAAAGTTCGGAGTTACCCACATCCTGTTCACGGGAGTGGCAGGTTCAGGCGATGCGCTCGTTCGCGTAGGAGACATCGTGATCGGCGAATCGCTGGTCCAGCACGACATGGACGCCAGCCCCCTGTTCCCTCGCTACGAAGTCCCCCTGACCGGCATAGCGCGCTTCCAATCCGACGTTTCCTTGTCCGATCAGCTCGCGGACGCGGCCAACGGCTTCCTCGATGCCGACTTCCTGGAAGTGATCGGGCAGCAGGATCGGCATGACTTCAGGCTGGGAATGCCGACAGTGCACCGCGGCCTGATCGCCAGCGGCGACCAGTTCGTCAGCAGCCGTGTCCATATCGAACGTCTGAACACGTCCCATCCGGGTTTGCTGGCGGTCGAGATGGAGGGGGCGGCGGTGGCGCAGGTGTGTTTCGAGCTCGGCGTGCCGTTTGCCGTCATCCGCACGATCTCGGACAACGCAAACGAAGACGCGGCGACCGATTTTCTACGTTTCGTGAAATCGGTGGCCGCGCGCTATGCCTTTCATATCGTCAGGCGGTTTTGCCAGGATGCTCGCTAGCCGAGCATCTCGTCGGCCGGTACATAGGCATAATCGAGCGCTTGCGCCACTGCGGCGTAGGTGACTTTGCCCAGGCACACGTTCAGGCCGTTCTTCAGGTGCGGATCGTCGCGCATCGCCTGCCGCCAGCCCTTGTCCGCCAGCGCCACCGCGTGGCCGATGGTGGCGTTGTTGAGTGCAAAGGTCGACGTCCGCGCCACCGCGCCGGGCATGTTGGCTACGCAATAGTGCACCACACCATCCACAACGAAGGTCGGATCGGCATGCGTGGTCGGATGCGAGGTTTCGAAGCAGCCGCCCTGGTCGATGGCGACGTCGACGACCACGGCGCCCGGCTTCATCCGTGAAATCATGTCGCGCGTGACCAGTTTCGGCGCCGCCGCGCCAGGCACCAGCACGCCGCCGACGACCAGGTCGGCCGACAGCACCGCTTCCTCGATCGCATGCGCGTTGGAATACTGGGTGGCGATGCGGTTGCCGAAGATCAGGTCGAGCTGGCGCAGCCGGTCCATGTTCTTGTCGAGCACGGTAACGCGGGCGCCGCTGCCGATTGCCATCTGCAGCGCATTGGTGCCGACCACGCCGGCGCCGATGATCACGATGTGGCCCGCGGCAACGCCGGGCACGCCGCCCAGCAGCAGGCCCATGCCGCCTTTCGATTTTTCCAGGTGTGCGGCGCCGGCCTGGATCGCCATGCGGCCGGCCACTTCGCTCATCGGCGCCAGCAGCGGCAAGCCGCCGCCGGCGCCGGTGATGGTCTCGTAGGCGATGCAGACCGCGCCCGAACGCACCAGCGCTGCCGTCTGTTCGGGATCCGGCGCCAGGTGCAGGTAGGTGTACAGGATCTGACCATCGCTGAGCATGGCGCATTCGCCAGGCTGCGGTTCCTTGACCTTGACGATCATTTCCGCGCGAGCAAAAATTTCCTTCGCCGTAGCGACGATGGAGGCACCGGCCGCCACGTACTGTTCGTCGGGCAAGCCGATCTCGAGGCCGGCGTTTTTCTGCACCAGCACCTGGTGACCCCGCGAGGTCAGTTCGCGTACGCTCGGCGGCGTCAGGCCCACCCGGTACTCGTTGTTCTTAATCTCTTTTGGCACCCCAACTATCATGTCTTCCTCCAAGTTGTACAACAAACATCTGCATCATTACAGACCCAGCGTCATGAGGCTTGCGTTACCGCCAGCGGCGGTCGTGTTGACACACAGCGCGCGTTCCGCCACCAGACGCCACAACGGGATCGCACCCTCTTCCGTGGTATCGATCATGCTGACAATTGCACCTTCCCTGCCCGCCAGCAAAGGGCGCAAGGCGTGCGCGGTGGACGCGTCGACCAGCGCCACCTGGAAGGGAACACTGCATTCTTCGACGCCGGCGACGACCTGGATACGGTCGCGCACCTCCGGCGGTAATCCCTCCGGTGGCAGATTGCCGGATTGGGCCAGCACCAGCGCGCGGTTGCCGGTTGCCAGCACCGCGGCGAGCTGGTTGAGCAGCACGCCGACATGGCCGGCGGCGCACAGCACCGCGCCCCGGTTGGCGAACGACAGCGTATTGCGCTCGCCGGTCGGACCTGGCAGCGGCAGCGTCGCCCCCAGCAGCGTGGTGCGCATGTACTGCTCGGCCAGCGTCACTACCCGCTGCTGGCCGTGGGTGCGCGCCCACACCATCAGCGCGTCGAGTGCCGGCGTGCCCTTGCGTTCGTGGCGCAGCAGCGGCGGCGCCGCGCGCTGCAGGCGCTTCAGGTAGAGCGGACCGCCCGCCTTCGGACCGGTGCCCGACTTGCCTTCGCCGCCGAACGGCTGCACGCCGACGACCGCGCCGACGATATTGCGGTTGACGTAGATATTGCCGACGTGGGCGTGCGAGGCGATGAAATCGATCGTCTCGTCGATGCGCGAATGAACGCCCAGCGTGAGTCCGAAGCCACTGGTGTTGATCGACTCGATCAGCTGCGGCAGCGCGGCGCGCTTGTAGCGGATGATGTGCAGCACGGGGCCGAATACTTCATGCGTGAGCTCCGACAGCGCGCCGATTTCCAGCACCGTCGGCGGCACGAAGGTGCCGTTCGCTTCCAGGCCTGGCGGCAGCGGCAGCGCGAAATGCGATTTCGCCGTGAGCCTGGTGCGCGCGATATGGGCGAGCAGGTTGTCGCGCGCTTCGGCGTCGATCACCGGGCCGATGTCGGTCGAGAGCCGGTCCGGCACGCCGACGCGCAGTTCCTGCATCGCGCCCTTGAGCATGCGGATGGTCTTGTCGGCGATCTCCTCCTGCAGGAACAGCACGCGCAGCGCCGAGCAGCGCTGGCCGGCGCTGTCGAAGGCGGAGCTGAGGGCGTCCTGCACCACCTGTTCGGGCAGCGCCGACGAATCGACGATCAGCGCATTCTGCCCGCCGGTTTCCGCGATCAGCGGGATCTCGTTGTCTTCATCGAGCGAGCGTTTGGCCAGCGTGCGGTTGATCAGCTGCGCCACTTCGGTGGAACCGGTGAAGATCACGCCGCGCACGCGCGCATCGCTGGTAAGGGCGGCGCCGACCACTTCGCCGCGTCCGGGCAGGAACTGCAAGGCGCCGCGCGGAACGCCGGCCTGGTGGAACAGCTGGACCGCGCGGTGCGCGATCAGCGGCGTTTGTTCGGCCGGCTTGGCCAGCACCACGTTACCGGCGGCCAGCGCGGCCGCGACCTGGCCGGTGAAAATGGCCAGCGGGAAGTTCCATGGGCTGATGCAGGTGACGGGACCCAAGGCCAGCACGTTCGGCGTGTCGTGTACCTGGGCGGCGTAGTAGCGCAGGAAGTCGACCGCCTCGCGCACTTCCGCGATCGCGTTCGGCAGCGACTTGCCGGCTTCGCGCACGGCCAGCGCCATCAGCTCGTAGCAGTGTTCTTCGAACAGGTCGGCCACGCGCGCGATCGTGTCGGCGCGTTCCGACGCCGCCGTGGTTTGCCAGTCCATCGCATAGGCGGCGGACGCGGCCAATGCCGTTTCGACGTCGGCAGCCGATGCGTCGCTCGCACGGCCAACCACGTCGGCGCGGGAAGCCGGGTTGACGATTTCTTCCCATGCCGACTGGACGAACGGGCCGTCGATCAGCGGCGCCGCATCATAGGTGCGCGGCTGCGCCAGCGCTGCGGCCAGGCCGGCCAGCACGTCTTCGTTGGTCAGGTCGATGCCGGAGGAATTCTTGCGCTCGGCGCCGAACAACTGCACCGGCAGCGCGATGCCGGGATGCGGCGCACCGCCCTGGGCGCGCGCGGCGTCGAACGGATCGGCGATCAGCGACTCGATCGACACCTTGGCGTCGACGATCTGGTTGACGAACGAGGAGTTGGCGCCGTTCTCGAGCAGCCGGCGCACCAGGTAGGCCAGCAGCGTTTCGTGCGAGCCGACCGGGGCATAGATGCGGCACGCCTTGCCGAGGTTTTGCGGGCCCACCACCTGGTCGTACAGCGTTTCGCCCATGCCGTGCAGGCACTGGAATTCGTAATTGTCGATGCCGTCCTGCCTGGCCCAGGTGTAGATCACCGCCAGCGTTTGCGCGTTGTGGGTGGCGAACTGCGGATAGAGCACATCGCTCGCTGCCAGCAGTTTCTTCGCACAGGTCAGGTAGGAGACGTCGGTGTAGACCTTGCGCGTATAGACCGGATAGCCGGGCATGCCGTCGACCTGCGCGCGCTTGATCTCGGCGTCCCAATAGGCGCCCTTCACCAGCCGCACCATGAACTTGCGGCCGCTGCGTTTGGCCAGGTCGGCCAGGTAGTCGAGCACGAACGGGCAGCGCTTCTGGTAGGCCTGCACGACGAAGCCGATGCCGTCGAAGCCGGCCAGCTCCGCATCGAAGGCCATCGCCTCCATCAGGTCGAGCGAGATCTCGAGGCGGTCCGCTTCTTCGGCGTCGATGTTCAGGCCGATGTCGTAGTGCTTGGCCAGCAGCACCAGGCTGCGCACCCGCGGCAGCAGTTCTTCCATCACGCGCGCGTACTGCGCGCGGCTGTAGCGCGGGTGCAGGGCCGACAGCTTCACCGAGATGCCGGGACCATCCTTGATGCCGCGGCCATTGGACGCCCTGCCGATCGCGTGGATCGCCCTTTCGTAGGACGCGTAGTAGTTCTGCGCATCGAGTTCGGTCAGCGCCGCTTCGCCCAGCATGTCGTAGGAATAGCGGTAGCCGCGCGCTTCGTTGTCGCGGCTGTTCCTGATCGCCTCGTCGATGGTCTGGCCGGTGACGAACTGGTTGCCCAGCATGCGCATCGCCAGGTCCACGCCCTTGCGGATCAGGGGCTCGCCGCCCTTGCCGATCAATTTGGTCAGCGCCGAACCGAGGCCCGTTTCGCTGCTGGTGCCGACCAGCTTGCCGGTAATGAGCAGGCCCCAGGTGGCGGCGTTGACGAACAGCGACGGCGACTCGCCCAGGTGCTTGCGCCAGTCGCCCTTGCTGATCTTGTCGGCTATGAGACGGTCGGCGGTCTGGCTGTCGGGAATGCGCAACAGCGCCTCGGCCAGGCACATCAGCGCCACGCCCTCTTCCGACGACAGCGAAAACTCGTGCATCAGTGCATCCACGCCGGACGAGCGGGTGCGCTTCTCGCGCACTTGCGACACCAGTTTGTGGGCCAGGGCGGCGGCCTCGCCGTTGGCCTGCGCGCCCTGCGCCAGCAGCCACTGCACCGCCTCGGTCTCGTCGCGGCGGTAGGCGGCCGTGATGGCCGAGCGCAGCGGTGTTTGTGGGGGCTTCATTTCTGCCTGCAGCGCAGTGAAGGGAACGGAGGAGTGGGCCGGGGACGCGGCAGTTTGCATGGTGACTCTTTTTAATCAGGAAGGGAATGAACGGCGACGCGCAGGCAGGGCCTCGGCGCGAAAAATTGATTCGATTGTAGTGTGGTTTCTAATGGATTAATTCTGGTATTACGGAACGCTAGCAATAGATAGTTTTTGGTGAGACAATTTAACCAAATATAATTTATCTTGGGGGTAGCCTGACATGCTGGACAAGATTAGCAAGAAGATCCTCTCCGAGTTGCAGAACGACGGACGCATCAGCAACGTCGAACTGGCCTCGCGCGTCAACCTGTCGCCGGCGGCATGCCTGGAGCGGGTGCGCAAGCTGCATGAATCAGGCTACATCATGGGCTACACCGCCCAGCTCAATCCCCAGCTGCTCGACGTGTCGCTGCTGGTGTTCATCGAGGTGGTGCTCGACCGCACGACGCCGGAGGTGTTCGACGCGTTCAAGAACAGCGTGCAGCTCATTCCTGAGGTGCTCGAATGCCACATGGTGGCCGGCGGCTTCGACTACCTGGTCAAGGCGCGCGTGAAGGACATGGCGGCGTATCGCGAATTTCTCGGCAAGACGCTGCTGCAGAAGGGCGTGCGGGAGACCCACACCTATGCGGTGATGGAAGAAGTCAAGAACACGACCAAACTGCCGATCAAATAGGCTAAATGCCCGTCAAGTCGCGACTTGACGGGCACATAGCCATCAAATAGCGCCTGTAGGCTGACTGTAGCCTGACATGCGGGAATATATTTCTCAGCAGAAAATTATGTTGAGATTGTCCGGGCTATCATGTACGTTGGGAGTCATTTGAACCCAGGGTAGCTCCGCCGCGTGCGGCCGCAGAGACATGCGCACATGTCCGCCATACCCTGGAATACACTCCGGGGGAGAGATGGACGATTCAAGATTGGCAAGGGCGCGGCCCGCGCTGGTGCTGGCCGGCGCTGCCGGCGCCAGCACCCTCATCATTTACGTGGCCGGCCAGGCCGTACCAGGCGTGCTGGGGCCGGTGTCGGCGGCACTGCTGGCCAGTATCGCCAGCCTGGCGCTGGCCCGGCTGGCGGGCAAGGGCAAGGGCGGTGAAGCGGCGCGTTCCCGCGCCTTCATCGACGTGGTGGGCGACGCCATCGACGACATCATGATCGGCGCGGCGGAAACGTCGTTTTTCGTCGATTCCGTGCGAAAGAAAGTCGAACTGGACGTGCGCACTGCCGGCGAGGTGGCCGCCAGCGCCGCCGAGGTTGCGGTCAGCACGCAGCAAATCGCCGCCAATGCGCAGCGCGCGGTGACGGTGGCGGCGCAGGTGCGCAGCGAAAGCGTGGCCGGGCGCGCCGAAATCGATCAGGGCTTGCAGCGCATCAGCAGCGCGCGCACCGATGCGCGCCACGGCGCCGCCACCATGGCCGAGCTGCAGGAAAAAGCGCGCCGCATCGCCGGCTTCACCCAGGTCATCAGCGAGATTTCGCAACGCACCAACCTGCTGGCGTTGAATGCGGCGATCGAGGCCGCGCGCGCGGGCGAGCACGGGCGCGGCTTCGCGGTGGTGGCCGGCGAAGTGCGCCAGTTGGCCCTGCGCACCAAGGAAGCGACCGACGAAATCAGCGTGATGGTGCGCGTCATCAACGAACAAACGGCGTCGGCGTCGGCCGGCATGGTCTCGCTCAACGAGGTAGTGGGCCTGGCGGCAGGCAACGTCGAGCGCGTGCATGCGCTGCTCGGCAATATCGAGCAGTCCGCTGCGGTGTCGGAAGACGAGGTGGGCCAGATTGCACGGGCGGCGCGGATCCATGTCGACACCACCGGGATGATCAACGAGTCGCTGGGCCGGATCCGCGACAGCATGCTGTCGACCGAGGCCGAGTTGCCGCGCGCGGCGAGCTCGGCGATGGCGCTGGCGGAGAAGGCCGAGTCGATCGCCGGCGCTCTGGCGGCATCGGCGGTGCCGACGCCGCACGACGCCATCCGTGTCGCCGCCCAGCACGCCGCCGACCAGGTCGGCCGCATCTTCAGCGCGGCGGTCCGTTCCGGCGCCATCAGCGCCGAGGCGCTGTTCGACCGCCGCTACAAGCCGATCCCCGACACCGATCCGCCCAAGCACAACAGCCGCTTCGACGCGTTCACCGACCGCGTCCTGCCGGAGCTGCAGGAGGCGCTGCTGGCGAGCATGCCGCAGCTGGCGTACGCCGGCGCGGTCGACAGCAAGGGCTACTTCCCGACCCACAACAAGAAATTCTCGCAGCCGCTGACGGGCAACTACGACGTCGACATCATCCACAACCGCACCAAGCGCATCTTCAACGACCGCACCGGCGCGCGCTGCGGCTCGAACACGCTGTCGTTCCTGCTGCAAACCTACAAGCGCGATACCGGCGAAGTGATGCACGACCTGTCGGCGCCGATCTATGTCGACGGCAAGCACTGGGGCGGCTTCCGGGTCGGCTACCGCTCCAGCGCCGCCTAGCCCGGCTACAGGCCGGCCGGCGACACCGTGGTGGTGGTGTCCATGCTCTCGAGGTGCTTGCGCAGCCACAGGTGGGCGGGGCTGCGGGCGTCGCGCTCGTGCCACAGCATGTCGAGGTTGACCGCCGGCAGCGTGAACGGCAGCTCGCGCCACACCAGCGCCTCGGTCATGCCGGTGGAGGCGATCAGGTGCTTCGGCAGCACCGTGATCAGGTCGGAATTGGCCACCACCCTACCGGCCGTGAAGAACTGGTTCACGGTCAGCAAGATGCGCCGCTCGCGCCCCAGCTGCGCCAGCGCTTCGTCCGACAGCCCGTGCGCGCGGCCGGAAAAACTCACCAGCAGGTGGTTCGCCTTGCAGTAATTGTCGATCGTCAGTTCCTGCTTGGCCAGCGGATGGTTCTTGCGCATCACGCAGACGTAGCGGCCCGAATACAGGCGCTCGTGGCGGATCGGCGAACCGGTGTCGGACGACAACTGCGCGGCGACGCCCGGAAAGAAGCCGACCGCCAGGTCGATGTCGCCGCGCAGCAGCATCGGGCGCGGCTCGCGCGTGGTCAGGGGCACCATCCGCACGTTGACGCCCGGCGCTTCGCTCTCGATCGAGCGCATCAGCGACGGCAGCCAGAAGGCGGCGGTGGCGTCGGCCATCGCCATGCGGAAGGTGGCGCTGGCCTTGGAGACGTCGAAGGTGCCCGGCGTGACGGCCGCTTCCAGCCCGGCCAGCGCCTGGCGCACGGCCGGCCACAGCGCTTCGGCGCGGGGCGTGGGCTTGACGCCGTAAGCGGTGCGGATCAGCAGATCGTCGCCGAGGCTTTCGCGCAGGCGCTTGATGGCGTTCGACACGGCCGGCTGCGTCATCGCCAGGTGGCCGGCGGCGCGGGTCAGGTTTTGCTCGGTCATGACGGCGTCGAAAACGCGCAGCAGGTTCAGGTCAAGCGTGAGGAAACTCATGGCATTGAAATCGAAGTGAGGGTGCAGGCACAAATATTACATGAATCCATTCAGGATTTATATAACCCGTATCACATATTGGAATTAGATTTATATGTTGCGTTGCAGTATAGTGCTCCATAACAACTAATCTTTATCGGAAATATCGTGTCTATCGCTGCCAACCTGTTTCAAGCCACCGCCGGCCTGCCGGTCCTGCCACTGGTGCAAGTCGCCCTCGGCATGTCGACGCTCGCCGGCCTGATCATGTTTTTCAAGCCGCTGCTCACCGGCATCGGCCGCGCCCTGGTGCTGATGGTACGCCCGCGCCTCTCCAAGGACGAGCGCGCCGCGCGCAACCAGATGCGCAATGCGCAGCTGTTCAAGCGCATGATCAATGCCTCGCAGGATCCAAGCCAGGCAGCCGAACTGCGGGCACTGGCGTCGCGCGCCTGATCGACCGTTTCATGAAAAAACGCGGCCCCGGGGAAACCCGGCGCCGCGTTTTTTTACGTCCGCGAAGCGCGTGGCCTTAGCGCGCCGCGCCCAGCAGCAGCGGCTTGAGCGAGCTGTCGGCCGGCTTGTCGCCAATCCAGATGCGCAGCACCGCGTTGTAGAAGCCCAGGTCGGGCACCACTTCGCCGATCTTCTTGCCGTTCAGTTCGGTCACGGTGCCGCTGCCGGGGATCCAGTCCAGGTGCAGCACGTCGCCCTTCTTCAGGCCCGGGATGGAGCCGAACATTTCGCCGAACTTGCTGATCTGGCTGGTGTACTTTGCCTTTTCGGCGTTGTCCAGGTTGTTGTTAATACCGGTCATGAAGTTCTGGCCGAAGTCGTCGGAGGAAATGTCGCGCGCCATGATCAGCGTCAGGCGGCGTGGGCCCTCTGCCTTGAGGACGTCCGGCACGGTCGTCTTTTTCTCCGCCAGGTAAAGGCCGGCGGCGTACACCTTGATGATGAACCTGGTGCGCATGCCGGCGCCGTTGAGCACCAGGTCCTTGCCGGCCACCTTCGCCGTGTCGTCTAGCTTGATGCCGTTAACGTCGGCCGCCTGGGCACCCGGGACGAATGCGCACGCGAGCAGCAAGCCTGCCAGCAAACCCTTGAAACCAAGCCGTGTCGTTACCATGTTGTTATCTCCGTGTTTGTATTATTGGGCTGCAAATAAGGCCGTGGTGAATATATCACCACTTGCCCGCAGGAACACAACTATCCAGGAGGGCCGGATGCGGTACGGATCGATCGACGCACTGCCCGACAGCGTGCGCAACAACCTGCCCACGCATGCGCAGGAGATCTACAAGGAAGCGTTCAACGGCGCATACGACGAGTACGCCAGCCGCGGCGCCGAGGAGCGCGAGGTGACCGCGCACAAGGTGGCATGGGCGGTGAAGAAGAAATACGCGAAGGATGAGGCGACGGGGAAGTGGCACGCGGCCGGCTGATCAGGCCTTGGCGGCCATCAGCCGCTCGTACTTGGCGCGCAACTGCTCGGGCGATTCGGTCCAGGCCGGGTTCAGCGGGATGCAGCTGACCGGGCACACCTGCTGGCATTGCGGCTCATCGAAATGGCCCACGCATTCGGTGCACTTGTTCGGATCGATTTCATAAATCTGCGCGCCCATGTAGATCGCATCGTTCGGGCACTCGGGCTCGCAGATGTCGCAATTGATGCATTCGTCGGTGATCAGTAACGCCATGATTGCTTCTTGTTACTCGGTGGGCGGCGCCATCGACGCGATCTTTTTCTGCAGCCAGCGGTCGACCGACGGGAACACGAACTTGGAGACGTCGCCTCCGAGGACGGCGATTTCGCGCACGATGGTGCCGGAAATAAACTGGTACTGGTCCGACGGCGTCAGGAACAGCGTTTCGACGTCCGGCAGCAGGTAGCGGTTCATGCCCGCCATCTGGAACTCGTATTCGAAGTCGGATACGGCGCGCAGGCCGCGCACGATGACGCGGGCGTCGTGCTTGCGCACGAAATCCTTCAGCAGGCCCGAAAAGCTCTCGACCTTGACGTTGGGATAGTGGCCCAGCACTTCGTTGGCGATCTCGAGCCGCTCTTCCAGCGAGAAGAACGGACGCTTGTTCTTGCTGTCGGCGACACCGACGATGAGACCGTCGAAAAGTCCGGACGCACGGCGCACCAGATCTTCATGGCCCCGGGTGAGCGGATCAAAGGTTCCTGGATAAACGGCTACAACCATTGCGGCTCCCTAGAGATGCACCAATATAGAACGCGCATTATGCCTCAAAACGAGTACCCCGCCCCAGAGCAGACCAAGGACGCCCGATTCAGGCCAGAGTATTTACAAGCTGTTACGCCCGCTGGGCCCGCAGGCGCAGCAAGTGGTAAAACACGATGCCGGCCTTGTCGGCACGAATCGCTTCCCACGGCGTCAGCCAGTCGGGGGTGTCGCCGCCCTCGCCAAAGGGCAACGGGGCGCCCGATTCGACGTACACGAGGCCGTCTTCAGTCAGCAGGTTGACGCACAAAGGCAAGGCCTTCGACAGCAGATCCTGCTGGTAAGGCGGGTCGAGGAACACGAGGTCGAAACGCTGGCCGCGCAAGGCCAGCGACTGGGCGCTGGCGAGCGCGTCGGCGCGCAGCACCGTCACCGCGTCGGCGTGCAGTTTTTCCTTGATGGCTTCCAGCTGGCGCACGACCGGCGTGTGGGTGTCGATCATGACGACCGCCGGCGCGCCGCGGCTGGCCGCCTCGAAGCCGAGCGCGCCGCTGCCGGCGAACAGGTCGAGCACGGCGGCCGTGCTCCAGTCGTTGCCCCACTGGTGGCTGATCCAGTTGAACACCGTCTCGCGCACGCGGTCGGGCGTGGGGCGCAGGCCGAGCGCGTCGAGCACCGGCAGCTGGGTGCGTTTCCAGGCGCCGCCGATGATGCGCACGTGCTGCGGCGGTGGTGGCCGGTGGACCGGGACTTTGGCTGGCTTTTTTTGCATGGGCGGCACTATAGCATGGGGCCAGAGGCGCAAGGTCTGGTGTCAGGTCTGACATTAAGACATTCGCGCGCGAATGTCTTAATGTCAGACCTGACACCAGACCTTGCGCCTCTGGCCCCATGCTATAGTGCCGCCCATGCAAAAAAAGCCAGCCAAAGTCCCGGTCCACCGGCCACCACCGCCGCAGCACGTGCGCATCATCGGCGGCGCCTGGAAACGCACCCAGCTGCCGGTGCTCGACGCGCTCGGCCTGCGCCCCACGCCCGACCGCGTGCGCGAGACGGTGTTCAACTGGATCAGCCACCAGTGGGGCAACGACTGGAGCACGGCCGCCGTGCTCGACCTGTTCGCCGGCAGCGGCGCGCTCGGCTTCGAGGCGGCCAGCCGCGGCGCGCCGGCGGTCGTCATGATCGACACCCACACGCCGGTCGTGCGCCAGCTGGAAGCCATCAAGGAAAAACTGCACGCCGACGCGGTGACGGTGCTGCGCGCCGACGCGCTCGCCAGCGCCCAGTCGCTGGCCTTGCGCGGCCAGCGTTTCGACCTCGTGTTCCTCGACCCGCCTTACCAGCAGGATCTGCTGTCGAAGGCCTTGCCTTTGTGCGTCAACCTGCTGACTGAAGACGGCCTCGTGTACGTCGAATCGGGCGCCCCGTTGCCCTTTGGCGAGGGCGGCGACACCCCCGACTGGCTGACGCCGTGGGAAGCGATTCGTGCCGACAAGGCCGGCATCGTGTTTTACCACTTGCTGCGCCTGCGGGCCCAGCGGGCGTAACAGCTTGTAAATACTCTGGCCTGAATCGGGCGTCCTTGGTCTGCTCTGGGGCGGGGTACTCGTTTTGAGGCATAATGCGCGTTCTATATTGGTGCATCTCTAGGGAGCCGCAATGGTTGTAGCCGTTTATCCAGGAACCTTTGATCCGCTCACCCGGGGCCATGAAGATCTGGTGCGCCGTGCGTCCGGACTTTTCGACGGTCTCATCGTCGGTGTCGCCGACAGCAAGAACAAGCGTCCGTTCTTCTCGCTGGAAGAGCGGCTCGAGATCGCCAACGAAGTGCTGGGCCACTATCCCAACGTCAAGGTCGAGAGCTTTTCGGGCCTGCTGAAGGATTTCGTGCGCAAGCACGACGCCCGCGTCATCGTGCGCGGCCTGCGCGCCGTATCCGACTTCGAATACGAGTTCCAGATGGCGGGCATGAACCGCTACCTGCTGCCGGACGTCGAAACGCTGTTCCTGACGCCGTCGGACCAGTACCAGTTTATTTCCGGCACCATCGTGCGCGAAATCGCCGTCCTCGGAGGCGACGTCTCCAAGTTCGTGTTCCCGTCGGTCGACCGCTGGCTGCAGAAAAAGATCGCGTCGATGGCGCCGCCCACCGAGTAACAAGAAGCAATCATGGCGTTACTGATCACCGACGAATGCATCAATTGCGACATCTGCGAGCCCGAGTGCCCGAACGATGCGATCTACATGGGCGCGCAGATTTATGAAATCGATCCGAACAAGTGCACCGAATGCGTGGGCCATTTCGATGAGCCGCAATGCCAGCAGGTGTGCCCGGTCAGCTGCATCCCGCTGAACCCGGCCTGGACCGAATCGCCCGAGCAGTTGCGCGCCAAGTACGAGCGGCTGATGGCCGCCAAGGCCTGATCAGCCGGCCGCGTGCCACTTCCCCGTCGCCTCATCCTTCGCGTATTTCTTCTTCACCGCCCATGCCACCTTGTGCGCGGTCACCTCGCGCTCCTCGGCGCCGCGGCTGGCGTACTCGTCGTATGCGCCGTTGAACGCTTCCTTGTAGATCTCCTGCGCATGCGTGGGCAGGTTGTTGCGCACGCTGTCGGGCAGTGCGTCGATCGATCCGTACCGCATCCGGCCCTCCTGGATAGTTGTGTTCCTGCGGGCAAGTGGTGATATATTCACCACGGCCTTATTTGCAGCCCAATAATACAAACACGGAGATAACAACATGGTAACGACACGGCTTGGTTTCAAGGGTTTGCTGGCAGGCTTGCTGCTCGCGTGCGCATTCGTCCCGGGTGCCCAGGCGGCCGACGTTAACGGCATCAAGCTAGACGACACGGCGAAGGTGGCCGGCAAGGACCTGGTGCTCAACGGCGCCGGCATGCGCACCAGGTTCATCATCAAGGTGTACGCCGCCGGCCTTTACCTGGCGGAGAAAAAGACGACCGTGCCGGACGTCCTCAAGGCAGAGGGCCCACGCCGCCTGACGCTGATCATGGCGCGCGACATTTCCTCCGACGACTTCGGCCAGAACTTCATGACCGGTATTAACAACAACCTGGACAACGCCGAAAAGGCAAAGTACACCAGCCAGATCAGCAAGTTCGGCGAAATGTTCGGCTCCATCCCGGGCCTGAAGAAGGGCGACGTGCTGCACCTGGACTGGATCCCCGGCAGCGGCACCGTGACCGAACTGAACGGCAAGAAGATCGGCGAAGTGGTGCCCGACCTGGGCTTCTACAACGCGGTGCTGCGCATCTGGATTGGCGACAAGCCGGCCGACAGCTCGCTCAAGCCGCTGCTGCTGGGCGCGGCGCGCTAAGGCCACGCGCTTCGCGGACGTAAAAAAACGCGGCGCCGGGTTTCCCCGGGGCCGCGTTTTTTCATGAAACGGTCGATCAGGCGCGCGACGCCAGTGCCCGCAGTTCGGCTGCCTGGCTTGGATCCTGCGAGGCATTGATCATGCGCTTGAACAGCTGCGCATTGCGCATCTGGTTGCGCGCGGCGCGCTCGTCCTTGGAGAGGCGCGGGCGTACCATCAGCACCAGGGCGCGGCCGATGCCGGTGAGCAGCGGCTTGAAAAACATGATCAGGCCGGCGAGCGTCGACATGCCGAGGGCGACTTGCACCAGTGGCAGGACCGGCAGGCCGGCGGTGGCTTGAAACAGGTTGGCAGCGATAGACACGATATTTCCGATAAAGATTAGTTGTTATGGAGCACTATACTGCAACGCAACATATAAATCTAATTCCAATATGTGATACGGGTTATATAAATCCTGAATGGATTCATGTAATATTTGTGCCTGCACCCTCACTTCGATTTCAATGCCATGAGTTTCCTCACGCTTGACCTGAACCTGCTGCGCGTTTTCGACGCCGTCATGACCGAGCAAAACCTGACCCGCGCCGCCGGCCACCTGGCGATGACGCAGCCGGCCGTGTCGAACGCCATCAAGCGCCTGCGCGAAAGCCTCGGCGACGATCTGCTGATCCGCACCGCTTACGGCGTCAAGCCCACGCCCCGCGCCGAAGCGCTGTGGCCGGCCGTGCGCCAGGCGCTGGCCGGGCTGGAAGCGGCCGTCACGCCGGGCACCTTCGACGTCTCCAAGGCCAGCGCCACCTTCCGCATGGCGATGGCCGACGCCACCGCCGCCTTCTGGCTGCCGTCGCTGATGCGCTCGATCGAGAGCGAAGCGCCGGGCGTCAACGTGCGGATGGTGCCCCTGACCACGCGCGAGCCGCGCCCGATGCTGCTGCGCGGCGACATCGACCTGGCGGTCGGCTTCTTTCCGGGCGTCGCCGCGCAGTTGTCGTCCGACACCGGTTCGCCGATCCGCCACGAGCGCCTGTATTCGGGCCGCTACGTCTGCGTGATGCGCAAGAACCATCCGCTGGCCAAGCAGGAACTGACGATCGACAATTACTGCAAGGCGAACCACCTGCTGGTGAGTTTTTCCGGCCGCGCGCACGGGCTGTCGGACGAAGCGCTGGCGCAGCTGGGGCGCGAGCGGCGCATCTTGCTGACCGTGAACCAGTTCTTCACGGCCGGTAGGGTGGTGGCCAATTCCGACCTGATCACGGTGCTGCCGAAGCACCTGATCGCCTCCACCGGCATGACCGAGGCGCTGGTGTGGCGCGAGCTGCCGTTCACGCTGCCGGCGGTCAACCTCGACATGCTGTGGCACGAGCGCGACGCCCGCAGCCCCGCCCACCTGTGGCTGCGCAAGCACCTCGAGAGCATGGACACCACCACCACGGTGTCGCCGGCCGGCCTGTAGCCGGGCTAGGCGGCGCTGGAGCGGTAGCCGACCCGGAAGCCGCCCCAGTGCTTGCCGTCGACATAGATCGGCGCCGACAGGTCGTGCATCACTTCGCCGGTATCGCGCTTGTAGGTTTGCAGCAGGAACGACAGCGTGTTCGAGCCGCAGCGCGCGCCGGTGCGGTCGTTGAAGATGCGCTTGGTGCGGTTGTGGATGATGTCGACGTCGTAGTTGCCCGTCAGCGGCTGCGAGAATTTCTTGTTGTGGGTCGGGAAGTAGCCCTTGCTGTCGACCGCGCCGGCGTACGCCAGCTGCGGCATGCTCGCCAGCAGCGCCTCCTGCAGCTCCGGCAGGACGCGGTCGGTGAACGCGTCGAAGCGGCTGTTGTGCTTGGGCGGATCGGTGTCGGGGATCGGCTTGTAGCGGCGGTCGAACAGCGCCTCGGCGCTGATGGCGCCGGAACGGACCGCCGCGCTGAAGATGCGGCCGACCTGGTCGGCGGCGTGCTGGGCGGCGACACGGATGGCGTCGTGCGGCGTCGGCACCGCCGATGCCGCCAGAGCGCCGGCGATCGACTCGGCCTTCTCCGCCAGCGCCATCGCCGAGCTCGCCGCGCGCGGCAACTCGGCCTCGGTCGACAGCATGCTGTCGCGGATCCGGCCCAGCGACTCGTTGATCATCCCGGTGGTGTCGACATGGATCCGCGCCGCCCGTGCAATCTGGCCCACCTCGTCTTCCGACACCGCAGCGGACTGCTCGATATTGCCGAGCAGCGCATGCACGCGCTCGACGTTGCCTGCCGCCAGGCCCACTACCTCGTTGAGCGAGACCATGCCGGCCGACGCCGACGCCGTTTGTTCGTTGATGACGCGCACCATCACGCTGATTTCGTCGGTCGCTTCCTTGGTGCGCAGGGCCAACTGGCGCACTTCGCCGGCCACCACCGCGAAGCCGCGCCCGTGCTCGCCCGCGCGCGCGGCCTCGATCGCCGCATTCAACGCCAGCAGGTTGGTGCGTTGCGAAATCTCGCTGATGACCTGGGTGAAGCCGGCGATGCGGCGCGCTTTTTCCTGCAGCTCGGCCATGGTGGCGGCGCCGTGGCGCGCATCGGTGCGCGCGCTGCTGATGCGCTGCAAGCCCTGATCGATTTCGGCGCGCCCGGCCACGCTTTCGCTGCGCACCTGCGCCGCCACCGTCACCGCGCGCTGCGCATTGGCGGCGATTTGCTGCGTGCTGACCGCAACCTCGGCGGCGCTGGCGGCCACCTCGCCGGCAGTGCGCACGTCCAGTTCGACTTTCTTTCGCACGGAATCGACGAAAAACGACGTTTCCGCCGCGCCGATCATGATGTCGTCGATGGCGTCGCCCACCACGTCGATGAAGGCGCGGGAACGCGCCGCTTCACCGCCCTTGCCCTTGCCCGCCAGCCGGGCCAGCGCCAGGCTGGCGATACTGGCCAGCAGTGCCGCCGACACCGGCCCCAGCACGCCTGGTACGGCCTGGCCGGCCACGTAAATGATGAGGGTGCTGGCGCCGGCAGCGCCGGCCAGCACCAGCGCGGGCCGCGCCCTTGCCAATCTTGAATCGTCCATCTCTCCCCCGGAGTGTATTCCAGGGTATGGCGGACATGTGCGCATGTCTCTGCGGCCGCACGCGGCGGAGCTACCCTGGGTTCAAATGACTCCCAACGTACATGATAGCCCGGACAATCTCAACATAATTTTCTGCTGAGAAATATATTCCCGCATGTCAGGCTACAGTCAGCCTACAGGCGCTATTTGATGGCTATGTGCCCGTCAAGTCGCGACTTGACGGGCATTTAGCCTATTTGATCGGCAGTTTGGTCGTGTTCTTGACTTCTTCCATCACCGCATAGGTGTGGGTCTCCCGCACGCCCTTCTGCAGCAGCGTCTTGCCGAGAAATTCGCGATACGCCGCCATGTCCTTCACGCGCGCCTTGACCAGGTAGTCGAAGCCGCCGGCCACCATGTGGCATTCGAGCACCTCAGGAATGAGCTGCACGCTGTTCTTGAACGCGTCGAACACCTCCGGCGTCGTGCGGTCGAGCACCACCTCGATGAACACCAGCAGCGACACGTCGAGCAGCTGGGGATTGAGCTGGGCGGTGTAGCCCATGATGTAGCCTGATTCATGCAGCTTGCGCACCCGCTCCAGGCATGCCGCCGGCGACAGGTTGACGCGCGAGGCCAGTTCGACGTTGCTGATGCGTCCGTCGTTCTGCAACTCGGAGAGGATCTTCTTGCTAATCTTGTCCAGCATGTCAGGCTACCCCCAAGATAAATTATATTTGGTTAAATTGTCTCACCAAAAACTATCTATTGCTAGCGTTCCGTAATACCAGAATTAATCCATTAGAAACCACACTACAATCGAATCAATTTTTCGCGCCGAGGCCCTGCCTGCGCGTCGCCGTTCATTCCCTTCCTGATTAAAAAGAGTCACCATGCAAACTGCCGCGTCCCCGGCCCACTCCTCCGTTCCCTTCACTGCGCTGCAGGCAGAAATGAAGCCCCCACAAACACCGCTGCGCTCGGCCATCACGGCCGCCTACCGCCGCGACGAGACCGAGGCGGTGCAGTGGCTGCTGGCGCAGGGCGCGCAGGCCAACGGCGAGGCCGCCGCCCTGGCCCACAAACTGGTGTCGCAAGTGCGCGAGAAGCGCACCCGCTCGTCCGGCGTGGATGCACTGATGCACGAGTTTTCGCTGTCGTCGGAAGAGGGCGTGGCGCTGATGTGCCTGGCCGAGGCGCTGTTGCGCATTCCCGACAGCCAGACCGCCGACCGTCTCATAGCCGACAAGATCAGCAAGGGCGACTGGCGCAAGCACCTGGGCGAGTCGCCGTCGCTGTTCGTCAACGCCGCCACCTGGGGCCTGCTCATTACCGGCAAGCTGGTCGGCACCAGCAGCGAAACGGGCCTCGGTTCGGCGCTGACCAAATTGATCGGCAAGGGCGGCGAGCCCCTGATCCGCAAGGGCGTGGACCTGGCGATGCGCATGCTGGGCAACCAGTTCGTCACCGGCCAGACCATCGACGAGGCGATCAGGAACAGCCGCGACAACGAAGCGCGCGGCTACCGCTATTCCTACGACATGCTGGGCGAAGCGGCGCTGACCGAACTCGATGCGCAGAACTACTACGCGTCCTACGAAAGGGCGATCCACGCGATCGGCAGGGCGTCCAATGGCCGCGGCATCAAGGATGGTCCCGGCATCTCGGTGAAGCTGTCGGCCCTGCACCCGCGCTACAGCCGCGCGCAGTACGCGCGCGTGATGGAAGAACTGCTGCCGCGGGTGCGCAGCCTGGTGCTGCTGGCCAAGCACTACGACATCGGCCTGAACATCGACGCCGAAGAAGCGGACCGCCTCGAGATCTCGCTCGACCTGATGGAGGCGATGGCCTTCGATGCGGAGCTGGCCGGCTTCGACGGCATCGGCTTCGTCGTGCAGGCCTACCAGAAGCGCTGCCCGTTCGTGCTCGACTACCTGGCCGACCTGGCCAAACGCAGCGGCCGCAAGTTCATGGTGCGGCTGGTGAAGGGCGCCTATTGGGACGCCGAGATCAAGCGCGCGCAGGTCGACGGCATGCCCGGCTATCCGGTCTATACGCGCAAGGTCTACACCGACGTCTCCTACCTGACCTGTGCGAAGAAACTGCTGGCAGCGAGCGATGTGCTCTATCCGCAGTTCGCCACCCACAACGCGCAAACGCTGGCGGTGATCTACACCTGGGCCAGGCAGGACGGCATCGACAATTACGAATTCCAGTGCCTGCACGGCATGGGCGAAACGCTGTACGACCAGGTGGTGGGCCCGCAAAACCTCGGCAAGGCGTGCCGCATCTATGCCCCGGTCGGCTCGCACGAAACGCTGCTGGCCTACCTGGTGCGCCGGCTGCTCGAGAACGGCGCCAACTCCTCGTTCGTCAACCAGATCGTCGACGCCAAGGTGTCGATCGAGTCGCTGATCGCCGATCCGTTCGACGCCGCGCGCGCCCAGGGCGGTGCGCCGCATCCCGGCATCGCGCTGCCGGTGCAGTTGTTCGGCGCCGAGCGCAAGAATTCCTCCGGCATCGACCTGACCAACGAAGACGTGCTGGCCGGCCTGGCCGCAGCGCTGGCGCAGCCGCGCACCTATGATGCGGCGCCGCTGATCGACGGCCCGTTCGTCCAGTCGGCATGGGAAGAAATCGTCAACCCGGCTTCCCGCGCCGACGTGGTTGGCCGTGCGAGCGACGCATCGGCTGCCGACGTCGAAACGGCATTGGCCGCGTCCGCCGCCTATGCGATGGACTGGCAAACCACGGCGGCGTCGGAACGCGCCGACACGATCGCGCGCGTGGCCGACCTGTTCGAAGAACACTGCTACGAGCTGATGGCGCTGGCCGTGCGCGAAGCCGGCAAGTCGCTGCCGAACGCGATCGCGGAAGTGCGCGAGGCGGTCGACTTCCTGCGCTACTACGCCGCCCAGGTACACGACACGCCGAACGTGCTGGCCTTGGGTCCCGTCACCTGCATCAGCCCATGGAACTTCCCGCTGGCCATTTTCACCGGCCAGGTCGCGGCCGCGCTGGCCGCCGGTAACGTGGTGCTGGCCAAGCCGGCCGAACAAACGCCGCTGATCGCGCACCGCGCGGTCCAGCTGTTCCACCAGGCCGGCGTTCCGCGCGGCGCCTTGCAGTTCCTGCCCGGACGCGGCGAAGTGGTCGGCGCCGCCCTTACCAGCGATGCGCGCGTGCGCGGCGTGATCTTCACCGGTTCCACCGAAGTGGCGCAGCTGATCAACCGCACGCTGGCCAAACGCTCGCTCGATGAAGACAACGAGATCCCGCTGATCGCGGAAACCGGCGGGCAGAATGCGCTGATCGTCGATTCGTCGGCGCTGCCCGAACAGGTGGTGCAGGACGCCCTCAGCTCCGCCTTCGACAGCGCCGGCCAGCGCTGCTCGGCGCTGCGCGTGCTGTTCCTGCAGGAGGAGATCGCCGACAAGACCATCCGCATGCTCAAGGGCGCGATGCAGGAACTGCGCGTCGGCGTGCCGGACCGGCTCTCGACCGACATCGGCCCGGTGATCGACGCCGAAGCGCGCGACAACCTGCTCGCCCATATCGCGCGCACCAGGCTCACGGCGAAATCGCATTTCGCGCTGCCGCTGCCGCCAGGCCTGGAAGCGAACGGCACCTTCGTGCCGCCGACGGTGCTGGAAATCGGCGCGCTGTCGGAGCTCACGCATGAAGTATTCGGCCCCGTGCTGCACATCATCCGCTACAAGCGCGCCGCGCTGCCGCAGCTGATCGAGTCGATCAACACCAGTGGCTTCGGACTCACGCTGGGCGTTCATTCGCGCATCGACGAGACGATCGATTTCATCGCCTCGCACGCCCACGTCGGCAATATCTACGTCAACCGCAATATCGTCGGCGCGGTCGTCGGCGTGCAGCCGTTCGGCGGCGAAGGCAAGTCGGGCACCGGTCCGAAGGCGGGCGGTCCGCTCTACCTGAAGCGCCTGCAGCGCGCGGCGCCGCCGCTGCTGCGCCACGAACGCAAGGGCACGCCGGCACTCGACGCGCTGATGGTGTGGGCGCGCACCCACGGCCAGCAGCGGGTAGTGACGCTGGCCGAGCAGTACATGCGCACCACGCTGCTGGGGGCGACGCTGCCGCTGCCAGGTCCGACCGGCGAGCGCAATACGCTGTCGTTCGCCAACCGGGGCGCGGTGCTGTGCGCCGCCGGCCATGTCGGCGTGCTGCTCAACCAGCTCGCCGCGGTGCTGGCAACCGGCAACCGCGCGCTGGTGCTGGCCCAATCCGGCAATCTGCCACCGGAGGGATTACCGCCGGAGGTGCGCGACCGTATCCAGGTCGTCGCCGGCGTCGAAGAATGCAGTGTTCCCTTCCAGGTGGCGCTGGTCGACGCGTCCACCGCGCACGCCTTGCGCCCTTTGCTGGCGGGCAGGGAAGGTGCAATTGTCAGCATGATCGATACCACGGAAGAGGGTGCGATCCCGTTGTGGCGTCTGGTGGCGGAACGCGCGCTGTGTGTCAACACGACCGCCGCTGGCGGTAACGCAAGCCTCATGACGCTGGGTCTGTAATGATGCAGATGTTTGTTGTACAACTTGGAGGAAGACATGATAGTTGGGGTGCCAAAAGAGATTAAGAACAACGAGTACCGGGTGGGCCTGACGCCGCCGAGCGTACGCGAACTGACCTCGCGGGGTCACCAGGTGCTGGTGCAGAAAAACGCCGGCCTCGAGATCGGCTTGCCCGACGAACAGTACGTGGCGGCCGGTGCCTCCATCGTCGCTACGGCGAAGGAAATTTTTGCTCGCGCGGAAATGATCGTCAAGGTCAAGGAACCGCAGCCTGGCGAATGCGCCATGCTCAGCGATGGTCAGATCCTGTACACCTACCTGCACCTGGCGCCGGATCCCGAACAGACGGCAGCGCTGGTGCGTTCGGGCGCGGTCTGCATCGCCTACGAGACCATCACCGGCGCCGGCGGCGGCTTGCCGCTGCTGGCGCCGATGAGCGAAGTGGCCGGCCGCATGGCGATCCAGGCCGGCGCCGCACACCTGGAAAAATCGAAAGGCGGCATGGGCCTGCTGCTGGGCGGCGTGCCCGGCGTTGCCGCGGGCCACATCGTGATCATCGGCGCCGGCGTGGTCGGCACCAATGCGCTGCAGATGGCAATCGGCAGCGGCGCCCGCGTTACCGTGCTCGACAAGAACATGGACCGGCTGCGCCAGCTCGACCTGATCTTCGGCAACCGCATCGCCACCCAGTATTCCAACGCGCATGCGATCGAGGAAGCGGTGCTGTCGGCCGACCTGGTCGTCGGCGGCGTGCTGGTGCCTGGCGCGGCGGCGCCGAAACTGGTCACGCGCGACATGATTTCACGGATGAAGCCGGGCGCCGTGGTCGTCGACGTCGCCATCGACCAGGGCGGCTGCTTCGAAACCTCGCATCCGACCACGCATGCCGATCCGACCTTCGTTGTGGATGGTGTGGTGCACTATTGCGTAGCCAACATGCCCGGCGCGGTGGCGCGGACGTCGACCTTTGCACTCAACAACGCCACCATCGGCCACGCGGTGGCGCTGGCGGACAAGGGCTGGCGGCAGGCGATGCGCGACGATCCGCACCTGAAGAACGGCCTGAACGTGTGCCTGGGCAAAGTCACCTACGCCGCAGTGGCGCAAGCGCTCGATTATGCCTATGTACCGGCCGACGAGATGCTCGGCTAGCGAGCATCCTGGCAAAACCGCCTGACGATATGAAAGGCATAGCGCGCGGCCACCGATTTCACGAAACGTAGAAAATCGGTCGCCGCGTCTTCGTTTGCGTTGTCCGAGATCGTGCGGATGACGGCAAACGGCACGCCGAGCTCGAAACACACCTGCGCCACCGCCGCCCCCTCCATCTCGACCGCCAGCAAACCCGGATGGGACGTGTTCAGACGTTCGATATGGACACGGCTGCTGACGAACTGGTCGCCGCTGGCGATCAGGCCGCGGTGCACTGTCGGCATTCCCAGCCTGAAGTCATGCCGATCCTGCTGCCCGATCACTTCCAGGAAGTCGGCATCGAGGAAGCCGTTGGCCGCGTCCGCGAGCTGATCGGACAAGGAAACGTCGGATTGGAAGCGCGCTATGCCGGTCAGGGGGACTTCGTAGCGAGGGAACAGGGGGCTGGCGTCCATGTCGTGCTGGACCAGCGATTCGCCGATCACGATGTCTCCTACGCGAACGAGCGCATCGCCTGAACCTGCCACTCCCGTGAACAGGATGTGGGTAACTCCGAACTTTTCCACAAGCATGGTCGCCGTCATCGATGCCGCGACCTTCCCAATACGCGACAGGACGCACACAGCGTCGATTCCCCAGAGACGGCCGACGGAGTAGTCGCGCATGCCGTGCTTGAGCGTGGCGGGGCCTTCCATGGCCTGCACGAGGCCTTCCTGTTCTTCATGGAGGGCACTGATGATGCCTAAGCGCTTGATTTTATGGAGACTCATGTTTCTGGAAGACGGTTTTTTTGGGGCTTATGCACAGCGTTCGCTGCGTTTACTGTTTTATACAAAGATATATATATAAATTTAGTATTAATAGTAAACGAGGAATTTTTTGTGGATAAGTCGGTTTTTATCAACAGGCTCAACGGTTTACAGCGTTTACAACTAGGCCGAAAAACATTGTATCCAGTTGGGATCATTGTTGGATAAAAAAACGCCTGTGGACAAATGGACCAGTTCTGCACATTGGACCCTGTGGATATCCAATAGCTTATCCACAGGCCCTTTAGTGAGACACCCTTTGCTCCTTCATCCTCGCGACAGCGGGGATCCATGCTGAGTTAGCAAAACAGTAAAGTTATCGAAATAATTGGCGCCTCGATTTTTTAAATTCCAAAAACAGTCTGCACAAAAAAGAGTCACGAACCTTCGCCTCTTTTTTTTGATCGGGAGGTCCACCAACGGATTTTTCAGGTCTTCCGAACGTCGAACTTCATTTGCTTGTTTACTTAACAAAGTAAGTATACAAGGTTAGTAGTAGTAGTTAACGCAGGCCGTTTTCTGTGGATAATGCCGTAAACATCCACCGAATCAACGACTTGCAAGCTGTATAAACCGGTTAACGACTTTGTATGCCGCTGGTGGCAATTCTGGACAAAATTCAGGTTGTGAATAAAATGGCGTTTATCCACAAACAGTACCTGTGGATATTCATAGACTTATCCACAGGAGGCTGTAATGGATGTGTTGTCGCTAATGGAATTTCCGATCGTTCAAGGTCCGATGGCAGGGGGCTCCTGCACCCCGGCGCTGGTGGCCGGCGTCTCCAACGCAGGCGGCCTGGGCAGTTTGCCGTGCTCGCTGTTCAGTCCCGCAACGATGCGCGAGCAGTTCGCCCAGGTCCGCGCGCTGACCGACCGGCCTTTCCAGCTCAACTTCTTCGTGCAGGACACTCCCTCGCCCAGCCCGGCTGAAGTGAGCGCCGGCGTCGAGCTGCTGCGGCCGGTGTGGGAAAGCCTGGGCTGGACCGAGCTGCCTGTCCCCCAGCAATGGTGCCAGGACTTTTCCGCCCAGTTCGAAACCCTGCTCGAGCTCAAGCCCGCCGCCGCCAGTTTCACCTTCGATATCCTGACCGCCAGCCAGGTCGAACGGCTGCACTCTGCCGGCATCGCCGTCATCGGCACCGTCACCACGGTCGACGAGGCGCTGGCATGGGAACAGGTGGGGGCGGATGCGGTGGTAGCGTCCGGCATCGAATCGGGCGGCCACCGCGGCACCTTCCTCGGGCCGCAGGAAGAAGCGACGCTGTCGGCGCGCCAGCTGTGGCCGCTGGTCGCCGAAGCAGTCGGGATTCCGGTGATTGCCGCCGGCGGCATCATGACGGGCGTCGACATTCGCGAAGCGCTTGCCATGGGCGCCAAGGCGGTGCAGATGGGAACCGCCTTCCTTGTCACCGACGAGTCCGGCATTCACCCGGCCTACAAAAAAGAGCTGCTGTCGGGCAGCGGCGTAAAGACCCGGCTGACCCGCGCTTTCTCCGGACGCTACGCCCGCGGCGTCGAAAATCGTTTCATGAAGCAAATGGAGAGTGTGGAGACGCAAGTTCCAGCGTATCCTGTGCAAAATGCATTAACAGGAAGCATACGGTCGGCTGCCGCGGCCACCGGCGACACCGGGCTGATGTCGATGTGGGCCGGCGCCGAAGTCGGCCGCGCGCGCGCGCTGTCGGTGGCGCAGCTGATGCAAACCCTTGTCGCGGAAATGCGCCCTACCTAAGGAGCCTTGATTGGAATCGGCAGGACAATACGACTACATTATCGTGGGCGCCGGCACTGCCGGCTGCCTGCTGGCGAACCGCCTGACCCGAGCGAAAAACACCACCGTTCTCTTGATCGAGGCCGGCGGCAAGGATGATTACATGTGGATCCACATCCCGGTGGGCTACCTGCATTGCATCGGCAATCCGCGCACCGACTGGCTGTACAAGACCGAACCGGACGCCGGCATCGGTGGCCGATCGCTGGTCTACCCGCGCGGCAAGGTGCTCGGCGGCAGTTCTTCGATCAACGGCATGATTTACATGCGCGGCCAGTCGGGCGACTACGACCGCTGGGCCGAACTGACCGGCGACTCGTCCTGGGCCTGGGACAAGGTGCTGCCGCTGTTCATGAAAACCGAGGACCACCACGCCGGCGCCAGCGCGCTGCACGGCAGCGGCGGCGAATGGCGGGTCGAAAAGCAGCGCCTGTCGTGGCAGATCCTCGACGCCTTCCGTGACGCCGCCGACCAGGCCGGCATCCCCAAGGTGGACGATTTCAATAGCGGCGACAACGAAGGCTGCTCCTATTTCGAGGTCAACCAGAAGCGCGGCATCCGCTGGAACACCGCGAAGGCTTTCCTGAAGCCTGCCGCCACGCGCGACAACCTGACCATCATGACCGGCTGCCACGTCGAGCGCCTGGTGATCGAGGATACCGATCAGGGTCCGGTCTGCCGCGGGGTCGAGTTTACCGGCGGCGGCAAGCGTTTTCACGCTGACGCCGTCCGTGAAACCTTGCTGGCGGCCGGCGCCATCGGCTCGCCGCAGATCCTGCAATTGTCCGGCGTCGGGCCGGCCGCAACGCTGCACCAGCACGGCATCGCGCCGCTGGCGGACGCGCCCGGCGTCGGCGAAAACCTGCAAGACCACCTGCAACTGCGGATGATCTACAAGGTCAACGGCGCCAAGACGCTCAACACCAGCGCCGCCAGCTGGTTCGGCAAGATGAAGATCGGCCTCGAATACGCCATGCGGCAGAGCGGGCCGATGTCGATGGCGCCGTCGCAGCTGGGCGCTTTCGCCAGATCCGACCCGGGCCAGGCCAGCGCCAACCTGCAGTACCACGTGCAGCCGCTGTCGCTGGAAAAGTTCGGCGACCCGCTGCACCCGTTCCCGGCGTTCACGGCCAGCGTGTGCAACCTGCGGCCGACCTCGCGCGGACACGTGCGCCTGGCCAGCAAGGACAGCCACGCCGCGCCGAAAATTTCGCCCAACTACCTGAGCACGGCGGAAGACCGCAAGACCGCGGCCGCCGCGCTGACCCTCACGCGCAAGATCGTCGCCGCGCCGGCCCTGGCCAGGTACGCGCCGGAGGAATTCAAACCGGGTATCCATTACCGCACCGAGGACGAGCTCGCGGAAGCTGCCGGCCTGATCGGCACGACCATCTTCCACCCGGTCGGCACCTGCAAGATGGGGCGCGAGGGCGACCCGATGGCCGTGGTCGACAGCCAGCTGCGCGTCATCGGGGTGGGGGGCTTGCGCGTTATCGATGCATCGGTGATGCCGAACATCACGTCCGGCAACACGAACTCGCCGACCCTGATGATCGCCGAGAAGGCCGCCGAGATGATCGCCGCTGCAAGCCGCTGAGACGATTCAGGGGGAAATGGTAGTTATACCGTATTGTGACGAAATTTTATTGTGTGTATTATCGTGAAAAAAATACATAGCAGTATGATAAAAATATTTCGGAGACCCCATGACGGATGTCATATTAGAGACAAAGAACTTGACCAAAGAGTTCAAGGGTTTCACTGCGGTCAGTGACGTCGACCTGCGCGTCGAGCGCGGCCATATCCACGCCCTGATCGGCCCCAACGGCGCCGGCAAGACCACCTGCTTCAACCTGCTGACCAAGTTCCTGGTGCCCACTTCGGGCCAGATCCTGTTCAACGGCCGCGACATCACCGACGCCAGGCCGGCCCAGATCGCCCGCATGGGCATCATCCGTTCGTTCCAGATATCGGCGGTGTTCCCGCACCTGACGGTGCTGCAGAACGTGCGCATCGGCTTGCAGCGGGAACTGGGCACGTCCTTCAATTTCTGGCAGAGCGAGCGCTCACTGTCGCGCCTGGACGACCGTGCCATGCAGCTGCTGGCCGAGGTCGACCTGACCGAGTTCGCCGACACCGTCACCGTCGACATGCCGTACGGCCGCAAGCGCGCGCTGGAAATCGCCACCACCCTGGCGATGGAGCCCGAGCTGATGCTGCTCGACGAGCCGACCCAGGGCATGGGCCACGAAGACGTCCACCGCGTCACCGAGCTGATCAAAAAAGTATCGGCCGGCCGCACCATCCTGATGGTTGAACATAATATGAACGTGGTTTCCGGTATTTGCGACAAGATTTCGGTGCTGCAGCGCGGCGCCATGCTGGCCGAGGGCACGTACGCCGAGGTCTCGCGCAACCCGCAGGTGATGGAAGCTTACATGGGCACCACCTCCGCCGACCTGGAAGGAGCGCACTGATGGCCGCCGCGCTCGAGATCAGCAACCTGCAGGCGTGGTATGGCGAATCGCACATCCTCCACAACGTCAACCTGACCGTCAACCAGGGCGAAGTGGTGACGCTGCTGGGCCGCAACGGCGCCGGCCGCACCACCACGCTGCGCGCCATCATGGGCCTGACCGGCAAGCGTACCGGCTCGATCAAGGTCAACGGCGTCGAGGCGATCGGCCTGCCGACCCACAAGATCGCCCACCTCGGCATCGGCTACTGCCCCGAGGAACGCGGCATCTTCTCGTCGCTGTCGACCGAGGAAAACCTGATGTTGCCGCCGGCGTTGGCCGGCAGCGAAAAAGGCATGTCGGTGCAGGAGATCTACCAGATGTTCCCCAACCTGTACGAGCGCCGCAACAGCCAGGGCACGCGCCTGTCCGGCGGCGAGCAGCAGATGCTGGCGGTGGCGCGCATCCTGCGCACCGGCGCGCGCCTGCTGTTGCTCGACGAGATTTCGGAA
>JBBRXM010000055.1:0-32022 GCA_038248405.1 Burkholderiales bacterium
GATCCGACCCGCATGTTCGCCGGCGAAGGCGACGCCTTCCGCACCAACCGCCGCTTCAAGCTGGTCTCGACCGGCATGGACGCCAAGCGCTTGTCGACCGCGTTCGACTCGGTCACGCTGTACGGCGCCGACCCGGCGCTGCGGCCCGACATCTACGGCAAGGTCGGCAACTCCGGCGTGTCGATCGCCACCCTCGACGACATGAAGGTGCTCTACGACGGCTTCAACCTGTGCAGCCCGTCGACGTCGGTGTCGATGACCATCAACGGCCCGGCGCCGACCATCCTGGCGATGTTCATGAATACCGCCATCGACCAGCAGGTCGACAAGTTCGCGCTTGAGAACAAGCGCCAGCCGACCGACGACGAAGCGGCCAAGATCCGCGAGTGGGTGCTGGCCAACGTGCGCGGCACGGTGCAGGCCGACATCCTGAAGGAAGACCAGGGCCAGAACACCTGCATCTTCTCGACCGAGTTCTCGCTCAAGGTCATGGGCGACATCCAGGAGTATTTCGTGCACCACCAGGTGCGCAATTTCTACTCGGTGTCGATCTCCGGCTACCACATCGCCGAAGCGGGCGCGAACCCGATCTCGCAGCTGGCCTTCACGCTGTCGAACGGCTTCACCTTCGTCGAGGCCTACCTCGCGCGCGGCATGCACATCGACGACTTCGCGCCGAACCTGTCGTTCTTCTTCAGTAACGGCATGGATCCGGAGTACACGGTGCTCGGCCGCGTGGCGCGCCGCCTGTGGGCGGTGGCGATGCGCGACAAGTACGGCGCCAACGACCGCAGCCAGAAGCTCAAGTACCACGTGCAGACCTCGGGCCGTTCGCTGCACGCGCAGGAGATCGACTTCAACGACATCCGCACCACGCTGCAGGCGCTGATCGCCATCTACGACAACTGCAACAGCCTGCACACCAACGCCTACGACGAGGCCATCACCACGCCGACGGACGAATCGGTGCGCAGGGCCCTGGCGATCCAGCTGATCATCAACCGCGAGTGGGGCCTGGCCAAGAACGAGAACCCGAACCAGGGCTCGTTCATCATCGAGGAGCTGACCAACCTGGTCGAGGAAGCGGTGCTGCAGGAGTTCGAGCGCATCGCCGAGCGCGGCGGCGTGCTGGGGGCGATGGAAACGGGCTACCAGCGCGGCAAGATCCAGGAAGAGTCGATGCTCTACGAGCACCAGAAGCACGACGGCACGCTGCCGATCATCGGCGTGAACACCTTCCGCAATCCGAAGGCGACCGATGTGCCGCAGAAGATCGAGCTGGCGCGCTCCACCGACGACGAGAAGCAGTCGCAGCTCACGCGCCTGGCGCAGTTCCACCGGCAGCACGCGGCCGAAGCGCCGCAGGCCCTGGCAGCGCTGCAGCAGGCGGCGATCGACAACGCCAACGTGTTCGACAAGCTGATGGACGCGGTGCGCGTCTGCTCGCTCGGGCAGATCACCACCGCGCTGTTCGAAGTGGGCGGCCAGTACCGGCGCAACATGTAGCCGCGCTGGCCGGTCGGTGGCGGTCGCTTCAGTACGATTCGACCGTCACTGCCACCACCTCGATGATGTCGCCGCCGCCCATCCCATGCTGGTGGCCGCCCATCGGCGCCATGGTCCCCGCCTGCACCAGGCGCAGCAGGACCTTGCCGTCGCCCGCCAGCTGCCCGTTCGCGTGCAGGTGATTGAGCGGGCCGGCGACCGACACCGTGTAGGTGAACTTGCCCTCGTGCGCGTGCTGGAGGAACATCGCCAGCGTGCCCGCGTAGTACGGGCTGCCGGGGCCGACCGCCGACGCGTCGGCCGGCCCGCCCACCACCAGCGTCACCGGCGCATGCGACATCGACACGTAGTTCAGCGTGATCTTGGCGATGAGCTCCTGGCCGGCGTCGCCCATGCGCGCCATCACTTCGGCCGGCAGCACCAGTTCGACGCTGCCCGGCGCGGCGGTGCTGATGGCGCGGTTCTGCACCGTGCCGCTGACAGCCACCACCGGCGAGACGGCCAGCGCGGTGCGTCCGCCCAGGGTCGGCAGCGGCACCACCTCCTCGCCCGAGCCGCCCTGGTAGTCGTAGTCGAACTCGCCGATGTCGACGTAGTCGCCGGCGCGCGTCCTGGCCACCGGCGCGCCCTTGGCATCGACGAAGAACAGCACCGGTTCGGCGCTCCAGCGGTAGTAGTCGGTGGCGCGCTCGGCCGCCGACTTTTCATTGTCGGGCAAGTCGGTGCGCAACTCGACGCCGGCGGGCACCGTCGGCAGCCCGCGCAGCGCCTGCTTGCGCGTCCAGACGTCCCAGATGCGGTCGATGTTGGCGTGGTGCAGGAAGAAAATCGGGTCGACCGAGGACATCATGCTGCGCATGAAGCCGGCGCCGTCGCGCATGTTGCAGTCGCGCGTGCCCACGCAGCCGTGGATCAGGTTGTGCGGCTGCCCTTCGAGGATGCCCGAACCGGCCCAGCTGGTATGGTTGGGCGCCTGGAAGCTGCCGAAGGCGACGAAGTCGCGCGCGTTGAGCGCCGGGTAGAGCGTTTTGAGCGCCACCGCCTCCTGCGCCGCCGGGCCCAGGTCGGGCGCCTGGCGGCGGATGCCGCGCGCGTTCGGCTGCTCGTAGAAATAGCGGCCGGTGGGGTCGCGCAGGATGTCGAACCAGAGGTCTTCGGCAAAGCGCATGCGCCGGATCAGCAGCTGGCTCAGCTGGCTGCGGCGGTCGAAGGTCTTGCTGCCCTGGGTCCAGTAGCCGGCCTTCTGCACGGCGGCCTTGAAGCGCGCCTCGAAGTCGCTGCCGCGGCCGATGTAGGCGGCATGGTTGGGGTCGAGCACGCCGTCGAACATGCCGTCGGGCACCCGCGGCTGCGCGGTCCAGTCCCAGTACGGCAGGGCGAACTCCGGGTCGCCCGAGAGCTCGCGGCAAATCCGCTCGAACCAGCCGATGTAGCCGCGGTGCCACGGCAGGAACCACCAGTTGCCGTGCGGGCAGTCCATGGTGTGCACCATCGCGTGGCGATACCAGTTGCGCGGATCTTCCGGCGGCAGCGCCAGCATGGCCTGCACCGCCCTGGCATAGCTCTTGAGCATGCGGGCGCCGTGCACCGGGTCGGCGGCGTTGTAGCGTCGGTAGCGCGGCCTGGGCGCTGCCTTGAGGGCACCTAGCGGAAGGGCGCTGGCTCCCAGCACCAGCATTGCTGTTTTCATCACATCACGGCGTGACCGGCGGAACGAGGTGTAATTAATCATTGTTTACTCCAGGGCGGATTCGGCAAGATGTTCGCGTGGACGAACAGGCGGATGGTGTGAGGTTGACGAGAAGCAACACTCTTATCAATCACTCATCGTCGAGCCTACCTGCCGGGTGAGACCGGGTTGTGTCAAATCTCAAGCGAACTGGTCTGTTTGCAGCCGGTCTTCAATCGTCGGATGGTGTCGGTGCATCTGGGCATAGAATGGACCCAGCCCAACCAGCGGAGTGCCCCATGCCCATCCAGCCCGAGCAACTCGCAGCGCTGATGCACGAAGTCGAGCAGGAAGACCCCATCGACTTCGCCGACCTGCCGTTCGCCGAAGACGACCTGCGCCGGCTGGTCGCCTCGCACCTGTGCGAGATGGCCGCCGCGATGGAAAACTTCAGCACCGAGGACCGGCTGCTGACGCTGCTGGCGGTGTCGGCCAAGCTGGTGCTGGAAAACCTCGTGCTGCACCTGCAGTTGCTGCGGCGTCACGGCTTGCCGGTCGGCGACAGCGTCGAGGCGCTACTCAGCCGCCTGCGCAAGCCGGAGTGAGCGGTTTGCATTCCTAAGGGCAACACATTTTTCCGCTCCGAAAAGCCACATTTGCAACATCGCCTCGTTACCCCAGACAACAACTGCGTTCTTTGGGGTATTATTAGCTACTAGGTAACTAAATACTATCGTGGGTTGCCGGCGCCTCGCCGCACTGACCTCGAACAAAGGAAACAACATGGCCGTCCAGATGCGTTCGAACAATGCCGCACTCGTGCTAACCTTGCTGCTGAGCGTAGGCATCAGCGCCTGCAGCCGTACCGAAACCACCGAAAGCCTGCTGGCCGACGCCAAGCAATACCAGCAGAAAGGCGACAACAAGGCGGCCCTGATCCAGCTCAAGAACGCGGTGGCCAAGGCCCCGGAAGACGGCGAAGCGCGCATGCTGCTGGCCACCCTGTACAGCGAGCTCGGCGACGCCGTCTCGGCCGAAAAGGAAACCCGCAAGGCGATGGGCCTGGGCATCGCGCCCGAGCGCACCCTGCCGCTGCTGGCCAAGAGCCTGGTAGCGACCGGCCAGTTCCAGAAAGTGCTCGACGAAATCCCGGCGGCGGCGGCCAGCAAGTCGGCCCTGCTCACCAACATGCGTGGCAACGCCTACCTGACGCTGAAGGATCCGGAGCAGGCCAAGGCCGCCTACGAGCAGGCGCTGGCGCTGCAAGGCGATGCCGGCAACGCCCTGATCGGCCTGACAATGCTGTCGCTGGGCAAGGGCGAAGTCGCCGCCGCCGAGCGCTACTCGGCCGACAGCCTGGTCAAGGATCCGACCAACGCGGAAGTGTGGATGGTCAACGCCATGTTGCTGCGTCGCGCCGGCAAGAACACCGAAGCGCTGGCCGCTTACGACCAGGCCACCAAGCTCAAGCCGTCGCACCGCAGCGCCTACCTCGAAAAGGCGTATCTCGAAATCAGCGAGAACAAGCTCGATGCCGCCGCGGCCGACTTGAAGACCGCCCGCAAGATCGCGCCGTCGAACATGATGGTCACCTACGTGCAGGCGCTGCTCGACTTCCGCCAAGGCAAGGACAAGGAGGCCCTCGAGGCCGTCACCAAATTGCTCGGCCAGGCGCCCGACCACATGCCGAGCGTGCTGCTGGCCGGCCAACTGGAAATGAAGACCGGCGCCATCAAGCAGGCCGAACAGCACCTGAAAAAATACGTCGCCGCCTTCCCGCAGGACGTCGCCGCGCGCAAGCTGCTGGCGCAGGCCATGCTCAAGGGCGAGCAGCCGGCCGAGGCCATCGCGCTGCTGGCGCCGCTGATGAAGGAAACCACGCTTGACCCGCAGCTGCTGGCGCTCGCCGGTCAGTCGTACATGCAGGCCCGCGAATTCGACAAGGCTTCCGAGTATTTTGGCAAGGCCAGCGCACTGGCGCCGAAATCGGCCGAACTGGCCACGTCGCTGGCGCTGTCCAAGCTCGGCCAGGGCAACGACGCCGGCGCGGTCAGCGAACTCGAACGCGCCACCGCGCTCGATCCTGCGTCCTCGCGCGCCGGCGTCACGCTGGTACAGACCGAGCTCAGCCTGAAGCACTACGACAAGGCGCTGGCGGCGGCGAAGGCACTGGAAAAGCAGCGCCCGCAGGATCCGCAGGTGCACCTCCTGCAGGGCGCCGCCCACCTGGGGAAAGGCGATGCCGCCGCCGCCCGCGTCAGCTTCGACAAGGCGCTGGCGGTGCAGCCGACATACTTCTTCGCCGCGGCCAACCTGGCGCGCCTCGACGTGCAGGAGGGCAAGAGCGACGCCGCCCGGAAGCGTTTCGAAACGCTGCTTGAAAAGGACCCGAAGAACGTGCAGGCGATGCTGGCGCTGGCCGAACTTGCCGCCCGCGAAAACCACCTCGACCAGGCCGGTCCGTGGCTGGAGAAAGCCGTCGCCGCGCAACCCGACGCCATCGATACGTCGCTGCGGCTGGCCGAATACTACGCGCGCACCAACCAGATGCCGAAGGCACTGACGCTCGCCGGTAAGTTGCAGACGGCCAACCCGACCAATCCCCAGGTCATCGACGCTGTCGGCCAGCTGCAGCTGGCGAACAAGGACCAGGCAGCGGCGCTGGAAACCTACAGCAAGCTGGTCGCCCTGACGCCGAAAGCGCCGGTGGCGCACATGCGCCTGGCGTCGGTGCACATGCTGATGAAGAACGAGCCGGCCGCGGCTGCGGACCTCAAGCGCGCCCTCGCGGTCGACCCGCACTACCTGCCGGCACGCGCCGCGCTGGCCGAACTGGCCGTGCGCAAAGGCAATTCTGACGAAGCATTGCAACTGGTGCGCGACGCCCAGAAGCTCGATCCCAAGGCGCCCGGCGGCTTCATGATGGAAGGCGAACTGCAGGCGGCGCTGAAAAAGCCGGCGCTGGCGCTGGCGGCCTTCGAAAAAGCGTTTAGCATGGCCAAGTCGCCGCAACTGCTGGTCAAGATCGCCGACCTCAGCAAGGCAACCGGCAAGGATCCGCAGCCGCGCCTGCAGCAGTGGCTCGCCGACAATCCGAAGGACACCGTGGTCGCCACCTACCTGGCCGACACCTATCTGTTCAAGAAACAGTACAAGCTTGCCGCAGAGCGGCTCGAGGCGATCCTGAAGCTGGCCCCGGCCAACGTCGTCGCGCTCAACAACCTCGCCTACACCTACCAGCAGATGGGCGATCCTCGCGCGCTGGCCACGGCCGAAAAAGCGGTGGCGGCGGCGCCGGAAGCGCCGGCCGTGCTCGACACCCTCGGCTGGCTGCTGGTGGAACAGGGCAATACCGCACGCGCCCTGCCGATCCTGCAGAAAGCCGTGACGCTGGCGCCCACCGTGCCCGAGTTCCGCTATCACCTCGCGTTTGCGCTGAACAAGTCCGGCGACAAGAAGAATGCCCGCCTGGAAGTCGATAAGTTGCTGTCGAACAATAAATCTTTCCCGCAAATAGAGGAAGCTAAGGCCTTGCAGAAGCTGTTGTAAGCGCTTCTTTTTGGTAACAGATTGTAATGATGCAAGTTGTCGGCGGCGCGCCGCCGGTGGTGCCGGCGGAGCTGCTTTCGCTGCGCAAACGCAACAAGAAATGGTGAGGATCCCGTGAATACGATGATTGCAGAGGTTGACAACGAAACAACGTCTGATTCGGTTGAGCCCGCTTCTTCCGCGCAAGTTACTACGGAACAGGCTACTATAGCGTCCACCGAATACGAGGATATTATCGTGAATCAAGATAATTACGGTATCCGGCTGACCGATACTGCGGAAGGCCGGAACTCCGCCAGCCTGCTCATCAGCAAGATGTATGCATGGCGGGGTTATGCCGGGACCCACCAGTTCAACGACGATCCGAACCGGATCACGTTGACAGCGACCGACAATGGCGAAGTCATTGGCACGCTGACGATCGGCATCGATTCACCGATCGGCCTCAATGCCGACCAGGTGTTCAAGCCCGAGATGGACGCGCATCGCATGCGCGGCGCGAAACTGTGTGAATTTACCAAGTTCGCCTTCGACACCCAGGTCAAGTCGAAGACCGCGCTGGCCAACCTGTTCCACCTGGCAGTGATCTATGCGCGCGACATCCACCATTGCACCGACATCATCATCGAGGTCAATCCGCGCCACCGCCGCTTCTACGAGCACATGCTCGGCTTCCAGCGCGAAGCGGACATGCGCAACAACCCGCGCGTCAACGCCCCGGCCTACCTGCTGCGCGTCAACCTCGAGTACGTGACCGAGCAGATCAGCCAGCACGGCGGCACCTTGGGCAGCGCCACCACCGAGCGCTCGTTCTACCCGTATTTCTTCTCCCCACGCGAAGAGGCTGGTATCCTGAACCGCCTGCTGCGGGTCGACCACGAGCAGCAGACAGCCTGAGTTCTTAACTCGCGCGCCGCGCGAGGCCCGCCGTCTTCGGCGTACCGTTTCCTTGATTCCATGAAAACTTCCGTTCAGCCCCGCCCTGCCGCCGCCCCCGCCGCGGCGCGCGCGCCCTTTCCCTACCAGCAAGCGTTCGCCCGCAACATCGGCTGGGTCACCGAAGCCGAACAGGCCAGCCTGCGCGGCAAGCGGGTCGCCATCGCCGGCGGCGGCGGCGTTGGCGGCGTCCACCTGATGACGCTGGCAAGGCTCGGCATCGGTTCATTCCACATAGCCGACTTCGACTCCTTCGACTACGTCAACTTCAACCGCCAGGTCGGCGCCGGCATGTCGACCCTGGGCCAGCCGAAGGTGGAGGTGATGGCGCGCATGGCGCGCGACGTCAATCCCGAACTCGACATCAAGATCTTCGACCAGGGCATCGACGCCGCCAACCTGCCGGCGTTCCTCGACGGCGTCGACCTGTACATCGACGGCCTCGACTTTTTCGCCTTCGACATCCGCCAGCGCACCTTCGCCCTGTGCGCCGAACTGGGCATTCCGGCCACCACCGCCGCGCCGCTCGGCATGGGCGCCGCGCTGCTCAATTTCATGCCCGGCAAGATGACATTCGAAGAGTATTTCCGCTGGGGCGAGCTGTCCGAGGAAGACAAGGCGATCCGCTTCGTCGTCGGCCTGGCGCCGGCCGGCCTGCACCGGCCCTACCTGGTGGAACCGTCGGCGGTCAACTTCGCCGAACGGCGCGGGCCGTCGACCTTCATGGCCTGCCAGCTGTGCGCCGGCATCGCCGCCACCGAGGCGCTCAAGATCCTGCTCGGCCGCGGCGACGTGCTGGCGGCGCCGCACGGCATGCAGTTCGACGCCTACCGCAACAAGCTGGCGCGCACCTGGCGCCCGTGGGGCAACAACAACTGGCTGCACCGCTTGATGATCGCCATCGGCAAGCGCCAGTTCAAGCGCATGGCGGAGGGCAAATGAGCGAACAGTCCGTCATCCGCCAGATCCTCGAACTGGCGCGCTGGGCGCCGTCGGGCGACAACACCCAATGCTGGCGCTTCGAACTGGTCGACGCCGCCCGCTTCGTCGTGCACGGCTTCGACACCCGCGCCGACTGTGTCTATGATCTCGACGGCCACCCCAGCCAGATTTCGCTCGGCGCCCTGCTCGAGACGATCGACATCGCCGCCAGCGCGCACGGCGTGCGCACCGAAGTCTCCCGGCGCGCCGGCGGCCCCGAGCACCACCACGTGTTCGACGTGCGCCTGGTGGCCGACCCGGCGCGCGCCGCCAGCCCGCTGATCGACGCCATCACGGTGCGCAGCGTGCAGCGCCGGCCGATGAAGACGCGGCCTTTGACGCCTGCCGAAAAGCACGCGCTCGAAGACGCCGTCGGCGCCGACTACGAAGTGCAGTGGCTGGAGGGGCTGCGCGTCAAGTTCCGCACCGCCCGCATGATGTTCGACAATGCCAAGCTGCGCCTGACGATGCCGGAAGCCTACGAGGTGCACCGCCGCATCATCCACTGGGGCGTCGAGCGCAGCGCCGACCGCGTGCCCGACCAGGCGCTCGGCGTCGATGCCGCCACCCTCAAGCTGATGAAGTGGGCAATGGTGAGCTGGGGCCGGCTGTCGGTGATGAACACGCTGATGGGCACCTGGGCGCCGCGCCTGCAGATGGATTTCGTGCCCGGCATCGCCTGCGCCGCCCACTTCGTCATCAAGGCGCGCCGCGCGCCGCAGACGATCGACGACTACGTCAGCGCCGGCCGCGCGGTACAGCGCTACTGGCTGACCTTGACGCAGCTCGGGCTGGTGATGCAGCCGGAAATGACGCCGCTGATTTTTTCCAAGTATGTGCGCGAAGAGCGCCATTTCACCCACGCCAAGAACCTGCACGGGCGCGCCGCCCGGCTGCAGGCGCAGACGGCCAAGCTGATCTTCGCCGGCGACGCCTTCCCGGTCTACATGGGCCGGCTCGGCGCCGGACCGGTGGCGCGCGCGCGCTCCGAGCGCTTGCCGCTCGAAGAACTGATGCAGCGCTAGCGGCAGCGCCGCGCCAGGCTTACCGGCGCGAAACTTACGCCAGCAAGGCGCAGCGCATGCCGTTCATGCCGAAATGCCGGATCAGGTCGGCGAAGTCGGCGTGGTGCCACTGCGGCAAATTCTTCCTCATCTCCGCCAGCCGCGCCCGCAGGACCGGGTCGTCGCCGCGCCGCGGCGCGCTTTTCAGCGCCACCATGAACGGCAGCGCGATGGTCGAATACAGCTTGGCGCGCTGCTGCAGCGGCGCCGTCGCCTTGCGGAAGTCTTCCACATAGAACGCCGCGTGCAGCGAGTTGATGTAATCCTCGGTAAACAATGCCGGCTGGCGGTCGGCATACTGGTTGCCGAAATAGTCGATGCTGCGCTGCGCCTTCAGGTGGCCGAAGTCGACCATGTAGACGCCGCCGCCCGCTTTCAGGATGCGCGCCACTTCGCCATAGGTGCGCGCGAGGCAGTCGACGTCGGGCAGATGGTGCAGCGCCATCGTCGACACCACCGCGTCGATCGAGGCGTCGGCGAACATCGACAGGTCGGTGATGTCGCCGTGGCGCAGGGTGACGTTGGTGAGCCCCTGGCGGGTGATCAGTTCCTGCGCCTGCTCGAGCATCGGCGGCGACAGGTCGACGCCGATGAAGTTGGTCTGCGGATTGAGGCGCGCCACCATCGCCAGCTGGTTGGCCGGGCCGCAGGCGAGGTCGACGACGGTGTCGCCGGGCCGGATCACTTCGCTGATATTGGCGCCGTGGAACAGGTAGACCGGCGCCATCACCGCGTGCTCGCGCCCGGCCTCCACATAGGCGGCGACATTGGCCGGATCGTCCATCACCAGGTCCGGCTCGGTGCGGCGCGGGCTGCGCTCGGACGTGAAAATTTCTCTGAGTACCGACTGAACCAGCCTTGGACTTGGCATATATATCCCTGAAGAGGTGCTGCGATTGGTCCTGCTCGTGTCGGCAGTGGCGATGCTAACGCGATGCCATATGGAAATTCTTATTAAAATTCTTTGTCGAGATTTCTTACAGTCTGTTTGGCGCCTTGCCCGGAATCTGACAATGCACGACGTAAGCCATTGTTTTCTATAGACTCTGATTTTCTGGCACGATCATTGCTTTATATCGATCGTAGTCGTAACAACTGTAGGGCAGTCCCGGAGCGCGATAATAAGTTTAACCGGGCAAGTAATCAGGAGCAACAAAAAATGCATGGTCTGACGAAATGGTCCTGAACCTGCCAGCACTACAGTGACAAACGTACCGCCCGCTTCAAACGGGCACCGCAACCTGACTTATTAATATCAAACGAAATCCTGGAGAATTAAAAAATGAAAACCCTCACCAAATTTGTCCGCTCCGCAATCGCCATCAGCATGCTGGCAATCGGCGCTTCCGCTTCGGCTGCAACGATCCCAACGTTCCAAGTCAATCCAAACAGCAATGGCCTGACCGCCGGCAACCCACTGCCAGGCCAGATCTTTACCGCTGACAACCTGAACGGTGTTTCGTCCGCCCGCATCGTCGCCACCAGCGCCACCACCTACGTCGGCAACGGCTACATCGTCTACAACGGCTTTTCGCTGGCAAGCGATCCGATCAGCAGCGACATCACCCGTGTCAATGCCGCTTACGGCCTGTACGCCACCTTCACCCAGACCTTCACCTGCCCATCCTCGCTGACCATCGGCGTGAGCTGCACCGTGACCAGCATCGCGCTGGGCCTGTACGGCGACGCTGGCAAAGACAACGTCTACAACAAGTCCACGCTGACCACCGACGCCTCCATCACCACCACCGGCACCCAAGTGTTGCTCGGTAGCGTGACGACGCCGATTTCCGGTTCGGCCGGTATCAACGCACAGGGCGGCGCGTTCCAGAACGTCAACACCAACTTCAGCCTGACCGCAGCAGGCTCGGCATTTTTCATCGATCCGGTCCCGTTCTACACGCTGGCGTTTTCGAACTTCAATAACACGTCGCAAGGCCTGGAAATCAACGCTACCGGTACCGTTTTCGCCATCAACGCCGAAAACGGCAGCACCGACTTCAACCGCGTACCAGAACCAGCATCGCTGGCTCTGTTCGGCCTGGCACTGGCCGGCGTTGCAGGTGCACGTCGCCGCAAGAACAAGTAATTCAAAAGTAGTTCTTTAGAAACTGCCTGGTGCGAGCCAGGCAGTTTTTTTTCGTCTGCAGCAAACGGCCATCGACTTATGCGGCTGCGTCCTTGGGCGAGAGGAAGGCTTTGTGGAACAGGTGGCGCGCCAGCAGCAGCGGCGGCATGCGCAGCCAGTTGCCGCGGATGTAAAGCAGCAACAGGGCCAGGCTTGTGTAGCGATCGGCGCAGCTGGCGTGCGGCGGCAGCAGCGCCCGGCTGAACAGGGCGTCCATCAGCGCCAGCAGCGGCGCCGGCGGCCGGCCGGCCGCCAGCGCCGCCGCCGGCACCTCGACGCCGAGCAGGCGGTGGGCGTAGCGCAGCGCGTAGAACAAGGGGCGCGACAGTTGCAGTTCGGCCGCACGCTGCGGCAGCGCCTGCCAGAAACCGGGCGCCTGGCTAAATTGCAGCAGCAGGCGCTGGATGTCGGCCAGGTCGCGCAGGCCATGGTCGTACTCGCCGTCGTAGAACAGGTGGACGGCGCTGTGCAGCACCATGTCGAGCGGCGCCAGCACGCGCAGGCCGTCGTCGCCGGCCGCCGCCACCGACGCCGCCCGCAGAGAAGCCGGGTCGGGCCGCGCTGCCGCGGTTTCCGGCAAGATCGCGTGGTGCACGTCGATCAGGCTCTGGCGAATGACGTGCTGCATCGGCGGCAGTTCGTGCATCCACTGGCGGTAATAGCGCTGGTCGTAGGCGTCGAGGTGGTTGGCGGCCCAGCCGTGCAGCATCAGCGCCGCCTCCACTTCGTCGAGCCGCTCCTTCGGCACCAGGATGTCGATGTCGGAATAGAGCCGGCCCGGCGCCGGCGGCAGGCCGGCCATGGTGTAGGCGGCGCCCTTGAGCAGGATGACCGGCACGTCCAGTTCGGCGAGCGCGCGGCGGATCTGGCGCACTTCGAAAAACACCCCCTGGCGGTGGCGCTCGCCCTGCGCGTGCGCCCACGCGAGGTGCTCGCGCACGCGCCCGGGCAGCAGGGCGAGCTGGCCGTGCTGCTCGGCCAGGTAGTACAAGGCCGCGGTCAGGTTGGCGCTCGCCGCCTGGCGCAGCAGCAGGTCCCATTCGGCGAGGGAAAACGACGACATCCGGCCGGGGGCGCGGAAGGCGCGCACGGCGAGCGGCAGCTGCTTCACGCCGGCTCCGCCTGCAGGCGCGCGAACAGCGCGACGGCGTCGTCGAGGGAACTGTAGGTGAACTGCCACGCCTGCGTACTGTCGATCAGGCCCGCCATGGCGTCAAACCCCGCGCCGCCCAGCAGGCTGTAATTGAAGGCGTTGCCGGCCAGGTCCATGAAGGCGCGCGCCGGCGCCACCGGCGTCAGGGCCGTGGCGGCGCCGGCCTGGTATTGCGGGAAAATGATCCAGGCCGGCCGCGCCGTGTCGCCGGCGCGCAGGACGCTGGCGGCCGGCGCCTTCATGTGCGCAATCGCCCCCTTGACGGTGTCGCGCACTGCGCGCGAGAACACGGCGCCCGGCGCATAGCCGCGCATGATGTCGATCGAGGCGTTCTTCAGGCTGACCGGCCGCGGCAAGGCTTCGAGCCGGCCGGTCGCCAGGTCCACCAGCGCCAGCTCGTCGGACAGCAGGCGCCAGCCGCGCGTCACCAGCGCGGCGCACAGCGTGCTCTTGCCCGAACCGGAAGGGGCCGGCAGGATCGCCGCCGCGCCATCCTTTTCGACGACGGCGGCGTGGATGATCAGGTAGCCGTTGGCGCGGCTCGACACGCACGCGTTCATCGCCCATTCGAACATCGGGAACGCCTGCTCGATCGGCAGCGGCGTAAACGGCGCGGTGCCGTCGAAGTCGAACACGACCTGCGGGCGCACCCAGCGCCGCAGGCCGCCCGAGGGCGAAAGGCGGATGTGGAAGTCGGCGAACCGGGCGTCTTCTTGTACCGGGTAGTCGGCATACAGCAGCGCGATGCCGTCGGCCACGCTGGCGATCGGGCTGTGGACGCGGGTGACGAAGCGGCCCGTCTGCAAGTGGAGGCCGCCGGCGCCGAGCCGCCGCCCCAGCTCATCGCGCGACAGCGAAGAAACGGTCTTCATGCGGCCTCGATCAGCACCAGCGACTGCAGCCCGGCGAGCAGCTCGTCCACCGTGGCGTCGTCGACCTCGCCGTCGTCGCCGGCGAACTCGGCGCGCACGCCGGCAGCCAGCGCGGCCTGCGTCGCCGGCCCCGCCTGCAAGGCAAGCAAGACGTGGATGGCGGGCTCGCCCAGCAGGTGGGTGTCGCCGGAGAGGTCGTTGTAGAGCACCGACTCGCCCTGCCACTGGCGACGGCGCAAGCGCTGGCCGGGCGCCAGGCGCCAGGCCAGTTCAGGTTGCGAAAGGGTGGTGCAAGGATCGGTGATGGCGCTGCTCGGCTAAAAAAATCAGATCATCGTGCTCTTGAGGTAGGCGACAATCTTCGCCCCGTCCCAAACGGCCCCGGCGGTCGGCTTGTAGGTGCCGGTCTGGGCGTAAGAATACCAGATCGCCAGCACCTGGTTTTCGGTCAGGAAACCGATTTTCTTGGAGCGGACGTTGAGCAGCGTGGCCATGATGTGCATGCCCACATTGTCCTTGTCGTCGCCGTTGCTCACCACCGTCGGGTCGACGATGCCGTAGCAGCTGTACTTGGCCAGCGGCGAGCAGTGGCCGCCGCAATAGAACGTGAGCTTGAACAGGGCGTCGCCGTTGGTGTAGGCGCCGCGCCACGCGTAGTGGTGGGTCTTCCAGTATCCGGGCGAGCGGCCGCCGCAGGCCACGGTCGGGGTCTTGCGGCTGCCGGGACTGGACATCGTCCCCGACGGCGAGGTGCACACGGTGGCCATCGCCGGCTGGCTCGCCAGCGTCAGCAGCACGCCGGCCGAAGCACCGGCGCCGGCCTTGGCAAAGCGGCGCCGCTGCGCGCCTTTGGCGGTGATGCCGGTGCCAGGCTCGGCTGCCGCCGCAGGGGCGCTGCCTTCCGGCCCGGATTGTTCTAAGTTAGCCACGTCTGTATTCCTCGAATGAAGGTGCCGCCTCGCGCCGTTGCGGCGATCGCGCTGTGAAGCTCAGCCTGGCGGAGTTTCCAACCAACAATAAGCAAATTTCGTTCCACACGCAACGATAAAAAATTACTGTCGATGAATCAATGACTTACGCAAATCGGCTTGAGGGCATTACCTGCCGAACCGGGGTAGCGACCGCCGCGCTGTAAGAAAAATCGACAGGCCGCGCCGGATTGATCGACGCTATTTTAGAAAAAACTTTCCGGAATGACCAGCACGTCGCCGGGACGCATGTTGACGTTGGCCGAAATATCGCCCTTCTTGATCAGGTCGTTCAGGCGTACCGGCATTTTCTGCAGCTTGCCGTCGACGTTACGGATGATACTCGCACTATTACCAGATGCAAACTCGGTGACGCCGCCGACGGCGATCAGCACGTCCATCAGCGACATGTCGCGGCGGTACGGCAGCGCCTGCGGCTTGGCGGCCTGGCCGATCACGCGGATCTGTTCGCCGTAAGTGCCGACGAAGCCGGTGACGATGACGGTCACCACCGGCTGCTGGATGAACTTGGCGAGCGACTTTTCGATGTCGCGCGCCAGCTGGGTCGACGTCTTGCCGCTGGCCGGCAGGTCTTCCACCAGCGGGGTGGTGATCTTGCCGTCAGGGCGTACCGGCACCGACATCGACACTTCCGGATTGCGCCAGACGATGATGTTGACGTTGTCGCCCGGCCCGATCAGGTAGTCGTGCGCCTCGGCCTGCGCCAGGTCGGCGTTGACGCCGCCGCGGCTGCTGGCGCAGCCGCCCAGCGCCAGCGCCGACAGCGCCAGCGCGGCCATGGCCAGCCATTGAATGGATTTGCTTGGTAATGTAGTCACGTCGATATCCCCTTGAAAACCGGCGCCGGCGCCTGGCGGGCGGGCGCAGTCCGAATTGTTTGCCAGAATGCACTCATCTGGCGTTGAATAATTGTAATTTAAATATTTTTTGTTCGACTGTATTTTATACCATCAAGCAATGCGTTCAGGACGCCACGCTCCATAAATATTTTCTCATGGCGATTTTTGTTGCAATAAGTCACGTACAAATTTGGCGGGGATGGCATACGCGATGCCGCTCGGCTGGCTGATCGCGTTTTCCTTCAGGCCCTTAACGAACGTCATGTTGATCACCGCCAGCACGCTGCCGGTGGCCGGATCGTACACCGGGCTGCCGCTGTTGCCGGGATAGGCGGTGCCGTCGAGCTGGAAGATGGCAAACGGGGTGCGCTGCAGCTGGACGATGGCGCGCACGTCGAGCGCGCGCGAGGTCAGCGACGGCATCACGATCGGCGTGATCGCCGACAACAGCGCGCGGTGGGTGGCCGGATGCAGGCCCAGCACCATGCCGAGCGGAAAACCGGTGAACGCCAGGTCCTGGCCTTCGACCGCGCCGTCGGAGTTGCCCAGCGCCAGCGCCGGCAGCGGTGCGCCGCTGATGCGCAGGTGCGCCAGGTCGTGCACGCGGTCGCGCGCGACCAGCACCGCCGGGCGAAATTCGATCTCGGCGCCGCGCGCGATGACGATGCCGAGCGCTTCGCGCTTCTCGCTGTCGAGGTGTTCGGGCACCACATGGGCGTTGGTGATCACCGACAAGCCGTCGCCGACGATGAAGCCGGTGCCGGTGAAGACGGTGGCCGGACTGCGCGTCTGCAGGAAGGTGCCGACGCCGACCACCGAGGTCTTGACGGCGGCGATGGTGCGTGCCAGTTCGGGGGCCGGGGCGGCGAAGGCGGCGGGGGCCAGCGTCGCCGCCGCCAGCAGGGCCAGCGCGCGCAACAGGGATGCGGGTGTCGTCATGTGCATCGATTTTCAGTCAAGTGGAAAGGTTGGCAAGCTTGCACTGGGAAAAATCGCGCTAGAATGCCGCGGTCCGGTCCTGATTGCAGTGCCCGCCAACCATACCAGATTTTTCTGGGGGAAAACGTCCGTGATTGCGTTGCCCGCCCTGCCGCGGCGTACCTGGGGCCTGCTCGCGGCGCTGCCGTGCGCCGGCGTGCTCGCGCTGGCCGTGCCCGGCTATCCGCTGGGCGCCCTGTGGCTGGGCGCCGGCCTGCTGCTGGCCGCCGCGCTGCAATGGCGCTGGCCGCGCGCCTGGCTGGTGCTGGTGCCGGCGGCGCTGCCGGTGCTCGACCTGTCGCCGTGGACCGGCCGCTTCTTCGTCGACGAATTCGACGCCCTGCTGGCCGTGACGGTGCTGGTGCAGCGCCCGCCGCGATGACCCCGCCCGGGCGCATCGCCCTGCTGCTGTTTTGCCTGTCCACCTGCGTGGCGCTGGCGATCGGCGCCTGGCCCTTCCCCGCCCCGGGCCTGAACGGCCTCGACCATTACTACAGTCCCTACAACGGCGTGCGGCTGGCCAAGGGGCTGGGCTGGGCACTGCTGCTGTGGCCGCTGTTGCGCGAAGACCTCGCCGCCGATGTGGTGAAAACGCAACGCCGCTTCGCGTTCGGCATGGGCGCGGGCGTCTGCGCGGCCGCGCTGGCGGTGCTGTGGGAGCGCGCGCTTTTCCCGGGGGTACTCAATTTCACCAGCGGCTACCGGGTGGTGGGCCCGTTTTTCGGCATGCACATCGGCGGCGCCTATATAGAGGCGTATTTCGCCATCGCCCTGCCCTTCCTGGCGTGGTGGACGCTGGCGAGCCGCCGCTGGCCGCAGCGGCTGGCCGGCGCCGCCGTGCTGGCGCTGGGCAGCTACGCGCTGCTGGTGACCTACTCGCGCGCCGGCTACCTGGCCGCCGCGCTGGCGCTGCTGGTGCTGGGGCTGGCGCCGCAACTGCGCCCGCGCCCGCCGGCGCCCTCGCGCCACATGCTGCGCGCGCTGCTGCTGTTCGCGCTGCTGGCCGGACTGGGCTGGATCGTCGCCAACGGCAGCGCCATGCAGCGGCGCACCGCCACCATTGCGCGCGACCTCGACGTGCGCCTCGCCCACTGGCAGGACGCCCTGCGGATGGTCGATCCGACGCCGGCGGCGGTGCTGGCCGGCATGGGCCTGGGCCGCTATCCGGCCACCTACTACCTGCGCAGCGGCGAAGGTGTCGACCCCGCCTTCCACCTGCTGCAGCAGGAATCGGGCGAGGGCAATATCTGGCTGACGATGGCGGCCGGCGCCCCGCTCTACTTCGAGCAGATCGTCAGCCTCGAGCCCGGCCGGCGCTACCGCCTGAGCTTTCGCGCCCGCAGCCGCAACGCCGACGCCCGCATCGGTGCGCCGGTATGCCACAAGTGGATGCTCTATTCGACCCGCTGCATCTGGCAGTCGGTCGCGGTGGGCGACACCGGCGGCGCCTGGCGCAGCTTTTCGACCAGCTTCACCAGCCACCCGCGCGGCGGCCTGCGCCACGCGCTGCGTCCGGTCAAGCTGTCGCTGTTCAGCGAGGCCGAAGGCACGCTGGTCGACCTCGACGACGTCTCGCTGCGCGCCGACGACGGCCGCGAACTGCTGAAGAACGGCGGCTTCGGCGACGGCACCGATCACTGGTATTTCGCCAGCGACAACTATTTGCCGTGGCACCTGGAAAATACCTGGCTGCAGGTCGGCTTCGAGCAGGGCCTGGCCGGCCTGGCCGCCTTCGCCGCACTGGTGGGCGCCGCAGTTGCCGCGCTGGGGCGGCGCCTGCGCGCCGGCGAGCGCCATGCGCCGGTGCTGGCGGCGGCGCTGGCGGCCTTCCTCGCGCTGTCGATGCTGAGCAGCGTGTTCGACTTTCCGCGCATTGCCATGATTGTCTATTTACTACTGCTGCAAGCCATCTCCATTGCACCCAAAGAAATGCAACAGAGCAATTTAAGGTAATCGGCTGCAAATCGTTTGTGTTTATTACATTACTTCTGGCATTTTTTAGGAAGCAACAATACAATGGGAAATTGCGATGGATGGGGTAGCCGCACGCTTCACATCCATGGCTTCTGATAGGCAATCGCAATCACGCTAGAATAACGCGCCGGCAATGTGTTGCGAGACGTGGCATTTATTGCACCCCGGTCGCGCTTTTTCCATTATGCAATTGCAATTGCTCTCAGTACAAGCGATGATATGTTGAATTTTCCGTGCGCATTGGCGCTTCCAACCCCAGACGTACCACGATGGCGAGATTGACGAGATGGCAGAGCTGACAGCCGTAATATTAAGTTTCCTCAAGGCGATCGGGAAATACCGCTGGTATGCGGTCGCCATTTCGTGGATCGTCGCCATCATCGGCTGGGCCGTGGTCTACAAGCTGCCCAACGATTACCAGGCGTCGGCGCGCGTCTACGTCGACACCCAGAGCATCCTCAAGCCGCTGCTGGCGGGCATGACGACCCTGCCGAACCTGGACCAGCAGGTGGTGTTCATGCGGCGCACGCTGATCAGCCGGCCCAACGTCGAGCGCGTGATGCGCATGGTCGACCTCGACGTCAAGTCGAGCACGCCGAAGGACCACGAGAAGCAGGTCGATGAACTGATGAGTTCCATCAAGATTCTCGGCACCGAGCGCGACGACATCTACACCATCACCTACAACAATCCGAACCCGAAGCTGGGCAAGGACGTCGTGCAGTCGCTGCTGACCATCTTCGTCGAGGGCAGCTTCGGCGGCAAGAAGCAGGATTCCGAAAAGGCCGTCCAGTTCATCGACGACCAGATCAAGAGCTACGAAGAAAAGCTCGCCTCGGCCGAGAGCGCGATGAAGGACTTCAAGATCCGCAACATGGGCATGCTGCCGCGCACCGGCAGCGACTACAGCGGCAAGATGGTCGAGACGGCCGACCTGCTCAACGCGGCCAAGCTGGAACTGCTCGAGGCCGAGCAGTCGCGCAACGCCATCAAGCGCCAGATCGCCGGCGACGACCCGGCGCCGGTCACCTCGGCCGATGCCGCCGCCGACGCCGACGCCAATCCCGAACTCGACGGCCGCATCCAGGCCCTCAACAAGCAGCTCGACCTGCTGCGCCTGCAATACACCGAGGCGCACCCCGACATCATCGCCGCCAAGCGCCTGCTGGCACAGCTCGATGCGAAGAAGAAGGAAGAAGCCAAGAAGCGCAAGCGCAGCAGCGACCCCGGCATGAACTACAGCCCGATGCTGCAGCAGATGAACGTGGCGCTGTCGGTGGCCGAGGCGCGCGTGGCCTCGCTCAAGGCGCGCGTGGACGAATACAACATGCGCATGAACCGCATGAGCAGCCAGAGCAAGGAAGCGCCGGAAGTCGAAGCGCAGCTGGCCCAGCTCAACCGCGACTACCAGGTCAACCGCGACAACTACCAGAAGCTGGTCGAGCGGCGCGAATCGGCCAAGCTGTCGGGCGACCTGAGCTCGGCGACCGACATGCTGACCTTCCGCGTGATCGACCCGCCGACGGTGCCGCTGGCGCCGGCCGGGCCGAACCGTCCGCGCCTGTTCTCGATGGTGTTCGCCGCGGCGCTGTTGGCCGGCCTGGTGGTGGCCCTCCTGATGAGCCAGGTGCGGCCGACCTTCCTCAGCCAGGCGTCGCTGCGCGAAGTGACCGGCGTGCCGATCCTGGGCACCATCGGCATGAACTGGACGACCGAACAAAAAGTGAAGCGCCGCCGCCGGCTGTATGCGATGGGGGCGTCGGTATTCGCGCTGTTTGGCGCCTACGGTGGCGTCATGGCGGCCATCTTGATTCGACCTTCGCTGTAACGCGACGATCACGGGAGCAAATGTGAGCATTATCGAAAAAGCGGCAAGCCGGATAGAAAACAAGAAAGAGGCGCTGCCGGCCTCTCCTGCCGACAGCGCCATCGTGGTAACGCCGGCGGCGGTCGCTGCCGCGCCGGCAACGCCGATCGTCGTCGCCGCAGCCGCGGCAGCGGCGGCGGCGGCAGCGGCCACTACCGCCGCGGCCGGCAATGCAGCCACGGCCACCGCGCGCGCCATGCCGGCACCGGCCGCGCCGGCGCGCAAGCAGAGTACCCGCAAGGTCGAGCTAGACCTGAACCGGATGCGCGAAATGGGCATGGTCACCGCCGCCGGCGGGCGCACCCTGCTGGTGGAGGACTTCCGCATCATCAAGCGGCCGCTGATCAAGCGCGCGTTCGCCGAGCAGACGCCGGACACCCCGCCGGGCAACCTGATCATGATCACCAGCAGCCTGCCGGGCGAAGGCAAGACCTATTGCGCCATCAACCTGGCGATGAGCATTGCCATGGAACTGGACAACACGGTGCTGCTGATCGACGCCGACGTCGCCCGGCCGTCGGTGCTGCGCACGCTCGGCCTGCCGGCCCAGCGCGGCCTGATGGACATCCTGCTCGACGACAAGCTCGAACTGGCCGACGTCATGCTGCGCACCAACGTCGACACCCTCAGCATCCTGCCCGCCGGCACCAGCACGCCGCGCGCCACCGAGCTTCTGGCCAGCCAGACGATGAGCACCTTCGTCTACGAAATCGCCAACCGCTATCCGGATCGGATCGTCATTTTCGATTCGCCGCCGCTGCTGCTGACGTCCGAAGCGCACGTGCTGGCCACCCACATGGGCCAGATCGTCCTCGTCGTCGAGTCCGAAACGACGACCCAGCACGCGGTCAAGGAATCGCTGCGCCAGCTCGAGGGCTGCAGCAACGTCAACATCATCTACAACAAGACGCGCGAATTCCCGGGTATCGAAGAGACGTATGACTATCACTATGGCTAAGCGCAGGCGCGCGCCGGCCATGGGCGCGCAGATGCTGCCCATGACGGCGCCGGTGGCGCTGCTGGCCGTGCTGATGGCGCCGCACGCGCACGCCGAGATCAAGGTGCTGCCGGCGGTCGACCTGCGCGCCATCTATACCGACAATGTCAAGCTGGAGCCGGACGAGACCAAGAAGGCCCAGTTCCTCACCGAACTGTCGCCCTCGCTGACGCTGTCGAGCAACAGCCCGCGCCTGACCCTGCGCGCCAGCCTCGTCAGCCACCTGTACGCCTATCTGGGCCAGCGCGTCGACGGCACCAACAGCAGCGCGCGCGAACTGTCGGCCGACGCCCGCGCCACCCTCGTCGACGAGCTGCTGTATTTCGACGGCCGCGCCGCCATCGGCCAGCAGAGCACGTCGGCGCTGGGGCCGCAGGTCAACAACAACGGCTACTCCAGCGCCAACCGCAACGAGGTGCGCACCTGGAGCGCGAGCCCCTACCTCAAGCACCGCTTCGGCGCGAGCGCCGAAGTGCAGCTGCGCTACACGCGCGACTCGGTGCATAGCGGCAACCAGGGCTACGGCGACAGCACCGGCAACGGCGCCACGCTGAGCATCGTCAGCGGCCCCGCCTTCCGCACCGTCGGCTGGGGCGCCACCTATAACCGCCAGGACATCGACGATTCGCTGGGCCGCAAGTCGCGCTCGGACACGGCGGAAGCGAACCTGCGCCTGCGCTTGTCGAACGAGTTCAGCCTGAAGGGGGCCGCCGGCTACGACCGCTACGATTTCGGCGAGTTCGGCGGGCAGAGCGCCGGCGCCAGCCGTTCGGTCGGCTTCGTCTGGACGCCGTCGCTGCGCACCAGCATCGACGCCAGCGCCGGCCGCCGCTATTTCGGCAACAGCTATGCGCTGACGGCGATGCACCGCAGCCGCCACACGGTGTGGAACGTGAACTACAGTGACGGCGTCACCACCAGCCGCGCCCAATTTCTCGGCACTGCCCTGATCAGCACCGCGAGCCTGCTCGACAAGCTGTTCGTCGCTACCTATCCGGATCCGCAGGAGCGGCGCCAGGCCGTCGACGCCTACATCCGCGCCACCGGGCTGCCGCCGACGGTGCCGGACCGGGTCAATACCTTCACCAACCGCTACCTGCTGCAAAGACAGGTGCAGGCCGCGGTCGCCTTCAACGGCGCCCGCACGACGGTGGTGTTTTCGCTCAACGGGGTGGAGCGGCGCGCCCTGTCGTCGCAGCAGAGCGACATCGTGCTGCTCGGCGCCGACCTGCTGGGCTTGAACGACAACCTGCGCCAGTACGGCGCCAGCCTGTCGGCCAACTACCGGCTGTCGTCGCGCAGCGGCATCAACCTGGTGCTCAGCAAGAGCCGCACCGAATCGCTCTCGACCGGCCTGCAGGGCGACCAGGCGCTGGTGTCGGCAGCGATCGGCCGCCAGTTTCTCCGCAACATCAAAGGCACCGTCGAGCTGCGCCACAGCCAGGGCACCGCCGGCATCACCGGCGGCCAGAAGTATCGCGAGAACGCCATCAGCGCGTCCCTTTCATATCAGTTATAGCGAAAGTCGAGCAAGCGATGTATGAAACCTATTATGGCCTCAGCGCCAAGCCGTTCCGGCTGCGTCCGGATCCGCACTTCTTTTACGGCAGCAAGGGCCACAAGCGGGCCATGGCTTACCTCGACTACGGCCTGTCGCAGGGCGAAGGCTTCATCGTCATCACCGGCGAAGTCGGCGCCGGCAAGACCACGCTGGTGCGCAACCTGCTCAACAACCTGCCGTCCGAGCAGATCATCGCCGCCCACATCGTCAACACCAACCTCGATTCGGACGACACCTTGCGCATGGTGGTGTCGGCGTTCGGGCTGCCGTACGAAAACGCCAGCAAGCCGGACCTGCTGACGCGCCTGGAGCAGTTCCTGCGCGAAGCGGACCGCCAGGGCAAGCGCGCGCTGTTGATCGTCGACGAAGCGCAGAACCTGACCGCCCGCACGGTCGAAGAGCTGCGCATGCTGTCGAACTTCCAGACCGACGAAAAATCGCTGCTGCAGACCTTCCTGCTGGGCCAGCCGGAGTTCCGCACCACCTTGCACAGCGCCAGCATGCTGCAGCTGCGCCAGCGCGTCATCGCCAGCTACCACCTGGGGCCGATGGACGGCGACGAGACCCAGGCCTACATCGAGCACCGCCTGCACACGGTCGGCTGGAACGGCGACCCGTCGTTCTCGCAGGGCGCCTACGCCGCCATCTACGCCTACACCGGCGGCATCCCGCGCAAGACCAACACGCTGTGCGACCGCCTGCTGCTGATGGGCTACCTGGAAGAGATGCACGCCTTCACCGAAGACGACGTCAACGCCGTGATCCGCGACATCGACGAGGAATTCCAGCTGCCGCCGGGCGCGGCCGAAGCGGCGCGCGAAGACGCCGCCGACCCGATGCCGGCCGAACCGGTCGGCTCGAGCGGCCAGATGGACGAGCGCATGATGCGGCTGGAAAAGTCGATCGTGTCGGTGCTGTCGATCCTGAAAAAGATCGTTGCCACCCCGGCCGCGCCGCCGGCAGCGCCGGCCGCGGCTACCGCGGACCAGCGCGAATGAAGCGCGACGCCCTGGCCGCCCCCGGCGCCGCCGCGCCGGGCGCGGTTATCCGCAACGCCATGACCATCGACGTCGAGGATTACTTCCAGGTGTCGGCGTTCGCGCCCTACATCGACCGCGACAGCTGGCCCACGCGCGAATGCCGGGTGGAGGCGAACATCGAGCGCATCCTCGCCATCCTCGCCGCCGGCCAGGTCGAAGCGACCTTCTTCACGCTCGGCTGGATTGCCGAACGCTATCCCGAGATGGTGCGCCGCATCGTCGCCGGCGGCCACGAGCTGGCCAGCCACGGCTACGGCCACCTGCGCGCCTCCGACCAGAGCCGGCTTGAGTTTACCGACGACATCGTGCGCAGCAAGGCGCTGCTGGAAGACATCGGCGGCCAGGCCGTGCTGGGCTACCGGGCGCCGAGCTTTTCGATCGGCGAAGCCAACCTGTGGGCGCTCGACGCCCTGAAGGAAGCCGGCTACCGCTACAGCTCCAGCATCTACCCGATCAGGCACGACCACTACGGCATGCCGGACGCGCCGCGCTTCGCGTTCTACCCGAACGGCCCGGATGGCCTGCTGGAAGTGCCGATCACCACCGTGCACCTGATGGGCCGCAACCTGCCCGCCGGCGGCGGCGGCTACTTCCGCCTGCTGCCGTACGCGCTGTCGCGCTGGCTGATGAAACAGGTCAACGAGACCGACCGCCAGAGCGCCATTTTCTATTTCCATCCGTGGGAGATCGATCCCGGCCAGCCGCGTCCCGAAGGCGTCGGCGCCAAGAGCCGTTTTCGCCACTACGTCAACCTCGACCGCATGGAAGCGCGCATCAGCGCGCTGACGCGCGACTTCGCATGGGACCGGATGGACCGCATTTTCCTGGGCACGCAATGAGTTCGATGTCAGCAGCAAGCGCAGCGGTGGTGGCCCCCGGCCAGCTCACCGTCAAACTGATGGGTCCGCAAGACAAGGCGCGCTGGGATGCCTTCGTCGACGCCTGCCCGGACGCCACCTTCTTCCACCGCGCCGGCTGGCAGCGCGTGATCGAGCAGTCGTTCAAGCTCAAGACCTGGTTCTATTATGCCGAGCAGGACGGCACCATCCAGGGCGTGCTGCCGCTGTGCGAGATCAACAGCCGCCTGTTCGGCCACGCGCTGGGGGCGATGCAGTTCTGCGTCTACGGCGGCGTCGCCGCCCTGACCGACGCCGCCCGCACCATGCTCGACGGCGCCGCCGACGCGCTGGCGCGCGAACTGAAGGTCGGCCACCTCGAATACCGCAACATGGTCGCCGCCCATCCGGGCGACCCGAAGTGGCACACCAAGGAACTGTACGTCACCTTCCGCAAGGCGATCACGGCCGACGACGACGAGAACATGAACGCCATCCCGCGCAAGCAGCGCGCGATGGTGCGCAAGGGCATCAAGCTCGGCCTGGTGGGCGAAGTCGACGACAACGTCGAGCGCATGTTCGACGCCTACGCCAGCAGCGTGCACCGGCTCGGCACGCCCGTGTTCCCGAAAAAGTATTTCGCCCTGCTGAAAGAAGAGTTCGGCGACGACTGCGAAGTGCGCGTGATCACCCAGAACGGCGCCCTGGTGGCGGCCGTGCTGAGCTTTTACTGGCGCGACGAAGTGGTGCCCTACTACGGCGGCGGCATGCCGCTGGCGCGCGACGTCGCCGGCAACGACTTCATGTACTGGAACCTGATGCAGGCCGCCGCCGCCCGCGGCGCCCGCCTGTTCGACTTCGGCCGCAGCAAGCTCGGCACCGGCGCCTACGACTTCAAGAAGAACTGGGGCTTCACCGCCCAGCCGCTGCCGTATGAATACCGCCTGTACGAGTCGAGCGAGCTACCGGACAACAACCCGCTCAATCCGAAGTACCAGCTGTTCATCAAGATGTGGAAAAAGATGCCTTTGAAGCTGGCCAACATGCTCGGCCCGCACATTGTCAGGAACCTGGGCTGACCGACGTGGAAAACCTGCTCCTGCTGATCCACCGCATGCCGTATCCGCCCAACAAGGGCGACAAGATCCGCTCCTACCATTTGCTCAAGCACCTGGCGCAGCGTTACCGCGTGCACCTGGGCACTTTCATCGATGACGCCGACGACTGGCAGCACGTGCCGCGGGTGCAGGCGCTGTGCGCCAGCAGCCACTTCGCGCGCCTCAATCCGACGCTGGCGCGGGTGCGCAGCCTGGGCGCGCTGCTCGGCAACCGCTCGCTCTCGCTTGATTATTACCAGGATGCCGGCATGCACGAATGGGTCGCCCGCACGATGCGGGCCCATGCGATCGGCAAGATCGTCGTGTTCTCCTCGCCGATGGCGCAGTACGCCGCGCCGTATCCGGCGGCGCGCCGGGTGGTCGACTTCTGCGACGTCGATTCGGACAAGTGGCGCCAGTACGCCGAAAAGAAGTCCTGGCCCATGAGCGCGCTGTACGGCCACGAGGCGCGCCAGCTGCTCGCCTACGAGCGCAAGGTGGCGCGCGAGACCGACGCCGCGCTGTTCGTGTCAGAGCCGGAAGCGGCGCTGTTTCGCCAACTGGCGCCCGAGAGCGCGCCCAAGATCGGCTTTTTCAACAACGGCGTCGACACCGATTACTTCTCGCCGGAGCGCGATTACGCCCGTCCCTACGCCGCCGGCGAACGCGCGGTGGTATTTACCGGCGCCATGGATTACTGGCCGAACATCGACGCGGTGCAGTGGTTCGCCGCCGAAGTGTTTCCGCAACTGCGCGCCCGCTTCGCCGACGTCCGTTTCTACATCGTCGGCGCGCGCCCCTCGGCTGCGGTGCAGGCGCTGGCGCAGCTGCCGGGCGTGGTGGTGACCGGCACCGTGCCCGATGTGCGCCCTTACATTGCCCACGCGGCAGTGGCGGTGGCGCCGCTGCGCATTGCGCGCGGCATCCAGAACAAGGTCCTCGAGGCGATGGCGATGGCGGTGCCGGTGGTGGTGTCGCCGCAGGCGCTCGAAGGCATTGAAGCGATCCCCGGCACCGACCTGGTGCTGGCCGCCGACGCCGCCGCTTTCGTCGCCGCCGTCGCCGCGCTGCTGACCGAGGCCGACGGCGCGCTCGGCCCGGCCGCGCGCGCCAAGGTCGAACAATCGTACAGCTGGCCAGCGAACCTGGCCCGCATTGAAGCGAGGCTTGAATGCTCCTGACACCGCTCCCCACCATCGCCACGGCGGCGCCGGCGCGCCTTGGCGCCGCCAGCATGCTGCTGATCGCGCTGGCCCTGCTGGCGCCGTTCGCGCTCTATTTTGCTACCGCCAGGTCGATTGTCGACATCTGGAACAGTTCCGAAACCTTCGCCCACGGCTATGTGATTTTGCCGATGAGCCTGTGGCTGATCTGGCGCCGCCGCGCCAACTTCAGCGCCCTGCCGCCGACGCCGTACTGGCCGGCGCTGGTGCTGCTGGCGCTGGCCGGGTTCGGCTGGCTGCTGGCGCGCCTGGGCGACGTCCAGGTCGTGCAGCAATATGCCTTCGTGGCGATGCTGCCGGTGATCGCGCTGGCCGTGCTGGGCCGCCGGCTGGCCGGTTCGCTGGCCTTTCCGCTGCTGTTCGTGCTGGCGGCGGTGCCGTTCGGCGAAATCTTCATCGCCCCCCTGATCTCGTTTACCGCCGACTTCACCGTGTGGGCGGTACAGGCGACCGGCATCCCGGTGCTGCGCAACGGCACCCACTTCGAACTGCCGACCGGCCGCTGGTCGGTGGTGGAAGCGTGCAGCGGCGTGCGCTACCTGATCTCCTCGATCACCATCGGCCTGCTGTACGCCTACCTGACCTACCGCTCCACCAGGCGGCGCGTGGTGTTCGTCGCCTTCTCGATCGTCGTGCCGATCATCGCCAACGGCTTGCGCGCCTTCATGATCGTCATGATCGGCCACTTCAGCGGCATGACGCTGGCGGTGGGCGTCGATCACCTGATTTACGGCTGGGTGTTCTTCGGGCTGGTCATGTTCGCCATGTTCTGGATCGGCAGCTACTGGCGCCAGGACACCGAAACGCAGGCCATCGCGGCGGCGCCGGCCGCGCGCGGCGCCAGCGCCGCGGCGCTGGCGCCGCTGGTGGCCGCCGTCATCGTCACGGCCGCCATCTGGCCCGCATTTGCCGCCTACAACCAGCGCGCCACCTACAATCCGAAGCCGGTCCGGCTGGCCGACGCCGGTGTGCGCTGGCAGGCCGCGCCCGCATTTTCGGGCTGGACCCCGGACTACATGGCCGCCGATGCCACCTTCAGCGCCGCGTATCGCGCCGACGCCGGCGTGGCAGCCCAGCCGGTCGCGCTGAAGATTCTCTACTATCGCAACCAGACCAAGGACAAGGCCCTGATCAGTTCGGTGAACCGGATTGCCGGCGAACGCAATGCGCTCAGCCCGACCGGTTCGGCGCTGCGCACCGAGCAGGTCGGCGGCCGCGCGGTGGTGCTGCGCGAAACGCGCCTGGCGGGGCCGGCCGGATCGCTGCTGGTGTGGCACCTGAACTGGGTCGACCAGCACTTCACCGCCAACGACTACCTGGGCAAGCTGTGGCAGGCGCAGGCCAAACTGCTGCTCCACGCCGACGACGGCGCCGCCGTGATGGTGTCGGCGCCGTACAGCGACAAGCCGGACGAGGCGCGCCAGTCGCTGCGCGCCTTCCTCGACGCCAACCTGGCGCCGATCGAGGCGGCGCTGGCCGCCACGCGGGGGCGCTAGGATGGCGTCCGTGCATAGCAGCGACGACGCGGTGCCGCTGGTGGTCCACCTGGTCTACCGGCTCGACTTCGGCGGCCTCGAGAACCTGATGGTGGAACGCATCAACCGCATGCCGGCGGACGCTTACCGCCATGCCGTCATCGCCCTGACCGAAACTACCGATTTCGCCAACAAGATCAGCAAGCCGAATGTCGCCCTGTTCTCCCTGCACAAGCAGCCGGGACTGTCGCTGCGGACCCACGCCGACCTGTGGAAGCTGTTGCGCCGCCTTCGACCGACCGTGCTGCACACGTACAACCTCGCCGCCGCCGAGTACGCTCCGGCGGCGCTGCTGGCCGGGGTGCCGGTGCGCATCAACGGCGCCCATGGGCGCGATGCCGGCGACCCGCACGGCACCAACCCGCGCCACCGGCTGCTGCGCAGGCTGATGCTGCCGTTCTACGATTGCTGCTACGGCAATTCGGCCGACCTGGTCGAATGGAACCGCACCGTCATCGGCGTGCCCGAGCACAAGAGCCGGTTGCTGGGCAACGGCATCGACACCGACCGCTTTCACCCTGGCGCCGCCGGCAAGGACTCCGAGGCAACCGGCTTCGGCCCCGACTGCATCGTCATCGGCACGGTCGGCAGGATCCAGGACGTCAAGAACCACGCCGGCCTGCTCGATGCCTTCATCCTGCTGCGCCAGCGCCATCCTGAGCTGGCCGCGCGCCTGCGTCTCGTCATCGTCGGCGACGGACCGCTGCGCGGCGCGCTGCGAACCCAGGCGGAGGCGGCCGGCGTCGCCGAACTGGTGTGGCTGCCGGGCGCCCGCAGCGACGTGGCGGGCATCATGCGCGGGCTCGACATCTTCGCCATGTCGTCGCTGGCCGAAGGCACGCCCGGCTCCGCGCTGGAAGCGATGGCCAGCGGCCTGCCGGTGGTCGGCACCCGCGTCGGCGGCATTCCCGAAGTAATCGACGACGGCGTCACCGGCCTGCTGGTGCCGCCCTCAGACCCGGCCGCGATGGCCGAAGCGCTCGCGCGCTATGCGCTGGCGCCGGCGCTGGCGGCGCAGCACGGCGCCGCAGGGCGCGAACGCGTCCTGCGCAAATACAACATGCCTGCCATGGTGGCGGCGTACCAGTCGCTGTACGACACCCTGTGCGAACGTAAAACAAAATTCAGAAAGCCAGTCAAACAATGTGTGGAATCGTAGGAATTTTTGATACGCGCGGCGCGCGCACGATCGACCCGGTGCTGCTCAAGCGCATGAACGAGACCCAGCATCACCGTGGTCCCGACGAAGGCGACATCTATACCGAGCCAGGGGTCGGTTTCGGCCACCGGCGCCTGTCGGTGATCGACATCGCCAGCGGCCAGCAGCCGATGTTCAACGCCGCCGGCGACGTCGGCGTGGTGTTCAACGGCGAAATCTACAACTACCCGGAACTGACCGAAGAACTGCAGCAGCTCGGCTACGTGTTCCGCACCCGCAGCGATACCGAGACGATCGTGCACGCATGGTCGGCCTGGGGCGAATCGTGCGTCGACCACTTCCGCGGCATGTTCGCCATCTGCGTCTGGGACCGCCGCCAGCAGACCATGTTCATGGCGCGCGACCGGCTCGGCGTCAAGCCGTTCTACTATGCGCTGCTGCCGGACGGCATGTTCATCTTCGGCTCGGAGCTCAAATCGCTGCGCGCCCACCCGGGCCTGCCGCACGAAATCGACCCGCGCGCGGTCGAGGACTATTTTGCCTACGGCTACGTGCCGGAGCCGAAGACGATCTACCTGGCGGCGAAAAAACTCTCGCCCGGTTTCACGCTGACGGTGAAAATCGGCCAGCCTGTGCCCGAGCCGAAACAGTTTTGGGACGCGCCGTTCAAGCTGCACGAAAAAATGACGGAAAAAGACGCCGAAGGCGAACTGATCGTGCGCCTGCGCGAAGCGGTCAAGATCCGCCTGAAGGCTGAGGTGCCGCTCGGTGCCTTTTTGTCGGGCGGCGTCGATTCGAGCGCGATCGTGGCGATGATGGCCGGCCTGATGAAGGATCCCGTCAACACCTGCTCGATTGCATTCCAGGAAAAAGCCTTCGACGAGTCGCAGTACGCCGAACAGGTGGCGCGCCAGTACAAGACTGAACACGTCACCGAAACGGTCGACACCGACGACTACGCGCTGCTCGATACGCTGGCCGACCTGTACGACGAACCGTACGCCGACAGCTCGGCGATTCCGACCTACCGAGTCTGCCAGCTGGCGAGGAAGCGCGTGACGGTGGCCCTGTCCGGCGACGGCGGCGACGAAAACCTGGCCGGCTACCGCCGCTACCGCTACGCGATGGCAGAGGACAGCGTACGCTCGAAGATTCCGCCGGCCATGCGCAAGCTGATCTTCGGCCCACTCGGCCGTTATTATCCGAAAGCCGACTGGGCGCCGCGCATGTTCCGAGCCAAGACCACCTTCGAGTCGCTGTCGCGCGACCTGGTCGAAGGTTATTTCCATGGCGTCTCGCTGATGTCGGACGCCATGCGCGACAAGCTGTTTTCCAGCAAGTTTCGCAGCGGCCTGCAAGGCTACCGCGCCATCGAGGTGATGCAGGGCCACGCGGCCAACTCCCCCACCGACGATCCGCTGTCGATGATCCAGTACCTCGACATGAAGACCTACCTGCCGGGCGACATCCTCACCAAGGTCGACCGCGCCAGCATGGCGCATGCGCTGGAAGTGCGCGTGCCGCTGCTGGACCACCAGCTGGTCGAGTGGATATCGGGCCTGCCGTCGGACATGAAACTGCGTGGCAGCGAAGGCAAGTACGTGTTCAAGAAGAGCCTCGAGCCCTACCTCACCGAAGATATCCTCTATCGCAAGAAGATGGGCTTTTCGGTGCCGCTGGCAAGCTGGTTCCGCGGTCCGCTGCGCCAGCGCGTGCGCGACTCGCTGCTCGGACCGATGCTGGCCGACACCGGCATCTTCAACCACGAGTTCCTCTCCGAACTGGTCGAGCAGCACCAGTCCGGGCGGCGCGACTACAGCGCCTCGATCTGGGCCTTGCTGATGTTCGAAGCGTTCCTGCGCAAAGAACTGCAGGGATCCTGAGATGCGGATCCTGCACGTCCTCGACCATTCGATTCCGCTGCACAGCGGCTACACCTTCCGCACGCTGTCGATCCTCAAGCAGCAGCGCGCGCTGGGCTGGGAAACGGCGCACGTCACCAGCCAGAAACAGGGCAAGTACAGCGCGCCGCAGGATAACGTCGACGGCTGGGTGTTTCACCGCACCGC
>JBBRXM010000056.1:0-31932 GCA_038248405.1 Burkholderiales bacterium
ATCGCCTGGTGCATGCGGTCCTGCAACAGGGCGCGGTTGGGCAATCCGGTCAGGGGGTCGTGGTCGGCCATGTGGTGGAAGCGCTCTTCGGCCTGGCGCCGCTCGGTCAGGTCGAGCACGAAGCTGACGCCCTCCGTTTGCGACCCTTCGAACAGGGCGCCGGCCACCAATACCGGAATCAGGCTGCCGTCCTTGCGGATGTACTCCTTTTCGACGGGCGTGCAGCGCCCGGTCCGCCGGAGCTGTTCGATGGCCAGCTTGTCGACCGCCTCGTATTGGGGCGGCGTCAGGTAGGTCCAGCGGAAGGTGCCGGCCAACATGTCTTCCCGCGTATAACCGGAAATTTCCAGGAAGGCGTCATTGGCTTCGGTGACGCGGCCGCTCAGGTCGCCGATGAAGATGCCGATGATGTTGGCGTCCACCAGGCGGCGGATGCGCGCCTCGCTTTTGCGCAAGGCTTCCTCGGCGTGCTTGCGCTCGCTGATGTCGCGCGCGATCGCCGACGCGCCCGTCACCCTGCCTGCGGCGTCGAGTATCGGCGAGACCGTCAGCGACACGTCGATGCGGTGGCCGTCCTTGTGCACCCGCACCGTGTCGAGGTGGCTGATGCGCTCGCCGTGCCGCAGGCGCTCCACCATCGCCGGCATCTCGCCGGCCAGCCCGGGCGGAATCAGGGTCGAGATCGGCCGGCCGATCATCTCGGCGGCGCGGTAGCCGTACATGCGTTCGGCGCCGGCATTCCAGCTGACGACGGTGCCGTCGAGGGTCTTGCCGATGATGGCGTCGTCCGACGAGGTGACGATGGCGGCCAGCTGCAGCGTCGCCTGCTCAGCCTCGAGGGTGCGCTCCAGGTCTTTCATGCGCTGGGTGGCCAGTTGCTCGAACAACATGGCGTGGCCGCTGATCACCAGCAGGAAGGCGCCGAGCAGGCCGGTGAAGGCCATGCCGCCGGCCAGCACGAACCAGGCAAGCCAGGAGTTCGGGCCGCTGAGCAGCGGATCGTGGCCGGCGGTGAACACGGCGAAGGTCACGGCGAACGCCAGGCAGATCGGCAGCGCCACGGTGCGCCGCCGGCGCCGCCAGATCGCGTGCGGCTGGCCGAACCAGGTCAGCACCAGCGGCGTGGCGAACAGCACGCCGATGGCGTCACCGATCCACCAGGCCCACAAGGTAAAGCCGTGGCTACCCAGAGGCAAGGTCCCGGTCAGATACAGCATGGTCACGCCCACGCTGGCGCTGATTGCGCAGCTGACCAGGGCGCCCAGGCCGAGGAACCTGATCACGTCCCCCACCCGGTCCAGCGCTGTCGGGAAGCCGACGTAGCGGCGGATCAGGAATGCGCCGGCGAGGGCCTGCAAGGTGGCGCCGGCGCCAATGCCGGCCGGCAGCACCAGCGACGCTGACAGCGCGGCCGTGCTGGTGAAGTCGTAGGAGACGGCCAGGTTCGCCAGGAACGAGCCCAGCCAGATGCCTGGCGCCACCGCGTTGCCAAAGAGCAGGACCGCGGCCAGTGCAATGCCGGCGGCCGGCCAGATCGGCGCCGCATGTCCGGGCGGCAGGGCCAGCAGCAAGCCGAAGCGGGCGGCAAGGTAATAGACAAGCGCGAGCAGGAGGATCTGGCCACCCCGGCGGATCATCCACATCTGCATAGTTCATCCAACCTGACGATCCTTCCGAAGCACGCACCCGCGCCTGAAAAACGACTTCGAGCTGCTAAGACCTGTGGCGGCGATCGAAAGTTCGTGGCCTGTTCGACAGCACACTCAAGACGACTGGTCTAATTGGTGTATAGTGGAGCCATGACCAGCCCGAAACCCGACATCCGCCAGCACATCATCGATACCGGGATGGCCATCATCGTCGGCAAAGGCTATTCGGCGGTCGGCCTGAACGAGATCCTCGGCGCCGCCGGCGTGCCGAAGGGCTCGTTCTACCATTACTTCCAGTCGAAGGAGCACTTCGGCGAGGCACTGCTGGCCCATTACGTCGAGCACTACCTGGCGCGGCTCGACGTCCTGCTAGGCGGCCCGGGGCCGGCGGCGCAGCGCCTGATGGCCTACTGGGACAGCTGGATCGAGGCGGGGGCGGACGACAGCGCATCCTGCTCCTGCCTCGTCGTCAAGCTCAGCGGCGAAGTGGCGGACATGTCCGAAGCGATGCGGCTGGCGCTGCTCAAGGGCACCACGCTGATCATCGAGCGCATCGCCGCCTGCCTGCGCGAAGGCGGCGCCGACGGCTCGCTGCGCGCCGCCGGCGAGCCGGGCGACCTGGCCGAGACGCTCTACCAGATGTGGCTGGGCGCCGCCCTGCTGACCAAATTGCGGCGCAATGCGAGCGCGCTGCGCAGCGCGCGCGCCGCCACCGCCGGCCTGCTGGGCCTGGCAACGAACGACGTCACCACCTGATTCGGGCACGACCGGCGCCGCGCCATCGTGCTTTTTTTGTCCTTACTTACTAGACGACCAGTCTAATTACAGGAGTTCCGCATGCAAAACTTTGAATTTCACAACCCGACCAGGATCGTCTTTGGCGCTGACACGATCGCCCAGCTGGCCACGCTGGTGCCGCCCGCCGCGCGCGTGCTGATCCTGACCGGCGGCGCCAGCGCCGAAAAGAACGGCACCCTCGGCCAGGTGCGCGCGGCGCTCGGCGAGCGCAGCGTCCATGAATTCGGCGGCATCGAGCCGAATCCCAGCTTCGAGACGCTGATGCGCGCCGTCGAGCAAGTGCGGGGCGACAACATCGACTTCCTGCTCGCCGTCGGCGGCGGCTCGGTGATCGACGGCACCAAGTTCGTTGCCGCCGCCGCGCAGTACGAGGGCGACCCGTGGGAGATCATGCTCAGCCACGGGGCCAAGGTCGGCGCCGCGCTGCCGTTCGGCGCCGTCCTGACCTTGCCGGCGACCGGCTCGGAAATGAACAACGGCGCCGTGGTCACCCGCAAGGCGACCCACGACAAGCTGGCGTTTCGCAGCGAGCACGTGTTCCCGCAGTTTTCGGTGCTCGACCCGACCCGCACCTTCACCTTGCCGACCAAACAGGTTGCCAACGGCATCGCCGACGCGTTCGTGCACACCATCGAGCAGTACCTGACCTACCCGGCCGCCGCGCTGGCGCAGGACCGCTTCGCCGAAGGCCTGCTGCAGACGCTGGTCGAGATCGCCCCGCAGGCGCTCGCCACGCCCGACGATTACGCCACCCGCAGCAACCTGATGTGGACCGCCACGCTGGCCCTGAACGGCCTGATCGGCGCCGGCGTGCCGCAGGACTGGGCCACGCACATGATCGGCCATGAACTGACGGCGCTGTACGACATCGACCACGCGCGCACGCTGGCGGTGGTGTTGCCGGCGCTGTTGGACGTGCGGCGCGACAACAAGCGTGAGAAACTGCTTCAATACGGCCAGCGCGTGTGGGGCATCGACAGCGGCAGCGAGGCACAGCGCATCGACGCCGCCATCGCCGCCACGCGCGCCTTCTTCGAGTCGCTCGGCATCCCGACGCGCCTGTCGGCCTACCAGCTGGGCCAGCCGGCGGTGGAAGCGGTGCTCGGCCAGCTTGGTGCGCACGGCATGACGGCGCTGGGCGAACGCAACGATATCGATCTCGCCGTCAGCCGCCGCATCCTCGAAGCGGCGCTGTGAACGCCGCCGTTGACCGCAGTTTGACTACCACAGAAAAGGGAGTTCCCACCATGACCCAAAGCACCACCAGCAACCGTTCCATCGTCCTCGCCAGCCGCCCGCACGGCGCGCCCACCGCTGCCAACTTTTCCCTGAAGGAAGCGCCGCTGCCAGTGCCGCAGGCCGGCCAGGTGCTGCTGCGCACCCTGTTCCTGTCGCTCGACCCGTACATGCGCGGACGCATGAGCGACGCCGCCTCCTACGCCGCGCCGGTGGAACTGGGTGCGACCATGATCGGCGCCACCGTCGCCCGCGTGGAAAAGTCGCTGAACCCCGACTTCGCCGAGGGCGACCTGGTGCTGTCGTTTAGCGGCTGGCAGGATTACGCGGTGGCCGACGGCGCCGCGCTGCGCAAGCTGGGCGGCTTGCGCCAGCCGTCGAGCGCGCTCGGCGTGCTCGGCATGCCCGGCTTTACCGCTTACATGGGCCTGCTCGACATCGGCCAGCCGAAGGCGGGTGAAACGGTGGTGGTGGCCGCCGCCAGCGGCGCCGTCGGCGCGGTGGTCGGCCAGATCGCCAAGATCCGCGGCTGCCGCGTGGTCGGCATCGCCGGCGGCGCCGACAAGTGCCGCTACGTCGTCGACGAGCTTGGCTTTGACGCCTGCATCGACCACCGCAGCGCCGACTTCGCCAAGCAGCTGGCGGCGGCCTGCGGCAAGGGCATCGACGTCTATTTCGAGAACGTCGGCGGCGCCGTGTTCGACGCCGTGCTGCCGCTGCTGAACAGCCGCGCGCGGGTGCCGCTGTGCGGCATGATCGCCGACTACAACGCCACCGAGTTGCCGCCGGGTCCCGACCGCCTGCGCGTGCTGACCCGCACCCTGCTCACCAAGCGCATCAAGATGCAGGGCTTTATCATCTTCGACGACTACGGCGACCGTTACGGCGAGTTCTTCACGCAGATGAGTGCCTGGGTTGCCGAAGGCAAGATCAAGTTTCGCGAAGATATCGTCGACGGCCTGGAAAACGCCCCGCAGGCCTTCATTGGCCTGCTCGAGGGCAAGAACTTCGGCAAGCTGGTCATCCGCGTCGGCGCCTGATCATCAACCATAACAACAAGGAATCAACATGGCCTACCAAAGCACCAACCCCTATGACGGCAAGATTCTCGCCACCTTCGACGAACACGACGACGCCGCGCTCGAGACGAAACTGAGCGCCGCCGCGCGCTGTTTCGAGGACGACTGGCGCGCGCGCAGCTACGCCGAGCGCGCCGTGGTGCTCAAGCGCGCCGCCGCCCTGATGCGCGAGCGCTCGGGCGAACTGGCGCGGCTGGCGACGCTGGAAATGGGCAAGCTGCTGGCGCAAAGCGCCGGCGAAGTGGCCCTCAGCGCGGCCATCCTCGACTACTACGCCGACAACGCCGAAGCGTTCCTCGCACCGGAAAAGCTGAGCACGCGCGGCACCGAGACGATGGTCCAGAGCAGTCCGCTCGGCGTGCTGCTGGGCGTGCAGCCGTGGAACTACCCGTACTACCAGATCGCCCGCTTCGCCGCGCCGAACCTGATGGCCGGCAACGTCGTGATGGTCAAGCACGCCTCCAACGTGCCGCAGTGCGCGCTGGCGTTCGAGCAGCTGCTGCACGACGCCGGCGCGCCGGCGGGCGCCTACACCAACCTGTTCGTCTCGAAGGACCAGGTCGGCCGGCTGATCGACGATGCGCGCATCCGCGGCGTCGCGCTCACCGGCAGCGAGGCGGCCGGCGCCGTGGTGGCGGCGCGCGCCGGCCAGAACCTCAAGAAGACGACGCTGGAGCTGGGCGGCAGCGACGCCTTCATCGTGCTCGACGACGCCGACCTCGACAAGGCGGTCAAGAGCGCGGTGGCCGGCCGCATGGGCAATGCCGGCCAGGCCTGCACGGCGTCGAAACGCTTTATCGTGCTCGAAGCGCTGGCCGACCGCTTCCTCGAGAAGTTCCAGGCGGCGCTGGGCAACTTCACGACCGGCGATCCGCTCGACGCCGCCACCACGCTGGCGCCGCTGTCGTCGGCCGCAGCGCTCGACACCCTGGTCGGGCAGGTCGAGCGCGCGGTCGCGGCCGGCGCGCGCCTGGTCATGGGCGGCGCCCGCGGCGACGGCGCCGGCGCCTTCATGCAGCCGACCATCCTGGCCGACATCGATGCCGCCAATCCGGCCTACAGGGAAGAGTTCTTCGGCCCGGTGGCCTTGTTTTTCCGCGTCGCCGACGAGGACGCGGCGGTGGCGCTGGCCAACGATTCGCCGTTCGGCCTGGGCGGCTCGGTGTTTACCGCCGACCTCGAGCGCGGCAAGCGGGTCGCGCGGCGCATCGATACCGGGATGGTGTTCATCAACAGCGCCGCGGTGTCGGCGCCCGAGCTGCCCTTTGGCGGCGTCAAGAATTCGGGCTATGGCCGAGAATTGTCGGCGGCCGGCATCCTGGAGTTCGTCAACAAGCAGCTGATCCGCGTGGCCTGACGCGAGCCGGTGGGCCTGGCCGGGATTGTCACAGTGGAATGATATATCTGTACTTTGACCAACGGTCAGGCTACCATGTTTCCCCCCGGCCGATTCCCCGCTGCGGAACGGCATCCATGCCTCGCGCCCAACCACTGGATGACCTCTTGCGTGCCTCATGCCGAGGCCGTTCAACCTCGACGGTGGTGCGATGGACAAGCAATTATCTGATGAACAGCGCCGGCGCGGCGCGGACGAGCCCATGCGCGCCCTGCTCGAGCGCAACGCCGCGCTCGAACGGCAGCTGCAGCAAACCGAAGCGCGCCTGGCCAGCAGCGAAGAGCGCGTGCGCGCCCTGGTCGAAGGGTCGTTCCGGGCCTTCGTGCCGGCCGACGCCGCAGCGCGCAGCGCGCTGTCGAACGGCATCCATGACAGGCTGATCAGCAGCGAACAGATGCTGCGCACCATCGCCGAGAACCTGCCGACGCTGATCGGCCAGGTCGACCGCAACGGGCGTTTCGTGTTCCTCAATGCGCGCTCGCTCAAGTTCTACGGCCAGCCGGCCGAAAACCTGATCGGCCAGCCGGTGCGGGCCGTCTACACCGACAGCGAATACGCCAGGATCGCACCGCACATCGACGCCGCCTCGCGCGGCAGCAAGTCGTCCTTCGAAGGCGAGATCACGGTCGACGGCCGGCCACTGCATTTCCACGCCGCCTTCGTGCCGCACTTCGACGATCATGGCGAACCGGACGGCTACTTCGCCATGGCCTTCGACATCACCGCGCGGCGCGAGAGCGAGATCTTGCAGCTGCAGGGCGAAGAACGCTTGCGCACCATTACCGACAACGTGCCGGTGCTCATTTCCTACCTCGACAGCGAATTTCGCTTCCGGTTCGCCAATGCGATGTACAAGGAGTGGCTCGGCCACCTGAGCGCGGACATGCTGGGCAAAACCGTGGAGCAGGTCTTCGGCGCCGCCTACTTCGACGAGCGCAAGCCGGGCCTGCTGCAGGCGCTCGGCGGCAACATGTCGAACATCGAAGTGACGGTGCAGCGCAAGGGCCGCGCGCGGATCCTGAGTACCACCTACATGCCGCATCACCGCGACGGCAAGGTGGTCGGCATTTACGTGCTGGCGACCGATTCGACCGCCGCCCGCGAACATGAGCGCCAGCTGCTGGTGCTGGCCAACGAAGACCCGCTGACCAGCTTGCCCAACCGCCGGATGTATGAATTCCACCTGCGCAAGGCGCTGGCGATGGCGCGGCGGCAACAGACGGAACTGGCACTGGTCTATCTGGACCTGGACAATTTCAAGAAAATTAACGATACCCTGGGCCACGGTGCCGGTGACGAAGTGCTCGTCGAATTCGGCAGGCGGGTCAGGTCGGTGCTGCGCGAAACGGACATGCTGGCGCGGCTGGCCGGCGACGAGTTCACCGTGGTGCTCGAAGCGGTGGGCAGCGTCGCCAATTGCGAAGCGGTGGCCGCCAAGATCCTGGAGGTGCTGGAGAAGCCGTTCCTGGCGGGCGGGCAGCAGCTGCTGATATCGGCCAGCATCGGCGTGGCCTTCGGCGGCGCCGGCGCGACGGCCGAAGCGCTGGCGCAACACGCCGACGCCGCGCTGTACGCCTCCAAGCGCAACGGCAAGCGCCAGTATCGGGTCATCGAGCTGGCGCTGCCGCCAGCGCCAGCAGCCGCAACCGGTTCAGGCTCGCCGACCTGAGGCAGCCGTCGCCGTTGCCTGCTCAGGCCGGCGGCGCCGGATTGCCGCCGAGAATGCCCGCGTAAGGCGCCGGCGCCGCGCCGATGGTGACCATGTCGGCGCCGATCTCGAAGGTCCGGAAGTCGCGGCTGTGGGCGCTGCCGCGCACCTTGATCACCGAAATGACGGTGCGCATCTGCGCCGCCGATTCGAGGTAGCGCAGCATGACGATGGCGTCGACCAGGAAGGCGCTGCCGTCGGGACTGAAACGCAGCTCGGTGAAGCGGTCCTCCAGCTCGGCCGTCATGAGCAGCGACACGCCTTTTTCGCTCAGCACCGTGGTCATGCGGTAGAGCGACTCGCGGAAGTCTTCGCGGAACTCGGGCGCCAGCGCCAGCTCGAACGCCGACAGCGAATCGAGCACCACGCGGGTGGCGCCGGTCTGCTCGATCAGCGTGACGAGCTCGTGCAGGATCTCGTCGACCGACAGGTCCAGCGTGCGCACGTTGAGCATGGACACGCCGCCGGCCCGCACCAGGGCATCGAGCTTGTTGTTCATGATCTGGCCGGGACTCTTCTCGAACAGCGCGATGATCGCCTTCTCGCCCTGGTGCACGCCGGCGGCGACGAATTCGGTGGCCAGCGTGGTCTTGCCGGAGCCGGAGGGGCCCACCAGCAGCACCGAGTAACCCGCCGGCAAGCCGCCGCCCAGCATCCTGTCCAGTTCCGGCACGCCCATCGAGATGCGCGGCCGCGGCGCCGGCGGCGACGTGGCGCCGGCCGGATCGGCCGCCGCAATCATGCGCGGGAAGATCTCGATGCCCGCTTCGGTGATGCGGAAGGTGTGCATGCCGGGGCGCTGGCGCTGGCCGCGCATCTTGATGACCTGCACCTTGCGCACCATGGCGTTGCGCTGGACGCACTGGTTGAGCCAGATGATGCCGTCGGCCACCGTGAAGATCGGGTTCTGGTCGGTCTCGTTGGCAAGGTACTCGCCGATCAGGAAGGTGGTGGCGTGCCAGCCGGTCATGTGCGTGACCAGCTGCTGCACGAACGACTGCAGCGCCTGGATTTCGCGATGCTCGCCCTTGGCGCCCTGAACGAAGGAGCGGAACGAGTCGATGAAGACGTAGGCCGGCGCGTGGGTGCGCACGGCGTCGAGGATCTGCGCCAGCACGGCGTCGTAGTTGCCCTGCTCGACCTGGGGCGCCAGGCTGATGAACTCGATGGAGCCGCCCACCTTGTCGAAGTCGAAAAACCCGAACTGCTGCTGGTAGCGCAGCATCTTGACCGGCGGCTCGCCCATCGCCGTGAAAAACAGCGCCTTGGCGGTCGGCGTGGCCAGCGAAAACATGATCTGCTGGGCAAAGGTAGTCTTGCCGCTGCCGGGGGCGCCGCCAATGATGTTGAACGACAGTTCCGGCAAGCCGGCGCCGAGAATCTCATCGAATCCGGGAACGCCCGTCTGTAACAGCTTTACCTTTAATTTCTCGCGCATCCAAATGCTCCTGTTTACTTTTTTTGTTCGCGCTTGTCGCTGATCGCGGCGCCGACGAACTGGGCCGTCAAGCTGGCGCCGATCAAGGTGAACAGCGAGTCGAGGTAGGTGTCGAGCAAGGCGCGGGTGGCATTGACGACGTCGTCGGCCGGCCGCGACTGCAGCGCCGCCTCGAAGGCGCTGAAGTGCGTGGCGCCGACGTTGTTCGGCGCCATCGCAGGCAGCCACGGAAAGACGGCGCGGTTGAGGTCGATGCTGCGCATGAACAGGACGTACACGCTGGACGGCCCGATCAGCGGCGAGAATTTGCCCAGCAAGGCCATCCAGACGCCGCTGGCGTCGCGCAGCGCGCTGGCATCGGAACTGCTGTCCACCCGCTCCATCAGCCTGCCCAGAAGCTCATTTTTTATAGCCATACGTGCCCTTTCGGCGTCAGCGGGGGCCGCGCGCGCCACCGGGATCGACAGCGTGACAGTGGTGCCGTGTGGACGCGAACTGGTCACCACCAGATGGCCACCGAGCGCGGCAATGCGTTTCTCGATATCGAGCAAGCCGTAGGAACTCGACTTGCGCGGCGCCCGGGTGTCGAAGCCGACGCCATTGTCGCTGACGTTCATCAAGACCTTGTCGCCGGCAATTTCGACCATGACGTCGACGCGGCTGGCCAGCGCGTGGCGGAACACGTTGGACAGGCACGCCTGCAGAGCGCGGTACAGTCCCAGGGTCTGCTCGTCGGCCAGTTCCATGGCGTCCAGGCGCGGGTCGAGCGACAGGTTGCAGAGCACGCCGGCCGAGCGCTGGAACTTGTTGAGCTCCCACTCGACGGCGGCGGCCAGCCCCAGCTCGATCTGGAACGGGCGGATGTGGGCGACGATCTGGCCGACCGAGGCGATGGTGGTGTCAAGGTTGTCGAGCGCCTTGCCGACCCAGTCGTGCAGGCGCGGGTGGCCCTCGCCGGTGCGCGCGTGCAGCGCCGAGATGTCGAGGCGCAGCGCCAGCAGGTTCTGGCCGAGGCTGTTTTCGATCTCGCGCACGATGCGCTTGCGCTCCTCTTCGCTGGTAGCGACCTGGTGGGCCAGCAATTCATTGAGCTTGCGCTCGGACGCGCGCAGCGCCGCTTCGGCCTTCTCGCACTGCAGCACCTTGGCCACCAGCGCCTCGTTGACCAGCATCTGCTCGAGGTTGAGCAGCATGTCGGACGACAACTGGCCGGCGGCGTCGCCAGCGGTGCCGGAATAGCGCCGGTGGCGCGGACGCAGCGCCCCCGGCGTCCCGTTGTATGGTCTGTATGTTCGCATGATGCGCCGGTGTTCGTGTCGAAGCCGAATGAGTGCGGTGGTTAGCCTCATAGTAATAATAAAAGTAAATAAATGCTAGGCGCATTAACCGGCATGGGGGCCGGCGCCCGGCGGCGTCGCCGCTGTATCCACTTTGTAACGTTTTGTGACGCCGGCGAACCGGCGGGCTTGGCGCGACATCTGACAGGCCTGCATCAACCGATGGTGGCAGTGATGAACCAGTATGCGAAGGGCGCCGCGAAACGCCTCGTATTTTCGCTGGCGGTGGCAGCCTCGCTCGCTGGCTGCGCCGTGTATGAACCCTACCCGGCCGCTTACGGCAGCTACGGCGGCTACGATCCGTACGGCTACTCCAGCTATTACCCCTACCGCTACCCCTATTACACCGGCACGCCCTACTATGCCGGAGCGCCGCTGTCGCTCGACCTGTGGGTCGGGTCATTCCGCGGCGGCGGCCATGGCGGCCATCGGGGCCACGGCTGGGGCCACGGCGGCCGGCGCGGCGGACGTCGTTAACAACAAGACACCGTTTGTTGCCTAATGTATCTGTTGTAAGCGTACGCATCAATTCCGTACGTGCCGCGCAGAATCTCTATAGTGAAGTCACACCCACTTCGCTTGGAGAGTCTCATGAAAACCACGATCCTCGGTACTGCAGCCGCCCTACTGATCGCTTCCGCCGCCTTCGCCCCGGCCCAAGCATTCGCCCGCGACAGCGTTATCGTCGTGCGCACCGCGCCGCCGCCACCACGCCATGAATCGGTGCCGCACGCGCGCCGCGGCTACGAGTGGGTACCCGGTTACTGGAACTGGTCGGGCCGCCGTTACGTCTGGACTGTCGGCCATTATGAAAAAGTGCGCCAAGGCTACGTCTACCACCGCCCGGAATGGCAGCAGGGTAACGACGGCTGGCGCATGAACCGCGGCGGCTGGCAGCGCGGCGAACGCGCCGACGGCCGCAGCGACCGCGACCACGACGGCGTGCCGAACCGCGACGACGCCCGCCCGAACAACCCGAACCGCAATTAAGCGGCCGCTTCGTCCCACCCGCACGATCCCCGTGCGGCGGCGCTGCTTTTTCGGCGCCGTCGCACGCACCATCCCAACGGCCTTGCGCCGTTTTTTGCGTCTGGTGCCGCCGAATGCGCAGTCTGTCGCAATCCGGTATGGCGGCGCCCGGGCCCTCGCTATAGTTCACTCAACCCAACGAACTTATCACCGCCAGGAGCCCAGCATGAACATCGCAAAAAACATGGAAGTCATCTTTCTCAGCACCCTCGTACTGGTCGGTGCGACCGGCTTGGCCAGCGCCGCCGCGCCGGCCCACCGCATGCCGGCGCCGATGGTCCAGCAGGTCGACGCGGGCGCGCCGATGACGGTGGTGACCATCACCGGCAAGCGTCTCAGCGCCGCGCAAAAAGCGCAGCTGGGCAACTGATTTACCACCGACGACGAGCCACGGAGAACAAGCATGCGCGACCTGATCACGACCACCTGCCTGGCGCTGACGCTGTCGGCCATCACCGGCGCGGCGCTGGCCGAACAAACCAGCGAGACACGCGCCGTCGACGCCCGCGTGGTGAAGGTGAAGCTGGGCGGCATCATCAACCTGCGCGTCAAGCAGGGGCCGACCGCGTCGCTGGTGATCGTCGGCGAGCAGCGCTACGTGCCGAAGGTGATCACGACCCAGCAGGGCGACACCCTGCACATCGATATCGAGAACAATCGCCACTTCCACTTCGGCAACGACAACAAGGAAACGCTGCGCGCCGAACTGACGCTGCCGGACTTGAACGAACTGGTGTCGCAGGGCGTCGGCACGGCCAGCATCAGCGGCTTTTCGGGCGAACAGATCCGCCTGTCGCTGGACGGCGCCGGCACCGTCACGCTGGCCAGCCGCTACCGCAACATCAACGCCAGCCTGGGCGGCGTGGGCAGCATGTCGCTGGGCGCCACCGACAGCGACCGGGTCGAGCTGAGCCTGCGCGGCGCCGGCCGCATCGAAGTGAGCGGACAGAGCAAACTGCTGCGCGCCAAGCTGGGCGGCGTCGGCAGCCTCGAGGCGCGCGCGCTGCGCGCCGACGCGGTCGAGCTGAAGATGACGGGCCTGGGCAGTGCTACCGTGTATGCCAAAACCAGCGCCGACCTGGTGCTCAACGGCCTGGGCTCGGCCAGCGTGTATGGCAAGCCGGCCAGCCGCAAGTCCACCGCGAGCGGGCTGGGCAGCGTGAGCTGGGAATAAGCATCGCCGCCCGCACCTGCCGCCTCGCAACAGGCGGCTTTTTTTCGCCGCGCGCCGGCCGCAGCGGCTACTTGACGACCAGGCTGTTCTTGACGCCGCGCACGCCGGCCACGCCGCGCGCGAGCTCGACGGCCCGGCTGATGCTTTCGGGCGAAGAGACGAAGCCGCTCAGCTGCACATCGCCCTTGAAGGTTTCGACGTTCACTTCGGTCGCCTTGACGTTGGGATCGGCTGCCAGCGCTGCCTTGACCTTGGTGGTGATCAGGGCGTCGTCGATGTATTCGCCGGTGCCCTCGCGGGTGGCGGTGGGGGCGCAGGCAACCAGCGACAGCAGCAGGATGCTGGCGAACAGGGCTTTGAAGAAGTGGGCGAGGCGCATGGCGGGGCTCCTGGTTGAGGGGTCGGTGACCCCATTTTCCAGTCGTCCCGCCGTGCTATCTTGATACCGGCCAAACGAACGGGCCGGGCTCAGAGCGCGCCGCGCGCGGCCGCGCGCGCCAGCGCGGAGCGGATCAGGCGGCGCGCTTCCATCTTGCTGCGCATCAGGTCGCGGCCCAGCACCAGCCGCACCTCGGCCGCTTCGGCGCGCGCCACTTCGACCAGCGCGGCATCGTCGAAACGCTGCGCCAGCCGGGCGGCGGCCTCGCGGCAGCCCGGCTGGTATTCGATGCGGGTGTGCTCGACGTTAAAGCCCTTCTGGTTGGACAGGCGCGTCACGCGCAGGCCCGCATCGCCCAGCTTGCGCGCCAGCCGGCGCGCCATCCCGGTGACGCCGTTGCCGTTGCGTATTTCCAGCGTGGCACTGCCGGGCCCGCCGGCGGCCGGGGGCAGCGTTTCGCGTCCGGCCGCCAGGGTGGCGCCGGCCGCGCTCGCCGGTGCCGGGTCCGGCTCGGACGGCGCCGGCGCCACCACGGCAGGGGCGTCGCTGCGGCGCAGTTCGAAGATGCCGCTTGCGCTCTGGTGCACGACGCTGGACGGGAAGGCGCCGCCGTCGGCGGCGACGGCGCTGTCGATCGGCGCCACCCCGCTGCGCTGCGCCAGGCTGTAATCGGCCTTGAAGTCGTGCGTTTCCAGCGCCTGCGCCTGCTGCAGCATCTGGGCGGCGCGCTCGTGCTGGCCCAGTTTCTCGAGCGCGTTGCCGAGGTGGCGCCAGGCGCGGTGGCTGAGCGGATCGAGCAGGCAGGCCTTTTCCAGCGACACCACGGCGGCCGCCGCCTCGCCGTTAAGCAGCTGGGCGTAGCCGAGGTTGCTGAACAGGTAGGCGCTGGCCGCCGTCGTCGGCGCATCCGCCGCCAGCGCCTGCCACAGCGGGATGGCGGTGGCGTATTCGCCCTGCTCGGCGAACAGCGTGGCCAGGCCGTTGCGGGCGTTGACGTGGGACGGGTCGGCCTGCAGCGCGGCGCGGTAAGCGGCGCGGGCGTCGTCGCGCTGCAATGCCAGGTGGGCGCTGCGGCCGGCCAGGTAGGCCTGGTCGGCCTGGCCGAACGCGGGCAGCGGCGCTGCCTGCTGCCGGGCCGGGCCGACCTGCACGCAGGCCATCAGCAGCGTGCCGGCGCACGCCACGGTGAGACGCTTCAAGCTGGGGCGCATGGTGTCCTCCTCGGATGGTTCAGTTGCTGCCCATCGCGCTGAGCGCGGCGGCGACCTGGATGCCGGCCGGGCCGACCAGCACGATCAGCAGCGTCGGGAAAATAAAGAAGATCAGCGGGAACAGCAGCTTGAGGGCGATCTTGGCCGCCGCCTCCTCGGCCACCAGCTGGCGCTTCGAGCGCAGCGTGTCCGAATGCACGCGCAGCGACAGGCCCATGCTGGTGCCGAAGCGTTCCGACTGGATCAGCATCGCCACCAGCGTGTCGACGTCCTCGACGCCGCTGCGCAGGGCGAAATTGCGCAGCGCCTTTTCCTTGGTGAAGCCGGCCCGCATTTCCATCAGCACCAGCTGCAATTCCTGCGCCAGCACCATGCTCTTGATGTGGATTTCGCTGGCCACCTTGATCAGGCCGCGTTCCAGGCTCAGGCCGGCCTCGACGCACACGGTCAGCAGGTCGAGCGCGTCGGGAATGTTCTCGAAGATCTCGCGCTGGCGGCGCTGGGCGGTGCGGGCGAGCACCACATTGGGCAGGTAGTAGCCGCCCGCCACCGCCAGCAGCAGCGGCAGCATGAACTGGTGGGCGGCCCATTTCGGCCCGATCCATACCAGCACCAGCGCGGCGATCGCCGGCGCGATCAAGGCCAGCAGCGTCTTGGCGGCGAAGTACAGCGTCGCCGCCCCGGTCGAGCGCCAGCCGGCGTTCATGAAGCGGGTGCGCAGCGGCGACTGCTCCCAGCCTTCCTCCGGCAGCGACAGCCGGCTGAACGGCTGGGCCGCCTTGACGACCTTTTCGACCCAGCCGTTGCTCTCGAGCGCAGTCGGCTCGCTCGGCTGGTCGAAGCTGGCGAGGCGGTCGCGCATGTAGTTGGGGGAGAAGATGGCGATCGCCAGCATCACCAGGGCGACCACGACAGTGAACAAGATGAGCAGGAAGATGAGATGGGAAGCGGTCATTCAGGTCTCCTCAGACACGGATCTGGACGATGCGGCGCGTCCACAGGCCGCCGAGCACGATCATCACGGCGCCGGCCCACAGCATGCGGATCCCGGTCGGATGCGTCCACAGCGTGCTCACGTAGGCACTGTTGACCATGACCATCACGCACATCATGACGAACGGCAGCGCCGCCAGGATGATGGCCGACAGCCGGCCTTCGGCCGACAGCACCCGCACCTTGCCGGCAAGCTTCAGGCGCTCGCGGATGATGTGGCTGATGTTGCCGAGGATTTCGGCCAGGTTGCCGCCCGACTCGCGCTGGATCACCACCGCGATGACCAGGTAGCGCAGGTCGGTCAGCGGCACCCGCTCGGCCAGGTTGTGCAGCGCCTCGTTCATCGGCACGCCGTAGTTGATTTCCTGGTGCGCGGTGCGGAACTCGCCGCTGAGCGGTTCCGGCAACTCGTTGCCGACCATCTGCAGCACGTTGTTGAAGGAATGGCCCGCGCGCATGGCGCGCGCGAGGAAATCGGCCGCTTCCGGCAACTGCCGCTCGATGCGGCGCAGGCGCGCGGTGCGGGCGCGGCGCAGCAGCAGCACCGGGGTCGACAGGAACGCTGCCGTGATCACCAGCAGCAGCGGCGGCGGCATCGGCTGCAGCAGGCCGAGCGTGAACGCTGCCACCAGCGCCAGCGCGGTGATGGCGATGAAGTATTCGACCGACCATTTCAGGCCCGACTGCAGCAGCAGGCGGTCGATCGCGTGGGCCAGGCGAAGGCGGTGCAGGCTGCGGTCGAACCACTCGGCCTTGGCGAAGCGGCGCTGTTTCAGGATCGACACGCGCTCGCTGTTCGCTTCCGGCCCGTCCGACATCAGGCGCAGGCGCCGCGCAATGCGCCGCGCGGCGCTGCCGTGGGCGCCGATCCACCACAGGTAGGCGCCCTCGATGATGAGGATCACGGCGGCAAAGGTGAGTACCGCGAAGCCATAAAAGACTGAATCCATGTCGCCTCCTTATTCGAAGATGCGGGTCGGATCGAAGGCCGAATCGGGCACCGGCGCGCCGAACAGGCGGACCCGCTCGGCAAAGCGCGGCCGCACGCCGGTGGCGCAGAAGTGGCCCAGCACCTTGCCGTCGGGGGCGACGCCGGTCTGGTCGAAGCGGAAGATTTCCTGCATGGCGATGATGTCGCCTTCCATGCCGGTGATTTCCTGCATGCTCACCAGCTTGCGGGCGCCGTCGGTCAGGCGCGTCACCTGCAGCACCACCGTCACCGCCGAGCAGATCTGCTGGCGGGTGGCGCGCGGGGTCAGGTTGACGCCGGCCATGCCGACCATGTTTTCCAGCCGCGCCAGCGCGTCGCGCGGGGTGTTCGAGTGGATCGTCGCCAGCGAGCCTTCGTGGCCGGTGTTCATCGCCTGCAGCATGTCGAGCGCCTCGGCGCCGCGCACCTCGCCGAGGATGATGCGGTCGGGCCGCATGCGCAGCGCGTTGCGCACCAGCGCGCGCTGCGACACCTCGCCCTTGCCTTCGATGTTGGGCGGGCGCGTCTCGAGGCGCACCACGTGCGGCTGGCGCATCTGCAATTCGGCCGCGTCCTCGATCGTGATGATGCGCTCGCCCGGCGGGATGAAGCCCGACAGCAGGTTCAGCAAGGTGGTCTTGCCGCTGCCGGTGCCGCCGGAAATGAGGATGTTGATCTTGGCGTGGCCGAGCGCCTGCAGCACCTGCACCATCGGCGGCGTCATGCTCTTGAAGGCGAGCAGGTTGTCGACCGTCAGCGGCGAGGCCGAAAAGCGGCGGATCGACAGGATCGGGCCGTCCACCGCCAGCGGCGGGATGATGGCGTTCACGCGCGAGCCGTCCGGCAGGCGGGCGTCGACCATCGGGCTGGACTCGTCGACGCGGCGGCCCACCCGCGAGACGATCTTCTCGATGATCTTCATCAGGTGGGCGGCGTCGTGGAAGAAGATGTCGGTCAGCTCGAGCCGGCCGCGCCGCTCGACGTAGACGCTGGAGTGGGTGTTGACCAGGATGTCCGATACCGACGGGTCGGCCAGCAGCGGCTCGAGCGGGCCGAAGCCGAGCATCTCGTGCTGGATGTCGAGCACCAGGTTGTGGCGCTCGGTCTGGTTGAGGACGATCCGCTCGTCCTCGATGATGCGCTGGATCAGCAGCGCCAGTTCGTGTTTGAACTGCTCGGTGGTGAGGCGCTTGAGGCGCTCCAGGTCGATCCGGTCGAGGATCATCTGGTGCACGCTCTTGCGCAGTTCCTGGTAGGCGGCGGTGGCCGCGCCCGGCGCTGCCACGGTGGCGGCGCGCGGGTCGTCGCCGCCGTTCAAACGTTCGCGTAGAGTCATCGCTGGTGCCCTCGGTTATTGATCGGAGTCGGAGCGGCCGAACAGGCGGTCGAACAGCCCCTTGTTTTCGACGACCCGGCGCGCCGTCACCAGTTCGACCAGCTCGGCCAGGCTGCGCGAGACCGGCGCCGCGCGCGCCAGGCGCAGCACCGGCACGCCCTGGTTGACCGAATCGGTGACGGCGATGTAGTCGTTCGGAATGGTATGCACCACTTCCGCGCCCAGCGCGCTCTGCAGGTCCTGCAGGCGCAGCTTGCCGCCTTTTTCGTAGCGGTTGACGATCAGCCGCGTGTGCTCGATCGGATAGCCGAGCGAGCGGAAGATGTCGAGCAGGCGGCGGCCGTCGCGGATGTCGGGCAGGCCCAGCTGCAGGATCGGGTAGATGACGTCGGCATTGTCGAGCGCGCGCAGCGAGATGGCGTCGATCTGGCGGCCGACGTCGAGCACGATGAAGTCGTAGTGCTGGCGCGCCACGCGCAGGATGGCGTCCATGTGCTCCGGCTTGAGCTCGACCGCGTGGCCGGGGTCGTCGGCGGCGGCGAGGATGCCGAAGCCGGGCGAGATATGCACCAGCGACGACTCGAGGAAGGCGCCGTCGAGGCGGGCGATGTGGCGGCACACGTCCGACAGCGTCATCGCCGCCTTCTGGTCCGACACGTACAGGGTGGCGTCGCCGAACTGGCCGTGCAGGTCGATCAGCAGCACTTTCTTGTCGGCCAGCGTGGCCAGCGCATAGCCGAAGTTGGTCGACAGGAAGGTCGCGCCACTGCCGCCCTTGCAGGCGATGAAGGCGAGCACCTTGCCGTCGCGCATGTTGTTGACGCCGGCAGCGGTGGCGATGCGGTCGAGCGCCTCGTGCAGGGCGCGGTGCACCAGCGGCAGCTGCAGCACTTCGCGCACGCCGGCGCGCATGGCGCGGATCAACAGCTGCTGGTGGTGCTCGCGCGTGAGCAGCATCAGGCAGGCGGTGGGGTAATGCCTGGCGAGGCGCTCGAGGTCGCCGGCGTCGTTGTCGTCGAGGTCGCTGGCATCGATCACCACCAGCGCCGGCTGCTCCGGCACCAGCCGGTCGAGGGCGTCGGCGATGCTGGCGCGGCTGGCGCCGATGTTGAGCGGCGGCACCCGCGCCGCCCCCTGCGCCGCAATCTCCGCCTGCAACTCGCCGTCGCGCGTGATAAGTAAGGCTTTCATAAACTATCCTCGTTGATGGACGGTGGCCGGGCCGGCGTGACGGCTGGCGTTCAGGCGGACTGCCTCGCCCTGGGCAAGGCGCGCGTCCGCGCGCGCCGGCCGGCGCCGGCGCCGCAGACGGTGCTCACTTGGTCAGGGCGGACGGCATCAGCCCGGCCGGCCCGGCCGATGCCGCCGCCGGCCCCTGCTCGTAGCGCTGGATGGCGCCGCGCGCGCTGTTGCCGTCGAGGCCGGCTGCCGGGTTCGGGTTCAGCCCGGCGGCCGGGTTGATCACCTGGGCCGCCAGCGTGCTGCGCACCGCGGCGCCGGCCGGGCCGTTGTCGCGCTCGGTGCGAAAGCTGTCATGGGCGCAGCCGGCCAGCATCGCCGCCAGCGCCAGCACCACCGTTGTCCCTGCCTTGTCAAATCGCGTCGTCATGATGTCCCCTATTTGAGTTCGAAACCGCTCGAGGTGGCCGCGGCGGGCGCGGGCAGCGCCGACGCCGGCGGCGGCCCGCCTTCGAGTTTGCCGCCCAGCATCAGCTGGGCGCGGCTGGGCGCCGTCACCGGATCGGTCGGCAGCGCGTAATTCGCCGCCAGCGGCTTGACCAGGTGGGCGGTGACGACGAACACCATCTCGGTCTTGTCCTGCTGGTAGTCGGTGCTGCGGAACAGGGCGCCGAGCACCGGCACTTCGGACAGGCCCGGCGTGCCGTTCATGCCGGTGGTCATGTTGTTCTTGATCAGGCCGCCGATGGCGAAGCTCTGGCCGTCGTACAGCTGGACGGTGGTGCTGGCGCGCCGGGTGGTGATCAAGGGCAGCACGGCCAGCCCGCCGCCGCCGGAGGTGATGCCGATGCCGTCGCGCGAGACCTCGGACACTTCCGGCGCCACCTTCAGGTTGATGCGCCCGCCGCTGAGCACGGTCGGCGTGAAGCGCAGGCCGACGCCGAATTCGCGCTCCTCCAGCGTGATCTTGTTGTTGTCCTGCGCCACCGGGATGAAGATGCGCCCGCCGGCGAGGAAGCTGCCTTCCTGGCCGGACAGCGCCATCACGGTCGGCTCGGCCAGCATGCGCACCAGCCCGTCCTGCTTCTGGGCGTCGGCGCCGATGCGGTTGCCGTTCGACTTGCGCAGTTCCAGCACGCCATTCGACGGCGCCGTCCCGTTCGGATTGCCGGCCAGGAAATTGGACAGCAGCGTGGCCGCCCAGCTGCCCGACGAGAAGCGCCAGGTGGCGCCGACGTCGAGCCGCTCGATGAGCGTCTTCGACACTTCGGCGATCTTCACCTCCAGCATCACCTGCTGCGGCGCGCTGACCGACAGCAGGTTGACGATCCGGTTGCTGGCGCCGCCGTTGGCGCCGGGGGCCTCGGCGCCGGCCTGCTGGCCGGCCTGGTTCTCGCCCTTGGCCAGCGAGCGCAGCGGTTTGCGGACGAAGGCGCTGGCCAGTTCGACGGCGCGGGCGGCGGCGGGCGCGTCGGCCACCGCGCCGCTGAGCACGATGGTGTCGCCGGCGGTGCTCACCGTGATGTTCTTCTCGTCGGGCAGGCCGGCAGCGAGGGCGGCGCTGAGCGCGCCGGTATCCATCGTCACCAGCAGGTCGACCATGCTGCAGGTGCCGCTCTTGCCCTGGATGATCATGTTGGTGCTGCCGACGTCGACGCCGACCAGGTACAGGGTATCGGGCGCGACCAGCATCGCCTGCGCCACCTCCGGGTTGCCGACGCTGCGGTAGCGCACCGCCTCGGGCAGGCGCATCAGCGTCGACTTGCCCATCTGCAGCGTCATCGCCGCCGGCCGCGCGGCCTGGCCGACGCAGCGCGGGCCGCTGTCGGCGCGCTCGGCCGGCGCAGCCGCCGGCTTGTCCGGCGCGGCGCCGGCCAGCCCCTGGGCCAGGGCCAGCACGCCGCACGCGGCCAGGCGGCCGGTACGCCCCGGCTGGCCTTGATGGATGATGGGTAGGTTCATCTCGCTGCTCCCGCAAAGTGGAAAGGGAAAATTTAGAAGCACTCTTGCGACGACTGCGAGCCGTTGAGCACGCTGACGCACTGGCGCTTGACGACCGCCGCCACCGCGACCGGCCTGGGCGCCGGCGCCGGCTTCGCCACTGCCGGCTGCGGCTTGACGGCGGCCGCCAGCTGTTCGTTGAGCAAGCTGCGCTTGGTGGCGCCGATGGTGGCCGGCAGCGACGGGTCGACCTGGTTGCGCAAGGCCAGCGACAAGGTGCCGACGCCGCGCGCCAGGTCGAGGTGTTCGGCCTGCTCGGGCGACACTTCCAGCGTGACGGCGTTGACCACCTTCGGCTTGGTCTCGTCGCGGCTCACTTCCTGCGCCACCGCCAGCACCAGGATGCGCTCGAGGACGATCTTGGAGATGTGCTGCGAGGCTCCCGGCGCGGTGCCGGGGGCCGCGCCCTCGCGCTCGGTGTGGACGATGACGTCGACGTAGTTGCCGGGCAACGCAAAGCCGGCCACGCCGATGACGTCGTTGACGCGCACCGTGATGGCGCGCTTGCCTTCGCTGATCAGCGCCGACAGGCCGCCCAGCGTGCCGGCCGGCGCCAGCTTCGATTCGCTGATCGGCTCGTTCTTCAGCAGGTTGCCCTTGAGCACGCGGTCGTGCAGGCGGGACGGGTCGGTAAACGCGTCTTTCGGAATGTCCTTGGTGGGCCAGTCGGCAAAGCCGAGCAGTTCCGGCGTCAGGCGCTGGCCGCGGTTGGCGTCGGCAGTGGCCACCACGATCCGGCTCAGATTGCCGGCCGACTGGCGCAACAGCCAGTACGAGGCCAGCACCACGGCAACGATCCCGAACAGGACCGCGACCGCCATCATCAACAATGCGCGCTTGTTTTTCATCAGATTCTCTCGCAGAGTGGGTCGCCGCCGGCGACGAAATAGGAAACTGGCTGCACGGTGCCGCCCTCGCCGGCCAGCATGCTGGTCCAGGCCTGCTCGAGCGCGCCGATGGTCAGGCGCGGCGAGGTGCCGGCAAAGCTGGCGAAATCGGCGATCCGCTCGAGCAGTTCGCGCGGGTAGCTGGCCAGCAGCGCGCGGCCGTCCTGGCGGTGCAACACGCCGATCAGGTGCGCCAGCACGGCGTCGTCGCAGTCGATCTCGCACAGCTGGCACTGGCGCCGGAACAGGGTGCGGTAGCCGGCCTCGCTGAGGGCGCCGACGGCGATCTTGTAGCCGACCCGCCGCATCGCCGACGCGTCCAGCAGCGCGTGCGGCGCGTGGTCGGTGACCAGCACCAGGGTGACGTCGAACGGCACGCTGATCTTGTGGCCGCCTTCGACGGTGAGCTGGTCGGTGCCGCTGTCGAGCGGACCGATCCAGCGGTTGAGCAGCTGGGCGGCCGGAATGCGCTGGCGCCCGAGGTCGTCGACTACCAGCATGCCGTTGTTGGCCAGGAAATGCGGCGGCGCGTGGTAGACGCCGCCGGCCTTGTCATGGCGCAGGTCGAGCATCTCGGCCGACAGGTCGGCGCCGACCTGCACCAGCGGGCGCTGGCACAGGGCCCAGCGGCTGTCGCTGCTGCGCCGGTCCTCGGCCTGGCGCGGGTGGGCCGGCGCCGGATGCAGCGCCGGGTCGTGGAACTGGACGATGTCGTTGTCGACCAGGATGGCATGCGGCGTGGCCACCAGCCCGCACTGCAGCTGCCCGAGCTTGCGCGCCAGCGTGGTCTTGCCGCTGCCGGACGGTCCGTGCAGCAGCAGCGAGCGTCCCGACTGCAGCGCCGCGCCGATCAGTTCGCGCACCGACGCGTCGAGCCCGTCCTCGGCGAAGGCGGCGGCCAGTTCGCCGGCGCCGATGCGGTTGACGCGGCCCTGGCGGTGCGACTGGCGCAGCACCAGCTCGCGGTAGGCCTGCAGCGTCACCGGCGCCGGCCCGACGTAGCGGCAGCGCGACAGGTATTCGGTGGCGCGCAGCTTGCCGGTGGCGGTCAGCTGGTAATGCACGTCGAGGTCGGAGTCGCCGCGCCAGGCGACCTCGACGACCTGCTCGGCCACCATGAAGCCGAGCACTTCATGGAGCACGCTGAAGGACAGCCGCATCTTGCTCATCAGAACAGGCAGGTGCATCTTGCCTGCCGCGTACATCGTCTTGGCGGCCAGCTCGACCAGCAGCGCCAGCTCGAGGCCGGTATCGCTGACCGTCTTCGGCTGCGGCGGCAGGCGGGCCACCAGTTCGTCGCCGGGGGCGCTGGCCGCCGGGCTGCGCGCCGCCACGCGCGCACTCATCGTTTCCGTTTCGAACATCGCGAACATCTCCCTGCAGGGCCAGACTGTTTCACTGGAATAAAATTCATTCTAGCGAGCACCGCCCTGCGCCTTATTGACAAGCAGCAAGCCATTCAGTGAGGAAATTTTTACCAGTGCCGCAGGCCCAGCATCAGGAAAGTGCCGAGCGTGATGGCCAGTGCGTAGGGCATGCTGCCGACGCTGGGCGTGGGCAGCGGTTGCGTCACCAGCGGCATGCCGGTCATGCGCAACATCAGCGGGCGCAGCAGCGCGCCGACATTGACGGCGGCGGCGCGTCCCTTGCCGCGCCACAGCACGATGGCCAGCGCCAGCAGGCCGCCGCAGACGTAGGTGGCGATGGCGATCTGAAACGTCAGCAGGGGACCGCAGAATGCGCCGACGGTGGCCATCAGCTTGACGTCGCCGGCGGCCATCGCGCGCACAATATATAGGGGCAGAAACATCAGCAATCCGGTGAGCAGTCCCACCAGGACGACATTGAGCAGCGCCAGCTGGGCGCCGGCGGCCAGGTGCAGCACCAGCGTGCACAGCAGAGCGCAGGCGAGCAGGCGATTCGGAATGCGCCGCTGTGCCAGGTCGTAGCCGCAGGCGAGCAGCAGCAGCGCAATCAGGGACAATTCGAGGGATGGTTGCAAAGACAAAGACATGGACGCCTCGCGTGGGAGGGAGGAAAAAGCCTCCCCGACGGGCCCGTCGGGGAGGCTAGGCGGGGGTTTAAGGAATTGCAGTACCGCCTAAGGCGACCAGGACCGACGTGAAGGCGGTCTTGATACGCGGACCAATCGCCATCACGGTGGCAGCAATGACGGCGGCAATTGCAGCGGCCAGCATCCCGTACTCCAGCGCCGTAACACCATCTTCGTCGGCAACGAAAGCACGTACTGTCGAGATGATCTTGCTCATGGCAAACTCCTATGAAGTGGATAAAAAGTCCCAACACTGGCGGGGCGACTAGCGTCCGATTGCGACCTCACCTGATCCACCTGACTGCTGTTTTTCAAGTGCCGCGCCATTGAGTACACTATAAATCTTGGTTCCCAATGGCAACTTGAGTGCGCACAACTTTTCCGCGAGGAATCAATTAATTATTGAGGGAAACTTTTATTCGGGGAAATGAGACGGAAAAGAGCGGCGCTGGCGCCCATTGCGGGGCAGCAAAAAGAAGAAAGCCTCCCGGGCGACCGCGCCGGGGAGGCGGGCGGCTTACGGGATTGCCGTGCCGCCCAGTGCGACCAGCAAGGAAGTGAATGCGCTCTTGACGTAAGGTCCGATCGCCATCACGGTGGCGGCGATGACGGCGGCGATGGCGGCGGCGAGCATGCCATATTCCAGCGCCGTGACGCCATCCTCGTCGGCGACGAAGCTGCGCAGTGTGGAGATGATATTTTCCATGTGAACTCCTCAGAAGTGGATAAAGTCACTCTGGCGGACCACGGTGTCGACATGGCGCCATTGCCGTCACTATGAATCTTGCTTCTCAATAGCAACTTGACTGGCCGCAATTTTTCTAAGGAGCATGATTAAATACCTTTTGGAAACTCATGCCATGGGCCGGCGCGGCGCCGCGCGGACGCCGGAAAGCTTACGCGACGTTGAGGAACTTCATCGGATCGACATTCCATTTGGCCGGCGACTCGTGGCGCAGGATCTTGTCGCCGCCGCCAAAGCCCAGCGCACGCGACAGGTCCACCGTTTCCGGCTTGATGTAGACGTTGCGCTTGCTGTTGAAGAACACGTTGACCTTCGGCGCCAGCAGGTTCGTTTCATGCGGCTCGATCACCACCCCCAGCCGCCCCGACTCGAGCATCACCATGGTGCCGACCGGGTAGATGCCGACGCAGCGCATGAATTCCTGCACGTAGCCGGCATTGAAGTGAAACTTGCTCCACTCGTAGATCTTGCGCAGCGCTTCGGCCGCCTGCATACCCTTGTGATAGCAGCGATCGGCCGTGATGGCGTCGTAGACGTCGACGATCGCCGCCATCTGCGCCAGCTCGCTGATGGCGCCCTTGCCCTGCTTGTCGGGGTAGCCGCTGCCGTCGTGCCGCTCATGGTGGTGCAAGGTGATGTCGAGCGGAATCGGCCCGATGCCGGGCGTCTGCACCAGGATGTCGTAGCCGTTGCGGGGATGCAGCTTGATGATGTCGAATTCTTCCGGCGTCAGCGGGCCCGGCTTGTTGAGGATCTTGTCGGGCACCAGCGCCTTGCCGGTATCGTGCAGCAGCCCGCCAAGCCCGGCCTGGTAAGTGGTCTCGCCGTCCATCCCGCGCGAGCGGCAAAACGCCACCAGCAGCGTGCACACGCTGACCGAATGGAGAAAAGTGTAGTCGTCGGCGTTCTTGATGCGCAGCAAGCCCATCAGCGCGCCCGGATTGCGCAGGATCGATTCGGTGATGTGCTCCACCACCGGCGAGACCTGGTCGAGCTCGATGGCCTTGCCCAGCCGCGCGTCCTGCATCACCGAGCGCACCAGCCCGGCCGCCTGGTGGCGGATCATCACCGCCCGCTGCAGCTCCTCGGCCAGCGACACGCGCGTGACGATCACCGGCGCCGCCGCGATCGCGATCACTTCCGCCTCGGTCTGCGCCTGCGCCTCGGCCAGCGTCGGCGCGTCGACGTCGAGGCCGCGCGCGCAATCGATCACCACGTCGTGGATGCCCGCATCGTGGATCTTTGCTATCTCTTCCTCTGTCTCCAGCAGAAACCGGTTGCGCGCGAACGGATGGGTCAGCCAGTCACAACTGAGATCATGGATGTACATACCCACCCGTAACTGCGAGGCTTCGATTTTCTTCAGCATCTTCTTGTCCTGCCATCAATATGTCAACACCGCGAAAGCGCGGCAGTAGTCAGTATAACCAATGATTTCTTAGTAGCATTATTATTTTACAAAATACAAGTTGTTAAAAAACAATACCTGTGGCTTTAAGGAGAAAGCGGGCGCGGCCGCGGTAAAATAGCCGGCTCTCGCCAACCGCGACACCTGCCCGCGAGCCGGCGCCTACCCGGCGTCCCTGCTCGCGCGCGCCATTCTGAATCACCATTTTGGAGCCTCACCCATGCCAGACACCACGGCCCCCGTCCCTGCCAGCGCGCAGGACGCCCCAGCGCGCCTTTCCACCGTCACCCTCGACGACAAGTACACCGCCCGCTCGGGCACGATCTTCCTGTCCGGTATCCAGGCCCTGGTGCGCCTGCCGATGATCCAGCGCGAGCGCGACCTCGCCGCCGGCCTCGACACGGCCGGCTTCATCTCCGGCTACCGCGGCTCGCCGCTGGGGGGCCTCGACGAAACGCTGTGGAAGGCCAAGGCCCACCTCGAAGCGCACCACGTCAAGTTCGTGCCCGGCGTCAACGAAGACCTGGCCGCCACCGCGGTGTGGGGCACGCAGACGGTCGACCTGATCGGGCCGGCAAAATACGACGGCGTGTTCGCCATGTGGTACGGCAAGGGACCGGGCGTGGACCGCTGCGGCGACGTCTTCAAGCACATGAACCACGCCGGCACCGCCAGGCACGGCGGCGTGCTGCTGGTGGCCGGCGACGACCACGGCGCCTACTCGTCGACCCTGCCGCACCAGTCCGACCACATCTTCGCCGCCTGCATGGTGCCGATGCTGTACCCATGCAACGTGCAGGAATACCTCGACCTGGGCGTGCACGGCTGGGCCATGTCGCGCTTTTCCGGCTGCACCGTCGCCTTCAAGGCGCTGGCCGACACGGTCGAGTCGAGCGCCTCGGTCGACGCCGACCCCCACCGCGTGCAGGTGAAAATTCCGCAGGACTTCGTCATGCCCGAAGGCGGCCTGAACACGCGGCTGTCGTCGGTGCCGCTGGGCCTGCAGGCGCGCAACCAGGAAGCGCTGATGCAGGACTACAAGATCTACGCGGCGCTGGCCTACGCCCGCGAGAACAAGCTCAACCACGTCACCATCGACAGCCCCAACGCCAGGTTCGGCATCATCGCCTCCGGCAAGTCCTACCTCGACGTGCTCGACGCGCTGGCCGACCTCGGCATCGACGAAGCGATCGCCCACCAGGTCGGCCTGCGCCTGTTCAAGGTGGCGATGCCATGGCCGCTGGAACCGGACAGCGTGCGCGAATTCGCCCAGGGCCTGGAAGAAATCCTGGTGGTCGAGGAAAAGCGCCAGGTCGTCGAGTATCAGTTGAAAGAACAGCTGTACAACTGGCGCGACGACACCCGTCCCCACATCGTCGGCAAGTTCGACGACAAGGGCGAATGGGTGGCGCCGCGCGGCGAATGGCTGCTCACCTCGAAGGCCGACTTCTCGGTCTCGCAGGTGGCGCGCGTCATCGCCAGCCGCGTCTCGCGCCTGATCACCGACGAAGCGACCTGCGAGCTGATCCGCGCGCGGCTGGCCTTCCTCGACGCCAAGGACGCCGTGCTGCAAAAGGCCATCAACACGCCGTTCCGCCCCGCCTTCTACTGCTCCGGCTGCCCGCACAACACCTCCACCAAGGTGCCCGACGGCTCGTTCGCGCTGGCCGGCATCGGCTGCCATGTGATGGCCACCTCGATCTACCCGGAGATGAACAAGCTGACCACCCACATGGGCGGCGAAGGCGCGCCGTGGATCGGCCAGGCCGCGTTCTCCAAGGTGCCGCACGTGTTCCAGAATTTAGGTGACGGCACCTACTTCCACTCCGGCTACCTGGCGATCCGCGCCACCGTCGCCGCGAAGGTCAACATGACCTACAAGATCCTCTACAACGACGCCGTCGCGATGACCGGCGGCCAGCCGGTCGACGGCCAGACCTCGGTGCCGATGATCGCCCAGCAGATGGCCGCCGAAGGCGTGCTGCGCATCGCGCTGGTGACCGAAGACCTGGCGCGCTACAGCGACCGCTCGAACCTGCCGGCGATCGTCACGCTGCACGACCGCAAGGACATGGACGCGGTGCAGCGCGAGCTGCGCGAGATCGCAGGCGTGTCGGTGCTGATCTACGACCAGACCTGCGCCGCCGAAAAACGGCGCCGCCGCAAAAAAGGCGAATTCCCCGACCCGGCCAAGCGCATGGTCATCAACGAAGCGGTCTGCGAAGGCTGCGGCGACTGCGGCGTGCAGTCCAACTGCACCTCGATCCTGCCGAAGGAAACCGAGTTCGGCCGCAAGCGCACCATCGACCAGTCCTCCTGCAACAAGGACTACTCGTGCGTCAAGGGCTTTTGCCCTAGTTTTGTGACGGTCGAAGGCGGCGCGCTGAAGAAATCGAAAGCCGGCGTCAGCAAGGACAACGCCGACGACGGCTTCGGCGCCCTGCCCGAGCCGGTGCTGCCGGTGCTGCACGCGCCCTACAACATCCTCATCAACGGCATCGGCGGCACCGGCGTGATCACCGTCGGCGCGCTGATGGGCATGGCGGCCCACCTCGAGGGCAAGGGCGCCTCGGTGCTCGACATGACCGGCATGTCGCAGAAAAACGGCTCGGTCACCTCGCACGTCAAGGTCGCCAATTCGCCGGCCGAGCTGCACGCCCAGCGCATCGCCACCGGCGAAGCGGACCTGGTGCTCGGCTGCGACATGCTCACCGCCGGCGCCCAGGACGCGATCTCGAAGATGCGCCCTGGCCGCACCATGGCGGTGGTCAACCTGCACGAGCAGCCGCCCGGCACCTTCGCCCAGAACGCCGACTGGCAGTATCCGGTGGCCGAAGTGCGCGCGCTGATCGCCGAATCGGTGGGCGCGGCCGACGTCGACTTCATCGACGCGACAAAGCTGGCCACCGCGCTGATGGGCGACTCGATCGCCGCCAACCTGTTCATGCTCGGTTACGCCTGGCAGAAGGGCCGCATCCCGCTGGCCGAAGCGTCGCTGCTGCGCGCGATCGAATTGAACGGCGTGGCGATCGCCTCCAACAAGAAGAGCTTCCTGTGGGGCCGGCGCGCCGCCGTCGACCTGGCGCGCGTGGCCAGGATCGCCGCGCCGACCCAGGCGGTGGTGGTGCAGATGCCGCAAAGCCTCGACACCATCATCAACAAGCGCGTCGAATTCCTCACCGCCTACCAGGACGCGGCGTATGCCGACGGCTACGTGGCGCTGGTAACGAAGGTGCGCGCGGCCGAAACCGCCCGGGGCCTGGGCAACAAGCTCTCGACCGCGGTGGCGAAGTACTACTTCAAGCTGATGGCCTACAAGGACGAATACGAAGTGGCGCGCCTGTACACCGACGGGCGCTTCGTCGAACAGCTCAAGGCGCAGTTCGAAGGCGACTTCGCGCTCAAATTCAACCTGGCGCCCCCGCTGTTTGCCAGGAAGGATGGTAAAGGTCATCTTGTGAAGGCCGAATTCGGCTCGTGGATGTGGACCGCGTTCAAGATCCTGGCGAAACTCAAAGGCCTGCGCGGCGGCGCATTCGATGTCTTCGGCTACAGCGAAGAGCGTAAGATGGAACGTGCGCTGGTCATTGAGTACCGCGCGATGGTCGAGTCCCTGGTCGCCGGCCTGAATGCCGACAACCTGGCCAACGCCGTCGAGCTGGCCAGCCTGCCGGAGCAGGTCCGCGGCTTCGGCCACGTCAAGGAAGCGGCGGTAGCGAAGTTCCGCGCAGAAAAAGCGCGTTTGCTGGCTGGCAAGCAGCTGAAAGTCGCCTAGGGGTCAGACCCGGTGTTGCTTTTAAGGGGTCTGACCCCGGTGTCGTTGGCGTCAACGAACCGGGGTCAGACCCTAACAAAGCAAAACCGGGGTCTGACGGGGACGCCGCGTTCCCAGCTTGACGTTAACGTAAACGTCATATACCTTACAGGATCACCAAGGATCAACATGAACGACAACACCGCCGCCGCCAAACTGTCCCCGCCCGAAGCGCCCAAGCTGGCCAACAAGGTCCGCTTCGTCACCGCCGCCTCGCTGTTCGACGGCCACGACGCCTCGATCAACATCATGCGCCGCATCCTGCAGTCGAACGGCGTCGAAGTGGTCCACCTCGGCCACAACCGCTCGGTCGACGAAGTGGTGACGGCGGCGCTGGCCGAAGACGTCCAGGGCATCGCCATCTCCAGCTACCAGGGCGGCCACGTCGAATACTTCAAGTACATGATCGACCTGCTGCGCGAACGCGGCGGCGAGCACATCAAGGTATTCGGCGGCGGCGGCGGCGTCATCGTCGCCGAGGAAATCGACGAACTGCACGCCTACGGCGTCACCAGGATCTTCAGCCCGCAGGACGGCCAGCGCATGGGCCTGGTCGGCATGATCCAGTCGATGATCCAGGCCTGCGACGTCGACCTCACCGCCTACTCGCCGACCACGCTCGAACCGCTGCAGACGGGCGAGATGGCGCTGCGCCACCGCCCCCTCGCGCAGCTGATCACCGCGCTCGAAAACGGCAAGGCCGCGCCCGAGCTGCGCGCCCAGCTCGCTGACGCCGCCGCCGCCCGCGCCGTGCCGACGCTGGGCATCACCGGCACCGGCGGCGCCGGCAAGTCGTCGCTGACGGACGAACTGGTGCGCCGCATCCGCCTCGACCAGAACGACGCCCTCAACATCGCCATCATCTCGATCGACCCGTCGCGCCGCAAGTCCGGCGGCGCCCTGCTCGGCGACCGTATCCGCATGAACGCGATCAACCCGTGGAACGGCCAGGCGCGCGTGTTCATGCGCTCGCTGGCCACCCGCGAAGCGGGTTCTGAAATCTCGCACGCGCTGCCCGACGTCATCGCCGCCTGCAAGGTAGCCGGCTTCGACCTGGTGATCGTCGAGACCTCCGGCATCGGCCAGGGCGACGCCGCCATCGTGCCGCACGTGGACCTGTCGATGTACGTGATGACGCCCGAATTCGGCGCCGCCTCGCAGCTCGAAAAGATCGACATGCTCGATTTCGCCGACTTCATCGCCATCAACAAGTTCGACCGCAAGGGCGCCCAGGACGCGCTGCGCGACGTCGCCAAGCAGTACCAGCGCAACCGCGAGCTGTGGAGCGTGTCCCCCGACCAGATGCCGGTGTTCGGCACCCAGGCCTCGCGCTTCAACGACGACGGCGTCACCGCGCTGTACCAGGGCCTGCTGCCCAAGCTCGCCGAACGCGGCCTGCCGGTCCAGCCGGGCAAGCTGCCGGCGGTGGCGCAGAAGCACTCGAGCGGCAAGAACGTCATCGTGCCCCCTGCCCGCGCGCGCTACCTCGCCGAAATCGCCGACAGCGTGCGCGGCTACCACAAGAACACCCGCCGCCAGGTCGTGCTGGCGCGCGAACGCCAGCAGCTGACCGAAGCGAAGCGCATGCTGGCCGCCGCCAACAAGAGCGCCGATTTCGACGAGCTGATCGCCGAGCGCGAGTCGGCGATGGAAGCCGGCCCTAAAAAGCTGCTGGCGATGTGGCCGGACATGCAGGCCGCGTATGCCGGTGACGAATACGTCGTCAAGATCCGCGACAAGGAAATCCGCACCCAGCTGGTGCAGCACACGCTGTCGGGCACCGTGATCCGCAAGGTGGCGCTGCCGAAGTACGAAGACCACGGCGAAGTGCTCAAATTCCTGATGCTCGAAAACGTGCCGGGTTCGTTCCCGTTCACCGCCGGCGTGTTCGCCTTCAAGCGCGAGAACGAAGACCCGACCCGCATGTTCGCCGGCGAAGGCGACGCCTTCCGCACCAACCGCCGCTTCAAGCTCGTCTCCACCGGCATGGACGCCAAGCGCCTGTCGACCGCGTTCGACTCGGTCTCGCTGTACGGCGCCGACCCGGCGCTGCGCCCCGACATCTTCGGCAAGGTCGGCAACTCCGGCGTGTCGATCGCCACCCTCGACGAC
>JBBRXM010000057.1:0-31921 GCA_038248405.1 Burkholderiales bacterium
CGGCCATCCTCGGATGCCGTGGCGACAAGCCGGCCGAAGCGGTCAAGCCGGCCGAAGCGACGCCGCCGGCCGCCGTCACCGCTCCCCAGCCGCGCAGCAAGGAACAGGCGATGGCCGCGCTGATGGCGCTGCCCGAGCTGAAGGCATGGTCAAGCCATCTGGAAAAATCGTCCGGCGGCAAGGTCCACGGCGCCCTGATCGAATACGACCCGCAGCCGAAGCTGATCGACGGCAAGCGCTACTTCCAGCTCAGCTTCGTCGAAAACGGCAGCGACGCCGCCCATCGCTGGGAAAGCTTCCTCGTCGCCGAGACCGGCACCGACATCCTCGTCGAGGACGCCGCCACCGACAAGACGCTCACCCTCGAGCAGTGGCGCAAGGAAAAGCACCCGCTGCAGCGGGTCAGCGCACCTTAATCTGCCGCGCTGCCGAACCAGGCGCCGAACGGCGGCAGCGTCACCACCCCGTGCTGCGCGCTGCCCGGCAAGCCGTGCCCGGCCAGCGCCGTCGCCCCTTTTGTTTCCGGCCACGCGAAGCTGACCGCCTCGGCACCCAGGTTGAACACCGCCAGCAGGCCCGGATGACCGGCCAGGTCGCGCCGCAGCGCCAGCAATGGCTCCGGCGCGTCGAAAAAGACGATGTCGCCGCGCGTCAGCTGCGGCTGGGTGCGCCGCCAGGCGATCAGCCGGCGCGCGGCATTGAGCGTCGACGCCGGATCGTCTTCCTGCTTCGACGCCGCCATCGCGATGTGGGCCGGATCGACCGGCAGCCACGGCTTGCCCGTCGTGAATCCCGCGTTCGGCGCCTCGCCCGTCCACGGCATCGGCGTGCGGCAGCCGTCGCGGCCCTTGAACTCCGGCCAGAACGTGATGCCATACGGATCCTGCAGCAGCTCGTACGGCACGTCCGCTTCGGTCAGCGCCAGCTCGTCGCCCTGGTACAGGCAAGGCGTGCCCTTGAGCGACAGCTGCATCGCCAGCACCACCTTCGCCAGCGCCGGCGACGGCTCGGTGCCGCCCCAGCGCGTCATCACGCGGATGCTGTCGTGGTTGCCCACCGACCACGAGGCCCAGCCGCCCTTCACGCGCGCTTCGAACTGCTCGACCTGGGTGCGGATGTGCTTTGCCGAAAATTCCGGCGTCAGCAGGTTGAAGCTGTACGCCAGGTGCAGCTTGTCGCCGTCCGCGGTGTAGTCGGCCATCACCCCCAGGGCGTCGTCGGCCCCCACTTCGCCGATCGCGATCGCGTCGAATTCGTTGAGCAGCACGCGGATCTTCTTGAGATACTCGATGTTTTCCGGGCGCGTCTTGTCATACACGTGCGCCTGCATGCCGTAGGGATTGACGTCGGTAACGGTGGCGGTGTCGCGCGTCGTTGCCGGCGGATTGCTGCGCAGCTCGGGATCGTGGAAGTGGAAGTTGCAGGCGTCCATGCGCACGCCGTCGACGCCGCGCGCCAGCCAGAAGCGCAGGTTGTCGAGGTGCGCCTGCTGCACCTCGGGATGGTGGAAGTTCATGTCCGGCTGGCTGGCCAGGAAGTTATGCAGGAAGTACTGCTTGCGCCGGCTGTCCCACTGCCACGACGAGCCGCCGAACACCGACAGCCAGTTGTTGGGCGGATTGCCGTCCGGGCGCGGGTCGGCCCACACGTACCAGTCGGCCTTGGGATTGTCGCGGCTCTTGCGGCTTTCCGCGAACCAGGGATGCTCCTCCGCCGTGTGCGACAGCACCTGGTCGATCATGATCTTCAGGCCCAGGCCGTGCGCCTTGGCCACCAGCCGGTCGAAGTCGGCCAGCGTGCCGAACAGCGGGTCGACGTCGCAGTAGTCCGACACGTCGTAGCCGAAGTCCTTCATCGGCGACTTGAAGAACGGCGAAATCCAGACGATGTCGGCGCCCAGCGCGGCGATGTAGTCCAGTTTGGCCGTAATGCCGGGCAGGTCGCCCACGCCGTCGCCGGTGGTATCGAGGAAGCTGCGCGGATAAACCTGGTAGATGATGGCTTCACGCCACCACGGCGAGTCGGAGATGTTCATGGGCGTCCAAGGAGGGAGAAATTTGTACATAATATACATCAGCTGCAAGTTTTTTCCAATCGGGCGAAAAACTGCATCGAGCACCAAACCCCTTAAAAATCAATTGGTTGAATTATTCGATCGACAAAAATAATATCGATATGGTAGTTTAACTACAGACGGTTTTCGAATTCATCGCTGCCTTCACTTTCCAGTTGCCAGCTTTGCAGGTTCAGCTTAGCATCGCGTCTAATTAAAAAAACGATGGGGGCAGGTATGTCGCAGGAAGCAACGCTGGATTCGAAGGCCGTCGCGCAGCAGGGAACCGGGAAGATGCCGCCGCAAATCGCCTATATCATCGCCAACGAAGGCTGCGAGCGGTTCAGCTTTTATGGCATGCGCAACATCCTGACGCCATTTTTGATCAGCACGCTGCTGCTGTTCCTGCCGGAGGCCGACCGCGCCGGCGAAGCCAAGCACGTGTTCCACACCTTCGTTATCGGCGTCTATTTCTTCCCGCTGTTGGGCGGCTGGATCGCCGACCGCTTCTTCGGCAAGTACAACACCGTTTTCTGGATGAGCCTGGTCTACTGCGCCGGTCATGCCTGCCTGGCCGCGTTCGACGACAACCTCAAGGGCTTCTACTTCGGCCTGTTCCTGATCGCGCTCGGCTCGGGCGGCATCAAGCCCCTGGTGGCCTCCTTCGTCGGCGACCAGTTCGACCAGACCAACAAGCACAAGGCCAAGCTGGTGTTCGACGCCTTCTACTGGATCATCAACTTCGGCTCCTTCTTCGCCTCGCTGCTGATGCCCATTTTCCTGAAAAGCTACGGGCCGTCGGTCGCCTTCGGCATCCCCGGCATCCTGATGTTCATCGCCACGCTGGTATTCTGGCTTGGCAAGCGCAAGTACGTGCACGTGCCGCCGGCGCCGGCCAACCCGCATTCCTTCCTGCGCGTGGCGCGCAGCGCCCTGCTCGCGCGCAAGCCCGGCAGCATCCGCTGGGGCCTGGGCGTGGCATCGGTGGGCGCGATCGGCGCGGCGTACTCGCTGGCGCGCTCGCCCGATTGGGGCTTCGTCATCAGCGCCTGCACCGCCCTGGTACTGGTGATCACCTTCGGTGGCTGGGGCACCTCGATACAGCTCGATCGCGCGCGCGGCCATCACCCCGATGAAGCGGTCGACGGCGTGCGCGCGGTGCTGCGCATCCTGATCGTGTTCGCCCTCGTCACGCCGTTCTGGTCCCTGTTCGACCAGAAGGCGTCGACCTGGATCGTGCAGGCCAATTCGATGGTGCAGCCGACCTACTCCTTGTTCGGCAACGAGTTCAAGTTTTTGCCGGCCCAGATGCAGGCCTTGAATCCCCTGCTGGTGATGATCCTGATCCCGTTTAACAACATGGTGCTGTTTCCGCTGATCGCGCGCATGGGCATCGAGGTCACCACGCTGCGCCGCATGACCGCCGGCATCGCCTTCACCGCGGTGGCCTGGATCGTCATCGGCATGATCCAGAGCCACATGGACGGCGGCACGCCGACGTCGATGATGTGGCAGATCCTGCCATATGCGATCCTGACGATGGGCGAAGTGCTGGTGTCGGCCACCGGCCTCGAATTCGCCTACAGCCAGGCGCCGGCGTCGATGAAGGGCACCATCATGTCGCTGTGGAACCTGGCCATCACCGTCGGCAGCCTGTGGGTCCTGATCGTCAACAAGAGCGTCAAGAACGATGCGGTGCTCGGATATATCAAGGACAGCGGCTTCGGTGTGATGGCCTTCCAGATGTACTTCTTCGCCGCCTTCGCCATGCTCGCCGCGCTCATCTTCGGCTGGTATGCCACCCACTACCGCATGACCAACAACTACCGCGATTAAGGAAGAGGACTTCATGGGACATCACGCGCGCCGGGCCCGCGTCGCCATCGCGGGCCTCGGCGCCGTGTTGTTCGCTTCGGTCTGTTCCGCCGCCGGCATGCCGCTGTCGGCATGCGAAGGCAGCTTCCAGACCGTGCTGCACGCCGGCGCCGGCAGCTTCGAAGCGCGCGCCGTGTGGCTCAGCGGCCGGCTCGCCAGATGGCCGGGCGCTGACGCCGCCGGCGTTTTCAAGCTCTACCACTCCCCTGTGGGCTCGATTGCCGCGAAGGCCGGCGCTTCCGTGAGCGGCGCTGCCGGCGCGCTCACGCTCGGCGTCGCCACCACCCCGTCGCCGGCAAGCTTCAAGTACGTCGGCGCCGGCGTCGTGCTGGCGGTAAGCGACGCCGACCTCGGCCAGCTCCCCGCGCTGCACCGCCAGCAGCTGGTGCTGGTGCAGGAAGACGCCGCCGGCATCGTCCGCGCGGCCACCCGCCTGCAGGCGGCCGGTGCGCTCGACGACCTGTTTGCGACCGCCGCCGATGCGTCCGGCCTGGGCGTCAGCGTCGGCAAGCGCGGCACCGCCTTCACGCTGTGGGCGCCGACCGCGCAGCAGGTGTCCGTCTGCACCTACGCCGGCGGCACTTCGCGCGCCAAGGCGATTACGCCGATGCGGCAAGAGCCGCGCACCGGCATCTGGCGCGCGGCGGCGCCAGCGGACCTGACGGGCAGCTACTACACTTACCTGGTCGACGTCCCGGTGGACGGCGCCGGCATCGTGCGCAACCTCGTCACCGATCCTTACTCCGTCAGCCTGACCACCGACTCGAAGCGCAGCTACATCGCCAGCCTCGATTCGCCCGCGCTCAAGCCGTCCGGCTGGGATCGCGCGCGCGCCCCTGGCACGGTCAAGGCGCCGACCGACATGGTGGTCTACGAACTGCACGTGCGCGATTTCTCCATCAACGACCCCACCGTGAGCGAGCGCCATCGCGGCAAGTACGGCGCCTTCGGCGAAGCCGGCTCGAACGGCATGAAGCACCTCTCCGCCCTCGCCCGCGCCGGCCTGACCGACATCCACCTGCTGCCGGTGTACGACATCGCCAGCGTGCCGGAAACCGGCTGCAAGACGCAGAGCGTCGCCGGCGCGCCGGACGGCGAGGCGCAGCAGGCGCAGGTCATGCAGAACGCCGACGCCGACTGCTTCAACTGGGGCTACGATCCCTATCACTACAATGCGCCGGAGGGCAGCTACGCCACCGATTCGGCCGATGGCGCGCGCCGCATCGTCGAACTGCGCCAGATGGTGCTGAACCTGCACCGCCTCGGCCTGCGGGTCGGCATGGACGTCGTCTACAACCACACCTTCCGCGACGGCCAGCACGACAGGTCGGTGCTCGACCGGATCGTGCCCGGCTACTACCACCGCCTGGACGCCGCCGGCGCGGTCGAGCGCTCCACCTGCTGCTCCAACACGGCTACCGAACACCGCATGATGGGCAAGCTGATGGTCGATTCGGCGGTGTTGTGGGCCACCCGGTACAAGATCGACTCGTTCCGTTTCGACCTGATGGGCCACCAGCCGCGCGCGGTGATGGAAGATTTGCAGCGGCAGGTGAACCGCGCCACCGGGCGCCACATACAGCTCATTGGCGAAGGCTGGAACTTCGGCGAAGTGGCCGACGGCGCCCGCTTCGTGCAGGCCTCCCAGCTGTCGCTGAACGGCAGCGGCATCGGCACCTTCAGCGACCGCGCCCGCGACGCCGTGCGCGGCGGCTCGGCCAGCGACAGCGGCGTCAAGCTGGTGGCGCGCCAGGGCTACATCAACGGCCTGGTGTACGCACCGAATGCGCTGGCCGGCAGGCGGTCGCCGTCGGACCTGCTGCAGGCGTCCGACATGGTCAAGGTGGGCCTGGCCGGCTCGGTGCGCACCTATCCGCTCGCCACCCACGATGGCGACACCCGCCAGCTCAAGGACATCGACTACAACGGCCAGCGTGCCGGCTACGCCAGCGAGCCGGCCGAGGCGGTCAACTACATCGAGAACCACGACAACCAGACGCTGTACGACATCAACGCCTTCAAGCTGCCGCTGGCGACGTCCAGCGCCGAGCGCGCGCGCGTGCAGATGCTGGGGGCGGCGATCAACGCCTTCAGCCAGGGCGTGGCCTACTTCCACGCCGGCGTCGACACGCTGCGCTCAAAATCGCTCGACCGCAACAGCTTCAACTCGGGAGACTGGTTCAACCGCATCGACTGGAGCTACCAGGACAACTATTTCGGCACCGGCGCCCCACCGTTCCAGGACAATGGCGCCGACTACGCGCTGATCAAGCCGCTGCTGGCCAATCCGGCGCTCAAGCCCGCGCCGGCCGACATCGCCTTCGCGCGCGATGTGTTCCGCGACCTGCTGGCGATTCGCGCCAGCTCCACGCTGTTCCGGCTGCGCAGCGCCGCCGACATCGCGCGCCGCCTGCGCTTCCATAACACCGGACCAGGCCAGGTGCCGACGGTGATCGCCGCCCACCTCGACGGTCGCGGCTACGCCGGCGCGGCGTTTGCCGACATCTGCTACTTCATCAATGTCGATACGGTCGCCCACACCATCGCCGTCGATGCCGAACAGGCCAAGCGCTACCGGCTGCACCCGGCGCACCGGGCCGACCGGCGCGCCCGGTTGGCCCGCTACGACGGCGCGCGCGGCGCCTTCACCATCCCGCCACGCAGCGCGGTGGTGTTCGTGCAGTAGTAGAAAGCCTACAGATCGAGGTGCGAGATCAGCAGGCGCCGCTTGTCGGCCCCGCCCTCGTCGGTGGCGCCCAGCGAAATCCCCACCGACAGAATGTCGATCAGCAGCAGCTGCAGGATGCGCGATATCATCGACAGGAAGGTGGTGCTGTCCTCGCTGTGATCGACCGCCAGGCAGATGCTGGCCTTCTTCGCCAGCGCCGACTTGCTGCTGGTGATGGCGATGACGTCGGCACCGGCCGCGCGCGCGGTATCGACCGCGGCCAGCAACTCAGGCAGTTCGCCCGCGGTGGAGATGGCGATGACGACGTCGCCCGGTTTCAGCAGTTCGGCCGCCAGCGTGAACAGGTGCGAGTCGCCGTACGCGGAAGTCGGAATGCGGAAGCGGAAGAACTTGTGCTGGCCATCCAGGGCCACCACGCGCGAATTTCCCATCGCGTAAAACTCGACGCGGTTGGCCGCGCGCAGCAGCGCGATCGCCCGGTCGATCGAGTTGACGTCGAGCTGGTCGCGAAATTTCAGAATCGCCGACACGGTGTTGTCGATCACCTTGGCCGACAGGTCGTGGGTGCTGTCGGACAGGCGCACCTGGCTGTGGCGCACCGGAATCGTGCCGGTCAGGCTGCTGGCGAACTTGAGCTTGAAGTCGGCCAGCCCCAAAAAGCCCAGCGAGCGGCAGAAGCGGATCACGGTCGGCTGGCTCACTTCGGCCAGCCGCGCGATTTCCGCGATCGGCTCGCCCAGCACTTTGCGCGGATGCTCGATCACCAGGGTGGCCACGCGCTGCTCGGCGGGCGACAGCTCGTGCTGCAGGTGCTGCACGCGCTCCATCAGCGTGTTGGCGCCGCTGCGTCCGCGCAGGTGCTCGGACAGGATCGTCGCCACGCCGTTGAAGGCGGGGTTCGGCGTCATGATGACGTAGGTCGGAATCTGCGCCAGGTAATCGGTGAAGCGGCCCTTCGCTTCGAAGCGCGCGCGAAACGGCGACGTGGCGAACCAGTCCGCGATGCGCGGCACGATGCCCCCGCCAATGAAGATGCCGCCGAAGGCGCCCAGCGTCACCGCAAGGTTGGCGGCCGCCCCGCCCAGCATGCCGCAGAAGCACTCCAGCACTTCGAGGCACAGCGCGTCCTTTTCCTCGAGCGCGCCGGCGATGATCTCCGGCGAGGTGCGCCCGGCCACTTGCACGCCGTTGCGCTCGGCGAGCGCGCGGTAGATGATCTCCATGCCCGGGCCCGAGATCAGGCGCTCGTTCGACACGTGCGACCATTCCCTCCAGGCGAACTGCAGGATCGCGAATTCGCGCTCGTCCGCCGGCGCGAAGTTGACGTGGCCGCCCTCGCTGCCGAGCGTGACGACGCCATCGAGCGTCGGGATCCCGCCCGACACGCCAAGTCCGGTGCCCGGCCCGAGCACGCCGATCACGGCGTTAGGCGTCGGCGCACCGCCGCCCACCTGCATCAGGTCACTGCTCGACAAGCCAGGCAGCGACATCGCCAACGCGGTGAAGTCGTTGACGATCAACAGCGTACTGAGTCCCAGCTCGCGGCGCACCTCGTCGGTGGAAAACTGCCAGTCGCGGTTGGTCATGCGGATCATGTCGCCGCTGATCGGATTGGCGAGCGCGAACGCGGCGTGGTTGATGCGAATGCCGGTGTGGTCGGCGAGGTAGGAATGCAGCAGCGGAAGGATGCCCGCAAAGTCGTCGCACTTGAGCACGCGCACCGCGCGCATCACGCCGGGCGCCGTCTCCAGCGCGAAGCGCGCATGGGTGGCGCCGATGTCGGCCAGCAGCCGCGGCCCATCGGCGTAGGCGGTGCGGCTGTATTTCTGTTCGGTGTCGAGGTCTTTGGTCATTGCGGTCGGTGGCATCGGGGCTCTTATTAGCGGGTCGCGATCAGCATACCCCATTGAATGAAATACATCAAAATCGATGTAACTGATCGGTTGCATCTGGATACCGGAAAACTCTGGTGCTTTTCGGCATGGCGCCATATGCCGAACTATTCTGGTGCTGCCGTGGTCTGACACTAGTGTCAGACTTCCTCAGCGGCCTAGTACGAAATCAGTACCACCGCGTTCTGCGCCGGGAACCGCACCATGCCGTCGGCCACCACGGCGCTGGTGCCGGAATACGCATCGCGCACCGTCTGCCCATCGCCAAACACGCCGCGCACCGGGATATTCGCCGGCGCGTCCGTCGGCAGGCCTAACGCCACCACCACCTTGTCGCTGATGCCGTCCTGCTCGTAGGTGCGCGTGAAAACGTAGGGCGACGCCTGGATCATCTGGTGCACGCCGGCGCCGACCGCCAGGTGGGCGTGGCGGAACCGTCCCAGCTTGGCCCAGTGGTCGCGCACGTCGGCGACGCGGTAGCCGCCGCGCTGCGCGTTCTTTGACAGCTCGTCCCAGTTCATGAAGCTGCGCAGCGTGGCGTCGCCCTGGGCGCCGTCGACGCGCAGCAGGCGCGCCGTCTCGTCGCCGTAGTAGATCTGCACGGCGCCGGGCGCGAGCAGCAGTTTGATGGCCGTCTCGAACGGGCGCGCGCGCAAGGGGTCGAACGGCGTGCCGTCGTCGTGCGAGCTGACGTAATTGAGGACCGAATAGCCGGCCAGCGGGCCATGCAGTGCAGCCGAATAGCCGGCGAACAGCGTTTCGATGCTCTTGTTGGCGTCTTCCTTCATGCCGAAGTTGATCAGGCTGTCGAAGCCGTTCTGGTAGAAGTCGACGTTCTTGCCGCCGCCCATGTCGAACTGGCGGCCATGGCCGATGGCGTAGTTGTAGACCTCGGCCGTCATGTAGAACTTGTCGTCGCCCAGCCGCCTGGCGGGATTGGCGCGCTTCCAGTCCTCGTAGGCGGCGCTGGCCACCTGTTTGAGCTCCTTCCAGACGCTGGCCTCGGTATGCTTGACGGTGTCGGCGCGAAAGCCGTCGAAGCCGTATTTGCGCACCCAGTCGGCGTGCCACTTCATCAGGTAGTAGCGCGGGGCGCGCGGGTAGCCGGTGCGCTTGAAGAAGGCATCGAGCTCCTTGACCTCGCGCTCGTAGCGCCCTTCCCCCTTCCACTTGGCCACCAGCGCCGGCGGCAGCTTGACGGCGGCGTTGCTACCGGTGCGGAAGTCCGGCAGGTTAGCGACCAGCGTGCAGTCGATGGTGGTGGCGGCGTCCTTGTAGGTGCATTTGGGGCCGGTGCGCACCCAGTCCGATGGCCACACCGGATCGCTTGGGGTCACCGGGCCGGTATGGTTCATTACCACGTCGAGCAGGACACGCAGGCCGTTGGCGTGGGCGGTGTCGACCAGCTCGCGCACGTCCGCCTCGGTGCCCAGGTTGGCGTCGACACTGGTGAAGTCGCGCGCCCAATAGCCGTGAAAGCCGTACGACTTGCCGGTGCCTTCGTCGGTGCCGGCGTGGATCTGCTCGACCGGCGGCGTGATCCAGATGGCGTCGACGCCCAGGTCCCTGAAGTAGCCCTCGCGGATTTTCGCAGTGACGCCGGCCAGGTCGCCGCCCATGTAGCCGCGCAGCGGCGCCGCATCGTCGCGCCGTCCATAAGCGTGGTCGTTGCCCGGGTTGGCGTTGTGGAAGCGGTCCGTCATCAGGAAGTAGATGGTGGCGTTATTCCACGAGAACGGCTGCTGCGCCGCTGCCGCGGGAGCGAGCGCGCCGGCGGCCAGCGCGAGGGAAACGGCAAGGGCGGATAATTTCATGCGGTGCGCTCTTTCAGGTAACGATGGTGGGCCGGTCGCGGCCGGTGCGCTGCTGCAGTTGCGACAGGTTTGCCGCGATGGCGGCAAGGCCGGCGAGCGCCTGCTGCGGGTCGAGGTCGTGAAGCGCCGGATCGGCCTCGTACTTCTCCAGGTACAGGCGGATGGTGGCGCCCTCGGTGCCGGTGCCCGACAGGCGGAACACGATGCGCGAACCGTCGCTCATGACGATGCGCACGCCCTGCTTGACGGCCACCGACTGGTCGACCGGATCGGTGTAGACGAAGTCGTCGGCCAGGGCGACGGTGAAGGCGCCCAACTGCTGGCCGGCCAGCGCGCCCGTTTGCTCGCGCAGGTGCGCCATCATGCCTTCGGCGGCGGTGGCGTCGACCGCCTCGTAATCGTGGCGCGAATAGTAGTTGCGGCCGAAGCGGGCCCAGTGCTCGCGCACGATGGTGGCGGCCGGCTTGCCGCTGGCGGCCAGCAGGTTAAGCCAGAACAGCACTGCCCACAGGCCATCCTTCTCGCGGATGTGGTTGGAGCCGGTGCCGTAGCTCTCTTCGCCGCACAGGGTGACCATGCCGGCGTCCATCAGGTTGCCGAAGTACTTCCAGCCGGTCGGGGTTTCGTAGCACGGCACGCCGAGCGCCCTGGCGACGCGGTCGGCCGCGGTGGAAGTCGGCATCGAACGGGCGATGCCCGCCAGGCCCGCGCGGTAGCCTGGCGCCACGGTGGCGTTGGCGGCGATGATGGCCAGGCTGTCGGAAGGCGTGACCGCCAGCGAGCGGGCGACGATCATGTTGCGGTCGGCGTCGCCATCGGAGGCGGCACCGAAGTCCGGCGCGTTCGGTGCGAACATCTCGGCCATCAGTTCGGCGGCGTTGACGGGGTTCGGATCGGGATGGTGGCCGCCGAAGTCTTCCAGCGGCGTGCCGTTGATGACGGTGCCGGCGGGCGCGCCCAGCATGCCCTCGAGGATGGCGTGGGCGTACGGGCCGGAGACGGCGTGCATGCCGTCGAAGCGCATCGTGAAGCCGCCGGCGAACAGCGCGCGGATGGCGGCGAAGTCGAACAGGTCGGACATCAATGCGGCGTAATCGGCGACGGAGTCGATCACCTCGACGTCCATGTCCTCGATGCGCGAGGCGCCCGGCACGTCGAGGTCGGGCACGGCGGCGTCGCTGATGCGGTAGATGCCGATCGACTGGGTGGCGGCGTAGATCGCCTCGGTGATCTTTTCCGGCGCGGGGCCGCCGTTGGCGACGTTGTACTTGATGCCGAAGTCGCCGTCTGGCCCGCCCGGGTTGTGGCTGGCCGAGAGCACGATGCCGCCCAGCGCGGCGTGCTTGCGGATGACGCAGCTGACCGCCGGCGTCGACAGGATGCCGCCGCGGCCGACCAGCACGCGGGCGACGCCGTGGGCAGCCGCCATGCGCAGGATCACGCCGACGGCGGTGCGGTTGAAGTAGCGGCCGTCGCCGCCGACCACCAGGGTCTGGCCGGCGCAGTCGCCGACGGTCTGGAAGATCGCCTGCACGAAGTTTTCGAGGTAGCCCGGCTGCAGGAACTCGGTCACCTTCTTGCGCAGGCCCGAGGTGCCGGGGCGCTGCCCGGCGAAGGGGGTGGTTGCCACTGTCTGGATGGTCATGCGCAGCTCCTGGTCGCTATTGGTATGGGTTGACGTAAACTTAAGTCGCTACCATACGACAGCTGGCGAAAGCGTGGCGCAAATCACTGGGCCGCCGGCGCCTTGTCAGTCACAAACACGGTCAATATGCCGGCCAGCGCCATGCAGGCGCCGCCCAGGATCAGGGTGTTGATCGTGTGGCCGGCGAACAGGTGGGTGGTGATCCAGCCGAGCAGCACGCTGCTGACAATCTGCGGTACCACGACGCAGATGTTGAACAGGCCCATGTAGTAGCCCATGCGGTTGGCCGGCAGCGCACCGGCCAGGATCGCGTACGGCATCGTCAGGATGCTGGCCCAGGCGATGCCGACGCCGACCATCGGCACCAGCAGCATCTGCTTGTCGTGGATCAGGAAGATGCTGGCCAGGCTGGCGCCGCCGATCAGGAGGCATACCGTGTGCACCGTCTTGCGGCTGGTGGCGCGCGCGAAAATCGGCAGGATGAAGGCGGCCAGCGCCGAGACGCCGTTGTAGACGCCGAACATGATGCCGACCCAGTTTCCGGCGGCCTGGTAAGTGGCCGACTGCGCGTCGGTGGTGCCGTAGACGTGGTCGGCGATGGCGGTGCCGGTGTAGATCCACATCGCGAACAGCGCAATCCAGGTGAAGAACTGCACCAGCGCCAGCTGCACCATCGTCTTGGGCATGGTGGCGAAACCGCCGAAGATCTCGCGCACGGCGACGCCGACGCTTTTCGCGTGCTTGCGGTTGGCGTCGAACCTGGCCATGTCTTCCGGCGGCGTTTCGGTCGACGTGAACACGGTCCACATGACTGACAGCAGGAACACCAGGCCGCCGGCGTAGAACGAATAGCGCACGGTGTCGGGGATCATGCCGCCCACCGGCACGTTACTGACGCCGAAGTAGTCGGAGAAGATCGTCGGCAGCAGCGAGGCGATGACGGCGCCGCAGCCGATGAAGAAGGTCTGCATGGCGTAGCCGGCGGTCTGCTGGCTGGTATCGAGCTTGTCGCCGACGAAAGCGCGGAACGGCTCCATCGACACGTTGATTGCGGCGTCCATCATCCACAGCACGGCGGCGGCCATCCACAGGCTGGCCGAATTGGGCATCAGGAACAGCGCGATCGCGGCAAACACCGCGCCGGCGAAGAAGAACGGGCGGCGGCGGCCCCACTTCGGGTGCCACGTGTTGTCGGAGAGGTAGCCGATGATCGGCTGCACCAGTAGCCCCGTGACGGGAGCGGCCAGCCACAGCAGCGGCAGGTCGTCGGGCGAGGCGCCGAGCGTCGAGAAGATGCGGCTGGTGTTGGCGTTTTGCAGCGCGAAGCCGAACTGGATGCCGAAGAAGCCGAAGCTCATGTTCCACAACTGCCAGAACGACAGGCGCGGCTTTACGGAAGGTAGCTTCATTTCCATCTGTGTCTCCGGGTGGTCCTGGCCTGTGGCCGAACTCTTATGTGATTTGCCGCCTGAAATGCCGCACAGGCTGATTTGTAGGAAAATAACATGTCGATTTCTACGTGTCAATCTAAACATTTCCATAGTAGAATCGGCACAGAGACGGCCGCAGAAGCGCGTTTTTTGTAGTCAAATAACATCGGCCACACACAAAAAATAATGATGGGGACACCATGCTGGACATGCAGAAGCGCCTGAGCAATTCTTTTTACGCGATCGTCAGCCTGCCGTCGACGGCGATGGGCTTTGCCCTCTGCATCCAGATTTCGGCCCTGAGCTGGCTGCTCAGCACCAAGTACCACCTCGACATCCACGAGATCGGCATCGTCTGGGCGGCCGGGCCGCTGGCCGGCATCATCGGCCAGGTGCTGATCGGCTTCATCAGCGACGGCGCCTGGTTCTGGGGCGGGCGGCGCCGGCCCTTCATCCTGATCGGCGGCGCGCTGGCGGCGCTGATGGTGTTCCTGCTGCCGCGCATCGACCTGGTCGCGGGCGTGCTCGGCATCGGCAACCTGTTGGTGGTGGCCGTCATCGTGGCCCTCACGCTGGACCTGTCGATCAACATCGGCTTCAACCCCACCCGCGCGCTGATCGCCGACGTGACGCCCGAAGGCGAGGCGCGCACCCGCGGCTTTACCTGGATGCAGACCATCTCCGGCTTTTGGGGCGTGATGGCCTACCTGATCGGCGCCTTCATCGGCAACGACGCCCTGATCTCGATCGGCGTGGTGATCGTGTTTGCCTTCTCGGTGGTGCCGATGTTCTTCGTGACGGAGCCGCGCACGCTGGCCGTCAAGGACAGCGCCGTTGCCGCCACCGCCACCGAGTGGGGACAGCTGTGGCGCATCTATTTTGCGCACGGCTTCGCATGGCTGGGCGTGCAGTCGATGTTCGTCTACATCATCGCCTTCATTCAGCAGCACATCGTCGACGGCCAGGCGGCGCCGGACGTGGTGGCGACGCAGTCTGGCCGCGTGATCGCCATCTCGTTCGCGGTGATGAACGTGGTCGGCTTCGTGCTGCCGGCGCTGGTGCTGGCGCCCGTGGCCGCGCGCATCGGCCGCGTGCGGACGCAGGTGGCGTGCATGGCGATGATGGCGGCCGCCTACTTCGCGATCGCTTTTGCGGGCCATACGCCGCACCGCCTGTACGCGCTGATGGCGGTGGTGGGCATCGGCTGGAGCGCGGTGGTGAGCCTGCCGTTTGCGATCATGAGCGAGAAGGTCGACAAGAGCCGCATGGGGTTCTTCATGGGGATCTTCAATTTGTCGGTGGTGATTCCGCAGCTGCTGTCGACCGGCGTCGGCTACGCGCTCAAGTCGTCGGAGAATTCGAACCTGCTGTTTGTGATTTGCGGCAGCTGCCTGGCGATGTCCGCGCTGTTGTGGTGCTTTGTGCGGGAGACGCAGGTGAAGGTGGTCGCCGCGCCAATCCCGGCTGCGGCGCACTAGACAGGTCTGCTCCAGCGCATATGCCGGTGAATAAAAGCACCGTTTCTTTCTATCAAAATATTAAAGCACATTCTATTGTGACAATTCGCAAGATTTTTTCCGACCAAACCTTGTAATTTAAGCCGCGAATTAATCTCGTTGGCCTGAGTGACAGGGGCTCCACGTTTTTGGAGATGGACGAAATGAACTTACGAATGATTTCCGGCGAACCCGGTGAGGCGACGTGCGTGGGCACAGTTCGCCACGCCTGTCAACGGCAACGCCCTGGTCTGTCCGGGGTGATTCTCCTTTCGATGGTCGGATGGATGTTCGCCTCATCGCCCGCGCATTCGCAGGCTAGCCCGACAACGCAAACCGAACAAAGTAAATTGACTCGCGCGCCCGACGCGCTCGGCGTGCTTGGTCCCGACCTGTTCGGAGACGTGCTCAATTTCTACGATGGAAGCCTGCAATTTTTACAGGAAGACGTCAGTATCCCCGGCAACAACAAATTACCCGTCAGGGTGGCGCGAAAATTAGAAGCGGGCAGCCGAAACGAAGGCAACCACATGTTCCAGGAATGGGAACTGGATATGCCTTACATCAGCGGCACGTTTTCTGAAAAGAACGGCTGGCAGCGGGCCGTTGGTGGTACGCCAAGTAATCAACGATGTTCCAACTTTGGTGCGCCACCGGACGTGGCAGATCCGCGAGACATCTGGAAGGCATTTGAATTTTGGCACGGGAATTTCCTGTATGTGCCGGGTGCTGGCAAACAGGAGATCTTGAAACGTAATCCCGTGAATCAAACTATCCCGGAGGATGGAACAGCGACACCGCTGGTGACAAAAAATAATTGGGCGGTGCGTTGCCTGACGTCGTTAGCGAGCCCGTCTGGCAGTTCGGCGAAGGAGGCCGGCGAGGGGTTTCTGGCAATCGCGCCGGATGGCACGCAATACCGTTTCGATTGGCTCATTTCACGCAGCATGATCACCTTGACCAAGCCGTCGAATGTGCAAGACAACCCGTCGTCCCTGAACCTGGTTGGCGCTGCCGTGACGAAAAATTCGCATCCGCAGCAACCGCTGCCACAAGGGGTCAAGCAGATCTTGCGCGTTGAGGCCGTCGCGCGCCCGCCCACGACGAACGGCTCCGGCGGCACTGTCATGAAGTCGCTGCTGCGCGAAGAAGTGCGGATTCTGCCAACGCTGGTAACCGATCGGTTCGGCAATACCGTGCGCTACAACTACGATCCGTCGATGAAAAACCGTTTGCTGAGCATTGTCTCAAGCGACGGCCGTTCGCTGACCTTTACCCATGAGGCCGGGACGAACGTCATTACATCGGCATCTGACGGAACGCGTACATGGCAGTACACCTACGGCGTCGTCGACAGCGGCAGGACGATGCTGACCGAGGTCACCCTGCCCGACAGCTCCAAGTGGCAACTCGGCGGCCTCGACGGTGGTCGCGACAAGGATAATTTGCCCGGGCTGGAGGGACTGGTGCAAATGAACATCGAGTATTTGCCAGATGAATTCAATATGCCCTGGTGCGATCAGCCTGGCGTCAATCTCCATGGCCACACCGCGACAGGCACGATGGTTCATCCATCGGGCGCGACCGGGAAATTCACCATGAAACCGACGCGACACGGGCGCAACGGCGTGCCGTTGGGGTGCTATGCCAATGGCACTCCTTTCGCCGCACCTTACTACCCGGCATACATCGATAGCTATTCGATGACCGAAAAAAGCATTTCGGGTCCCGGCCTGCCGACGATGACCTGGTCGAACAATTACGATGGCACCGACGTCGGCGCCTGGAGCAGTTGCGGTGCTGCCTGCATTCAGCCGGCGGTCGTGCTCGCCACCGACCCGAAGGGAAACGTCACGCGCTACGTTTTCGGCGCCACCTTTGCCGTTGACGAAGGAATGCTCAAGCAGGTCGACGTCGGCTGGGACGGGAGCGGCGCGTTGCGATCGACAAAAACGCAATACAACCGCAGCTTTACGGCTCCTGTCGGGTTCAGCGATCAAGACCGTGGCGACAATTGGGTGACGACGCATCGGCTGCCGCCGAACCAACGGCTGATCACGCAGCAAGGCCTTACCTTCAGCTGGCAAGTACCAGATGGTGCGTTCGACCGCTTTGCGCGCCCCTCGCAAGTGGTCCGGTCGAGCAGCCTCGGGGCGCGCACAGAAAAAACGCTGTATGCCGACAATCTGAGCAAGTGGGTGCTGGGACAAGTGGCGAAGATCACCGAAGCAAACACTGGCCTTGAAATGGTGAGCAACACGTATAACGCAAGCACCGCAAATCTGGAGGCGATCAGCCACTTTGGACATCCGCAGGTGTCGATGACCTATAACGCTGACGGCACTTTGCTGACGAAACAGGACGGAAATAATTTCAAGACGACCTACAGCAATTACAAGCGCGGCATCGCGCAACACATCAGCTATCCCGACGGAACAACGGAAAGTGCGCTGGTCAACGATTACGGCGCGGTGACGCAGCACACTGACCAAAATAACTACGTCACCAAGTATGCGCCGGATGCCATTGGTCGCCTGAAATCAATCATTTACCCGTCGTCCGATACGGTTGCATGGAATCCGACCACCGTCACCTATCAGCAGGTGCAAGGATGGGAATTCGATCTGGCACCTGGACACTGGCGGCAGGATATCACCACCGGCAATGCGTTGACGCGCACGTACTACGACGCAATGTGGCGCCCGGCGTACTCGGAGAAGATGGACGCCGGCGACCCCGGAGCCACCTCGGGAATCATCAAGCGCAGCTACGATTTTAACGGGCGCGCGCTGTTCGAATCCTATCCAAAACGCACCCATGCGGACATCGGCGACGGTGTTACCCATGAATACGATGCCCTTGGACGGCACACATCGTCGATCGCTGCCAGCGACCCGCAGAGCATTCTCACCACCAGCGTTTATAACAGCGGCTTCACAAAATCGACCACGGATGGACGCGGCAAGATCACCACATTCGGTTATCAAGCCTTCGACGAGCCGACGGAAGCGGCCATTGCAAATATTGTCGCTCCTGCGGGCGTTTCGGTGGTCATAGCACGCGACCTCTTTGGAAAGCCAACGTCGATCACCAGAAGTGGTGGCGGAAAAAGCGCGACCCGCAGCTACGTGTACGACCAGTACCAGCGGCTTTGCAAGACGGTTGACCCCGAGACCGCTGCGACGGTTCTGGACTATGACGGCGCCAATAACGTGCTCTGGCGTGCCGCCGGCCTGCGTTTGCCGGCAACGACGCCCTGCGAAACTGCCAGCGTCGCGCCGGCCAGCAAAATCACCTTCGGTTACGACCCGCTCAACCGCCTGAAAGCGACGACCTTTGGCGACGGCAGCCCGGGCATTGCCCGAACGTTTACTGCCGATGGCCTGCCGGCGACAATTACGTCGAATGGGGCCGTCTGGACAAATATCTACAACAACCGTCGTTTGAACGAGCGCGAAAGTCTTGCCTACGGCGGCGCTACCTACAACATCGACAGAACGTACGACCCCAACGGATCGCTGTCGCAGCTGAGGTACCCTGACGGGGCGACCATCAGCTACAACCCCAACGCACTCGGCGAGCCACGCCAGGCAGGCGCGTACGCGAGGGCGGTTACCTACCACCCGAGCGGCGCCATTGCCTCGCTCACCAACGGCAATGGCATTACGCACAGCATGACGCAAAACCGCCGCGGGCTGCCTTGGCAGTCGGTGGACAACGGCGTCATCAGCGACGAGTACAGCTACGACGCCAACGCCAACGTGACCGGTATCGCCGACAAAATGCCGACGAGCGTGAGCAGCCGCACCATGGGCTATGACGACCTGGACCGGCTGACCAGCGTCAGCTCGCCCGCCCTCTGGGGCAACGCCACGTACGGCTACGATGCGCTCGACAACCTGACCACGAGCGCGATCGGCGGCGGCGCGACGGCGCGCAGCATCGTCCACACCTTCGACCCCGCCACCAACCGGCTGACCAGAACTTCCGGCGGCCCCGCGGCGTACAACTTCAGCTACGGCTACGACACCCAGGGCAATATCACCCAGCGCGGCGCGCAGGGTTACGTGTTCGACCAGGGCAACCGGATGAAGAGCGCCACCGGCAAGGCCACCTACGGCTACGACGGCCTCGGGCATCGCTTCACGGTGGTCGGCACGGACGGCGCCAACCGGGTGCAGGTGTACAGCCAGGAAGGCCAGCTCCTGTACGTGCGCAGCACCGCGGTGCCGCTGGCGGCGGGGACCAGGTACATCTACCTGCACCGGCATCAAGTCGCCGAAGTCAAAGCCGCGGGAGCGAACTGATCATGCGCCCCATTGCCGCCCTGTCGCGCCTGTTGCGCGCCCGCATTCGCCCTGAAAGCCCCTCGATGAACTTTTCGTTAAGCAGCATGTTGCGCACTTTCGCGCTGTGGCTATTGTTCGCCTGCGGCACGCATGCCCAGGCCGCCAACGACGCCGCCTTCGTCTCGCAATCGGTGCCGACATCGATGGTGGCTGGCCGCATCCACAACGTCAGCATCACGATGAGAAACACCGGCACCACTGCCTGGAGTGCGGCCGGCAAGCACTTGCTCGGTGCGCAGAATCCGGGGGACAGCTCCATCTGGCGCTATCAGCGTGTGGCGGTGCCAGCCTCGATCGCTGCAGCTGCCTGGCGATGTCCGCGGTGTTGTGGTGCTTTATGCGGGAGACGCAGGTGAAGGCAGTTTCGGCGCCGGTCGCGGTCGCCGCGCACTAAGCAATTCTGCTCGCTCAGCATGGGATTCCCGCCAGCGCGGGAATGACGGCTTGAAAAAAAAAGGCGCCTTCACGGCGCCCTTTTTATTTACTCCGCTTTTGGCGGACCCTTGCGGTGTTCCTTCTTCGGCCCCTTGGCGTAGCCGGCCTTTTCGGCGAAGCGGCGGTCGCCCGCAGCCTTCTTCGGACCGGCGAACGCACCAGCCTTCTTCACCGCCGGCGGCTCGCCGTCGCGCGTGATGTTGAGCTGCTGCCCCGCCACCCACACCGTCTTGAGGTGGTCGATCAGGTCAGGCGGCATGTCGGCCGGCAGGTCGAGCGTGCTGTAGTCGTCGTAGATCTCGATGCGGCCGATGTACTTCGACTCGATGCCCGCCTCGTTGGCGATGGCGCCGACGATATTGCCCGGCTTGACGCCGTGCGAATGGCCCACTTCGATGCGGAAGGTGCCCATGCCCTCTTCGGCAGGACGCATGGTGCGCTCGCGCTTGAAGGCAGGCGCAGGCGCGTCGCCGCGGTCCTGGAAGCGCTCAGGGCGCATCGGCGCGTCGGCGCGCGGTGCGCGCGCCGGGCGCTCTTCCCATACCGGCGCCGCCTTGGCGGCGCGATCCGGTTTTTCCAGCAGCAGCGGCACGTCGCCGCGCGCCAGCTTGGCCAGCGCCGCGGCGATTTCCACGGCCGGCACGTTCAGTTCGCGCTCGTATTCTTCGATCAGGGTGCGGAACACGTCGATGCCGCCGGCGGCGAGCGTCTCGGTAATCTGGTCCTTGAATTTGGCGATGCGCACGTCGTTGATGGTCTTCACCGTCGGCAGCGTCAGTGGCGATACCGGCTGGCGCGTGGCGCGCTCAATCGCTTTCAGCAGGCCCTGCTCGCGCGGGGTGATGAACAGGATCGCTTCGCCGCTGCGGCCGGCACGGCCGGTACGGCCGATGCGGTGGGTGTAGCTTTCCGGGTCAGACGGCACATCGTAGTTGATGACGTGACTGATGCGCTCGACGTCCAGGCCGCGCGCGGCGACGTCGGTGGCGACCAGGATGTCGATCTTGCCTTCCTTGAGCTGGGCGATGGTGCGCTCGCGCTGGGTCTGCTGCATGTCGCCGTTGATGGCGGTGGCGGCGAAGCCGCGCGCCTGCAGCTTGGTGGCCAGTTCCTCGGTACCGAGCTTGGTGCGCGCGAAGATGATCATGCCGTCGAACGGCTCGGCTTCGAGGATGCGGGTGAGCGCCTCGAGCTTCTGCATGCCGCTCACCATCCAGTAACGCTGGCGGATGTTGTCGGCCGTGCCGGTCTTGGCGGCCACGGTCACTTCGGCGGCGTCGCGCAGGTAGGTCTTGGCGATGCGCTTGATCGCCGACGGCATGGTGGCCGAAAACAGCGCGGTCTGGCGCGTGGCCGGGGTCTTTTGCAGGATCTGTTCGACGTCGTCGATGAAGCCCATGCGCAGCATCTCGTCGGCTTCGTCGAGCACCAGCGTTTTCAGTTTCGACAGGTCGAGCGAGCCCTTGTCGAGGTGGTCGATCACGCGTCCCGGCGTGCCGACGACGACGTGCACGCCGCGGCGCAAGGCCGACAGCTGCGGGCCGTAGCTCTGGCCGCCGTAGATCGGCAACACGTGGAAGTCCTTGATGTGCGCAGCGTAGGTCTGGAACGCTTCAGCGACCTGGATCGCCAGTTCGCGCGTGGGCGCGAGCACCAGCGCCTGCGGCGAATGCTGCTTGATGTCGAGGTTCGACAGGATCGGCAGCGCGAAGGCGGCGGTCTTGCCGGTACCGGTCTGGGCCTGTCCGAGTACGTCGCGATTGGCCAGCAGCAGCGGGATGGTGGCGGCCTGAATCGGCGACGGCGTTTCGTAGCCGACCTCCTTGATCACCTTGAGGACGGCGGCGGAGAGGTTCAGATCGGAAAACAACGGAAGGGGGGTGTCGGACATGGAATTGCTCACTTGGTTAACGCGTAAAGCGACAGTTTACTCTCTTGACGCCTGACACGTACTTATTTCGATATCATGCGCGCCCGCGCGGACAACAAAAAAGCCCCGGCATTTTCATGGCGGGGCCTTGGCCGCAGGCGCGCGCGGCGCCGAAGCGGGCTTACATCTTGTAGTTCAGGCCCAGCAGCATCTGGCGGCCGTACTTGGCGTAGCCGTGCGGACGGTCTTTCTTCGACGAGTAGGTCTCGAAGGCGGTGTCGGTCAGGTTATTGACCTGGAACAGCACCGACAAGCCCTTGACGCTGGCGAAGTCGTAACCGAACTGCAGGTCGACCGTGCTGTCGGCCTTCACGAACGTCAGGTCCTTCTGGCCGCCGATGCCGCCGATTTCACCGACGAAATCGCTGCGGCTGCGCTGGCTGACGCGGGCCGAGTAGCCGTTCGCTTCGTAGTAGGCGGTCAGGTTGATGACGCGCTTGGACAGGCCGGGCAAAGGGATATCCTGGCCGACGAAGGCCTGGTCCTTGATGGTGATCTGGCTGCTGGTGAACGATGCGTTCGCCGTCACGCCAAAGCCCGCCAGGGCCGGGGTCAGCATGTCGAGCGGAGTCGACACCGCGAACTCGAGGCCGTTCAGGCGTCCGCCCTGGCCGTTTTTCGGCTGGGTCAGGGTGCCCGTGTTGCTGTCGGCGCCGACCAGGTGGTACTCGGAGAAATCGGCCGGGTTGGTGACTTTGTAGATGTACGACTTCAGGTTCTTGTAGAAACCGGCGGCCGAGACATAAGCCTTGGTGCCGAAATACTTCTCGTACGACAGGTCGACCGCGTTGGCGCGCCATGGATCGAGCTGGGCGTTGCCGCCGTTGCCGAACGGCTTGCCTTTCGAATCCTGGGTCAGCCCCACTTCCAGCGCCGCGTTGAGCTCGTTGAGCTTGGCGCGTGCCAGCGTCTTGCCTATGCCGAAGCGTACGACTTGCTGGTCCGGCAGGCTCCACGACAGGTTCAGGCTGGGCAGCACGTCGGTGTAGGATTTGCCGTCGGTCAATGGGATCAGGTCGGCAAAAGGCCAGCGGCGCAAGGTGTTGGCGGTCGAACTCTGGTCGGTATGGACCACTTGTACGCCGACATTGCCGCGCAGCGGCATCGACATCATTTCGGTGTCGACGTTCATCTTCAGGTAGCCGGTGTTGACCTTCTCGTCGATGCTCCAGTTCTTGGTGGCGCCCCAAGGGATCAGCACGGCAGGCGTGAACGGACCGAAGTTCCGGGACAGCACGCCCGGAATGCTCCAGCTCAGCGTATCAGGCAGGCCCAGCAGTTGCTGCGGCCCGTTGAGCACGGACGACGAGAAGCTGCCGTCGCCAATCTTGCTGAAGCCGGTCTCGAGGTGCTGCTTGACCTTCGAACGCTTCGACGAATTGAAGCCGATCTCGGCACTGTGGAACACGCTGCTGTCGAAGCGGCGCTCGAGGCTGACGCGGAACGAGGTCAGCTTGTCGGTCAATTGCGGCGCGTTGACGTAGCCGTCGCCGAAATTGCCGCCCAGTTTGACGGCGGCAGGATCGGCGTAATTGCCGGTCAGGCTCAGCGCAGGCACGCCGCCGCTGGCGTAGTTGAAGGCCAGCGACTGCACGTTCGGCAGGCTGGCATTGATCTCGATGAGACGCTCGGCGTGGTCGGCCTTCGAATGGCTGAGGTCGGCGACGGCGGTCCAGTCGCCGCTGATGAATTTATTGTTCCAGCCGATCGCCGACAGCTTGTCGTTGCGGGCCTGCTCGTTGTTGCGCACGATCGGGCGCAGGTTGCTGGCGGTGCCGGCGATCATGGCGCCGTTGGCGATGGTCGCGTTGCTGAAAACCGTGCTGCCGCTGTCGGCCAGCTGGATCTCCATGCCGCGGCGGGTCTCTTCCTGCGTGAAGCGCGAGTGGTAGGCGTCGATGGTGGAGGTGAACTCGCGGCTGGGATGCCACTCGATCACGCCCATCAGGCCGTCGCGCACCTGGTTGCCGGTGACGGCGAGCGACTTGATTCCCTTCGGGACCTTGACGGTCGGGCCGCCCGGCACCGAGCCGTCGACCCAGTCCCAGGTCTCGAACGCGTTCGACGCGTTCGGCTTGTCCTGGCGCGCGTAACCGAGCGCGATACCGATCGTGCGGTCGGCCAGCTGGTCGACGTAGGACATGCTGATGCGGCTGCCCTTGTCGGGCGAGCCGGCGCTGATCTTGCCGAGCGAATTGCGCTCGCCGCGCACATTGATGCTGAACGCGCGCTCGCGCAGCGACAACGGCTTGATGGTCTGCAGGTCGACGGTGCCGGACAGGCCCTGGCCGACGACGCCGGCGTCGGCCGTCTTGTAGACGGTGGCGGCGCTGATCAGCTCGGACGGATACTGGTCGTACTCGACGGTGCGGTCGGAGCTGGTGCTGACCTGCTCGCGGCCGTTCAGGAGCGCCGTCGACAGGTCGCCGGAGGTGCCGCGGATGCTGATCGACTGGGCCTGGCCGTTGACGCGCTGCGCCGACAGGCCCGGCAGGCGGGCCAGCGATTCGGCGATGCTGACGTCAGGCAGTTTGCCGAGGTCTTCGGAGGAGATGGCTTCGACGATGCCGGCGGCGTCGCGCTTGACGGCGATCGCGGTCTCGATACCGCGGCGGATACCGCTCACGGTGACGGTCTGGATCTCAGGCTCGCCGGCGGCAGGGGCGGCAGGCGCGGCCTGCTGGGCGCCGGCCGACGTTGCCATGGCCGACAACAATACCGCGCAACCCGCGGCGACCGGGCTCAGCCGGAATGCCAGACTGGTAGGTGCGCTGCGCAGGACGCGCTTGCTTGCGAAAATCTTCATGTGTCCCCTCGTTTCATTCTAAACATGTTATTCCCGCAAACAGCCAAGCCGCATATGCCGGGATCCAAAGCCAAACGCTCTCAGGCGTCTGGTAGCAATTTTGTATTAAAACTAGAAGCGATGTCAACGAGAGTTGCGCTCTACTACTCAATATGGCGTTTTTGCGGACGCGCCGGGCGAAAGCCACAGAAAGACGTTGTATTTCAGCTACAGCGACGTGCAGTTAGACCTGTAACATGACTACATTTACTAGATTAATTGCTAAAAAGTTGTGCAAGAAGCAGTATTCTGATGCTCTGGATACCCTTCCTCACCAACACGACAACCGCCGCCCAATGACCAAGATCCTCGCCATCCTTCTTTCCAGTGCCGCCTGCCTGATGGGCGGGGCCGCCCACGCCACCGATTACCGCATCGATCACATGGAGCCGCCGTCCTGGTGGGCCGGCATGCACGACCAGCGGCTGCAGCTGATGGTGCATGGCGAGCGCATCGCCGACCTCGAGCCGGCGCTGGAGTATCCGGGCGTGCGCATCGCCGGCGTCACGCGGGTGGCCAACCGCAACTACCTGTTCATCGATCTCGTCATCGGCGAACAGGCCAAGCCGGGCAGCATCGCGCTGCGCTTCGCCGGCGGCGGCCGGCAGCTCGGCTACAGCTATCCCCTGCTGGCGCGCGAACCCGGCTCGGCGCAGCGCAAGAGCTTCGACGGCAGCGACGCCATCTACCAGGTGATGCCCGACCGCTTCGCCAACGGCAGCACCAGTAACGACAGCGTGGCGGCGATGGCCGACAAGCTCGATCGCGCCGGCGGCGCCGGCCGCCATGGCGGCGACATCGAGGGCATCATCGGCCACCTCGGCTACATCGCCGCCATGGGCTTCACCCAGCTGTGGCCCACGCCGCTGCTCGAAAACGACATGCCGACGTACTCGTATCACGGCTATGCGGCCACCGATCATTACAAGATCGATCCCCGCTACGGCAGCAACGAAGACTACGCGCGGCTTTCGTCCGAGGCGCGCAAGCACGGCATCGGCCTCATTCACGACGTCGTCCTGTCGCACATCGGCAGCAAGCACTGGTGGATGAAGGATATGCCGATGCCCGACTGGACCAACCATGGCGGAAAATTCGTGCCGACCGTGCACCACCGGATGTCCACCATGGATCCCTACGGCTCGCAGGCCGACAAGCTCAATTTCACGCACGGCTGGTTCACCGACGAGATGCCGGACCTGAACCAGAACAATCCGATGGTGGCCACTTCCCTCATCCAGAACAGCATCTGGTGGATCGAATACGCGCGCCTGTCCGGCCTGCGGATCGACACCTACGGCTATTCGGACGCCAGCTTCCTGACCGAGTATTCGCGGCGCGTGCTGGCCGAATACCCGCGCCTGAACATGGTCGGCGAAGAGTGGCACAAGGCGCCGGCGGTGGTGGCGCACTGGCAGCGCGGCAAAGTCAGCGCCGACGGCTTCATCGGTTCGCTGCCAAGCATGATGGACTTCCCGATGATGTATGTGATGCGCTCGGGCCTGGCGCGCACCGAAGACAAGGACGGCTTCAAGGACGTCTACGAGCTGCTGTCGCAAGACCACCTCTATCCGGATGCGTCGAACCTGGTCCTGTTCGAAGGTAACCACGACGTGCCGCGCATGTTCAGCGTGGTCGGCGACGACATCGACCTCTACAAGATGGCGCTGGCCTTCACCATGACGATGCCGCGCATCCCGCAGTTCTATTACGGCACCGAGGTGCTGATGACCAGCACCTTCAAGGGCCGCGACGATGCCAGCTACCGCCACGACTTCCCCGGCGGCTGGGCCGGCGACACGGCCAACGCGTTTACCGGCGCCGGCCTCACGCGGCAGCAGCGCGACGCCCAGGCCTTCGTGAGCAAGCTGGTCAACTGGCGAAAGGCGCAGAGCGTGATCCATCATGGGAAGATGATGCAGTTCGGCCCGGAGAACGACACCTGGGTCTACTTCCGCTACGACGACAAGAAGCGCGTCATGGTCGCGTTCAACAAGAACGCCACGGCCGCCAGCCTGCCGACGGCGCGCTTCCAGGAGATCCTGAAAGGCGCCAGGTCCGGCGTCGACGCCCTCACCGGCAAGACCTTCGACCTCGCGACCACCCTCACGCTGCCGGCACGCTCGGTCGTCATCCTGGAGCTCTGACCCGTGAAACGCACCTTGATCGCCGCCGCCCTTGCGCTCGCCCTGCCGGCGGCCGCCGGCCAGGTGCCGGGCGTCGACGCCTTTTTCGATGCGATGGCGATCACCGTCGCGCCGGGACAGCAGTCGAAGTTTGTCACCGGCGACAACCTGGCCGGCTATTTCGCCGGCACCACCCAGGGCGCCGGCAAGGGCGAAGGCTACGTGCGGCGCGACGGCACGCTGTTCATCGGCTACACCAGCGCCATCGACGGCGCCGCCAACGACCGCGCGCGTTCGAGCGAACAGGTGCTGCCCTATGGCCACCGGGCGCGCTATCCGGGCGGCGCCACCGAGGAGATGGCGCTGCTCTCCAAAAAGAACGCGCTGGCGATCACGGTCACCAGCTCGCGCGCGGCCGTCATCGACGTCGTCCCGCTGCTGAATAATCCAGGCGCGGTGCGCCGTGAAGGCGACGTCGTCATCGTCGCGCCGGCCGCTGGCTCCACCCTGTTCGCGGCATTCGCCGCCGACCAGCCGTTCAGCTGCGACGACAAGCTGGTGCTGCGCAGCGTGCATGCAGCGAAGTCGTTCACGGTGGTGGCAGGCTTTGGCGCAACGGCCGCAGAAGCGGCGCATCGCGCTCGCCAACTGGCCGCGGCTGACCCGATCCGCGCCGAAAAGATCGCCCGCCACGCCGACCTGACCCGCAGCTACCTCGCCACCAGCGACGCCGACTATAACAAGGCGCTGAACTGGGCGAAGGCGTCGGCTGGCATGTTCGTCGTCGAGGAATTCGGCACCGGCATCTGGGCCGGCCTGCCGTGGTTTCGCGACAACTGGGGCCGCGACACCTTCATCGCCCTGCCCGGCACCCTCCTCGTGACGGGCCAGTTCGACCAGGCGCGCGCGGTGCTGGCCAACTTCGCCCGCTACCAGAACCTGCGCGAACCGCGCGACAAGGAGTACGGCCGCATCCCGAACCGGGTCTCGGCCAGCGCCGACACCATCTACAACACCGTCGACGGCACGCCGTGGATGCTGCGCGAGGCGCTCGAATACATCCGCTATACCGGCGACCAGGCGTTCGCGGCGCAGATGCTGAAGGTGGCGCGGCCCTACCTCGAAGGCGCGATCGCCAACTACACCGATCGCGACGGCCTGCTGACGCACGACAGCGCCGACACCTGGATGGATGCGCGCATCGACAACAAGGCGCCGTGGTCGCCGCGCGGCCCACGCGCGGTCGAGATCCAGGCGCTCTGGTACACGGCGCTGCAGGCCGGCGCAAGCCTGGCGCGCGCGGCGGGCGACGACGCCAGCGCCAGCGACTGGAGCGCGCGCGCGGCCAGGACGCAGCGCAGCTTCCTGTCCGCCTTCTGGGACGGCAGCGTGATGGCGGACCGGCTGCGCGAGGACGGCAGCCGCGACACCAGCGGGCGGCCCAACCAGCTGATGCTGGTGTCGATCCCGACCGGCCCGTTCGTCCCGCTGGCGGTGCAGGCGAAGGTCACCCGCAACGCCGTGTCGCAGCTGCTCTACCCTTACGGCATTGCCTCGCTCGGCCAGGACGAGCCCTACTTTCATCCGCGTCACCAGAACGACGCCTTCCACCACAAGGACGCGGCCTACCACCAGGGCACGATCTGGGGCTGGAACGCCGGTTTCACCGTCACGGCGCTGAACAAATTCGGCTACCAGGACCTGGCGTGGCCCTTGACGCAGAACCTCGGGCGCCAGATCCTCGGCCTGGGCACGCTGGGCGCCATGAGCGAACTGCTCGACGCGCTGCCCGGCCCTAACGGCGAACTGACGCCATCGGGGACGTATGCCCAGTCGTGGAGCGTGGCCGAATATGCGCGCAACGGCTTCCAGGATTACGTCGGCTTCAGGCCCGACCTGCCGGCCAACACGCTGGCGTTCACCCCCGCCATCCCATCCGCATGGACATCGTTCTACACCATGCTGCCGTTCGGCAGCGGCGAGTCGGTGGAAGTCGACTACAAGCAGGCGCGCTGGACCTTCCGCCTCCATGGCACGCAGCCGCGCACCGTGCGCTTCAGCTTGCTGAACCGCGACAAGAGCCGCTCGGAGGTCGCCTTCACGCTCGCTCCCGGCAAGCGCGCCACGCTGGCGACCGGCGTGCACGCGCCCACGCTGAACGGCCGCGCGCTGGCGGTGCGCCCGGTGCAGCCATCGTTTGCCGGCGTGATCGGCAAGCTCGGTTTTCGCCAGCCGGCGCAGTACGATCCCGCGCGCTTCCCGATGCTGCGGTCAAAGGATGTCCTCAAGGGCATCATCGAACGCGGCGAGTACCACTGATGAAGAACGCCGCCTTCTTCGTGGGCGCCATGCTGCTGTGCGGCGCCGCGATCGGCGCCGGCCCGCTGCGGAAAGACCTGTACGTGCGCGGAGCCTTCAATGGCTGGGGCACCGACAACCTCCTCGCCTACAAGGGCAAGGGCATCTACGAAACCGACATCTTGATCGGCCCCGGCAACCAGGCCTTCAAGGTCGGCTACGGTGACTGGTCGACGCAATGGGTTCTCGATCGCGCCGCCAGCGTGACCGTCGCCACCGATACCGACTACAGGATGGCCAGCGGCGGGCCCGAAGACTACCTGTTCGTCAGGCAGGCCGGCACCTACCGCTTCAGCATCGATGTCTCCACCCCGGCCGCGCCGGTGCTGCGGGTGGTACGCCTGGCCGCGGCGGCGGTAGCGGCCATCGACCCGCACGAGCACGACGCGCCAGCCGTATCGTTAGCCTGGCCCACCTTCGACGGCGGGCAGGAAACGGCGCGCTTTTCGGTGCGGGATCCCGCGGCGGCGCTGCGCGCGTACACGCACTCGAGCACCATGCAGCTGCGCGATCCGGGTCCGCACTTCGTGCGCTACCGCGAGACCGCCGGCTTGCCGACGGTGCGCAGCGGCGACCTCGCCTTCGACGCGCTGTTCGCGCTGGCGCTCGCCGAAATGAAGCTCGACTCGGTGGTCGAAATCAGGGACGGCAACTACAACGGCGGCGCCGCGATCGCCTGCGAGTGCTTCGAGACGGGCGAAAAATGGCACTACGTGTGGACGCGCGACCTGTCCTACGCGGCCGACCTGGGCCTGGCCATGCTCGATCCGATGCGGGCGATGCACTCGCTGGACTTCAAGCTGTCCGGCTATCGCGCCAGCATCGTCAAACCGGCGCAGGCGGCCGGCAGCGCCGACGGCCTGCAGATCGTCCAGGATACCGGCAGCGGCGGCAGCTGGCCGGTCAGCACCGACCGCGTCACGTGGGCGTTCGGCGCCGAACAGGTGCTCAGGATGCTGCCCGCCGCCGAGCGCACGGCGTTCGCGGCGCGCGCGCTCGCCGCCCTCGTCAACACGATCGAAAACGACCGGCTGGCCGCATTCGACCCGGCCGACGGCCTGTACACAGGCGAGCAGTCCTTCCTCGACTGGCGCGAGCAGAGTTACGCGTCCTGGATCCCGGCCGACATCGCGTCGCTAGCCAGCTCGAAAGCGCTGTCGACCAACGTCGGCCACTACAAGGCGCTGACGCTTGCCGCGGCGCTGGCGGCCGAGCACGGCCAGCGCTCGCGCGCCGATCAATACAGCGCCTGGGCGCTGGCCCTGAAGCGCGCCATCAACCAGCGCCTGTGGCTGCCCGATGAAGGCATGTACAGCAGCCTGACCGCGTCCCACTTCGACGGCGCTCCCCTGCACAAGTTCGACTGGCTCGGCCAGGCGCTGGCGATCATCACCGGCATCACCAGCGGAGAACGCGCCCGCAGCATCCTGGCGCACTATCCGCACGGGCCGATGGGCGCGCCGGTGATCTATCCGCAGCAGCCGGGCGTGCCGGTGTATCACAACCGCGCGATCTGGCCCTTCGTCACCGCCTATGGCCTGAAGGCGGCGGCAACGGTGGGCAACGTCAGCGTGGCAGATGCCGCGTACGACACGCTGATGCGCGGCGCCGCGCTGAACCTGTCGAACATGGAGAACATGGAATGGCTGTCCGGCCAGCCGCTGCTGCTCGACGAGAAGCAGCCGTCGCTGAGCGGCCCGGTCATCAACTCGAAGCGCCAGCTGTGGTCCGTGGGCGCCTACCTGGGCATGGTGATCGGGAATGTGTTCGGCATCGCGCCCGCCGCCGACGGCATCGACATCGCGCCGTTCATCACCGCGCGGCTGCGGCGCGAGCGTTTCGGCCAGTCGGCGTCGATCGCGCTCAACGGCCTGCGCCTGCGCGGCAAGACGATTTCGGTAACGATCCAGCTGCCGCCTGCAAGCGCCAGCGATGGCTTTTACCTGGTCGACAGCATCACCGTCAATGGCGCCCGGGCGCCCCGCCACATTGCGTGGCGCGACCTGCCGGCCGCCAGCGCCATCGCGATCCGCCTCGGCGCGCTGGCGCCCGGGCAGCAGGGCATCCGCCGCGTCACTGCCGATCCGTACACGGAGTCGAGCGCGGTGTTCGCGCCGCCCGAACCGCACATGACCGCCCTTGCCGGCGCCGATGCCATATACAAGTTTTACCGAGACGGCCAGCTGGCCGCGGGCGTGGCGGAAGACGGTGCCTGCTACGCGGCGGAAGCGCTGTTTTCCACCTCGGGCAACCGCAGCCACCACAGCCCGCCGCTGTGCACCGGGACGGCCATCGATATCCCGGCCGCCGATGCACGCGTGCGTTCGAACATCGCCGCTATGCCCTACCTGAAGGACTGGGGCCGGCCGGCCGACACCTTTGCCGTCGACGGTATCGACATACCGGCGGCGGGGCTGTATCAGCTGCAGGTGCGGTACCACAACGGCGCCAACCAGGTCAGCCAGGGCATCAGCGGCGGCGTCAAGTCGATGCTGGTGAAAGACTGGGCCGGACGCGTCGTCGCGCGCAAGGTGGTGCAGCTGCCCCATGCGCGCATCGACAAGGCCGGTGCGGTTCCGGTGTATTCGACGCCGCTGACGGTGCGCCTGGCGCCTGGTACCTACAGCGTCGAACTGGAAGACTTCTACAACATGAGCTACCTGCAAAGTAACAGCACCTTCAGCGCGGCGGGCGGCGTCGATGGCGCGTCGAACCGCTTCGACATCTACGGCATACGGCTATTGAGGACCAAATGAAGAAAGCCATCGCAGCCATGGCGATCGTGTGCGCGTCGCATGCCGGCGCCACCACCGTGTGCGTGCACTACGATGCGGGCAAGGACAGCATCACCGTCAGCGGCGACAAGCGCGCGGCCCAGCGCGGCCACCGCGCCAACGTATGGACCTTCTGGTGGCCCGACCGGCTGGGCGAGGTCACGATGAAGCCGGCGCTGGGCGGCAAGCCGTCCACCGGCGGCGCCTACC